>JAZSEF010000023.1:0-106125 GCA_045531555.1 Roseburia sp. | reverse complement strand
CCAGACTTTTCTAAGAATTTACGTTTTTAGTCGGTCGCAACTCTTTCTGTGAGCCCGACTATTACGGAATTTTATGCTTTTAATCGGTTACAAACTATTTTTCATACCCGACGTTTTCGTTGTTTTTTCGAATTAGTAGGGGTATGTCCTATATTTATCCCCCGACTAAATTTAGCTATTCAACAGTTAGTCGGGCAGATGATTAAAATTGCACCCGACTATTTTTAGATGTTTATCAATTAATCGGACACTATGTCGAAAATTACATCCACAAATCCCAATTTAATTACACCATCAAAAAAGCCCTAGTAATTCTTCTTACATGCGGGCACCCGCAGAAATAGAAATTACCAAGGCTATTCTTATATTTCAAAATATCTTATTTAAAACTATCTATAAAAACGCTTATACCTCAAAAATAAGGTCTCCATATGATGGCATTGGCCACATTTCTTTATCTACAAGCATTTCAAGTTTATCAACCGGAGCTCTAAGTGCAGTCATGGCACTCGTCACCTCATCACGATAATATACTGCCTGTTCTCTACCCTGTGGAACAGTAGCCGCCACTTTTGTCACTTCCTCAAGTTTCACCAAAGCCTTCTTGGTATCTGCTAAAAGTGAAGATACTTCCATAAGCATCTCCGTCTGTACACTGACATCCGCACCGCAAGCCGCTCTCACTTCGTTGATGGATTTTGCAAGAACTGTGGTATAACGAATAACAGCAGGAATAATCTGTTTTGTGGCAATATCAATCATCGCTTTTGCTTCGATATTAATCTCTTTTGAGTATAATTCGTATTCAATCTCCACACGTGAATCCAATTCGGATTTTGTGAATACGCCAAATTTTTCAAATAAAGCAACTGCTTTTGGTGTATTTAATGCCGGTATAGCATCTACCATCGTCTTCATATTTGGAAGACCACGGCGTTTGGCTTCTTTCACCCATTCTTCTGAATATCCGTCGCCATTAAATACGATACGCTGATGTTCAGTAGCATATTTTTTAATTAAATCATGTACTGTTAAAGCAAAGTTATCAGAAGCCTCTAATTCATCACAAGCCTCTTTAAATGCCTCTGCAACAATTGTATTTAATACAACGTTTGGCTGTGCAACGGAGTCCATCGCTCCCACCATACGAAACTCAAATTTATTACCGGTAAATGCAAACGGAGATGTTCTGTTACGGTCTGCCGCGTCCATCATAAAGTCCGGAATCGCCTTTACACCAGTCTCTAACTTCTGTCCTTTTAAACTATGGGTAGCAGAACCTGTACTAATTAACTGTGTGAGTACATCTTCTAGCTGCTCGCCTAAGAATACTGAGATAATCGCAGGCGGTGCTTCGTTTGCTCCTAAACGATGGTCATTTCCCACATCTGCTGCCGCTTCACGCAATAAATCCGCATGTGTATCTACTGCTTTTAAAATACAAGTCAACACCAATAAGAATTGAATATTATCATGTGGTGTCTTGCCTGGGTCTAATAAATTAATTCCATCATCGGTAGTAATCGACCAGTTATCATGTTTACCGGAACCATTTACACCGGCAAAAGGTTTCTCATGGAGTAAACAGTGTAAATCATGGCGACCAGCCACTTTTTTCAATGTCTCCATGATTAACTGGTTATGGTCTACTGCAATATTCGCTGGTGCGTAGATTGGTGCCAATTCGTGCTGTGCCGGTGCAGCTTCGTTATGCTGAGTCTTTGCAGATACACCAAGTTTCCACAACTCTACATTCACATCTCGCATATATGCTGCAATACGTTCACGGATACTTCCAAAATAATGGTCATCCATCTCCTGTCCTTTTGGAGGCATAGCCCCGAACAACGTACGACCTGTAAAAATCAAATCTTTTCTCTGTAAATATTTCTCTCTGTCTACTAAGAAGTACTCCTGCTCCGGTCCAACGGATGGTGTCACTCTCTTTGAAGTTGTATTACCAAATAAACGAATCAGACGAAGTGCCTGTTCGTTAATCGCTTCCATAGAACGTAATAATGGTGTTTTCTGGTCTAATGCTTCGCCTGTATAAGAACAAAATGCTGTCGGAATACACAAAGTTGCACCTGCTGCGTCCTGTCTGACAAACGCCGGTGAAGTACAATCCCATGCTGTATATCCTCTTGCCTCAAAAGTCGCACGCAAACCACCGGAAGGGAAAGAAGATGCATCGGACTCACCTTTAATTAACTCTTTACCGGAAAAACTCATCAAAACTTTGCCGTTTTCCATTGGCGCAGTAATAAAAGCGTCATGTTTTTCCGCAGTAACACCTGTAAGCGGTTGGAACCAGTGAGTATAATGTGTCGCACCTTTTTCAATCGCCCATTCCTTCATCTCGTGTGCAACTACATCGGCTGTCTCTAAATCCAGTTCACGTCCTTCTTCCATCACCTCATGAAGCTTTTTATAGACTTTCTTTGGTAAACGAGCCTGCATCACAGAATCGTTAAATACATTTTCACCAAAAAAATCCGCTACATTGCAATACTCTTTTTCAGTCATTTTGCATATCCTTTCTTCTTCAAAAACTACCCATGCTAATATCATCTTATCCATTAATTGATATTATATTACTTCCTATTTATTTATCTTGTCAACTAATAAGTTTTTAATAGATTTATTAATTTTTCTTATAGTTATTAAATAAAAAATACAAGGTCCATCAATTTAATGACACACCTTGTACTTTATGTATAATTGTCTCTATACTACTTCCCTTATCTTCCACACGACATTAGTTCTACAACAAAAACAAGCCCTGCTAGTAGAAAATATATGCCTAATCCCGCCATTATTTTATCTTTTAATCTCATCTTATATTTCGGACACTTTTCATTACTCACTTCACTCAACATAACTGTCCTTCTGTACATCGCGCAATATAAACCATTAGCATCATTATACCCAAATTTGCAACTTTCACAATTAGACTCAAAACGTCCCTCTGGAATTACAATACTCTTCTTTTCCATAACTTTTTTTCCTTTTCTTTCTCAATAAACTTATGTATTCAAATTATTTTTGCTTCATATATCTCCACTTCCTCTTTTTCTATCAAAAGTTTACCTGAAAAATCTATTTGAGCAACGTATGACACAATTTCTCTATCCGGCTGAACTATAATGGGAAATGACAACCGCGTTACTGTATCCGGCATTGCCCTTAATATCCTCTCTATATAAGATATATCACCTTTTGATAACGTTCTTGCATTACCAAAGTGGACATGCAATATTCCCATAAAATCTAATCCGTTCTCTATCCATGATGCAATCACTGCATTCAAATGTTCAACATTCGGATAATATACACATCCACTTCTTGTATATCCCTCATCATACTCCCAAACAGTAACTACTCCATCTTTGCCCCCAATAATACCACCTTTCTCTGGCGGTATTGTTGGCATTTTTTGTAATATGCTTTCTATTACATTTTGATGTATCTTCATTTAACACTCCAATAATTTTAAATTATATTTAATAGCTATTACTCCACCAGCTCTTATCTCTATAATATCCCTTAGCATCATATCCGCCCTCGCCATCTTCTCTATAAATACCTTCTCCATCAAAATACCCCATAGCCATTCTCCTTTTCATTACACTATACAAACCCAAAATAATTAACCGACACACATTTGTACTTTTTTAATACCCTACCTCTACTATTTCTTTTCTAGTTTTTCTACTAATTTATCCAATATATTTTTTACTTTCTTATTAATATAAGTATGGTCTTTTAATTTTATCGCCATATTAGGACTAAAGGCATAATATATCTTAATAAATATCCTCCCGAAAAAATTCTTCTTCAAAACCTCATCTCGGAATTTTCTCAACACCAAAACCTGCGGCTGATCATATCCTCCATAGACTGCAGTCGCAATATAACAACCTTCGTTTCTATTTGCTTTATAGTCCTCCATTTTTTTCTTACGCCGAATTCGATCCTCGTCCATCTGATTAAATGCCCATAATTGATGAAACTCAAATGCATTACATTTATCATCTTCATTAGTTATAACATTCCACTTACTACATATAATTTTTTCTCTACTCTCCTCTGTAAGAGATGCATATTTACAGTGAAAACATTGGAATCTATTATCATCTCCATTTTTTCCATAATTTTTTCTGATATATCCAATTTGTTTTAATTCTGCTTCTGTCATCTTGTTCCCCTTTCTTCCATATTTTCTCCAAATATACAATAAATTCTAAAATACTATTCTCTTCATGTTTCTATTTTAATAGAGATATTTATTCGAAACACCTCTACTCATAATTATTTACAACCATATTTCCGGCAGAACATAGATAAAATATTTTACTTCCTATTTTCTTTCATAATGAAAACAACCATTTCTATCGTCTGGTCTGTTATATCCACCATATCCACCTTCACAACGCACTCTTCCATAATCATCACGATCTCTAAAATTTGCATACATACAATCCGAACAATTTCCTTCAAACATTCCCTTAGGTATTACAATTTTCTTATTACTCATCACTTTTCCTCACTTTCCTCATATGCTTATAAAATTATTTTCCTATCCTGCCGGATAATAATCTCCGTAAAAGTATTTTTTCTATGACTTCTTTGATTTCTATCAAATTTGTAAATATTCATTTCCTCCTTAATTTCTATTATTATAACACAAACTGTGTATATTGCAATTCGTTTTGTTTATTTTTTATTCGATTAGCAATATTAAAAGTATGATAAACAAGACTAATACCATGAAAACAAACATTTCGATTATTTCCAAACTATAAAAAGAAGGTGGTTTTTTATGAAACTTGGTGATAATTTAAAAGAATTACTAGAAAAACATGATATGACACAAAAGCAATTAGCTTTAGAATTAGATATTACTCCTGCTGCGCTCGGCAATTACATTCGTAATATACGTGAGCCAGACTACACAACATTAATACGTATCTGTGATTATTTTCAAGTTTCTGCTGATTTCCTGCTTAATCACAAGCATAATTCTCCCATTACCCATGATGAAGAAATCCTTCTCCGTATATTTCGCTCTCTATCAGTAGAACAGAAAGAAATTTATATAGAACAGGGAAAAGCTTTTATAAAACAAAATAACAAAAAATTATCCGGTGACAGCTTGCGAGATAAAACAATCACTTAATGAATCTTTCTATACTTATCACTATACTAAAAACAGGGTATTCCTGTCTGACGGAACACCCTGTACTTCTATTTTAATCTTTAATTTCTCTCAACTATAATTTAAACAAATCTGAATGTGTACCTGTATCAACTAACGTCAATGTAAGCACATTATCCTCTATAAGATACATTAATAACCAGTCCGGCTGAATATGGCACTCTCGAAAGCCTTTAAATTTTCCTTTCAATTCATGATCCCGATATTTATCCTCCAACGTAATACCATTCTGTAGTTTATCAACAATATTTTCCAATAATTTAATATCTAATCCTCTTTTTCTAGCAAGTTTTAATCCTTTTTTAAACTTACCCGTTAATATTAAATCATATCTCATCTTCTAAGTCCTCTAACGCTTCTGCGAAACTGACATATTTCTTTGTATTTGAATCTCTGCTGAGTCTTCTTGCTTCTTCCATCGCTTCCAACACTTCTGTTTTATACTGTGGAATTTCCACTGCAAACGGAAGTCCGCCTCTCATAACGCACTGTTTTAAAAACATATTCATAGCACTCGACATATCTATACCAAGTTGTGAAAATAATTCCATTGATTGTCTTTTTAATTCTTCATCTATTCTTACCTGCGTTGGTACTGTTGCCATAATATCACTCCTCAACAATAAAATATATTAACAGCATTTCATTATATTGCAATTATATACGTTTTTGTTTACATTGTCAATTATTCCAGCAACAAATTATTGTTTAAAAACAGGGTACTCCAAAATAGAGCACCCTGTACTTTTGTGTAATATTCGTATGTAATTATTATTATTCAGCTTTACCAACAGAACCAAATAATTCCATTTTTGTCTTAACACATTCTTTGATAGCTTCTGCACCTGGAGCTAATAACTTACGAGGGTCAAATCCTTTACCTTCTAAGTCTTTACCAGCTTCGATGTACTTACGTGTAGCTTCCTGGAATGCTAACTGACATTCTGTATTAACGTTAATCTTAGCAACGCCAAGAGAGATAGCTTTCTTAATCATATCTTCTGGGATACCTGTACCACCATGAAGAACTAATGGCATTTCGCCAGTCTGCTGCTGGATAGCGTCTAATGTCTCGAAGCTAAGACCTGCCCAGTTTGCTGGATATTTACCATGGATGTTACCGATACCAGCTGCAAGCATATCTACGCCAAGGTCAGCGATCATCTTACATTCTGCTGGATCTGCACATTCGCCAGCGCCGATAACGCCGTCTTCTTCACCACCGATAGAACCAACTTCTGCTTCGATAGATAATCCTAATGCATGAGCAACGTGAACTAATTCTGTTGTTTTAGCAACGTTCTCTTCGATTGGATAGTGTGAACCATCGAACATGATTGATGTGAAGCCTGCTTTAATACATTTGTAGCATCCTTCGTATGAGCCGTGGTCTAAGTGTAAAGCTACAGGAACTGTGATTCCTAATTCTTCATCCATAGCTTTAACCATAGCTGCAACAGTCTTAAATCCTGTCATGTACTTACCAGCACCTTCAGATACACCTAAGATAACTGGGGATTTTAATTCCTGTGCTGTTAAAAGAATAGATTTTGTCCATTCTAAATTGTTGATGTTAAACTGTCCTACTGCGTAGTGACCAGCTTTTGCTTTGTCTAACATTTCTTTTGCAGATACTAACATTTTTCGTTCCTCCATTTTATAATTATAAAAATATTTTCTCTAACTGCTATTATAGCTCACTTCTTCTCAGTTTTCAACCTGAATATCTACCGCCTGCTGTAAATTTCGAATCTCTACTTCAATATGGTCTCCGCCATATTCGCCATCTAACGTCCACGGTATCTCTTTTTTCGCTGTGAACTTCACATACTTCGTTTTAAAAGAATAAATCATATCTGTGTCATCAATCAGATTTGCCAAAGACACAATGATTTCATTCAACTCCCTCGGGTTCCTAGGTTTTTTAATAAGTGTCACCTCAAAAACACCATCGTCTAGTTCTACATCATCTCCGGTCATGCCTTTAAAACCGCCTACAGATGTGGAATTGGTAATCATACCGTAGATAAATTCATCCTGAAAACAGCAATTATTACATTCTACCTGCATACGGAACGACGGAATCTCATGAAGACTCTTAATTCCTTCCAAAATATAGGCAGCATGTCCGAGCACATTTTTCCATTCCTGGCTTGTCTTATAGGAAACCTCTGTGAACAATCCAAAAGCTGCTACATACACAAAGTTATTACCATTAAACCATCCTACATCGCAAGAAAATGGTTTGCCATTTACCGCAATGTCCGCAGCACGTACCATGTCCTTCGGAATTCCTAATGAAGTAGCAAAGTCATTCGTACTTCCTGCCGGAATATACCCCAGTGGAATTCTTTTTCCACAATTCATCAAACCTGATACTGTCTCGTCTAACGTGCCGTCTCCACCGCTGCACACTACTAAATCATACTGTGCCGCTTCTTTTTCCACTTTCTCTTTGGCATCATTCGCCCGCTGCGTTGGATAAATCGTCACATCATAGTCTGCTTTTACCATCGTATCCACGATTTCAAACAAATGATTTTTTATCAATGCCTTTCCTGAAAATGGATTAAATACAAACAATAACTTTTTCATTTCTACTTCTAATACCCTCTTTTACTTAATCCGTCCTCGTTCAGCCTCTGCCAAAGTGCTGATTTTACGAAGTCTGTGATTCACACCCGACTTGCCAACCGGCGGATTTAAATATGTACCCAGTTCTTTTAAAGGAGCTTCCGGATATTCTAATCGCAGTTCAGCGATTTCTCTCAAATTATCCGGCAGCGTCTCAAATCCTATCGTATCCCGTACGTAAATAATATCTTCTAACTGCTTCACCGCTGCATTTACCGTTTTACTGATATTAGCGGTTTCACAATTTACCTTCCGGTTTACAGAATTCCGCATTTCCTTTAAAATTCTTACGTTCTCTAAGTTCATGAGTGCCACATGGGCTTCCATAACATTTAAAATATCTACAATCTGGGAACCTTCTTTTAAGTACACAACAAAATGTTTTTTGCGCTCCACAATTTTTGCATCCATTGCAAATGTATTAATCACTTCTCTCAACTGTTCTGCCTGCTCATGTGTCCGGCATACCACCTCAAAGTGATAAGATTTCTCTGGATCGCTGATAGAACCTGCTGCCAAAAAAGCACCTCTGATATATGCCCGTTTACAACAGCTCTGCTGTATCAATATCCCATCTACTGTATCACGCAAAATCGGAATGCCTGCCTCATGATCCCACATTTTTACCGCTTCGTACATCTTCTGCATGGAACTGCCTTCTAAACTTTCCGTGTCACACAGATGTTGAAATAAAATATATTTTTTCTCATCCGTCAAAGGATTATCTGATTCCCATGCCATAATCGCAGCCATTTCAGCAATCTGACAATGTCTGCTTTTTCCTACATGGTGAAACAATTCCTCTTTTACTTCACTTGAAAATGACATTTATTTCCCTCTTAACGCATCTTTCCCAATATCGCGATGCTCTATTTTAAGTCCATACTCAGTCTTACCGGAAAGACGCTTGTGCAATTCATTCGCCAACGTTACCGAACGATGCTTACCACCGGTACAACCAATAGAAATAACGAGCTGATTCTTGCCTTCTGCAATATAGTTTGGAATTAAAAACTCTACCATATCTGTCAGTTTATCCAAAAACATATGAGCTTCCTTAAATTGAAGTACATATTCCTGAATCTCTGTATCATTACCGGTCTTTGCCCGAAGTCCTTCTACATAATATGGGTTCGGGAGAAATCGTACATCGAAAACCAAATCAGAATCTACCGGAATACCATATTTAAAACCAAAAGACAGCACAGTGATAAATAGATTTTTATAATCCTGATTCTTTAAAAAGATTTTCTCAATCTCTGCCTTTAATTCTCTGGTCAAAAGCTGGCTGGTGTCTAAGATATAATCTGCACGCTGCTTTAAAAATGCCAAACGTTCTCTCTCTAATTCAATTCCTTTATCTACACGTTCATTCGGTGATAATGGGTGGCTTCTTCTGGTCTCTTTATAGCGTTTTACCAAAACACTGTCGTCCGCATCTAAGAAAAGGATTTCAAAATCCTCTCCCTTTGCTTCAATACGTTCTAAAACCTCGCGCAATTCTTCCAATGCCTGTCCACTTCGCGCATCGATCCCCAATGCAACTTTCTGCAGTTCCGCATTCTGAATTTCAGAAAGCTCCACAAACTTTTCCAATAAAGGAATTGGCAGATTGTCTACGCAATAAAAACCAATATCTTCCATCATTTTAAGGGCAGTACTTTTGCCTGCACCTGACATTCCGGTTAAAATCACGAATTTCATAAACTAAAATTCTCCCATCATTTTTACTTCCGGTTCCAATTTTACACCAAACTGTGCTTCTACTTTATCAGAAACATCCTGCATCAACTGCATAATATCTGCTGCAGTTGCACCATCTTTATTAATTACGAAGCCACAATGCTTTTCTGCCACCTGAGCTCCGCCCACCTGATAACCTCTAAGCCCTGCTTCCATAATTAATTTGCCTGCAAAATATCCGGTTGGACGTTTAAATGTACTTCCTGCACTTGGATATTCCAATGGTTGCTTTGTAAGTCTCTGCTCACGTAATTCAGCCATTCTGGTACGAATCTCTGCAACGTCCCCCTTGCGAAGTCTCATCGTTACCTGTAATACCAGATAACCATTCTCAGGAATACAGCTATGACGATAGCCTAAGTCCAGTTCTTCCACGGATAAATCTTTGATATTACCTTCTGCATCCAAAACCTTGACACTTGTGATAACATCCTTCATCTCTCCGCCATATGCACCGGCATTCATTACAACCGCACCACCTAATGTCCCCGGTATCCCTGCCGCAAATTCAAATCCTGCAAGTCCGATTCCTGCTGCTAGGATTGCAATCTGTCCCAAAGTGCATCCTGCTCCCGCAGTAATCACTTCACCATCACAGACAATACCACCTGCGCGATTGGTCATCACAATCACAACACCGCGGATACCTTTATCTCCAACTAACAGGTTACTGCCGTTACCAATTACATGGTACGGCAGATTATGTTTTTTACACAACGCAATCACATCCGGCAGGCTTTCCACATCAGGTTTTACCAACACATCCGCCGGTCCGCCTACACGAAATGTTGTATGCTGCTTCATTGGTTCATTTTCATAAATCCAGGAAGCATCTATTTTTTCTTTTAACTCGTTCAAAAACTCGTTATACATATTATTTTTCCTTTAAGAATGCTACATATCCTCTATATGCTTCATATAAATCAACTTTGCTGATGATTTCCCATGGTGCGTGCATATTAAGTACTGCTACACCGCTATCAATTACGTTCATGCCATAGTTCGCAAGAATGTAAGCGATGGTTCCACCGCCACCCTGGTCTACTTTACCAAGTTCTGCGGTCTGGAATGTAACCTCGTTACGTTCCATAATATCTCTTAACTGACCAACATATTCTGCATTGGCATCGTTAGAACCGCCTTTTCCTCTTGAACCAGTGTATTTGTTAAATACAAGACCTTTTCCGAAATATGCAGTATTTGCCTTTGTCATAACAGATGGGAAGTTTGGATCAAACGCTGCTGACACGTCAGAAGAAAGCACTTTTGAATTTCTCAATGCACGGCGTAATTTGAGTTCTGAGTATTCGCCTGCTAAATTCATTACTTCTGCTACAGTATCTTCAAAGAAACGTGACTGCATGCCGCTTGCACCAACGCTTCCGATTTCTTCTTTATCAACTAATAAACATACGCTTGTGTATTCCGGATCTACCATATCTGCAATCGCTGCGTAAGATGGGTAAGCACATACTCTGTCATCATGTCCGTAACCCATAATCATACTGCGGTCAAAACCATAATCTCTTGCATCACCAGCCGGTACCACTTCGATTTCTGCTGAAAGGAAGTCTTCTTCTTCTATACCATATTCTGCTGTTAAAAGATTCATGATATTGGCTTTTACTTTTTCTTTTGCCTTGTCTTTGTCCTCTTTATCAGAGTCATCTAATGGAATGCTTCCGATAAGTACGTCAAGATTCTCACCTTCAATAATCTTGCCTGCTTTTTTCTCCATCTGTTCTGCTGCAAGATGTGGTAATAAGTCTGTAATACCAAATACAGGGTCGCCCGGCTTATCACCTACGTTTACATTTACCACTGTACCATCTTTTTTCACAATAATTCCATGAAGTGCTAATGGAAGTGTTACCCACTGATATTTTTTGATGCCACCATAATAATGTGTATCAAGTAACGCAAAGTCGGTGTTCTCATATAATGGATCCTGTTTTAAGTCTAAACGTGGAGAGTCGATATGTGCGCCTAAAATGCTCATACCTGCTTCTAAACTCTTCTTACCCATTACAAATAAAGCAAGACCTTTGCCCATGTTATTCGCATATACTTTATCACCGGCTTTTAATGTTCCGCCATTTGCAATTACAGTGTCAAGATTTACAAATCCTGCTTTTTCTGCCAATTCGATTGTGTAAGTTACACATTCACGTTCTGTCTTACATTCTGAAATAAATTTGCGATAATCTTCTGCAAATGCCATTACCGCATCTCTTTTTTCTCCTACCGGATATTTCTCCCAAGCGTTTTTTCTGTCCATAATTCTTTCATTCTCCTGTTTCTTCTCTTTCTACGTCCCTAATGTTATGAGACTCTATATTTTATAAGCTTTGCTTATCTAATATCTGATTCTATTCTTCCTCGTCGTTGCTTTTTGTCATATTTTCCTGCCAACGGCGGTATAATTCCTGAGCCGCATTATATCCTTGCTTCTTCTGACGATGATTTACCGCTGCGGTCTCACAGATAACTGCAAGATTTCGTCCCGGACGAATCGGCAGAGAATGACATACAACCTTATTACCTAAAATCTCCGTATATTCCTCTTCCATTCCAAGTCGGTCATATTCTTTGTCCTTCTTCCACTCTTCCAACTTAATCACGAGGTCTATTTCCTGTTTTTCTTTTACACTTTCTACACCATACAGGTTCTTCACGTCTACAATACCAATACCTCTAAGTTCAATAAAATATCTGGTAATGTCCGGTGACGTACCGATTAATTTGTGTTCATTAATTTTACGGATTTCTACCACATCATCCGTAACCAGACGATGACCACGGCGTAATAATTCCAAAGCAGCCTCACTCTTACCGATACCACTTTCACCCATGATTAAAAGTCCTTCGCCATATACGTCTACCAAAACGCCATGGATAGAAATACATGGTGCAAGCCATTCACCCAGACAGTAAATCAACTCTGCCATGAATTCTGATGTGCTGCGCTTCGTTCCCAGAACCGGGATATTATTTGCCTCTGCAATTTCCAAAAAAAGTTCATCCGGCTGCAAATCTCTACAAAAGATAATACATGGTATGTCATATGACATGAACTCCGTATAAATCTCTTTTTTGCGTTCTGTATCCATATGCTGAAGATACGTATATTCTACGTTACCGATAATCTGAACACGCGACTGTTCAAAATGCTCAAAGAATCCACTAAGCTGCAATGCCGGACGATTCACGTCATTAATCATAACACGATGTCCCTTTAACTCTATATCCGGCAAAAAATTATAAAGGTCCATAATCTGTACTATCTTTGATATTCCAACTCCATTTGTCGTTCCACTCATATTCGTACACGCACCTTTCTATGATATTGCGTAATTATTCAGTGCCCAAACAAACCGACTGCCTGTATTTCATGAAAATCGTCTTGGCTCTGAATAATTACAATATAGCATATTTCCTGTATTTCTTCAACTTGCTACAAACAGCAAATGAGCGATTGTTGTTACTGTTCACTCGTACCTCGCAAACAGTAACTATTCGTTCATATTCCCTGCGGATTTGTGAAAGAATTCGTACACAGCCTGCGCAGCTTTCTCATTCATACTCTCTGTATCCATCAGATCTTCTACACTGGCAGCTTTAATAGCATCTAACGACTGATATTTTTTCATCAGCGCCTTTCTTCTGGATGGTCCAATACCCGGAATATCATCCAACACGGAATGTACCTGCTCTTTGCTTCGCAAAGAACGATGATATTCAATCGCAAAACGATGCGCCTCATCCTGAATACGGGTAATCAGCTTAAATCCCTCACTATGCGTATCTATCGGTATCTCGATATTATTATAATACAAACCGCGTGTTCTGTGGTTGTCATCTTTTACCATACCACAGACCGGAATATCTAAGCCCAGTTCTTCTAACACCTGTAAACAAATATTTACCTGTCCACGGCCACCGTCCATCATAATCAAATCCGGGAATCGAGAAAAACTGCCATACTCTTCGGATAAATCTTTTTCTTTCAATTCTTGCTGCTCACTCATACCATGCGTAAATCTTCGGGTAAGCACCTCATGCATGGATGCATAATCATCCGGTCCTGTAATCGTGCGAAGTTTAAATTTACGGTAATCACTACGTTTTGGCTTCCCTTTCTCATAAACAATCATAGAGCCAACCGTCTCAAAACCGTTAATATTCGATATATCATACGCCTCCATACGGACAATGCCTTTCGTATCCAATAACTTCTCGATTTCTTTTACAGCACCGATGGTTCTTCCTTCTTCGCGACGCATTTTTTCTTTGTCCTGATTCAAAACAAGTCTGGCATTTTTCTGCGCCAGTTCTACTAGCTTTTCTTTCACACCTTTTTGAGGAATACGGATATATACTTTACTGCCACGTCGTTCTGCAAGCCAGTTTTCTAAAATCTCTCTATCATCAATCTCCTGTGGTAAAATAATTTCTCTTGGAATAAATGGCGTTCCGGAATAAAACTGTTTGATGAATGTTGTCAATATCTGAGTTCTATGTTCTTCCGTACCTATGCGCATATAAAAATGGTCTCGCCCGATAAGTTTTCCACCACGAATAAAAAATACCTGCACCACTGCATCGTTTTCATCTTTTGCCAACGCAATGATATCTTTATCTTCGATATTGGTGTGGGTAATTTTTTGCTTTTGAGCAATCTGCTTTACACTGCCGAGCAGCTCTCTGTATTCTATCGCTTTTTCAAACTCCATATCTTCGGAAGCCTGTAACATTTTTTCTTCCAATGACTTAATAATTCCTGTATAATTACCATTCAAAAATTCTAATGCTGCGTCAATCTTTTCCCGATAATCCTCTTTACTGATATACGCCTGGCATGGTGCATCGCATTGATGAATGTGATAATTCAGACACGGACGCTCCTTGCCGGTATCTCTTGGAAGATTCCGGTTACAGGTACGGAGCTGATAAAGTTTATTTATCATTTCTATCGTGTCTTTTACTGCGCCTGCACTGGTATACGGTCCAAAATAGCGGGATTTATCTTTCTTCTGTTGACGTGAAAAGAGGACCCTTGGAAAATCTTCTCCAAGAGTCACCCTAATGTACGGATACGTTTTATCATCCCGAAGCATCGTATTGTATTTGGGACGATGCTCTTTTATTAAATTACATTCTAATACCAAAGCTTCCAGTTCTGAGTCTGTAACGATATACTCAAAGCGGGCAATCTGTTTTACCATCTGCGCCTTTTTGATGCCCTCATCATGACTCGGCTGAAAATACTGGTGCACACGTTTACGCAGACTGACTGCCTTACCAATATAGATAATCACCTCGCGGCTGTCATGCATAATGTAGACACCCGGCTGGTCCGGAAGCTTCTTTAATTCTTCTTGGATGTTGAACATACTTTTTCTCCGATTTTATGCTTCCTCTGTTTCTTCTATTTCAGTTTCTTCACTCGAAACTTCTTCGCTCTCTGTGTCTTTTACTGCGAGATCTTCTGATGCACTTGTCTCATCCGTTACAGTTACATCGATTGTCTGAGATTCTGCCACCTCACAGGATTCCTCTGACTTGCTAACAGTCAATTTACCTTCTGCCTCTAGAGCCTGCTCCATGAAGCTCTTTTTATCATTTTCTTCCGTCGGTTCAGGAATACCTTTAATCTCACGGAAAATCTTCATGAATTCCTTACCGGTAATCGTCTCATGCTCATACAGATATTCTGAAATCTTCTCCAGACATTCACGATTATCCACTAACATCTGCATGGCTTCGTCATAGCACTGATTAATAAGTTTTAATACTTCTTTATCTAATTCTGCACGTGTTGCACCGGCAACATTGTAGGTTGCCTGATAATCCAAATATTTATTATCCGTAGATGCAAGGCACATCATACCAAACTTCTCAGACATACCAAATCTGGCAATCATAGCTGTCGCAATATTGGTTGCCTGCTCAATATCATTCGCTGCGCCACTGGTTGCTGACTCGAATACTAACATTTCTGCTGCACGACCTGCCATGTAAGTACGAATCTTCGCTAATAATTCTTCTTTGGTCTGTAAATATTTTTCTTCTTCCGGTGTTTGAAGCGTATAACCTAATGCACCCATAGTACGTGGCACAATCGTAATCTTCTGAACCGGTTCTGTATCCTTTGATAACGCCGCAACGATTGCATGACCTACCTCATGATACGATACAATCTTACGTTCCTGCTCGCTCATTACACGGTCTTTTTTCTCTTTACCGCCTACTGCTACTAATTCAAAGGCCTCAAATAAATCTGCCTGATTTACATATTTTCTGCCCTTCTTAACCGCACAGATGGCAGCTTCATTGACCATATTCGCAAGGTCGGAACCTACTAAACCTGCTGTTGCTAATGCGATAGCATCTAAGTCTACGGTTTCATCCATCATAACGTCCTTAGAATGTACTTTTAAAGTATCCAGACGTCCCTTTAAATCCGGTTTATCTACAATAATACGACGGTCAAAACGTCCAGGACGAAGTAAGGCTTTATCCAATACTTCCGGTCTGTTGGTAGCGGCTAAAATCAATAAGCCCTTAGAAGTATCAAAACCATCCATCTCAGCCAATAACTGATTCAATGTCTGCTCGCGCTCATCATTGCCACCGCCAAAACGTGAATCACGACTTTTACCAATTGCATCAATCTCATCAATAAAAATAATACATGGTGCCGCCTTCTGAGCATCCTGGAACAAGTCACGTACACGTGCTGCACCTACACCGACGAACATCTCTACGAAATCAGAACCTGCCAGTGAGAAAAATGGTACACCAGCTTCACCGGCAACCGCTTTTGCAAGTAAAGTCTTACCGGTACCCGGAGGACCCACCAAAAGAGCACCTTTCGGTAATTTCGCACCAATGTCTCTATACTTCATCGGATTATTCAAAAAGTCTACCACTTCCTGTAAGGATTCTTTTGCCTCATCCTGACCTGCTACATCCTTAAATGTAACGCCAGTAGTACGCTCCATATTAAACACTTTCGCTTTGCTCTTACCGACACCCATGGCACCACCGCCCATACGCTTCATTAAAAAGCCCATAAGCACCCATAATAAAGCTAATGGTAATACCAAACTCAATATATTGTAAAGCCATGTCGAAGTATTATCCGGAATCGCGCGCGAAATCTCTATACCTTCTGCTTTTAATAATGGAAGTAATTCTGCATCGCTAATATAACCACAGTAATAATTCACCTTCTGTTCATAAAAACCGGTTGGTACTTCCTTCGGTGTAATATTAATCTGATAGGTATCAAACTCTACTGCTTCTACCTCATCCGCTTCCACCATTTCTAAAAACTGTGTATATGTGATTTCCTGTGTACTCATTTCCGTAAAACGATTCATCATCATCGTCATGAAAAACAGTACAATCAAAGACGTAATCACATAAATCATAAATGTCTGACCACCACGATTATTCTTACCGTTATTCTGGTCATTATTTCCTTTGTTTTGGTTGTCCCCACCATTCGGCTGGTTTCCCTTATTATAATTATCCATATAATTACCTTTCCTTTGTTAAGTTACATTCTATTTATAATGTAACTATTCAGTGCAACATTCGCAAAATTACACTTCATGTTTCCTTTTGCTGTGAATAGTACCATTATATTGAAAAATCGCCTTAATTGCAATCTTTTCCACCATATTTACATCTGATGACGCACCACTGCATACTCATCATCCAACTGATAATACGGACAATCTCTATAACCGCCCTGCATCATTCTGGCAAAATCATCCTCATCCATATCTACTTCACAATAGTAGCATTCGTCATCTTCATCATATACATTATATACGCATGTATCGCAATTCGCTTTCGCCATTTCTGTTTCCTTTCCATTGCTTTTTCTTCACAATTGTGGTATCTTACAAAAGAATTTTACACAAATTTACACATTTGTAAAGGAGAAACCACTATGTCTATGTATGATAATTTACCAAAAGACCCTGTCATTTTATTAAGCTTCACTAACACCCAGCTTCGTGATACCTTCGAATCTTTGAGTGCTTTCTGCACCAATTTCCAGATTTCCGAAGAAGATATCTGTACAAAACTTGCTGTATTAAACTACAAATATGACGAGAAGACCAATCAGTTCATCTAATAGTTTTCCAAAATCTCCTGCAAGTACTCTTTATATTCCATGACAGTTTTTTCCGGACTTTGAATCTTAACAGCACTTCCTAAACCTGTAAGCCATCCGAAAAACTGTCGGCTTACTGCCACATTGACGCGCACTAAAATATGTGCCTCATCATAACTTCTCATCGGTATATCATTTCCAAACCGGTCAATAAACACACCTGTCAACTGCTTGTCACATAATAATGTGACAGTTTCTTCTTCGCCTGCAAACATACCAAATGTCTTTTTTGAATATGCCGCGATGTCAAAATTTTCAAACCGCTCTTTTCCCTGTCTGTCATGCTCCGATAATGAAATCTTCATCATTTTATCCACGCGGTAATGTTTTATCATATCGCTCTCATCATCATAAGCAATCAGATAATAATTATCATCATCCCAGGTCAGCGTCCATGGACTTACTTCATAATACTTCCCATTATGGCGTGGTATCATTTCTTTTTTTACATTCCAGTCAAAATATAAAAATCGTATCTTAACATTCTCTGCAATAGCGTTGTAAATCTGATCTACATTATAATAAATATTTTCATTCACTGTTTTGCTTCGCCCCATCACTACCACCTGACGGTGAAGCTGTCTGGCCTCTTTCTGGCTGCACAGTGTCTCTAATTTTCCAATTAACTCTCTGGATTTCTTCAGCGTTATAAACTTAGATGCCTGCACAGAATCTACCAGAATCTTCAATTCTGCCAGTTCAAACTGACGACTCATGAGTTTATAGCCTGCCGGTCTGGTCTTTACTTTTTCAATGTCAAACCCATAATTTATCAATGTTTCTATATCATCATAAATGCTTTTCCGCTCTGCCGAAATCCCCTGCTTTTCCAAATACGCAATAATCTCAGGTGTCGTCACAATATGATGTTCGTCTGTTTTTTCCATTAAGAGTTGTATAATATATAACAGTTTCTGCTTTTGCTTTTCTGACTTTGGCATAAGTACTCCATTCACAAATGAATATTATCGGTAAAAATCCCCCGACCACTGCCGAGGGATTTTTGAGGAGTTTAGTTATGAAAATGTTAATTTTATCAAAGAAGAACTGTTTTCTTCCTTTGATGAGATTAGTATACAAAAGAAATGTGTCCGAATTATGTCGATTTACAAAAAAATTTCTAAAAAAACCGTTTTTTAATTTAGAATTCTTTAAGATTTACCGACATTTTTTCATAATTTAGTAAATTCTCACTTAACTTCAATAATGCTTCTTCTTTTGCACTGTTTTCAAATACTACTTTTCCCGGTTCCTCTGATGGATTGATAAGTCCACGATTTTCTAACTGGCGTTTGGTTTCTCTGGCAGTTCCCTCACCGCCATCAAATAATCTTACCCGATATCCTAGCACTTTTTGAATCGTCTTTTTCACAAATGGATAATGGGTACATCCTAAAACTACCGCATCAATATTTTCATATGGTGCAAATAGATTCTCCAAATAATGCTCTAGCTGGGCACTATCCAAATCACCCTTTTCCACAAACTCCATAAGTCCCGGACATGGCAGCGGTATAATCTGCGCCTGTTCTTCAAATCGCTGCATCAAACGTAAAAACTTTGTCTCCCGCACAGTCATCGGTGTCGCCATTACTAATACTTTCGGATAATTCCCAGAAAGTACTGCCGGTTTTAATGCCGGCTCAATCCCGATTACGGAAATATCCTTGTAACGTTCACGCAAAATCTGAATACCCGCACTGGTAGCCGTATTGCACGCTACAACCAACGCCTTGATACCCTTACCATACAAATACTCTGCATCCTTGCAGACCAGTTCCACCACCTCGTCTAACGACTTAGTGCCATATGGTGCATTCGCAGAATCTCCAAAATATATATAATTTTCATTTGGCATGAGTGCTACCAGTTCTCGCAACACGCTAACGCCACCTACTCCCGAGTCAAATACCCCGATCGGAAGTGTTGCTTTTTCTATACTATTTCCCAACTCACTTTACTTCCTTTGTCTGACCGTGTAACCACAAGCTTGTGGTCCATCTGCTCTTTTAACTCTGTTACATGTGAGATAATTCCAACCATCCGCTTTCCATCCGAAAGCTGCTGCAATACTTCAATGGCATTTCTTCTGGCATTCGCGTCCAAAGAACCGAATCCTTCATCAATAAAAAGCATATCCATCTGTATACCGCCGGCATTCTTTGTCACAATATCGGATAGTCCCAATGCCATTGCCAACGCTGCCATAAAAGATTCACCACCGGATAACGTCTTTACATCCCGTTCACTATCTGTAACAAGACTGTAAACTGCCAAATCCAATCCTTCGTTGGAACGTTTCCCCACATCACTTTCTTCTTTTAATTTAAGCATAAACTGCTGACCGCTCATCGTCAATAGGCGTTTGTTCGCTTCGTGAATAATTTGCTTAAAATACTGTCGTTGAATATAGGTTTCGAAGTCAATTTTCGCAGAACCGGTTAATTTTCCGCTCGCTGTCCGGTAAAGGCTTTTTATCACCTGATCTTCCTCTGAAAGCTGTATTCCCTTTTCGCGATACTCCCTGCTGTTTTCTAAAACCAATCGATTCGTCTGATATGCGGTGTGAAGCTGCATTTTTCGCCGTTCCAACTGTTTTCCTTCTGCTTCCACTTCCCGCAGACTTTCTTTTAGGGCTAATGTATCCTGCTTTTCTTTTCCCTTTAACGCTTTTTCCCAAGTTACGAGCTGCCCGGCTGTAAGAGAACATTTTTCCTGATATTCTCTGCTCTCCCGTTCCAATTTTTCTCTACTACGCTCCAGCAGATACGCCTGTTTATATGCCTCTTCATTTTCAAAAGGAGACTCCGACAATTTCTTTTCATACGCTTCTTTCGCCTGTGTCACATTCCGCTCACAAGTCTTGTACTTTTCTTCTTCCTGTTTTAACTGTCCGTGGCGCATCTGCAATTCTTTTTGTGCATTCTCCAGATTTTCGGTACACTTAGCCAGCTTTGTTTTTGCCCGATTCAGTTCACCTTCCAACTCACTGATTTTCTTTTTCACATCACCGGACGCTAATGCCGGGTGTTCTGTTGAGCCACAAACCGGACATGGTTCATTCTCTTTTAATTCCAATGCAAGCAGTCCCGCCTGTTGTCCTATCAACAACTGATAATAAACATCTTTCTGAACCTCTAGTTGCTCGCCAGCCAGTCTGCGTTTCTCTTCTAGTGCCTCAATAGAACTTTCTAACTTCTTTTTCAGATTGCCTGACTGTTCCGCATTTTTTAGAGCCTCTACATACTTTTCTTCAAATCCACGAATTCTTTCTGCTTTTTTTGCCTCTGCAATCCGCTCTAAACGAAGTAGTTCTTCCTCTTTTTTTGTTTCCAGCTCTACCTGCTGACGCTGCATGCGCTCATACTGGTCAAACTGCCGATTTACTTCTTCTATTCCGTTAAGCGCAATCGACAACTTCTTTTCTTTCTCCCTGACACTTGCAAGCCGTTCTTCCACTTCCTTTCGGCCTTGCAAAATCCTTTCGTTCAGTTCCTCTAACGTCATTTCTTCTTGTGGCTGTACTCTAAATTCCTCCGGAATAACAATCCTTGACTGTTCCTGCGCATAAGCCCGCTTATTTTCCTCTATCTGGTTATCTAATTGAATGGAACGATATTTTAAGCGTTCCTGAATTCTCCAATATTTATCCGTCTGAAAAAGTTTTGAAAAAATCTTTTTTCGCTCATCAGATTTTGTATATAGTAACTTCAAAAAATCGCCCTGTGCAATCATCACAATCTGCGTAAACTGTTCCACCGAAAGTCCCAGTATCTCTTCTATCTTTGCATCTGTAGCAGCCTTTTTTTCCGGAAATAAACTGCCATCAGGCATAATAAGTTCCACACCGGATGCCACCTTCTGCATTTTTACTGTACCATTTTTTAAAGTCTTTTCTATCTGATACTCCGGATTACGTCTAACTTTATACACCTGTTCCCTATAAACGAACGTCAACTCTACAAACGTTTCTGCCGAAGCTAACGCATACTGACTCCGCATCATATTCCCGCTTCGCTCACCACCACTGGTCTGACCATAAAGAGCGAAAGTTATTGCATCAAATATCGTTGTTTTGCCTGCCCCCGTATCGCCTGTAATCAGGAAAATCCCCTGCTGCTCTCCCGAAAAGTCAATCTCTGTTTTGCCTGCATAGGAACCAAAAGCAGATATCGTCAATTGTATCGGTTTCATTCCATGTCACCGCCTTCCTGTAATACTGCTTTCAGCAAACTATCCTCTGCTTCGGTCAATTCCCTTCCGTTCAGTTCGAAAAAGAACTTACAAAACGCTTCATACGGTGCCATATTCTCCGCTTCAATCTCTCCAAGTTCCAATAATTTTCTGGTTCTGGCATTATCAATTTTTATCTCTAATATGTGGTCATAGTACTCTTCTAAACGTTCTCTCGGATGGCTTGCTTCCACTTCATCTGTCAAAGTTATACTTACATAATCGTGACATACTTCGCCGCCTGCCTGTGCAAGCAATGCTTCCATAGTGCCACGCAATTTCCGTACCTTTCGCGGCAATTCTAATGGAAGTTTTCGAATACATGGTTCTTTCCCTTTTTCCTGCAACTCTACAAGTGTTACAAATTTTTCCTCGTCCGCTTCGCTGACCGAATATGGAAAAATCGTTCCACAGTAATAATTCTTTGCTTCCCCGATCTTTTGTGCACGGTGAATGTGTCCCAATGCTGCATAGTCAAATGGTTTTAATACATCCACTTCCACATTGTCAATTCCACCTACCGTATGCACCTCTGACTCACTCGTCACAGGTGCTATACCGCCTCCTGCGTAAAATTGATGACTCACCAATACGTTGCGTCTTGTCCCATCTAATGTTTCCTTTTCCAGCAACCGTCCTACTGCATCAGAAAACGTTAAATTCTCCTCAGGAAACATTTTCTTTAAATATCCCGGCTTCACAAACGGCAGTAAATAAAATGCCACCTCTCCATACGCATCCTCCACCACTACAGTCCGAATGCCCTCTTCTGCTTTCAACGGCGGCATTCCTACAATGTGAATTGCATGTTTTGCCAAAATCCGACTGGCATAATCCAAACGTCTCGCACTGTCATGATTTCCCGCAATAATGCAAATCGTAAGTTTCTTCTGTACTTCATCTAATCCGGTCAAAAACTCATCAAATACTGCAATCGCTTCTGCAGACGGCACTGCCGTATCATAAATATCTCCCGCAATCAGCAAAGCGTCCGGCTGCTCCTTTTTTACATAAGCAACCACCTGCTGTAGCACATCCCTCTGTTCTTCCAGCAAACTATAATGATGTAATTGTTTCCCAATATGCAAATCCGATAAATGGATAAATCTCATAAAAACTCCTATGATTTAAGAAAGAGGCTGCCGCCAACCGCGTCTGCCTCTTTTGTCATCGTCTTATTTTACTACTGCGCGCGGATACTTCACACGAATAGCATCTAACATTGCTTCATCCGGCTCAAACTCATAACGGCACATGCCTTTTTCACCTTTGAAAACCACAGCATAAACTTTCCCTGCCGGAGCTCCTGATGTCAAATCTTTGTACTTAAAACTACTATCATTCTCGTATTTATAGATACTTCTGTCACCCCTTGGTGCAATCATAAGTACATCTTCCATATTCACACTAGCAATATGTTTACGTTTGGCCTTATTGATGATTCTGGCCATATTCAAATCCCCATCGTAATAGGTATACTCAAACTCAATGTTACGGCGAAATCTCCATACCCATAACCAAATCGCGATAATCGCTGGCACTAAAAAAATCGGTGACACAAACAATGACATAAAAGTCATGGAACATGCCATTGCAAAAAGGCACAACACCAGTGATTTTTCCATACCAATCTGTTTTCTTGGAACAATTACTAATTTCTCAGTCATTACTACACTCTCCTAAATCATAATTCTTTTGACATTATATCACGAAGTACGCAAACACAAAATACCTTTTCTGTAATTTTTTCCCTTGACAAAGACCGTTCTATCATGTAAAATCAACTTTGTTGTAGAGCAACTGCCCAGTTAGCTCAGTTGGTAGAGCAAGGGACTGAAAATCCCTGTGTCTCTGGTTCGATTCCGGAACTGGGCACGCATGAAGAGGAAAGGTTTTTCGTAAGAGAAATCTTTCTTTTTTTGTAACTATTCAGAGCTAAGGCTATTATGTTACTGGAATTTTCTATGATTAAAAAAGCAGCTCTCCAAACTACGACCTACTAAAATCATAGCTTGGAAAGCTGCTTTTTCATTAACCCAGATTCTTGTCATCAGATTTTAAATCTATTCACTTCTGCATTCAATCTCGCTGCTACACCCATGTTCGCCTCTGCTTCAGTTCCAATATCTGCTACACCGGAAGTCAGATTTACCGATGTTTCTGCAACATTCGTAATACCACGCGTACTTTCTTCTACTGCGATATTCACTGCTTCGATAGCCTCTTTAATATTATCAATGCTCTCTCTAAGCTGTCCGCTCTCTGTCGCAAAATGCTCCATCATGCCATTCATATCGCCTACATTTTTACGATACTCTTCACTGGTTACTAATAATTTTTCATAACCTGCCATAGCTGTTTTTTCCATGAAAGACAACATTGCTTCCGCTTCCTGTGCAAGTTCATTTACTGCTGAAATAACTTCTGCACTCACACGACGAATTTCTCCTGCTGCCTGTGCAGAATTAGATGCTAATTTACCAATCTCATCTGCAACAACCGCAAAACCACGTCCTGCTTCTCCGGCTCTTGCTGCTTCAATACTCGCATTCAACGCCAGTAAATTCGTCTGATCTGTAATATTAATAATCTCTGCGGTAAGCTCACTGATTTCCTCAACTGCTTTGGAACGTTCAATTTTTTCATTAACCATCTGTGCCATATGTCTGGCCTGCTCTTTTGCAGTTTTCTGCTGTTCAACTGCATCCTGATAAATACGAACTGCATCCCGCATCACCACACCGGAATTCGCACTTCCTTCATTTGCACTGTCTGCAATCGCATCCACCGCGCCGGTCACCTGAAATACCGCTTCGTTAATCTGCGTCAAGGAAGCATTCGTCTCCTCCATCGCAGCACTCATCTCTTCCATCGTTGCTGATACATCAGCAATACTCATTTCCGCATTCATCAAGTTGTCTACAATTACTTTCGATGATCCATTCAACTGTGTCGAATTGGCTGAAATATTTTGCATAATACCACGAATATACTCAAGCAGATTGTTAATATTTCCAGCAATCAGCTCCATTTCATCACCGGAATGAATCTCTAATTTCTGTGTCAAATCGCCTTCATTATTCACTAAATCAAACACTTTCTGATTTACAATATGCAAGCCTCTTGCAACTGCATTGATGATAATACTCAAAATAACAATCGACGCTGCCATACTAAGCACAGCCATAGTCATTACACGCTGTACATTACTATTCAAACGTTCTGTAACACCGGAGGCATCGTAATCACTTCCTAAAACTGCTACGACCTGTCCCTTACTATCATAAATCGGACGATAAGCTGAAATCAAATCACCATACTCAGTTTCATCAATATAATCCTGAACATAATTTTCACCCTCAAAAACGCCTTTTAATTCCTCATAGGAACTTTCAAACTCATCACCAATTGCACACTGGTCTTCGGAATCATCTGTATCCACACCGTAGTACACATTTATACCGTCGGTATATAAGGTATACAAATATTTAATTCCACAAGTCGCCTGTATATTGCGAAGATTTTTCAACACAGCCTCATAATTCGCTGTATTTTCGTCCCCCGGCTGTAACATTGCCACCTTGTCACCATCTACTGCCATAGCCGCAATCGTCGCAGACATCTCCGCCTGTTCCACACCCATTGCTACCATTCCGTTGCTAATCTGCACATAGGAATTCCTCCCTAATATCGTACAAGTTATCAAAATTACCAGTATCGTTGGAATTAATATTTTCAGCTTAATTCCCATTCTTCTTGTCTTCTGTTTCATACATTTCCTCACTTTTAAACCTTGTGTTTTCATTCTCAGTATTTCTGATTTAATAAAAACACCCATTTCCCACTATAAACACAATTCTATCTGTCTTCTATTTTGTCAAAACAATCACACTGTAAGCCGGCAATGTAACTATGTTACCTTCTTTTACAATATCCTCTGCACTCGTAAGTAACACACCACCAATTACCAACTCGCCTTCCATGCAGGTTACCGCACTTAAATCTACGGTCTTGCTCTCTGCTGCCAAGTTATAAATCAGCAACACTTCTTCATCACCATATGTTTTTTTCATAGCACCGATGCTCTTATCTTCCATCAATGCTTCTTCCACTTCCACCACACCGTGGGACAATGCCGGGAACTGATTTCTCAAAAGAATCGCCTGCTTTACAAAATGATAAATAGAATTACCATCCGCGTTCTGCTCTTCTAAACTTGGGTACTTCATATCGAATGCTTCCATATCTTTTGGTCCATCACACAAGCCTTCCATCGCATCATCTGCAGACCAGTACATCGGAGCTCGTTTATTCTCATCTCTTCCGGAGCCTCTCATACCGATTTCTTCCCCATAGTATAAAAATGCACTTCCCGACATTAAGAGATTCATGCCCTGTGCCATCTTCACCTGCTGGAAAGCATAATCATTCGAATAATAACCTGCACTTCTTCCCATATCATGGTTAGTATAGAATGGAGAATCAATATAATTCGGATTGAATGAAGCAAAGGATTCATATGCACTCACCAATCTATTGGCAAACATTCTGCCGTTGCCTTCTTTGATTGCTGTTGCAATCGTTCCGCTATTCTCAGCAAACGAGAAATTAAAGCAACTCACACCGCTGGCATGATATGCAGAGTACAATGCCATATTGTTCCATACTTCTGCTACAATATAAACATCTTCATTTTTGCTCTTTACATAATCATTAAACCAGGTAAGAACTTCAATATTTTTCTCGTCTTCGCCGGAGAAAAATTCTTTTGCTGCATCCAAACGGAAACCTGTCACACCAAGGTCTAACCAGTAATCTACAATTGCTTCAAATTCAGCACGAACCGCAGGATTGTCCAGATTCAAATCCGGCATACCGCTCCAGAACTGTCCTTCGTAATACCACTCTGTTCCTTCTACCGGAGCATAGCCGGTGGTCTGTTGTTTGCCAAAGAAATAGTAATCTACATATGGACATTCTTCCAAATCCGGTTCTGCCCCCGCAGGTAATGACTGCATATACTCGTATGCTGTCTGGAACCATTCATGCTCAGACGAAGAATGATTCATTACCAAATCAATCATAACGCGAATACCACGTTTATCACACTCCGCTACAAATTCCTTAAAATCTTCCATCGTACCATACTGTGGATCGATTTCGTAATAATCAATGACATCATATTTGTGATAACTTGGAGATGGCATAATCGGCATCATCCAAATGCCATTACAACCTAAATCTGTAGTGGTAGTCGGGTCACCATCATTAATATAATCTAATTTTTCTGTCAAACCTTTCAAATCACCGATTCCATCACCATCACTATCAAAAAAACTGTATACGAACACTTCGTAATAGGTACGATAATTATCATCCGTCACCTGCTGAGGTGCTGTATTGTACTTCTCCATGTAGGTGAGTGCTGTAATAGCCGGCTCTTGTTCTTCGGTGCTTGTCGCAGTCTCGCTGCCCGTTGTATCCGGTTCATTTTGTGTCGTACCGACACAACCTGCACTCAGTACACTTACAAGCATTGTTACTGTTAATAAACTTGCAATGATTCTCTTTTTCATAACTTTTCCTCACTGTGTATAAATTTGGTATTATTATACAATAAATTATAAAACAAAAAAAGAGAAACATTGATTTCTCAACATTTCTCTCATTCTTAACTAATGCCGGCGACCGGAATCGAACCGGTACTGTATTTCTACAACAGGATTTTAAGTCCTGCGCGTCTGCCAGTTCCGCCACGCCGGCATAACTATATTCAATTTACTGAACATAATTTAATGGGCGGAGGTGGATTCGAACCACCGAAGCAATTTGCAGCAGATTTACAGTCTGTCCCCTTTGGCCACTCGGGAATCCACCCATTGTTTCGGAACATATGTCCTAACGAATATAAATTATAGCACAGTATTTTTGATTGTGCAAGTATATTTTAAATTTATTGATTAATTTTTCTCTATCTCATATTACCATTACATATTTTACATCTAGCAAATTGTCATTGGGCGTCAACAACCCAAACTTATTATCTGCCACCCAAAGCAACAAGTATGTTTGGGTAGTAAATGCACAAACTTATTCATTTTCACCCAATTATTATCATTTCACAGTCAATCTAGGCCATTTTAGAAGCAACTTTGGGCAATATCGATTTTATTTTTAATTTACCACCCAAAATCTCAAAACAATTGGGTGACATTTATCGTAATCACTTAACTAGCACCCAATTAACATTACGCATTTGTAGAGTATTGTAATCAGTATTTCGATATATTCCACAACCCTAAACCTCATCAATCCCTCTACATAATCTCCAAAGCCCCCAAAAAAAGAGTGCGGCAACTCACCGCACTCTTTGATTCACTTATTCATACAGATTAAACTGTCTGTCCTTTTCCAATGTAGATTGGGAAGTTCTCTGTTCCTTTTAATGATGTGCCATCTGTGATAGTAACATCTTTATCAGAAACTGCATATTCAATAGAAACGCCTTCGCCAACAACAGTATCCTGCATTAAGATACAGTTCTTAACTTTAGCACCCTTAGCAACTTTAACACCTCTGAATAAGATACAGTGCTCAACTTCACCTTCGATGATACAGCCATCAGCAGCCATAGTATTTTTAACTTTAGCGCCTGCAATGTATCTGGTTGGGTTGTCGTCACGAATCTTAGTATAGATTGGTGCACCACCGAATAAACCGTCTAAGTTTTCCTGCTCTAATAGAGCCATGCTTTCTTTGAAGTAGCTCTTTAAGTCATGGAATGTTGCAACATATCCTGTAAATTCATAAGCCTGAACGTTAAGTTCTTCTAACTGTGGAAGTAAAATATCACGTTCAAAATATGTATGACCTTTTACATAAGCTTCTGCGATCATTTCGATTAATGCTGTTCTGCGGATTACATAAATATTCATAGAAAGATTATGTTCGCCTTCACCTGTTTCATTAATCTTAATTTTCTTTACTCTTCCATCTTCTACGTCCAATGTGTAGTAAAGTTCTTCTTCTGAACCAAAAGCATCTACGCTAGCTGCTGGAAGTTCATTTTTCTTGTAAGCAACTGTTACGTCAGCACCGCTTGCGATGTGAGCGTCGATAATTGCACGGAAATCAATATTTGCAGCGATGTTAGCGTCTGACATCACAACGTATTCTTCTTTCTGTCTCTTTAAGAAGTTCACGATGCTGATTAAAGCGTCAACACGACCACTGTAAATTTTAGAAGTCTTCATTGAGAATGGAGGAACGATATTCAAACCGCCATTCTTTCTTGTTAAATCCCATTCACGACCTGAGCCGAGGTGGTCTAACAATGATAAGTAATTTTTACGTACGATTAAAGATACGTTATCAATACCTGAATTAACCATGCTTGATAATACGAAGTCGATCATACGATAACGGCTTGCGAATGGAATAGAAGCCATTAATCTCTCGTTTGCCAATTCTGGCATTAATGTATCATAACTGTTAGGGAAAATGATACCAAGTGCTTGTGAATTATAGTTTAGCATTGTTCTTCACCCTCCTTTACATCTTCTCTAACCATTGCATTTGGTCCAACTTTTGCATTTGCGCCAATTTTAATGCCGTTACCAATTGTTGCAACGCCTTTTTCGTCGCCTGTTGGCATAGCACCAACAACTGCGTTTTCACCGATTTCAACGTTTTCTGCAACGATACAATGTTTAACAACTGCACCTTTACGGATTGTTGTGCCACCCATAACTACTGCATCTTCTACTACTGCGCCTGGCTCAACTTTAACACCTGCGAATAATACAGAGTGTTTAACGTTACCTTCGATGCAGCATCCATCAGTAATTAAAGAGTTCTCTACTACAGCATCACCAAGGATTCTGTGTCCTGTCATACCGCTGTTACGGCTGTAAACTTTCCAGTTTTCATCGAATACGTCGATACCACTGTGTTCTGGGTCTAATACTTCCATATTAGCTTCCCATAATGAAGAAATTGTTCCTACATCTTTCCAGTAGCCTTCGAAACGATAAGCGTACATGTTACGCTGATCACGTAATAAGTTAGGAATGATGTTGTTACCAAAGTCGTTTTCTGAGTTAGGATCTGCTTCGTCTTCGATGAGGTATTTTTTCAAAATATCCCAGTTGAAGATGTAGATACCCATAGATGCTAAGTTAGACTTTGGATTCTTTGGTTTTTCCTGGAACTCTGTGATACGGTCTGTATCATCTGTTACCATTAAACCGAAACGTGAAGCTTCATCCCAAGGTACTTCCATAACTGCTACAGAGAATTCTGCATTTTTCTCTTTATGGAAACGTAAGAAATCGCTATAATCCTGTTTACAAATCTGGTCACCAGAAAGAATAATAACATATTCTGGGTCATAGCGGTCGATGAATGAAAGGTTCTGGTAAATCGCGTTCGCGGTTCCTTTGTACCAGTCAGATCCAGATGCCTGCTGATATGGTGGAAGTACGTGTACACCACCGTATAAGCGGTCTAAATCCCATGGTTGGCCGTTTCCGATGTATTCGTTCAATACCAATGGCTGGTACTGAGTAAGAATACCTACTGTGTCGATACCAGAGTTCACACAGTTAGACAGTGGGAAATCGATGATTCGATATTTTCCACCAAAACGAACGGCAGGTTTTGCTAATTTCTCGGTTAAGGCATAAAGTCTTGATCCCTGTCCACCAGCAAGAAGCATTGCAACTATTTCTTTTGCCATAATTATCTTACCCTCCTAGGTTTTCTCTCGTCTAATAGTACAAAAATTATATCATACATTTTAAAATAATGGTAGTTTTTCACAACAAAAAAAGAAAGAAATTTTAACTTTTCTCTCTTTTTTCGTTTTTTAGGAACTTTACGTCCCAAAAATATGGAAATTTTGTATAATTTCACTAATCATTTTCTTCTCTAGTCCTTTTTTCACAGGCTTAACCGGACTTTATACAATCCTTCGGATGCCTAAAATCTTCCGATACGTTGCATTCGAAGTGATAATTCCATTCTTTGGATTGCTTGCATGTACAATTTTTCCATCCCCAATATAGATACCAATGTGACCGGAATACCAGATTAAGTCACCCGGTTTTGCGTTACTAAGGCCGTCTACTGCCCTACCTGCTTTTCCCTGTTCTCCTGAAGTTCGAGGAAGGGAGATTCCAAAATGTTTATACACACTCTGCACAAATCCGGAACAATCTGCACCATTCGTCAAACTGGTTCCACCATATACATACGGATTACCGATAAACTTCATGGCATAGTCTGCGATCTGCTGACCGAGGCTCTTTGTGTTCTCACCACTTGCAGTCCCTGTACTGCCACCTGCACTTGAGGTACTTCCGGAATTTGAGGCAGCACCCGCCCCCGTCCCTATATTACTGCCAGAATTAGAACCACTACTTCCCATACTTGAACCGGACTGACTTCCTGATGCCGGTTTATTTACAGGTTTATTCGCCGCCTGCTGCTGTTTTAATGCTTCCTTTGCCGCTTCTTCGGCACGGCGTCGCTCTTCCTCTTCTTTTTTTAGTCTGGCTGCTTCTTCTGCTTTCGACTCTGCTTCTACGTTTTCTGTATACACATTCACATAATCTGTGGACACATAGCCCGGACCATCTTCTACATCAACCTTAACCCAGCCTTCCACTTCTTCCAACACATTTAAAATATCGCCCCCCGGCACCAATCCTAAAACGGCAGAATCTGTTGTGGCACTCTTTCTTACTTTCAGTGTCGTTGTTGTCACTTCGGCAAGCCTAGTACCTACTTCTTTTGCGCGGACTTCCGCAGCTTCTCCAGTCAATACGAATTCCCCTTTTACATAGCCCTTCACACTTCCGGACTCTATGTAGTACCAGCCATTTTCTTCTCCGTGCATTCTGCCAACCGAATCATCGTACAACTTTCCAAGAATTTCCCCTTCTTCACTTGGAATACTTCGGATATTTACATAGTTAGTGACATCTGCAATGATGAGATTACTCTCCGGTACTGTCTGCTGTTCCGCTGTTACTTCCGATTCCCCAGCATCGCCCCTTAGAGAAAAAACACTTCCGGTCGCTTCCGTAAGTTCCGGCAGCTCTCCTGTTCCTATACCTACCTCATATACTTCGTGACGTTCTACTTCCGCTTCCATTCCTTTTTCTGTATCCTCCAAGCCAGAAGCATCCTGTTCCACCGCTTCTGCTAGCCGGTCTTTTTCTTTGGTGTTCTCCCATATGGCAGTTCCTGTCGCTATCACGGTACATACGCACATTCCTGCACACAATATTTTAACTTCTCTCCACTTCATCTCTCTTTCCCCTTGAAATTATTTGTATCAAAATGGTTATGATACAGTGTGATATTGTCTGTCTATGACGAACATACTACGACATGTTACAGGAAAAACAGAGATTTGTGAATGGTTTTTACCATGGGAATTGCTGGCAAAAACATTACAGGGACTGCGTTTCCACAGTCCCTGCACGTATCATAATTCTATTCTATCTCCACCACCATAAAAGTCCTTTGGCTTTAATCGTAAACGTAACGGTCTTGGTTCCACCATAGTTACCAACACCTTTAATCGTTACTTTGGCTTTTCCTTTGTTTACATTATTTTCATAACTTACAATTTCATAATCTGTATCTTCTAATGTCACCTTACCAACTTTTATCACGATCTCATCTTTGTCCGGACAGATTTCCTCACCTATATAGATTTGTGTCGGAATCTGAACCTTTGCTCCGGTGATACTTGCTTTTGTAATGCGGTATTCTCCCTGAATTGTAGTTCCTTCCAGATAATTACCTTTACCTGTTGCAGTCACTACAAGTACTGTTCCTGCCGGAACGATATCCGTTGCTCCTACTACCTCTCCGGCACTTCTTACCGTTTCATCAGCCAATACAGTTTCATCCCTGTAACTATAAACAAGTGCTTTTTCATAGTCAGTTCCAGCCTTTAAAACCTTACCGTCCAAATCTACCAGCTTCGGTGTAGACTTGTAAGCATTCTTCTTATTGGCATATGTCTTATCCGGTACAGAAATCGTCATTTCCGAAAGCGACTGCGGCTCTATTGTATAATTCAAAGAAATACTTCCACTAAAGTTACCTTTTCCTTTGATGGTTACTGTTGGCAGCCTCTTTTCATCACTTCCATCATTTATCTTTGTATTGTTTTTATAACTTAAAGTATAATCTTTACCTTCTACTAAAACAGTACCTTCAAATGTCACTACCGGTTTGGGCTTACTTCCGCCTTTTGCATATACAACTACTTCATCCACAGTAGCCTCAATTGCTCCAGAAAGATTTTTCTTCATATCATAAGCAGTTATCTTAAAGGTTTTCTTTAAGGTTCCACTATAACCATTGATACCTGTAAATACAATCGTCGCTGTACCCTTATCGGTATTTTTCAGATAACTGATGGTATAATCATTTCCTTCCTCAAGTATCTTCACTTCTTTATTAACGGTCATCGTAAGTACGAGTTCTTCCCCCCAACTTTCCGAATCCGTTGTAATTGCTTCACCTGTATATACAACAGATTTTGGAACTCCGGTTACTTTTGCCTTGTTGATGCTTCCACCCATTATCTTGAAGGTTATCGTCTTTTCTCCGCTATAATCTCCAATTCCGGTTAAAGTCGCTGTTGCAGTACCGATTTCGATATTGTTCTCAAATGTTACTGTATAATCTGTTCCCTCTTCGAGAAGTACTTTTCCATTCTTTACTGTTAATTCAGGAATAACCTCTTCTCCCGTATACTGCTGATTTTTCACTTTTACTACAGACACTTTGCTCATCAGTGTATTTTCCGTAATGGTAAATGTGAGTGCCCTCTCGCCGGTAAAATTACCTTTTCCTTTTAAAAGAATAGTATAGGTACCTGCTTCTTTGTAAGCACCTTCTTCTAAGTCAGGATATTCAATTGTAAAATCGGTCTTATTCTTTAAGTTCTTACCATTGTACTTCAATACCGGTACTGGTTTTTGTACTTTCTTATTATACTTCAAAAGAATCGGGGTTACTGTAATGTCATCTTCTCCGATGTCTTTCGCAGCAATCGTAAATGTGACCGTTTCTTTACCAGAATAGTTTCCTTTACCCGTAATAACGATACTTGGTGGATTCTTTGCCGCATCACTTGCTGCTGCTTTTGTATTATTCTTGTAGGTGACGGTGTAATCCTTCTTCTCCTCTAATAGCACATCACCATCATAAACTTCTACTTGCGGTTTTATTGCTTTACCTGTATAGGTCTGAGGCTCAATGTCTTCTACCCATAAATCCTCTCCGGTAAACCATTTTGCATAAACGGTTACCGACTGTCCACTTACACTGGTAATCTTCTTACCATTTTCTAAGAACCAACCTCCAAACTTCACGCCGTCTTTGGTTGGATCAAGTAAGGTAACTACTTCTCCTTCTTTGTAACCAATTGGATTTGCAGGATTGTTTGTGCCACCATCCAATTCATAGGTAATGAAATAATCTAATTTCTCACAGAGTTCACCCGTTTCGATGTCGTAGAATGGAATATCCTGCTTAACCGCAAAGTCATGGGTGTAGGTATATGGATAGCCATAGATGGATTGAATATTAAAATAACCATCTCCTAGGAGAATTGTTCCCTTACTTTTTACTGTCAATCGCTCCAATTCCAATCCCCAAAAACTACTTTTTACCACTTCTATCGTCGAAGGAAGCGTCGCCGTTTTCAATCCCGAATCAGAAAAACAATAATATCCTATCGTCTTTAAACCTTCCGGCAATTCAATGGATGTTAAATTCTTACAATATCTGAATACGTTGTCTTCTAATTCTACTATCGTATCAGGTATTGTGATGCTTGAAAGCAAACAGCTATGGAACAAACCTGCAGGAAGTTTCGTAATACCTTCCTCGAATGTAATATCACTAAGCGGCGTATCCTGGAAACATCTGAAATTATATTCACTGACACGAATATTATTTTCGAGTGACTTTGGAATATTTATTTTGGTCAAATTATCGCAAAATCCAAATGAATACTGCCCAAGCGAAGTTAATCCTGATGGAAGTACTACTTCTGTCAGATTATCACAATCAGCAAATGCAATATGTCCAATTGCCGTTACTGTATCCGGTATCACCAAAACACCTGATATCGGATGCCATTCAAATGCAGATTCTCCAATTTCAGTTATCACAATATCATTCGGAAAAACAATATGTTCTGCATCAGTTAATACCCATGCCAACGTGTAACCTGTATCATTCTTTGCGTAGAATATATCATCAATAATCACTAACTCTTTATTTTCAGCATCTATCACTACATTCTTTATATCAGACTCTTCTATAAAACCTGTTCCACCCAAGCCCGCATACTTCGTTCTCCACCATGCTCCGGTTACATCTTTGCCAATATATAACGTATCACATACAAATGTTTCGGGATTATTCGATGTTGTAAAACTCCCAATATTCTCCGCTATAGTAAAAGAATTAAGTTCCAATCCTGAAAATACACTTCCAGATACTTCTTTTAAATTCCCATCGAGATATACATCCGTAAATCCGGTATATCCAAAGCTGTTCCCCTCTAAGGCTTCTATTATTTCTGGTACTCGTAGTAAGCCTTCCTCAAAATCATTAATTCTCTTTAATTCAGACGCTCCATAAAACGCACAATACTTTATTTCCTTTATTGTAGAACTAAATACCACTGACTCTAAACTATAGTGAGAATAAAACGCGTATTTTCCAACCGAAGTAACCCCTTCGCCAAATTCCACTCGCTTAATCGTATCTCTGTATACATTATACCACGGAGAATAATAGCTAAAATCATCCATCGCGCCTTCACCGGTAATCTTAAGAGTTCCGTCCAAATATAATGACCAAATTACATTCTCACCACAGGAACCAGTTGCAATTACTCCTGTTGCAATTTCTGTTACTACAATATCTGTTACTTTAAATCCCCACTCTGTACTATAAATATAAGATGACAATTTTATCTTTACAGTTTCACCAATTACTCCTATCGTTCTACCTGCTAATTCTGTCCCGGTATAGGATCCTACCATAGTCCCATCTGCATTATAAATATATATGTAGTCCCAATCTTGCCGTACATTTGTTCTTTCATCAAACGTAACTAATAATGCCTCTGCTCCCGGCTCAGTATAGACCCAAACATCACTACAATTATTCGAATAATTATGCTCACTCTCCATTTCTTCTACCGTAGAACAATAATAAGCATTACTTCTTACTGTAACCTTACATGTAGCAGTCACATTGCTGCCATCTAATGCCGCAGCAGTAATAATTGCCTCACCTTTTGACAGTGCTGTTACCAAACCGTTCTCATCTACACTTGCGATATTTTCATCAGACGATGACCATTCAATATTCTTATTTGATGCCGTATCCGGCTTTATTGTCGCTGTTAATTGATAGGTTGACAACGCATCTAAAGAAACTCCTCCTATATTTAGGCTAATTCCTGTTACAGGCTGGGTAACTACAACTGCACAAGATGCACTTAATTCCCCTACTGTAACTTGTACGATTGCTTCTCCTATTCCAACTGCTTTTACAACACCTGCTTCTGAAACCGTTGCCACTTCTGTATCGGAACTTTGCCATGTAACAGAATCGGTAATATCTCGTGGTGCAATCGTTACATTTAATGTAGCACTTTTTCCTACTTTCAGTTCCAACTCTTCTTTATCCAAAGAAACCTCTGTGGCATTTACTTCTTTATTTACAAATGTCGCACCAACTGCATTTGCGATTGTTTCAGCATAGGTTCCAGAAACACCATATATAGTCAGTTGTCCTGAATTGCTAAATGAGTTATTATATGCCTTGGTAGTTGCACTAGGTATTGTAACCTCCGTTAATGACGTACAATTTGCAAAAGAACTCTGTCCTATTGACTTTATCGTATATGGCAGCACAATACTCGTAAGTACAGTACATGCATAAAAAGCACAACTTGGAATTTCTGTCATCCCAATTCCAAACCTAACATCTACTAATGCATCACAATTTGAAAACACATAAGAACTCAAACTCGTTATACTATCTGGTATCGCAACAGTTGTAAGTGCGTCACAATCCGAAAACGCATAATCACCAATAGACGTTACACTATCCAGTATAACAATTTCTGTCAGACCGCTATTTTGGAATGCCTCTTGCTGAATAGTTGTAACTGTAACCGGCAATTCAAAGGATGTTAAATTACTGCAATTTTTAAACATTCCTTTCACAATATTAACTTGTTTATCTGGCAGCAGTACTTTTTCTAAACTTGTACAATTATAAAATACATAATCTCCTATATTAGTTACATTATTTGGAATTATCACTTCTTTAAGCTTCTTACATGCGGCCAAGCCATATTTTCCAATTTTTGTTAAGCTTTCCGAAAATGTTATCTTTTCTAAATTCGTACAATTATAAAATCCATAGTCACTTATTATAGTTAAATTACTAGGAAGATGTATTTCTTTTAAACTTGCACAATTATAAAATACATAATCTTCTATAGACGTTATGCTTTCCGGTAAATTTATTCCTTCTAAATTAGTACAGTAATAAAATGCATATTTCTCTATTGAAGTTATTCCTTCTGGCAACTGCATTTTCTCTAAACTGGTACAATTAGAAAATGCATACTCCCCTATTTTCGTTACTGTATCCGGTATTGTAATTTCTTTTAAACTCGCACAATTTGCAAACAAATATTTCGCAATTGCTGTAGTTCCCTCTTCGAATATTACTGTTTGCAAATTATCACAATTTCGAAATGCTCCTGCGCCTGCCACTGAGGAAGACCAAACTTTTCCTCCATCTTCAAGACTCTTTGGAATCTTAACATTTGTCAAAGCGTCACAATCCAAAAATGCTCCACCACCCATGCTAATTAACGTTGATGATAAAGACAAATTCACCAAATTACTACATCTAGCAAATGCAGCTTCCTCTATACCAGTTACACTATCTGGTATTATAATTTCTTTCATTCCTGTACAACGAGCAAATGCGTACTTTCCTATCGTTGTCACTGTATCTGGGATTACTATTTCTTCTAATCCTATACAATTTGCAAATAAATAGTTTGGAATTTTTTCTATTCCTTCTTCAAACGATATTGTTTGTAAGTTATCACAATAAGCAAATGCTCCTATTTCTGTTAGTTCAGTATAGGAGCCACCACCTCCATTAGTAATACTTTTCGGTATCTCAACACTCGTCAATGCATCACAATTCTGAAATGCCCCTACATCCAACTTAACCAATCTCGAAGATAATGTTAGATTTGCTAAATTACTACAATTCTGAAATGCATATCCGCCAATACTTGTCACAGTATCCGGTATTACAACTGTTTCTAATTCTTTATTGTTTTTAAATACATATGCTGCAATCCCCACTACTGTATATCCATCAATCGTTTCCGGTATATTTAAGATTGCTCCCGTGCCACTATAAGATCTAATCGTAGCATTATTATTGCTATCCAAAGTATACCCAAATACAGAACTCTCACCATCCGCATATACAGCATCTGTCTCCGCAACAACCTCTGTGTTTCTCTCCACCTCTTCAGTTACATCTTCCGTGTCTTCCTTCGCTACGTCTTCTGATGTTTCAAATTCATTTTCCTCCGAAATGAACGTCTCTGTTTCCGCTTCGATGCTCTCCATTCCTTCCACCGGCATTTCCACTTCACTCTCTTCAACATTTTCTGTCAAAAGTTCCACCGAATTGTCAATATCAGCTACCTCTAATTCGGTATTTACTTCTTCTGGCACAACTTCTTCTACTACACTCTCCAATTCTACTTCTGTTGCCCCTACGTATACCGGTGCTGAAAAATCAGATACTATCATAGAAAAACAGAGTATCCACGCCAATAATCTACTTAGCTTTTTCATTTGTTTTTTTCCTCCTCGTACAGTTTTAACTTGTATAAATTATAACAATAACCTCTATTATTTACAACTTAAACCTATACTGTGAATATAAAAAACATGTTTGGAGAATATCATGAATAATAGAATCAGAGAATTGCGCGAAGAAGCCCACATGACTCAGGTGCGCTTATCAATCGAACTGGAAGTATCCCAGGAAACCGTCAGTGCTTACGAAAGCGGCAAGCATTATCCCAGTGTTGCCTCTCTTTTAAAACTGTCTCAAATCTTTAATTCCAGTTGTGACTATATTTTAGGACTATCAGACATCCGCGTTCCCAACAAAAAAAGTGCCCCAAATGTAGATACCGTATTACTCACCAAATGGTCTCTTTTAGACCCACAGCAGCGAGAATTAGCCATTGCTTATATCAATGGATTAATAGATATGAAGAGATCCCTTGCTAAATAAAAAGTTATAAAAAGAGATTGTACCTGTATGATTCAGGGTACAATCTCCTCATTATTGATTATTCAATCTCAAACTCTTGCATTAATTGATTAAAATAGGCTTTATCCTTGGTCACCTTATCAATGTCGTCTACTCGTCCAGCAGATAGTAAAACTTGAATGAGCTTCGAAAGACCTTCTCTTCCTTCTTCTCTTCCTTCCGTTTTACCTTGCTCGTAAGAAATTTCCTTTTCATACTCGATGTGAGCCTGCTCGTCATATTCTGTCAACATCATAGAACGCACCTCCCCGCAATTGTCCCGTAAAATCTGCTCAAGGATACCATTTTTGATGCACTCATCCGTTGCTATATCTATGGCATTTTCGATACTGTATCCGTTTTCTAAATACACTCGTACACATGCTATATATTGCGCATATTCTTTAAGCATTTTACATCTTTCCATTATACGCTTATTATATCCTAAGTTAACATTCAAAACAACCGCCCTACACTGAATTGCCGCATTTTCTTTATTCATTCCCTTTGGAAATGCATCATTTAATTCCAGCACCTGACGTTCCGGTTCATTTAATGTTCCATTGTAAAACACAACAAATTGTGGATATGGCAACTCAATTTTTCTACTACTGTATAACCGCTTTTCATTTCCTACTATTTTTTGATATAACCTTGCAAAGTAAAACAATCCTCTCCGCGGGAGATTTGGATTGAATGTACTCTGATGCTCATATAAGTTCAAAATATCACATATCAAAAATGATACATCATTCTTCATTCCCATATAAACTACATCTTCAATCGTATTTATTTCGATATCATCCGGATTATCATAATATGTATCATTAATGGCATTATACAACTCCAGCAAATCCTTTTTCTCTTTGAAAACAAGCTTAAATAACCTGTCTTTATACTTCTTGTTCACATAAATTGGTTCTGTATTATTAAAATTACTCATAGGCATACTTCTCCCTTGGTATTTTTCATTTGTTTTGGAATAAAAATGGCGAACTGCCACAGATAGCAAAGTCCTCAATTTCTTTGCTGTAAAATTTACTTTTTGATAAAAGATGTAATACCACTATACTGCACATATCTGGTATTTTCAAGAGAACATAGCGTTTTTTCTTTATCTTGTTTCATTGTAGAAATGGACAGTAAAAAAGACAGCTACGATCGCTGCCTTTTTAGGAGAAGGTATTTTTACTATGGGGTATAGCAAAAAATATATAATGTATTGGGGGGTTTTACAGGTATTATAATAGCACGTCCCACCAAATAAGTGTGCACAAACTTAACAATTATTAATAATTGTTTTTGTGCATTTTTACATCATGTTTTTGCAATGCCCCGAAAATACCCTGTCATTTTATATAATTAGGACTCAAATAATGCCTCGAATTCTGAACGACCGATTTTTTCCTTTTCTAGGAGAAGTTCTGCACAAGCATCTAAAATGCTGCGATTTTCGATAATAAGTGCTTTTGCTTTCGCATAACATTCATCAATGATGCGTTTTACTTCCTTGTCAATCTCATCTGCCACTGCACCGCCATAGCCCTTGGTATGTGCTAAGTCTCTGCCGATGAATACCTCATCATCATCGTTCTCGTAACAAATCATACCGATATTCTCTGAGAAGCCATATCTGGTCACCATCGCTTTTGCACGCTGGGTAGCCTGCTTAATATCCTGTGAAGCTCCGGTTGTGATATCGTCAAATACAAGTTCTTCTGCCACTCGTCCGCCTAATGACACGATAATATCCTGTAACATTTTACCTTTGGTATTAAACATGTCATCACGTTCCGGTAATGGCATCGTATAACCTGCTGCACTCGCACCTGTCGGAATAATAGATACCGAATACACCGGTCCCACATCCGGCAGCACATGGAACAAAATCGCATGTCCTGCTTCATGATAAGCAGTAATACGTTTTTCTTTTTCTGTAATGATACGGCTCTTCTTTTCCGCACCGATGCCTACTTTTACAAAAGATTTCTTGATATCTTCCTGTACGATAAATGCACGGTTCTCTCTTGCTGCCACAATTGCAGCCTCGTTTAAAAGATTTTCCAAATCTGCACCGGTAAATCCTGCAGTCGTCTGAGCAACCTGCTTCAAATCCACATCATCACCAAGCGGCTTATTCTTAGCATGTACATGCAAAATCTCTTCGCGGCCGCCTACATCCGGTCTGCCCACATGCACTTTTCTGTCGAAACGTCCCGGACGCATAATCGCGGGGTCTAAGATATCCACACGGTTGGTCGCTGCCATAACAATAATACCTTCGTTAACACCAAAACCATCCATTTCCACAAGCATCTGGTTTAAAGTCTGCTCACGCTCATCATGACCGCCGCCCATACCGGTACCACGGCGTCTTGCTACCGCATCAATCTCGTCGATAAATACGATACAAGGTGCATTTCGCTTCGCATCCTCAAACAAATCTCTCACACGGGAAGCACCTACACCGACAAACATCTCCACGAAATCAGAACCGGAAATGCTAAAGAATGGTACGCCTGCTTCACCTGCGATTGCTTTTGCCAATAAAGTCTTACCTGTTCCCGGAGGACCTACTAATAAGATACCCTTTGGAATACGAGCTCCTAATGAAGTATATTTCTGTGGAGCACTTAAAAAATCTACAATCTCTTCTAACTCCTCTTTTTCTTCTTTTAAACCGGCTACATCTGCAAATCTTACCTGCTTATCATCCGGTTTAATCATTCTGGCACGGCTCTTGCCAAAATTCATCATCTTCGTATTACTGCCAGAGCTGGCTGCATTCTGACTGGTCAGCATCATAAAGAAAATGAACATCGCACCAAAAATCAATAAATATGGCAGAATCGTCATTACCCAGCTCTCCGCTGGAATATCTGCCTGCGTATAATTCTTAATTCCCTGCTCCTGCAGATATTCTGTAATCTCATTTACATCGGACACAATCAGACGCTTCTGTGTCTCATCTTTCAATGTTACTACCACATATCCCGTAGGCACTTCTCGGTTTTGTACAACATGATAAGCAACAATCGCTTCATTCTGCACATCTGCCTCAAACTGCTGGCGGGTATATGCGTTCGTAGTTGTTCTTCCATCCAGAAAATACCACATTATTACAAACGATAGTATCAATAACAGATAGAAGCCAAATCCACGATAACTGTTTCCCTTTTTTGTATTCAAAACACTATTCTCCTTTTATTCCTCAATTTCCACATAACCAATATATGGTAAATTACGGTACTGCTGATTATAATCCAATCCGTATCCTACTACGAATTCATCCGGGATTTCAAAACCGACATAATCAACTGCCACCTGTACCACACGACGGTCCGGTTTATCTAATAATGTACAAAGGCGTAAGCTCTTTGGATTTCTCGTTTTCAAATTCTCAAGCAGGTATGACAATGTACGTCCGGAATCAATAATATCTTCGATTACTAAAACATTCTTACCTTCAATACTTACATCTAAGTCCTTTGTAATCTTAACTACACCACTGGACTTCGTTCCTGCACCGTAGCTTGATACACACATGAACTCCAACTCTACCGGCGAAGTAATTCTCTTAGCTAATTCTACTGTAAAAAAAACAGAACCCTTTAAGATACAAATCAAACATACCGGTTCATCACCATATACTTCGCTAATCTGTGCCGCCATCTCTGCTACACGTTTTGTTACTTTTTCTTCTGATAAATACTCGTGTACTGCCTTAACTTTCATGATAATCTCCTCCTGAAATCTGTACTTTTAATATTCTTTTGGTATTCGCGTCTATTTTTATATCCGCACTGATGCGTCCGCCAATGACCCATATCACCTTATCAGCCTGTGTCAACAGCAACATCGTATCACGTTTATCGGACGGTATCTTTTCGTTAATAAAATATTCCTTCAAACGTTTCCTATGACCATCCTCATCCACTACCAAATAGTCTCCCGCCTGCCTTGTCCGGATTTGAAAACTACCTTTTATTTTATCATAATCGAAGCATTTCGTATATGTGTTTTTGGAAATTTCTGTATTTTCACCGGCACATTCTTCTAATGAAAAGCTCATCTTACCTCCCGGCACTTCATATATCACCATTCCCCGCAACAACGCTTCCTCAAATGCCTCTTTCTCTAACTCGATGCCAAACTCCTTTTTGACGTTTTCCCTCTCTGCAATCCTTTCTAAAAGTACACCGTCATAAACGCGTCGCGCCCTTATATTATATGGAAGAGAAATGCTTCTGCCTACCTGATGTGTAAAAAGTCCTGCCAATAACTCTACGTGGTCTAAACCGATATCTTTTCCACTACCTGCCGCCTTTCCAATGGCTAAATGTAACAGTTCTTTTTTCAAAATTCCCGGTAACCGGTTCCATTCTGCTCCCACAATCACAAAACCTGACTCCTGCTCCTTAATCACCCGCAAAGCAGCGTCCTCCACCTGCCCTTGTATGTAATCTCCCAATTCCCTAAGCAGCAGGGCACTCTGATTAATATGTGCCACTGCCTGCGTATTCACTTCGGCTAACATCGGAAGAATCCTGTGGCGGATTTTATTCCTGCTATAAGTTACATCTGTATTCGTGCTATCTACACAATAAGCCTGTCCTTCTTTTTTCAAATAAACTTCTATCTCATCCCTGGTCACATTCAGAAGAGGTCGTACAACCGAAACTCCCTGCACAAGTTCTCTCTTCGGGCGCATTCCACTCATGCCATCTATGCCACTGCCCCTTACCATCTGAAACAACACTGTCTCCGCGTTATCATCGGCATGGTGCGCTAATGCTACCTTTACCTTAGAACCTCCGCTCTTTTTTGCTGCCCTCCTATAACAATCATAACGCAGAATCCGCGCAGCCTCTTCTAAGCCAAGTTTGTGTTCCTTTGCATAATCTAGTGCCTGTACATGATACAATTGCAATGGGACATCCATTTCCTCACACAATCGCTCTACAAACACCGCATCCTGCACACTTTCTTCTCCCCTAATACCATGCTCTACATGCACAGCTTCTAAAGAAAATCCCCACTCTTTCTGCAATGCTGCTAATATTCTCAACATGCACACTGAGTCTGCACCGCCGGATACTCCCGCCAGTACATAATCGTCCTTTTCTATTAAGTTTTCTCTTTTACAATACTGTAAAACTGTACAAAACATTATTTCTCCCAAACGCAGGTTGCAAGAATCGTCATATCATCCTGCACCTTTCCTCCTGTAAACAACATAACCCGTTCCATAATCTTCTTCACCAATACCCCCGGATGCCTGCAATCAATACTTTCGATAATCTCCTGCATCGTTTCTTCCGGTTTCGGCACATGTAGATATTCTAACACACCATCTGTAACCATTACAACAAAATCCCCATTTTTCAAGCTTATTTCCTCCTGTTCAATCTCAGGATTATTCCCTACTCCTACCGGCAGCGTATGCGAAGAAAAACACTTCACTTCTCCATCCCGCTTCAAAAAACTGGCAGCGGCTCCGATCTTAAAAAAAGCTGCCTGCCCGCTATACAAATCAATATTACACAAATCCACCGTAGAAAAAAGGTCCGCCTCTCCTTTTAACACCATTGCAGAATTCATCATGCGGATAGCTGTTTCCATCGAAAATCCAGCTTCTAAGAACCGTTCCACCAAATCTAACACCAGCTCGCTTTCTTTACATGCCGTACTTCCGGAACCCATGCCATCTGAAAGCCCCATTAGAAAATTCCCGTTTTCCAGTTCCAAAATCGAAAAATTATCTCCCGATACATAAGCTCCATCCTTTTTTTTCCGTTCAATACCCGAAACACTTCGGAACTTAGTATCCTCCAAAAACTCGAACGTACTCAATTCCTTGGACACAAAACTTTTTGCTTCCCCTTGCACCCGCATTTTCCTTCCTAAAATCTTTCCTGTAAAACTTAAGAATTTCTTTACCGGTACACTGCCGCTTTTGCTCTGCATCTGCACCGTTAATTTCAAATGCCCATCCACTGACTCATACAAATGCAGCTGTTCAATCAAAATGCCATTTATCTTCGCATGATAACGGATGTCTGAAAGTTTCGCCTTTTCCTTCCCATCTAATAGCGTCTCCTCTTTTGCACAGTCCTGCATGATATACGCCATGGCATCTAACTGTTCTGCTATCGTCTGACGATTTTCCAGCAAACGATTATACCATGCCCTGTTCAGCGCCACCTTTTCAAATACGCTGACAGCTTCCTTTACCATATCCCTACTGCGCTTACAACACTTTGCCAGCCGTTCCTGTTGCTCCTTCGAAGCACGTCCTTTTTCCATGATTTCGTGTATCAATTGTGGCAATACTTCATAAATAGGTGTATTCTCCTTCTCCCAGCAAACCGCACAAGCGTCGCAGTTCAAACAAAGTTTTCCCGTCAATTCGTTTTGCACTCTTCCATACTCCTCCTGTGCGTAGCCGGTCTTTTGCTGACTCATATGAAAAAATACCTTTGACAATCGTTCAAAAGACTCCGCATACCCCCTTAACCGCTCGTCTCTTTTCGGCTCAGGCAACGTTTCTCTTGGTGCTTCCTGACGCCCCTCCAATACCATATGTACCATACGATGTATCAACATCACTGCACCTAGCACAAATATCCCTTCCAATAACACTGCCTGCCACATTGGCTGATTCCGCCACGCAAAAAGGTTCCCGCAAAAAGATACTATCATCGTAGCAAGTGCCGTAAGCATCCCCACCAGATAGGCCGAACATGCATCCGTTGCCCATTCCACCAGCTTCACAATTCCTATCATCACCAACAAGATAACCGCATACTTAACCATTGCCGTAAACGGCATAAAAATCATCATTCCTACATAAGCAGCCGCTAAAATCCACCCTATCTTCACACCCGCCATGTACAATGCTGCAAAATAGGCCGGCACCAGCGGATAGCAGTCCATAATATGTACACTACATAACAGCCCGCCTATCGCACTTAGTATCATTTGTTTAATTCCATTTTTCTTCATCTCCTCTTACCTCTCTTCTTTCCTGCTCACAGCAGTTACTGTAGCACCGATTATATAAAAAGATTTTTAAAATGTTTGTCAAAGTAAGGGAGTGTTTTTTAGAATCGTTCGTCAAATTATAGCAAAAAAGAGCTTCGCGTTATCACGAAGCCCTTCAACTTTATCATCATCTTTAGTCTTGTTTCTTTCGAAAAATTATCTGATTATCATATAATAATCCCAATTTGCTTTCTGCCATATCCTCTACATAATCTTGCGATTCTATGTATTCCTGATACTCTTCTAACTCTTCTTTTCTATCCAGCTCATATTGAAGTAATTCCTTTAACTCCGCTTCCTGAGCTATTTTCTCCTGATCCTTCTGATATACTTTATGGATTTGAACTGACATAACCGCCACAAATACTACCAGAATGATACCAATGCATATCTTACCAACCCGATTGTCATCTCTTCTTACACTTCTTCTCTTCGCCATAGTATAAACCATACCTTTCTATAGCTTATCATAGTTTACATAATCCCATTCTAATCGCTTTATATAATTTTTTCAACTGTTTCCGAATGAAAGAAAAAATTTTCTTCCCCAATTTTATAGGAGGCCTTCCTAACGTCCCCAGTATTTTCCCAAGAACCTTCCCTATTTTATCCAAAACCGGTACAACAATTTTTAGAATTCCTCTGCTCAATAAGGACGCATAAAACAAGCCTCCGAGAAGAATTCCCAAAAAGCAAAATCCTCTCATTCTCCCATCATTTTTCAGATACAGCAGCAAAAAAACATGAACGGTACAAAAAATCCAATAACATACATCTTCTATACCAATCCAAATATTTCCATGCGGAATCAGTCTTCTAATAATTCGCAAAATATCATATGTCAAAACTAGTCCCATTCCACACAAAACAGATGTCCCAAATAAAATTGCTTCATTCCCAATCACTTCACTGACTACCATTAGCGAAACAGCCTTCCAAACAATGATTCTGCCTGTTTTCCTGCGGTTTTTACTTCGGAATAAGTTAATGAATCAATACGCCCGTCAATATCAATTTCCCCTTTTTCCAATGACAAACGATTCACATGCAGGTCATGTCCCTTTATCAAAAGCATTCCTTGCTCTGTTTCCAACAAAATCTCCGCCACATCAAAAGACAACACATCTACCACTCCGCTAAATGCACCACTTTTCCGATTTATCAGCAACACCTTATGGGATTTCGCAACATTACTATTCTTTTCTTCCATAACACACCTCCTAATTCCTAATAACTACACATCACTCTCATAGTTACTTTATTATATTAGAAGGCTTTCCTTATTATGCTATATACTCAAATAAATCTTTCGCTTCTTCTTTTTTCGTCGTATCCAAAAGATTTAATACACGAACCTTTACCGTTTTGGTTCCAAAAGCGATTTCTATAATATCTCCTATCTTTACGTTCAAAGAAGCCTTCGCCGGCTTACCATTCACCATAACACGACCTGCGTCACAAGCCTCATTGGCAATCGTTCTACGCTTAATAATTCTAGATACCTTTAAAAACTTATCCAATCTCATATCATTCTCCCCTGTTCCTATAAAGTAAAAAAACGGATCCAGTTGTCTGAATCCGCCATTCTAACGTAATTATGCGTTAATCATGTCTTTTAAAGCTTTACCAGCTTTGAATTTTGGAGCTTTAGAAGCTGGAATAACCATTTCAGCACCGCTCTGTGGGTTTCTACCTGTTCTCTCTGCTCTTTCAGAAACTTCGAATGTACCGAAACCTACTAACTGGATTTTTTCGCCTTTCTTTAATTCTTCAGCAACAATGTTTGTAAATGCTGCTAATGCTGCTTCAGCGTCTTTTTTGCTTAACTCAGCTCTTTCAGCCATAGCTGCAACTAATTCTGCTTTGTTCATGTTATAATTCCTCCTCTGGATTATCACTTATAAAAATAAAAAATGATTTTCATATTCTGCGGTGTTCAACCCAAAATACCTACGAATATATTTATACTTGTTTTCAAATGCTTTGTCAAGCTTATTTGCCTATAAACCAAGCTTTTTGGCACTAGTTCATAATATTTCCAAGGAGTGAAGTCAGGGTACTCAGGTAGTCCGTAGAGGAATCTTCCGATAGTACTTCCTTTAGTGCCTCCACTAATTCATCGGTTGAAGATTCATTATCATCATCGTTATCTGCATTATTATTTGAAGTGCTGCCTGCCAGACTCCCTGCCAGATTCGTATTCACTTCTGCTTCACTCTTATCTTTTACCGTTTCTGCAGAAGAAGACTCGGTATCTAATGCTATCACAATCGCCGCCTGCTCTGAATTCACAAACAATTTCTTCGCATAAGTTTCATAACCGAACGATTCTGCCTCAATCGAATGTATTCCGTAAGTCAGTTCAATTGGATTTTCATAATCGACTTCTGTTCCATCAATTCGAAAAATAATCTCTGCATCTTCATTGATATCTGTCGTTCCGATAACGAAACTAATCTTTCCGCTCTTTGGTCCATCGCCTTTTAATTCTTCCAAATCTACTACTGTGGTAGTATCGCGTACTACCTCGTATTCTTTACTTCCACCATAGCCTTTATTCGCTACCGTTATAGTATAAACACCCTCCGGTACTTCTAATTCCATTTCTCCGGTTATTTCCGCAAAAATCTTACTTCCAATCTGAATAAAACTGTCCTCAAACAATTCTGTATTTTTCAATGCTATCGTTCCCTGTCCGGTAGTTATCGTCACCGACAAAATCTCTTTATTTTTTCCAATAACACGAAGCTTATCATCTTTCTTAATATCCGATACCTTTATTTTCTTTCCGGCAGAAATTACATACAAATCTTCTTCAAACGAATATTTGGTATCTGCAATCTTAAAGACACCACGCTCCTCGTCCACCTCAAAGCGTACGACATCTTCATACTCCCAGACTTCATCGGTTATCTGTGCAGACTTTAAGCGTCCTTTGGAATCTTTTTCCCCAATTGTTATAATCTGCCCCGGTTCAAACGCACTGACTGAAGTATTGTTTCCATATTTATCCTGAAATTTCGTAGTCAGCGAATACAGGTATAAATACTGATTCCCCGATTGCACCTGTTCTAAAAACAAATACTCCAATGTCATATCATTAAGGATAACCATATAATATTCCGGTCCTAACTCTGCCTTAACAGACGTTATCACTTCTTCCTTCTCTATCTGACTCTCCGTCTTTTCCTTCTCCGGGTAATAATAATTTGTCCCCGCTACCGTTCCTTTTCTATCTGTCCCACAACCTGTCAATAATAAGATTGCACACAAAAAGACCAACATTATTGTTACTTTTGTATTCTTCAACTGAAACCTCCGCTTTTTCTTAAGACCTCATTCACTCTTTATCACTTTAAGTATAACCGATTCCCTCCGAAAATAAAAGACTCAGAAATGCTTCCTTTTTTTCTTCCTGCGAAATAACTTTCTCTAACTTTTCAATATTCCGTTCCGACAACCATGATTTGTGTGCGCTATTGTAATGATTGGCCAACTTCCAAAACTTCTCCGGATATGCCAGATAAAAATACAAGTAGGATCTTTCCTGCTCCTTCAAAGGTTGAATTTCATTGTAGGCATCTATCAATATCTGTCCCAGTTCTGCATCCCAATTATTCTTTTCCATCATCTTTCGTACAAAATTCGCCAAATCCCGCACCTGCATATCATAAGCAAATCGTTCTAAACCAACAATTGCAACTCCTTGTTTTGCAAAAATAATACTGTGCTGGTTATAATCTCCATGGCAGAAACCATATAATTCCGGTTCACATTCCACACCTTTTAATGCATCTGTTACTGCCTGTGCCTTTTTCAAAAATAACTCACACTGTTTATTGAACAACATCTCAAAACTATTCTTTTTCTTTTTCGTACGAATATAATTATTCACCTGTTTTATCTCTCTGTTATGCCGCTCATATATCTCTAGCAAAGAATTTCGATTTCTGCAAATCAGCTCCGGTACTTCTTCCGGAAATTTTTTTGCCGCATTATGTAAAAGTGCAAGTACCTTTACCGCTGCAATCATATCCTCCCGGTTCCATACGTCACATTCAGCACCACGATAGTTTTCCGTCAGAAGAAAACGTTTCTCTTCTTCATCCTCTACCAATATCTCCCCCTCACTCGTTGGCACAACACATTCTACCAATAACCCGCTATTTTTCAAATGCTTTAGCATCGCTTCTAAAAAGGAAGCTCTCTCCTTAGAACCTCTGTACTCCCGCAGTGCCAAGGACCCAAGATTCGTGTCACAGAGATAGCACTCTCTTCCCTTCGAAAATGATTTTACGGTTATTGGATATTTTTCCAACAATTGTTCTGGCCTGCTATACATGTAAAAACCCCTCCATTATGACAACGTTATGGTAAGTCCTGCTTACCATGTCTCTTTATCATATGAAAGGGGTTGTTAAATTATGAACCTGCTGTATTAATTTTTCTTTTGTATTTAACTCCGGTTCCTCTAAAACCATATCTAGCAATTGTTTTAAAACTTCACCGAGTTCTTTTCCCGGACTCATGCCAAGTGCAATTAAATCAGCTCCATTAATTGCCAAATCCTTAATCGCCAGACACTGCTGTTTTTCTATAATTCCCTGATACAGCACTTGATATAATTCCAGTTTCTCCATTTTTTCCTGACGTTTATAATCGCTTTGTGCAAGTGCATCTGCTTTCTTTATCTCAAACAGTGCCGGATACTGCTCCACGCCATTTTTAAAAATTGCACGCCGCACAGACTTTGCTGTTAATTCTGGCATATGGTCATGGCACGCCACCAAACGACAGACACGAGTTGTGGTATCATTATCAAACTTCAAACGACGCAAAATTTTTCTCGCTAACTCCTCGCCCTTCTCTACATGTCCGTAAAAATGATCAATACCTTCGGCATCCGTAGTTTTACAAACCGGCTTCGCAATATCATGAAGTAACATGGTCAGACGCAATACCTTATCTGCCGCTACTGTTTTTAAACCAACTATCGTATGTTCTCCTACCGAATACATGTGATGCGGATTCTGCTGCGTTGTCTCCATCATAGCATCAAATTCCGGTAAAAATACTTTTGTAAGCCCTGTCTCCCATGCTGTCTTTATTTCTTCCGGATGTGCAGATGTCAATAATTTTACCAATTCAATCTGGATACGTTCCGCACTTACCTTTGCAAGATTCGGCGCCAGCTTTGTAATTGCCGCTTTTGTCTTATCTTCAATCGCGAAACCCAATTGTGCTGCAAACCGTACAGCACGAAGCATACGTAGCGCATCTTCCGTAAAACGTTCCTCTGCTACACCTACGCAGCGGATAATGCCCCGTTCCAAATCTCCCATGCCATCAAATGCATCTACCAGACCATCTTTTTCATTATACGCCATTGCATTAATCGTAAAATCCCGGCGTCTTAAATCTTCTAATAAATTAGATGTAAACTGCACTTCCTTTGGATGTCTGGCATCCTCATATTCACCATCAATACGGTAAGTAGTTACTTCAAACCCTTCATGTTCTAACATGACTGTTACGGTACCATGTTGAATTCCGGTATCAATGGTATGCTTAAACAATGCTTTTACCTGCTCCGGCTTTGCGGATGTCGTAATATCCCAGTCCTGTGGCACACGGGAAAGCATGGCATCCCGGACACAGCCACCAACGGCATATCCCTCGAATCCATGCTTCTGTAAGGTGTCGATTATGAAATTTACTTTTGCAGGTAAAATCATTTTCATAGTTTATAAGTTCCTTTTCCGGCCTCTTTTATCTCATACAACAAAGCATCTGCCCGCTTAATCATCTCGTTCATGTCCGCATCTGACTGAATACCTGTTGCAGTCGTAATACCAATTGAACAAGAGATACGCTGCGATTTTTCAATCGTTGTATGGGTTCCAAGTTTTTCTGAAATCTCTTTTTCAAAACCACCGGTCTGTTCAATCTCTTCATAAATACATTTTGCCTTCTCTTCTAACACAGCAGGATCTGCCGTATAGAATACAAGCAAAAATTCGTCTCCGCCATAACGGCATACAAAACCTTCATTCTCGCAGAGCTTCTTGAAAATATCTGCCATACGAATTAAGACCAAATCTCCAATATCATGACCGTAGGTATCGTTATATGGTTTAAAATTGTCCAAATCCACAAACATTAATCCAAGACTGGCTTCCCGTTTTCCATGCTTCATCTCTGCCAATAAAGTCGTCAGCTTACGATAGAAACCTTCTCGGTTAAAGATACCGGTAAGCTGATCTGTCACTGCTGACAAATATAACTTTGTGTTAATCTCATAAATCTTTTCATATGCTTCGATTCGGTTCAATGCATACCGCATTTCACGAAACAGTAAACGATACATATCCAAATCATCACCGTCTAACATATAACGATTTACGGACGAATGCCAGTTGTCTTTCATCAATACATAAGTTATTAAAATACTTTCAATCTTTGCATTATCAAAATACGGAATTGCAACCAAAGAACACACATTATCATCACCAAAAATACCTGTAACATCCTGATGCTCTGTATAGTTACTGCTAATTTTCGATACTGCAAACCCATCCGGAGTCTTTCGCATTGCACGCTCTATTTGCTTTATGGTATCCCTGCTCAATTCACATTCCGTATCATTATATAACACTTGCGGTTGGTTATCGATATAGCGGATATACACCGCTCTATCCACATTAAAGTGATTTAAGAATACCTTCATTGCGGTATCTACGATTTCTTCTGCAGATACATTCGTCACTTCAAACTGCTTCTGCCACGAAGAAATAAACTCTAACTGACGCTTTTTGCTACGATACGCGCGTTCTATGCTTTCCTGATGTATTAATTCTTCTAATTGGCGCATCGTAATCTTTGCCACATTTTCTTCTATCGGTGGTAATGACTTACGCAATTCCTCGACAAAAATTTTATACATTGCAGAATGAGATTCATCATATTCCTTCAAAATCTCTTCCTCCTGCTGATATAAAATATCTTTTCCGAGAATTTTAAATACTTCCATTCTGGACTTTCTAAATAGTGCATAGCAGAAAAACAAATTGCCTTCTGCTCGTTTTAAGTATTCCTCTGCTTCCGCAAAATATTCCAATGCCTCTTCATCACTGCCATCGTATCGGCACAACAACGCCTGTGCAAAATTGTATAAGAATAAGTCGTCATCACTCTTTGCATAATCATGCACCGTAGTCAGACCATTCTCCATCTCTTCTTTTTCTAATATATAATTCAAAAACTGCTTGCAATTAAATAAATAACGCTCACAATTAAAACTATTTCCCTGTAAAATAGTGGTTAATGCCAAAAGTCCATAGAGCTTAGACAGGTTACATACACGCAAGCTATTAAGCTGCAACTTCTCAATGGCTTTCATACACTGCGTCAGATAACTCTCTGCTTCAGAATACCGTTCCTGCATAATGCAGTTTAGAGACATATTATACTGTACCTCTGCAATATCTTCCGGTTTTCTCAATAAATAAAACAGTTCCAATGCTTTTTTAAAGTAGATAGCAGCCAGTTCGTTTTCTCCCATTGCACATAAGTTATATGCCGTGCTGGAATAGTTTCTTCCTGCCTGTACCGAAAACTTATTCTTTAAGGTTTCAAATGTCCGCATGGTGTATAACTGTGACACTTCATACATACCATTTGTAGAGGCAAGCATAATATTCTTTAAGTAAGCATTCTCTATCAACTGTTCATTGCCGATTTCTTTGGCTAATGCCACACCCTTACTGAAATAAATCAGCAATTTTTCAGAACGATATGCTTTTGCCACAATCTCCGGTTTATTATCATAAGCATATATGTAAACGTAAGCCAAATGATTCAGATACTTGTACTGCTTCATTTTCTCAATCAAATAGTCACTAATTTTCACATCCTGTGTACAGAAGAAAATGTTATACCACCCCGACATCTGTATCTGTGCATTCAACAATTCTGCATGGAACATTCCAATATCATTCTGCATCTCTTTTGCACATTCATATGCGGCATTTGCATATTGCATTGCTTCTTCTAACTTACCCAGATACATATTGGTAGCCGCCTGGAAAAAGTAATATAAGTAACGAGGTTTTCCCATCGCCTGTGCTATCTTATCAATTTCCTCACACACCTCAAGTGCTTTTGAAAGATCCTTCATCATTATGGCAACTCGCACATACAGCAAAAGCATCTTATACTGATTTTGCTCAGAAATCTTCATATTATCGAATTTTACCATTCGTTCAAAACGTTTCAAAAAATAATATGCCTGTTCAAAATCTAAAAATTCTACCAGATTATTCAGCTTGCGGTAGCCTTCTTCTGTATTATATTCTGATACCGTATGAGCTCTGTTTTTCTCTGACTTCTCACGATTAGAATTACCAATGTGATAAATCTTGTTATTATCCTCTAAATACTCTATCAGCTTTTCCCAATCCGGACGCAAAAATTCCGGAAGTATCTGCACATCGTTCACACCGAGCAAAATACCGATATTCGGATTCCCCTGTCGCATAAGCATCTCTGTTAAAAGAATCGTACTTCTTGACGCCAACTGAAAACGATTAATTACAACCAGCAATGGATGCTTTCTCGTCAATGCTGCAATCATAGTTGCAAGTGCTGTCATCATACGTTCCTGTTCGTATGCCACTTCACCCAGCAAAATATCCTCTTCTCTTTTACAAACTCCCGTCGCAAAATAACTGGAAATAATCGGTCGATGCAGACTATAAACATCACAATCGTCCATAAACTTTTCAAAATCCAGTCCTTCTTCTTTCTTCACCAACTGCCGGATAATATACAAATATGGCTCATATGCACTTGACATCTCGTCATATTCAATCTCATGACATGCAAAGAAAACGTCATCCTGCCCTTTCAGGCAGTTGACGCTTTCTAATTTTTGTACAGAAAAATCATTGCTATAACGCAAAAGCATATAGTTATGACCGGATTTCCCAATCTCTCCCCATACCTGTTCAATTGCGTTATTATAGTATCTTTCGATCATACCTTCTCCTCATGAACGTATCTTACCGATTCATAAAATAGAATTGTCCATACTACGCTAATTCTTACACGAAGTGCTTCTAGTACGCTTTACCCCAGTATACCAGTTTATGCGCCGGTTTTCCACAACAAACGCAAACATTTGCAATTTCTTCCTGATCGTTAAATGGCATACAACGTGAAGTTACAGCCAAATCTTCTTTAATCTTATCTTCACAAGCCTGGTCTTCACACCACATACCGCGGATGAAACCTGGTTTATTCATTGCAATATCTTTTAATTCTTCATAGTTATGTGCATCCCAGATATGCTCATCACGGTGTTTTTTCGCACGTTCTAACATCTCTACCTGAATTGTTTTTAATAATTCAGGTACTTTTACATCCACTTCGTCTAATGACATTTCAATTTTTTCTCTTGTGTCACGGCGAACTACTACACACTTATTTGCTTCGATATCCTTTGGTCCAAGTTCGATACGAACAGGGATACCACGCATTTCCTGTTCAGAGAATTTCCAGCCTGGGCTCTTGTCTGAGTCATCTAATTTTGCACGGCAGACTTTTCCAAGACGTTCACAAACTTCGTTTGCTTTGTCAAGTACGCCTTCTTTGTGCTGCATAATCGGAATTACCATTGCCTGAACAGGCGCTACTGCAGGTGGTAAAACAAGACCTGAGTCATCGCCGTGTACCATGATAATAGCACCGATTAATCGTGTAGTCATACCCCATGATGTCTGGTGTACATACTGTAATTTATTCTCTTTGTCTGTGTACTGAATACCAAATGCTTCTGCAAAACCGCTGCCGAAGTTGTGGCTTGTACCAGACTGTAAAGCCTTACCATCGTGCATCAATGCTTCGATTGTATAAGTAGCTTCTGCACCTGCAAATTTTTCTTTTTCTGTTTTCTTACCGCGTACTACAGGCATTGCTAAAACTTCTTCACAGAAATCTGCGTAGAGGTTTAACATCTGTACGGTTCTCTCTTCTGCTTCTTCTGCTGTTGCATGAGCAGTATGACCTTCCTGCCATAAGAACTCTCTGGAACGTAAGAATGGACGTGTCTCTTTTTCCCATCTTACAACGGAACACCACTGGTTATATACCTTTGGAAGATCACGGTAAGACTGGATGATATTCTTATAAAAATCACAGAATAATGTCTCTGATGTAGGTCTTACACAAAGACGTTCCTGTAATGGGTTAAGTCCGCCATGTGTTACCCAGGCTACTTCCGGTGCAAAACCTTCTACATGGTCTTTTTCTTTCTGTAAAAGACTTTCAGGAATGAACATTGGCATGTAAACATTCTCAACACCTGTTTCTTTAAATCTGCGGTCTAATTCATTCTGGATATTCTCCCAGATTGCATAACCTGCAGGTTTGATAATCATACATCCCTTTACTGAGGAATAATCGATTAATTCTGCTTTTTTTACTACGTCAGTGTACCACTGCGCAAAGTCTACATCCATGGATGTAATGGCTTCTACTAATTTTTTGTCCTTTGCCATGATAATATATCTCCTTTTTATTTATGTCTTATTATTTATAGCTTATTAATTAGCTTTTCTTTTTGAATTACATATTACTGCTGCACTAAACTGTGTGCCCATGTTGCTGCGTTCTTCACATCCGCTTCATCCGGATGTGATAATGCTTCGTCAAAGTTCTTCACATTTACTTCCATATTTTTATCTTCGGGATTCGCCTGAAGCATCGCTACATAACGATCTCTTACGCTCATCGGCATCTTGCCCTGACAGAAAAACTGTCCCACGATCTCATTCGACGCCGGAATCTGTGCTTTGATACGTTCTGCTAATGCATCGTAATATTCCTGCGAACCGCCAAAACCTGCTGTTGCAAAAAGTGCAATTTTCTGATTATCGAGCGTCGCGAGAAATTGTGCAATTTCCCTTGTACAATTCCCTTTATCAATCCAGGAACCCACAAAATACAGATCTGCTTCAAGCCCTTCTGCCGGTTCACACACACATACGTCATGATTCTCTTTTAAAGCCTCTGCAATTGCATCTGCTACAAGTTTTGTATTACCGGTAAGGCTTTTATACACAACTGCAATTTTCATAATCAGTCCTCCTTTGTATACCGTACTCTCCATCTAATTTCCCATCATCAAAAACAATTTTTAAAAAACTTATATTGAAAACGGATTTGGAATTTCAAATTCCAGTTTCTTCTTCGTCACCGGATGGTTAAATCCCAATTTATACGAACACAATCCCATCGGTTCACCACCGGGCACCATATTGGTTTTAAAATTGTATTTTCTATCTCCTACAAGAGGCCATCCCGCATGTGCCATCTGCACACGTATCTGATGATGTCTGCCGGTTGCAAGCTTAATATTTACAAGTGCTTTCGTGTCCGTCTTTGCCAATACTTCGTATGATAATTCTGCACGTTTGGCACCATTCTCTTTGCTTCCAACAACCTTTGATAAATTGGTTTTTCCATCCCTCAACAGGTAATCTTCCAACGTACCCTTTGCTTTATCCGGTACTCCGTCCGTCACTGCATAATAGTATTTATCTGCCGCCTTTGTAGACACTTGCTTACTCAAATCAGCTGCTGCCTCCTTCGTCTTGGCGAATACCATCACACCGCTCACCGGCTGGTCAAGACGATGTACAACACCAATATAAGAGGGTTCTCCTTTTTGCATGCGATAAGTCCGCAACATGCTTTCCATATCTTTCTGTCCAATCTGCTTCGTCTGGGTCGCTACCCCCGCTGGCTTGACACACACGATGATTGCACTATCTTCATACAATATTTCCAATCCATTCACCTCCGCCACAGCCTGCCTAAATAAGATTGCACTCTGTTCATATCTTAAGCTTTTTTTGAATAAAAAAAGCTCTCCAACCCTAAAAATCTCTTTTCAAGGACGAGAGCTTATTGCTTCGTGTTACCACCTTAATTCATCCCTGCCTTACGGCAGAAACCTCAACGAGTACTTCACTATTCGATTCTCATGCAATCCTCAAAATAAATGTTCGGACATGTCACAAGTCTATCATATAAATCTGGTACTCCTGCGCAGTAATGGGCGCTCCCAGTGCAGCCTACTCTCCAGATTTTCTAACATCTGTCTGAATTCGGTACACAGCTCCAAGACCGGTTCAGCAGTTCTCCAATAAAGCCTCACACCCACCGGCTTCTCTCTGAAATCTTCCTACTGCTTACTATCTCTTTTCATAGCCTGTTTCATTTTTCTGATAATAATACAAAAAATCTAACTTGTCAAGTTATCCCTATACACACCAAAACTAGCTTTTACCATCGTAATAATATGCATAGCATCCTTCTTCAAATGGCGTCCTTACAGTTACAAAGCTAGTGCCTCCACTCTCCGTGGTATAATAATAATGATATTCATCAACCAACGAGATAAAAAATACTTCTTCACTGGATGAATTCTCATGCATATACCCGATACTTGCCCCATAAATGGTTTCGACAATTTCCATATCCGAATTAATAATACAAACCTCTCGTTCATCCACTATATCTACCGCAGCATATCCCGCCGAATTAAATCTCGTTGCAAATTCGTAAGGACCACCTACTACATTTCCGTCCCAATCAATATAATAATACTTTTCCGGAACATCATCATACGCCGACTCCTTCACCACCAGATATGGACCTGCATCAAAAATAATTTCATCATAAATAGCAATTGGTTTTGTTAATCGTCCATTTTCATCTATATCCTTCATGCTGAACAAATAATCTTTTGAAAAATAAGAATCTTTTATCTCCGCCTTAAAACATAAATAATCCTGATAACATACCTCCCGGATTCCGTCTCGTACATATTCCTTAAAATACATACTTTCCACTTCACTGTAAAGTTCCTCTGTTGCTCTCAAAGAAAACTTCTTTTTTACAGTTCTGTCATTCAAATCATACCAACCATATCCACCTTCCGTAGAAACCAAAAAGGAATTATCCTTCCCTCCATACAAACTTGGCGAAATGGAACCTCCTGTATATTCTACAGCTTCTCCATCTTCTTCCATTAAAATCGTTTCCCGAAGCGTACCGTTTGTCACATCTAATAAAATCATTCTCCACTTCGGTTCTTCTATTTCATCTCCATATCCTCTCATACGTTCAGCCTCGTTGTATGAAAATAACATTTTCCCTTCTGAAAAACCACTTATATTTCCGCCACCACCATAAGAGCTATCCTCTAATTCTTTTTTATAAATAATTTCATTCGTTTCCAAATCTTTACAGGCTAAAATTTCATTCGACAGAAAATCCACCCATCCATGAGAACCTATGCCTCCTGATATATGATATGTATAACACAAAATATGGTTATAAATACCCTTTACCTCTCCACTTGCATAGACGGATATTTCCTCATTAGCAACTTCGTCCCCTACACCTTCGATATAGCGTTCTCTGCATTCTGCCACGTCTTGAACTGTATCCATCCCTACTGTCCACACCAGATTTCCATTTCTGTCATAAACAACATCGTCCGTCACTATATAATGATCTGATACTCTTAAATTCCAATATCCATCTTCTTTTTCAGGATTCAACACAATTTCGCGTCCATTATAATCATAGAGCCCTAAACCACCATACATATCGCAGATGATTCCATTTGAAGAATATGCCTCATAGCCATTTATCATTTTAAACATCGTTCCCTGTAACGGCTCCTGCTTTGGAATGGAAACCTCCTTTTGCGGTGACACTCCGGATTGGTTATGCCCACTGGCCTCCTCATATCCTTCTACAAAAAATCCCCCCGCATTCTGTATCGGTTTCTCTGTTTGCTGATTCCAATCACTCCGGCCAACCCCACCTGCCGCCTGCCCAATTGTAACCACTGCCACAGTAGATGCTACAAGGTAAGACATCTTACGGATTTTTTTCGCTTTTTTCGCCTTTTCAACTTTCTGCTCCATCAAAACACTCTGTTCATTAACATATGTATATTCATCTAGCGGTTGTACATACTCATTTCCCCGATTACTATACTCATTACCCGTAAAAGCAAACTCGTTTGAATTAAAATCATATTCTCTCGCAACTTCTAATTCACTAACGCTTTCCCAATATTCATCTTTTTCAAACATTTCTTTTTCTTTCATACCATACTCCAGTTCGAGATTCTGCCTTATTTCGTATGCACATCAATCTGCGGATATGGAATCGAAATATTTTCCTTATCAAATGCAGTTTTCAACTCTCTGTTTAAGATTCTGCGCCCTTTAAAAATATTCTCTTCTGATACATCCGCTACAAAACGTAACTTCACGCAGGAATCCGCCAGTTCTTCTACTCCGGCACACTCCATGCGATCAATGAACACTTCCGGATATTTTTTCTTAATATCTGCGAAAATAGCCGGTAATTTTGTGTCCAATACTTCCAAATCAGTCTCATATGACACCCCCACATCTGCAACCGCAACAGAACGCTGATTGGAACGATTAATTACATTTTTCATATCGGCATTGTTGATAATCTTAACATTTCCACCTGAATCAACCACACTAATTGTGCGAATGCCTATCTCCTGTACAGTACCTCTGAATCCCCCCACTTCAATAATATCTCCAATATTATACTGGTTCTCAAACAGAATAAAAACTCCTGTTACCATATCCGCCACAAGACTTTCTGCTCCGAAACCTAATATCAAAGCAACAATTCCTACGCTGGCAAAAATGGTACTTACATTCACACCGATAATTGACAACACCCAGCAAAATCCTACCAATACAGATATGTATTTTACCAGACTCTGCAACACAGTTGCCAGTGTTTTTCTTCTCCCTTTTTCTCCTTGGAATAAACGAAGTACCAACGTCAGGATATTACTCAAACATACTACACACAAAATCGCAAGCACTACTTTAAAAATCATATCTTTACTAATAGATACCACTGTAAAAAAGCCTGCTATTCCCTCAAACACTCCCAATAGTCCTGCCAATATCCCGATTACTACTAATGCGATTACCGTAATGCCCAATGATACTATTTGGTTCTTTAACTTTCCATTATTTTTTTCTTTCATTTTTTGCTTCTCCTATACTTTTTATTTATTCCATACTGAACACAGGCTTATCTTTTATTTTATATGCCAGCGGACTGGTTCGCTCTTTCACCTGCTCTAACTGGTGTGGAAGAGATTCCATTCTATCCTGTATCATTGCCAAATCTTCTGTGTCAGCCTCTTCTCCCATAGCAAGAATGGCATCTTTCATTTTTAGCAGCACCCCTTCATACTGCCTGTAATAATCCACATTATAAGGTGCTAGTTCTAACATTCTATCAAAATCATTGATACATTTTTGTACCTGAAGCTTTGACGCATAGAAACTTCCTCTGGCAATATACGCAGTAATATTATATGGATTTTTCTCCAATACCTGATTTGCTAATATGTAGGAAGTATCTGTTCCCATAGAATTTAACAGAATCTCTTCTTGAACATAAGTATAATCCGGTAACATTGTCAGAGATAATCCGTAATCCCCCTGTCTGCCGCTTCCCGTTCCAATTCCAACATAGAGAAAGACTACCGATAATACCGTCACTACTGCATATTTCCACGTTTTATTCTTATTCGTATGCTTTTCTTTCCTCTGCTCTCCATAGTCGCAAAATAGATATGCCATCATTATTATCATAAGATACTGACAATGTAAATCCACCAGCGATGCTACACATATAAATAACAATAATTCTTTATTCTCTTTTTCCTGCGTTCCCTTCAATATCTGCCATCCGCAAAAAACGAGTAACAGAACCAGTGCTATCACACCATAATCCAACGCCATCTGTAAAAAATCGTTATGTACATATTTAATATTATAAACACCACTCTGGAAGGTACCCTGACTGTAATAATATCCTAACCTTCCCAAGCCAAAGAACTTTTGACCTAGCAATAGAATAGCATCCCTATAATAAAGAAGTCGTCCCCATAAAGTCGAATTAGAAGTAAATATTGTAAAAATTCTACCGATATTCGATGTGCTTCCGGTTATGACTACATAGAGACCACCTAATATCAGAAAACCACCCGTTCCTATAAAAAATGGTTTTCGGAATTCCGCAGTCTTAACTGCATAATACACTCCCCACATCAGTAACAACAACAACACGCTTCGAGAGCCCGAAAGCAGCAACCCCATCAGTAATATACCAATCTGAACCAATTCCCGAACCGGTTTCTTCTGCCCTTGCAATTGATATATCAAAATCATAATGCCAAGTGCATAAAACAAACCATTGGTATTCGCATATTGGAAAAATCCTGATAATCTGCTATTTTCCCAAAAATACACTTCCAGACTCGGACTCAAAAGACTCGCAACCGAAATACCAACAGATACACATCCCATAACCGGAATCATTTTCTTCGCCATATCTGCTTCTTCTGTTCCTTGGCACTGCACCAGATACATCCATAAGCACACCACCAAAAGACGCAGAACGCCCATTAGGTTATCCATATAATCCACGGCCCAAAAACTAACCACCAGCGCAATTCCTGTCAATACAACCGGTATCGCAGATATACCTTGTAAATCAATTCGGCAAAAACTCTCCCCTTTCAATAGCATGTACAAAAAACTGCCTAATACAGCCATTCCTATCACTGCTACCGAATGGTCAAAGAAACCGCCCTGCATAACCATCGCAATAACTAAACACACTCCAAGAAGCGGTATGCTCATCTTCTTTTTCATTTTCATAACATTTCCTCAAACTCTTTTATAATTTAAAGCTTAAAGCGGTAACCTACACCCCAACCACGAAAGTGCTTGCCACTTTCGCGCGCGTATGCGCATTAACGACGATTTGGGCTACATTACTTATAACTTAAATCTATAACCTACGCCCCAAATCGTCTCTATATACTGCGGCTTATTGGTATTCATCTCTACTTTTTCACGAATTTTCTTAATGTGTACCGTTACCGTCGCGATATCTCCGATAGACTCCATGTCCCAAATCTCTCTAAAAAGCTCATCCTTTGTAAATACATGATTCGGATGTTCTGCAAGGAATGTCAGTAAATCAAATTCTTTTGTGGTAAACTGCTTTTCTTCTTCGTTCACCCAGACACGCCGCGCAGTCTTGTCAATACGGATACCTCGTATCTCAATCACACTGTTTTTCACTTCGTTACTTCCAATCAAACGCTCATATCGTGCTAAATGCGCTTTTACCCTCGCGACCAGTTCACTTGGCGAGAACGGCTTTGTAATATAGTCATCTGCTCCCAGTCCCAATCCTCTTATTTTGTCGATATCATCTTTTTTCGCAGATACCATTAATATCGGTGTATTCTTCTGCTCACGAATCTGTTTACAAATCTCGAAACCATTTGTTCCAGGAAGCATAAGGTCTAAAATAAACATATCAAACTCCTCTGTCAAAGCTCTTTTTAAACCATCTGTTCCGTTATTTTCTACAACCACTTCAAAACCGCTCAATTCCAGATAATCTTTCTCTAAATCTGCAATTGCTTCTTCGTCTTCTATAATTAATACCTTACTCATTTGGCACCTCCTGATACTTTCTAATTACAAAATACATAACCGTTCCTATAGACTCCTTACTGGTCGCCCAAATTTTGCCGCCATGGTCTTCTACGATTTTTTTAACAATCGATAAGCCGATTCCGCTTCCACCAGTCGCCGAATTGCGCGATGCATCCGTGCGGTAAAACCGGTCAAAAATATATGGAAGGTCTCTCGGTGCGATACCTCGCCCATTGTCTTCGATTTCAACCTGAATAAAATCGCCCACATCCTTGATTCTTATATTAATAAGACCTTTTTGCTTATCAAAATATTTGCAGGAATTACCCACAATATTATTAATCACTCTGCGAAGCTGCTCCGGATCTGCAATTATCACCGTATCCTCATCCGAATAATTGAAATATGCAAGACCAACATTCTTAGCTTCTAAGTCCAAACCAAGCTCCTCTATGCAGTCATCAAAATAATCCGCCACATTTATTTTAGCAAAATTATATGGAATACGGTTTGTATCAATCTTAGAGTATAGCGTCAATTCATTGATTAATGTATCCATCTCACTGGCTTTATTATAAATCGTTCTTAAGTATTTTTCTCTCTTTTCCGGCGTATCAGCCACGCCGTCCAAAATTCCTTCCGCATAACCTTTCACCGCTGTAATTGGTGTTTTAAGGTCGTGAGCAATGTTACTGATGAGCGTTTTACTCTCCTGCTCAGCACGCATTTTTTCTTCCGTACTTTCTTTCAAACGCTGACGCATCTCTTCAAAATCTTTACACAGTTCGCCGATTTCATCCGTTCCCTCAGCTTCCACTGTAAAATCCAGATTACCGTCTTTGATATTCTGTGCTGCCACCTGAAGTTTTTTAATCGGTTTCATTAAACTGGTATGAATCCAAACACTGAGCATACATGCCGTAAAAATCAAAATCACCACAATTGATATCACCGCATCTATTGCCAAATCCTTAATTTCCGGTACCACTTCCTCCATTCGTGTAACAATAAAAGCACTACCTTCACTTTGATCCCCAAAATAAAAATCTATCTGTTTTACCAACACCTGCTCGCCCACATCCATATACATGCCGGCATTCACATTATCATCCGCACTTCCATAGTCAGGCAACTGTGTCAGTAAGGACGTCGATGCATTTTTCCCAATGTAGCTTAATTCACTGTCTTTTCGAACAATCAGATAAGAAGCTTTTCCTTCCAGACGCTCATTCATCATCCTTAGGAATTCTTCATCTGCAAACCTCTCCGGCGAAACCTCTGACGTCTCTTGTAGTTCCTGATAAATTTCTGTTGTAAAACGATTCAAAAGCTGTACTGAATTGGATAAATATCCATAGTCACTATTCTCTATTCCATAAGTCTGCTCTATCATTTTAATCTGAATTTGCTGAAAACCAAATATTACACCAGCCGCCAGCACTAATGGTACAAATAAAATGATACAAAAAGAAATAATAATTTTATTCCGAAATTTCATTGTATTTTCCTCGTATGAACTAAAATAAGTCGTAGGACATCACCCTACGACTTATTATATCATGAAAAAAATAAAAACATATTTCTTTTGTCTAAAAGTCTATAAACTTTTTATAACTTTTTTTACAACTTATGCTAAATATTTCTTTAATTCTTCCACTTTGTCAAGAGCTTCCCATGGAAGTTCAATATCAGTACGTCCAAAATGACCATAAGCTGCTGTCTGGCGGTAAATCGGTCTTCTTAAATCAAGCATCTTGATGATGCCAGCCGGACGAAGATCAAAATTCTCACGAACGATTTCTACTAACTTATCATCAGCAATCTTACCTGTTCCGAATGTATCAATCATAACAGATGTTGGCTGTGCTACACCAATTGCATATGATAACTGGATTTCACATTTATCTGCTAATCCTGCTGCAACGATGTTCTTTGCAACGTAACGTGCTGCATATGCTGCAGAACGGTCTACCTTTGTACAGTCTTTTCCTGAGAATGCACCGCCGCCATGACGAGCGTATCCGCCGTAAGTATCAACGATAATTTTTCTACCTGTAAGACCTGCATCACCGTGTGGTCCACCGATTACGAAACGACCTGTTGGGTTGATGAAGAATTTTGTATCTGCATCGATTAATTCTGCTGGAAGGATTGGGTCAAATACATACTTTTTGATATCTGCATGAATCTGTTCTTGTGTTACATCTGCATCATGCTGTGTAGATAATACAACTGCTTCTAATCTCTTTGGAACACCAGCTTCATCGTATTCTACAGAAACCTGTGTTTTTCCGTCTGGTCTAAGGTATGTTAATGTGCCATCCTTACGAACTTTTGTAAGCTGTAATGCAAGTTTGTGTGCAAGTGAGATTGGATATGGCATTAATTCCGGTGTCTCATTTGATGCATAACCGAACATCATACCCTGATCTCCGGCACCTGTATCTAAATTGTCTGTAAGGGTTCCTTCTTTTGCTTCTAAAGCTTTATCAACACCCATAGCGATATCTGCAGACTGCTGGTCTAATGCAACCATAACTGCACATGTATTGCCATCGAAACCTGTCTTTGCATCATCATAACCAATTTCGCATACTGTTTTTCTAACGATAGTTGGTACGTCTAACTGTGCTTTTGTAGTAATCTCACCTGTTACTAATACAAATCCTGTACATGCTGCTGTTTCACAGGCAACACGGCTCATTGGATCCTGTTCCATGCAGGCATCTAAAATAGCATCTGAAATAGCATCACAGACTTTGTCCGGATGACCTTCTGTTACGGACTCTGAAGTAAATAATAATTTTTCCATAGTTCTCTCCTTTTCTTTTTGTGCATAAGAAAATCCGCTTGCGAACACACAAGCGGACATGATACCTTTGTTGATTATCAAATCCTCTTATTGTTCAAGCTCTCTTGCTCGCTCAGGCTGGCACCTTCCATACTGGCTGGGGTTGCCGTGACTTCATCGATCCTTTGTATCTCCATCACTCTGAATAAGAAAATTTACACAATATTGAATTTTCAAATCTCCATGCATAAAGTACTATGTTTTCATGCATATGTCAATACTTTTTTACTATATTTATGATACTTTTAATGTAAACTTCTTGATCTCCTTCTCAGTACTTACTTTTTCAATAAGTGCTCCTAAAGATGCAAGTTTACGCTCAAAGTCTTCATAACCACGTTCAATGTAGTAAATATCATCCACTACCGTAATACCATCTGCTGAAAGTCCAGCAATTACAAGTGCTGCGCCTGCACGTAAATCCGGAGCATTTACACGAGCTCCCGTATAACGTTCCACTCCATTGATAATAGCAATATTACTCTCTACCTTAATATTGGCACCCATTCTGGTCAATTCGTCAACATATTTGAAACGATTTTCAAAAATACTCTCTGTTACTGTACTGGTGCCTGATGCAATACCTAATACAACTGCCATCTGTGGCTGCATATCTGTCGGGAACCCAGGATATGGTAATGTAGTAACCTGTGTATGATGCAATGGTTTGGACGCAACTACGCGAACTGCATCATCAAATTCTTCTACTTCACATCCGATTTCTAACAACTTCGCTGTAGTGGCCTCTAAATGCTTCGGAATTACATTCTTAAGCATAATATCACCCTTAGTTGCTGCAGCGGCAAACATGAATGTTCCGGCTTCAATCTGATCCGGAATAACAGAATACTCTGTCTTATGAAGTTTCGCAACACCTACGATACGAATAACATCTGTTCCGGCACCACGGATGTTAGCACCCATGCTATTTAAAAAGTTCGCCACATCTACTACATGAGGCTCCTTAGCCGCATTTTCAATAATGGTCTTACCTTCCGCCATAGTCGCTGCCATCATAATATTAATAGTCGCACCTACAGACACCTTATCCAAATAAATATGTGTGCCTTTCAAACGTTCCGCGGATGCAATCAGCATACCATGTTCTATATCAACGACCGCACCTAATGCACGGAAACCTTTCATATGAAGGTCAATAGGTCTGCTTCCGATATTACAACCACCCGGTAATGCAACTTCTGCTCTCTTATATTTGCCCAGCATAGCACCTATTAAATAATATGACGCTCTAATTTTACGAATAAACTCATTGTCTACCTTATAATCTCTGATAAAAGAACCGTTAATCTTAACGGTATGGGCATCTATACGTTCTACCTGTGCACCAATCTCACGGATAGCATCTAATAATACATTAATATCTCTAACATTTGGTAAATTATCTATTGTAACGGTCTCGTCTGTCATAATGGCTGCTGAAAGAATCGCGAGTGCCGCATTCTTCGCACCACCTATTTCAACCTCACCTACAAGTGGAGTTCCACCCTTAATTACATACTGTTCCATTATACACCTCTATGAACTATTCATACAAACACGTAATTATAGTAGCCGTCAAGTGCTTTTGTCAAGTTTTTTATTATATGCCGATTATACCATAACACTTTCATTTAGGCAAATTTTTGTTTATTTACTCTAATTAATATACTTTAATGGATCTACTGCCGAACCATTAATAATAATCTCAAAGTGAAGATGCGGTCCGGTAGAACGTCCGGTATTACCGCTTAAAGCAATCGTCTCACCCTGCTTTACAGACTGTCCTGCTGATACCAGTAATTTACTACAATGTGCATAGCGGGTCATTCGTCCATCCGGATGACTAATCAATACACATAAACCATATGCACCATTATAATCTGCACGTACCACCGTACCGGCACTGGACGCAAATATCTTCGTACCAACCGGAATCCCCCAGTCAACACCTTTATGCAATCTTCCCCAACGCCATCCGTAATTTGAAGTCTTACGACCGCCATTAATCGGTTTGATATAAGTTGGCGGGATAATGGTTCCACGTTCAATTACAGCCGGCTCTGAAACGACCATTATATTTTCATGTATCATCTTACGGTCTACTTCTATGCCATTTTCAATCGTCACAATGTCATTTCTCTCTCTGTGACCTACAGTTCCTTCGTAATGAACTACTTCTTTTGTCGTATACCAACTGTCATTTGGTATAATAACCGGATCTGCCCTGTAATCTTCTTCGTAAACTTCTCCCTTTGTCACACGAAGCATCAAATCAGGCTCCGGAACTGCAATAATCAGCTCGTCATCAATACGAATAATCTGATTCATATTCTTGAAACCGTTTAATGCCATAATCGAAGCAACAGTTGTGTCGTTTTCATATGCAATAAGAGAAAGACTATCACCACTCTGTACTACATATATTTTATTCGTTTCTTTTTCTTTTGTTACTTCAACAATCTCTGCTGCCACATCTGCCAGTTCATCTTTTGATGCGAAGCTTTCATAAATATCAATATTCTCTATGAATTCCATATCCAGAATACCTGTCTGATAAGTATCTTTGTATGGATTCGCCATCACATATTCTAAACTATTCATAAGGGATGCAGTCACTCCCGCAGAAATTCCATCCCCCTCTTTTTCTTCCGGAACGATATCCGATTCCCACACATTCGGAACAATGGACTCTAAAGATGCGGTCAGCATACCTTTTACATGTCCGTCCTGTTTTTTTATCACTGGTTCAAATGTCTGATTCTCATCCGCCGCATCCTTTACACCACAAAAAAGACTTTTTACTTCCTCTAAATTAGCAAAAGTTGCTGTATATCCTTCAATCTCTAACGTATAACTTTTGATACCATCATTTACAATGGCTGCTTTCAACTGTTCTTCTAAAACAGCTTCCATCTCGTCTTTTGTGGTAAGCGGTACAAATGGCTTTGTCCCTTCGGTAACAGCAATACGATAGTCAATCGCAAGTACATCATCACTTTCCAACGCCATTTCTTTTCGCACTTCCCTTGCTATCTGTACTGCATCCGTTCTCGCCGACACATCACAGATATGCACATCATTAAACATCACCTGCTGATATGGCATACCCAGACTCACATGTTCAGATGCTGCTATGTATAGCATACCCAAAAACAAAACTCCCACGCCTGCAAGTCGTTTTTTTATCTTTTTTGTCATTTCCAATTTTACCATTTATTTGTATCCCTTGATTCTAAAATCGCGTTAATAGTTTCTTCTACATTTAATCCGGTCTCATCAATCTGAATATCTGCATACTGCTCATATAACACTTTGCGTTCCTCAAATAAATCTCTAAGCGTCTGTCCATCTCTGAGCACAACTCCTCTGCCTTTAATATCACTCAAACGCTTGTCTATTTCTTCAAAAGGAAGTGACAGGTATACAATCGTCCCTATCTCACGTAAATGTTCCATAGCTTCCTTTCCATATACCACACTTCCACCGGTCGCTATGATAGACTTCGTAACTGCTAATGATGCATTTACCCTGTTTTCTACTTCGATAAAACCTTCCGTGCCCACTTCAGCAATAATCTCTTTTAACAGTTTTCCTTCTTCTTTTTGTATTACCAAATCAGAATCCACGAACTGATATCCTAATACCTTCGCTAAAATAACGCCTACGGTACTTTTACCAACTCCCGGCATACCAATTAATACAATATTACTTTTCATTCTATATTCCTTTCGAATTTCCTATAGGAAATTCCCTAATAACCCATTTTATATTCTAATATCCTAATCTTAAATATAACACGAATTCCGTTATCTTTCAATAAATAAAGAATGTGCTTTGCACATTCTCGCATCTAAATCGAGTAGGAGAAACTTTCTCTGATTGAGAAAGTTTCGACCTCTCACACCACCGTGCGTACGGTTCCGTACACGGCGGTTCAATCAACTTAACAAATAACACACCTTTCGGTGTAGTAATCTAACATAGAGACTAATCCAAATCGGGTTAGTCTTTCTTTTGTTATAGCGTTATGCATAGCTCCTCCGTGACATATTCGAGCTATATGAGCTCCGTAGTACGCCATCGACCATGCTAACCTTTTATTTACACCAAGTTTTATCAAGTTCTTTGCTCTATTTTGTGGAGTTTTCCAGTGTTTCCAAATGCACATACGCAGACGAAAACGGATATGTTTATCCATTTCTCGACATAGCCGTTTCATACTACCTATTTTAAAGTAGTTAGTCCATCCTCTGATAAGCTGATTGAGTTTCTCCACTTTGTAGCTGTTGCTTACGCCCCAACCACGGCAGGTAAGTTCTTTCATTCTTTTCTTGAACTTCATTACTGACTTCGCATGTGGCTTTGCTTTAAATTGATGTGCTCGGTTGTCATAGTAGAATCCGAACCCAAGGTATTTTAGTCCGCTTGGTCTATCTACTTTACTCTTAGTCATATTAACCTTAAGCCCCAGTTTCTCTTCAATGAATCGAGTTATATTTCTCATTACCCGATTTGCAGACATTTCACTTCCCACCATAATAATACAGTCGTCTGCATACCGCACAAAATTCAACCCCCTTCTCTCCATCTCCTTATCAAGCTCATTCAACATGATATTGGCTAACAACGGAGAAAGATTTCCGCCTTGTGGTGTTCCAACAACGGAATCTTCATATTCGTCATCTATCATAATTCCGCTCACAAGATACTTCCTTATGATAGAGATTACATTTCCATCTTTGATTGTTCTTCCAATCAAAGTCATTAGCTTATCATGGTTTACTGTGTCGAAGAACTTTTCCAAGTCAATGTCTACAATCCAGTCATTTCCATCATTTATCATATCTAGTGCTGTTAGGATTGCTTGCTGTGCACATCTATTAGGTCGAAATCCATAACTATGGTCATGGAACTGTTCCTCATAGATTGGTGTTAGTACCTGTGCAATGGCTTGTTGTACGAATCTGTCTGTTACTGTTGGTACTCCTAGATTTCTGACACCGCCGTCTGGCTTAGGTATCTTCACCCTTCGTACTGGCTGAGGTTTGTATTTCCTTATCCTCAGTTGTTCCTTGATAATTTCGCCGTTCTTTTCAAGATGTTCTTTAAGGTCTGTGTACTTCATTCCGTCCACGCCCTCTGCACCTTTATTTCTTACGACTTGCAGATATGCCCTATTGAGATTATCGCTGGATAGTATCTGCTCCATTAGACTACTTGTGTCCATGCGTTCTTTCCTTTCCGTCTCGCTGAATCCGACCATCCTTTCCCCGATTGGTTACGGCAGATGTTTGTCTTCTCTGCAATACGAGACATACTCAAACTTATTGATTGTTCGCCCCTTCGCTCCATCTCCATTACAGAGACTTCTTCACTACTATGGGCTCGGCTGACTTCTCACAGTTCGTTGTTACTAGGCTAATGAAACCTCTGTGAGACCTCCACGCTTAAGGTGCACGCTCTTTCCCTCCATATATCTGTCGCATTTACTTTGCTTCTACAAATGTGGTAGTTATCAGACTTTGTTGCTTTTAGCCAACTCATCTCTCGAAGCCCAGCCTTTTATGCGATTTCTGTCCGTCAGACCAGAGGTTTGCTTACAGCTTCCTTCAGATTCCACCTCACGATGAACACCCTTGCTGTTCAGCTATACACTTCCCACCACCTGGGCGTGTTCGGGACTTACACCCGTTAGAGCGCGCCCATGGCGCGCAAACTAAAAAAAAGAGAACTCTAAAGTGAGTTCCCTTTCTAATCATCTCATTATTCTTCTGTTGCTTCTAACACTTCTGTCTCTGTTTCCGGCTCATAAAGAGTAAATAAATTATCAAAAGTTACTTTTTCCCATAACTTTTTGTCAAGCTTCCATTCAGACTCTGCCACATAATCTTCTACCACTTTTGTATATAATTCTGACTGTCTGTTAGAAATGATGCTCTCACGGGTAGCTTCTGTTGCATCTGCATCTACAACTGCATCCATCTGAACTACATAATAAGCATTTTCTAACTCGATTAAATCAGAAACTGCACCATCTGTTGTTAATGCTTTTAATGCAGTCTCTACTTCAGCAACCACACTTGAATCCTTGTTATAAGTACCTGTTGTCACGTTGTAACCATAGGTCTCTGCGGCTGCCTCTAAACCATTTACTTTTGCTGATTCTGCAAAAGCTTTTACATTCTGTGCAAGTCCTGCTAATTCTTCTTCGGTATATTTTACGCTATTACCTTCTTCATCTGTATAAGATGTTTTAGAAATATATACCTGACTGTAAGCACTTGTAGCTGCCTCTTCATCACTTACATTGGTATCTGTATCTTTGATAATCTCGTTATACATTCTGCTCTGAATGGTAAGTAATTCTAAATACGTTGCAACGCTTTCCTGATCTGCACCTAATGCTTCAATTGCCTCGATACTATTACTGCCAAGAAACTCTGACGCCACTGCATTAATATCCTCAAACTCCTCAAGTGTAATCTCTACACCGTAATCAGCCATATGATCCTTCAATGCATACATAGCATAAAGATTTTCTAATACAGTTGCTTTCATATCATCTTCTGTAGTAGTACCATATCCATACATATCTGTACGCCATACATTTTCACCAAAGTATGATACATAAAAATCATCGTACTGTGCCTGTGTCAAACGTGCTGCAAAATTCGCAACTCCAAGGGTAATGTCAGTTGTTCCGTTTGTTGCAACAACTGCTGTCTTATCTATTTCTGAGCTGCATCCTGCAAACATAGACACTGCAAGTACACCACTTAAAAGTAATGCCATTAATCTCTTTTTCATTTTGTTCCTCTCCTATATCTGTTCACTTGTTTTCTAAAAACACTTGATACATTATAGTGCTTTTTTTCACACACTGCAAGGTTTTTCATTATTTTTTCACAAAGTTTCCTTAATTTTGAGTGCATAAAGCTCTTTTAAGAAATCTTCAAGCACCTCTAACGGCTTTTTATTTTTCTCTCTGGAATTCTTTTTCAAAAAATAAATAAAATATGGTGCCTTCGCATCCGGCACAAATTTCACACTATTTGGATGTGCCGCTACCAATACCGGAATTTTGGAAACATCCAGTTTTGCCTTTTCATAAAGCGTGAATTTAATTGTGTCTGCCTTCTGCTGTACCTCTGTGAGATACACCTGATGTGCCATGGCTTTAATTCTGGCAATATAGAGCAGGTTTTCTACTGATTTTGGCAGGTCACCGAAACGGTCGATTAACTCCTCTAACATCTCGTCGATTTCTTCTTCTGTTTCCAGACTCGCAATACGTTTATAAATATCCAGTTTCTGATATTCGTTTGGAATATAGGTCATCGGAATATAAGCATCGATTTCTACATCGATAAAGGTATCGAAACTTGCCTCTGTGACAATTCCCTTCGCTTCCTTCACCGCTTCATTTAACATCTTACAATATAAATCATAACCGATAGCTTCCATATGTCCATGCTGTTCTGCTCCAAGCAGGTTACCTGCCCCGCGGATTTCAAGGTCTCGCATGGCAATCTTAAATCCACTGCCAAGTTCCGTATATTCTTTAATCGCAGCCAGACGTTTTTCCGCAATTTCTTTAAGCATCTTATCACGTTTATGCATCAAAAATGCATATGCCGTTCTATTCGAACGCCCTACACGTCCACGTAACTGGTACAACTGGGAAAGTCCCATGTTATCCGCATCATGAATAATCATGGTATTTACATTAGAAATATCCAAACCGGTCTCAATAATCGTGGTAGATACCAATACATCTATCTCACCATTAATGAACTTGTACATGATATTCTCCAGTTCTGTTTCCTTCATCTGACCATGTGCAAATGCCACGTTTGCTTCCGGTAACATCTTCGAAAGCTTCGTCGCCACATCCCCGATTTCTTTTACACGATTATAGACATAATATGCCTGCCCGCCACGAGCCAATTCTCTCGAAATTGCTTCTCGTACCAATTCTTCATTATACTCCATAACATAGGTCTGAATCGGAAGTCTGTCCATCGGCGGTTCTTCCAATACACTCATATCACGGATACCGATTAAGCTCATATGAAGTGTTCTCGGAATCGGTGTCGCTGTTAACGTCAATACATCAATATTATTTTTCAACTGCTTGATTTTCTCTTTATGGGTTACGCCAAAACGCTGTTCCTCGTCTACCATCAAAAGTCCCAAATCCTTAAACACTACGTCTTTTGACAACAGACGGTGAGTTCCAATGATGATATCAACCTGACCTTTTTTCAAATTCTCCAAAGCCTTCTTCTGTTCTGACGGACTGCGGAAACGACAAAGCAAATCAATATTCACCGGAAAATCTTTCATTCTCTGCAAAAAATTATTATAGTGCTGCTGCGCTAATATCGTAGTAGGCACCAAAAAGGCTACCTGCTTGCCATCCTGCACTGCCTTAAACGCCGCGCGGATTGCAATCTCTGTCTTACCGTAGCCAACGTCACCGCAGATGAGACGATCCATGATTTTATCACTTTCCATATCACGCTTGGTCGCTTCGATTGCAAGTTCCTGATCCTCCGTTTCTTCAAACGGGAACATCTCCTCAAACTCCCGCTGCCATACGGTATCCGGCCCGTAGACAAAGCCCTTCTGGCTCTGACGTGCTGCATAAAGTGCCACTAAATCGGCAGCTATCTCTTTCACCGCAGTACGCACTCTAGTCTTCGTCTTATTCCATTCCTGCCCGCCCAGTTTGTTCAGTTTCGGCTTCTTCGCATCGGAGCCTGCATACTTTTGTATAAGTTCCAACTGAGTTGCTAATATATATAAATTGCCGCTTCCTGCATACTCTATTTTAATGTAATCTTTTTCCACGCGGTCCACTACGATTTTCTCCAGTCCGCGGTAAATACCCAGACCATGATTTTCATGTACCACATAATCGCCAATACTTAAGTCTGTGAAACTGGCAATCTTCTCACCTTCATAAGTACGGTGACGTTTTTTCTTCTTTTTTTCGCCTCCAAAAATATCACTTTCGGAGATAACCACAAACTGAATCATCGGATACTCATATCCTTTTTTCAGCTTGCCATGTCCGGTCATGATTTCTCCCGGCTGTACTTCTCTGTCAAAGTCTTCACTATAGAAAGCATTTAAGCCTTCTTCCATCAAATCTTCTGCCAGACGTTTCGCTCTGGTTTTCGAACTCGAAAGCAAAATCACACGATAACCATTTTTCTTGTATCTGGTCAAATCCTTTACCAAAAGTTCAAAACTATTGTTATACGGATTTACCGTCTTACTCTCAATTGCAATATGTTCTTTTATATCCAGATGACTGTTCTTTAAATCCAGTGCCACTAATGACACGCATTTTCTTGCAGTAATCTTCACCAAAATCTCTTTATATGAAAAAAGTTCTTTCATCTGCCCCGGAAGGATATAACCTTTTTCAAGACGCTGTTTCATACTTTCAGAAAATTCTGTCTCGGTTGCCACACCACGCTCTATGGTACGTGCCGCCTCATCCAGAAAAACAATCGTATTCTCTTTATCAAAATAATCCAGCAACGATGCTCTCTCTTCGCAAAAATAAGACAAATATGCATCCAGACCGGCACTCACATTATATTCAAGCGTCTGCTCTGCAAACTGTTCCGCACTCGATAAAGCCCGATGCGCCTCTTCCGTTTTCATCTCCTTACGAAACTTCTCATGAACCTTTTTTGCTTCTGCTAAAATCTTATCCACACCGGCCTTACGCTCTTCTTTTGACAACACCAGCTCACATGCCGGGTAAATAGATACCCCATCTAAATTCTCAATGGAACGCTGACTTTCCGGGTCAAAAGAACGAATTGAATCAATCTCATCGCCCCACAACTCCACACGAAATGGATTCTCTTCTGTCAGCGGGAAAATATCAATAATACCACCACGAACAGAAAACTCCCCTCTGGTCTCAGCTTGATAATTTTTCTCATAACCAAGTTCTACCAAACGTTTTACCAGTTCGTCCAAATCTACCTCTTCACCGGATTCTAATCTGATAACTTCTTTTACGAAGCGTTCCGGTGCTGGCATCGGATTCATCAAACCGTCAAAGGTCGTGATGATGGTACATTCCTCTTCTTCCGCAATCATTTTTAAGGCATTGATTCGTTCTGCCGTCAATACATTGCCGCGGATATCCGACTGATAAAAAAGAATATCCTTTGCCGGATAATATGCAGTCCTCTTATCAAAAAACAGGTACTCTTCATATAATTCCTTTGCTTTCTGCTCATGAAAAGTAACAATGATTCGGTTACCCTTACCACCTCTCATACTATGAATCATATGTGGTTTCACAGCATCAATACAGCCCGATATCTGAATCGGTCCTGACGCTTTCTTCAGCGCATCATTCGCTTCCTCATATCCCTGCAGCTCCTGCAGCGGTGCAGTAAAACTTTTCATGATACTACCTGTCCTTTCTTCTCATATCTTTGTTACCATTCACTTCGTTCCCATAAAAACAAATTTATCTTGTCAGCTTAGTCACCGATATTACTCTGCGACTTCCACTTCGCGCTTCTTACTATTATAATCATTCATGGCCTTGTCCACATCATCCCATACCATAAGCGCACAGGCGTTGATGGCATCCTTAATGGCATCCTCTACATATTTCCGGTCTTCTTCGCTAAAACGTCCCAGTACATAGTCTGCCAGATCCCAGCCCTTCGGCTTCTCACCAACTCCGACTTTGATACGCATGAAATTCTGAGTACCGGTCAATGCGATAATATTCTTGATACCATTATGTCCACCCGCACTTCCTTTTTTACGAATACGGATATTACCCGGTGCAAGGCTGATATCATCATAAATAACAATCATCTCTGTCTCCGGGTCCATTTTATAATAATTCAATAATTCCACTACGCTCTCACCACTTAAGTTCATAAAGGTCTGCGGCTTTGCCAATATGACCTTCTGTCCCTCGATGGCTCCATGACCACACAATGCTTTGTGCTTCTTTTCTGTCACATTAATATTATATTTATCCGCCAAAGCATCTATCACATCAAAACCAATATTATGTCTGGTTTTTTCATACTGTTTGGTCGGATTTCCAAGTCCTACGATTAAGTACATTTTCTTTTCTCCATAATTATCCAGAATATTAACAGTATCGTTATTATAATTGGAAATAAAAAAGCAAGCAAGAACATTTTTTATTCTTGCTTGCTCTATCATTTTTATTCTTCTGCAACAACAGTTTCCTGATATTTTTCAAGAATCAGTTTCTGTATTTGCTCTCTTGTCTCAGAGTTAATTGGATGAGCGATATCACGGTACTCACCATCTGCTGCCTTTCTGCTAGGCATCGCAATAAATAAACCTTTTTCGCCTTCAATGACTTTAATATCATGAACTACGAATTCTTCGTCGATTGTAATTGATACGACAGCTTTCATTTTCCCTTCTTTTTCTACTCTTCTGATCCTAACATCTGTAATCTGCATAAATGTATGCCCCCTTTAATTTCTTACTCTGCTATACACCCTGCTGTCATACCCTGTTGTCGTTATCCTGTTGTTATTTATAGCACGTATCTGTGATTTTTTTCAGATACAATTTTAATGCCATTTTCTCCATGGTAATAGGAATTGGCATTTAACGTACCGCGGCTTTCCACGATACAATTCTCAATATGTGTGTTGTCTCCTATATATACGTCATTCAAAATTATTGAGTTCTTAATCACACAGTTCTTACCAACGAATACCTTTTTAAATAAAATAGAATCCTCTACTTTACTATTGATAATGCATCCGCTTGAAACCAGACTGTTTCGAACTTCTGAGCCCGGATTATATTTTGCCGGTGGCAAGTCGTCTACTTTTGAATAAATCGCCGGTTCTTCTTTGAAGAAGAACTTTCTGACTTCCGGTTTTAAGAAATCCATATTCGTTTTAAAATAAGACTCTACCGTAGCAATATTATTCCAGTATTCTGTCATCTTATATCCGTACATACGCTTCATATTCTTATAACGGATTAAAATATCAGTAACAAAATCATATCTGCCTTCTACTGCACTTCGCTCTAACATCTCTATTAACTGTCTTCTGCGCACTACATAGATACCGGTAGAAATCGTAGTTGAATCCGTAACCATTGGCTTTTCTTCGAACTCCACAATACGTGAATCCTCATCCATACGGATAACGCCAAAACGGTTCACTTCTTCTCCAAGCTCCATATCTTTGCAAACTACGGTTATATCTGCCTTCTTCTCAACATGATAATCTAATATCTTATTGAAATCCATCTTGTAAACACAATCGCCGCTGCAAATAATCACATATGGCTCATGACTTCTTTTTAAGAAGTCAATATTCTGATACATCGCATCTGCTGTGCCACGATACCACCAGCTATTATCTACGGTAACAGTTGGGTTAAATACATACAAACCACCCTGTTTTCTACCAAAATCCCACCATTTAGAAGAACTTAAATGTTCATTCAAAGAACGGGCACTATACTGTGTCAATACAGCTACCGTCTGCACATGGGAATTGCTCATATTACTAAGTGCAAAGTCAATACTTCTAAAACTTCCTGCGATTGGCATTGCCGCAATCGCTCTTTTATTAGATAATTCCTGCATACGGCTGTTATTACCGCCTGCTAAAATAATACCTACTGCTTTCATTCTGCGTCACCTGCCTTAATAATTACTTCACCGCTAGGAAGTACTCCATCCGGGTAATCATCCCTTGTTGTAAAACCTGAAATCGCAGTATTTTTTCCTACTGATACATGTGGTGGTATGTGCGAATCTTCTCCTACAACAACCAAACCAAATCCATATACTTTTTCGTTATATTTATTTGGAACTTCTTCTCCGACACCTAAGGTTACATTATCACTAATTACACTGTTCTCAGCGATAATCGCACGGTCTATGGTACTATTATCTCCAATCGCAACACCTTTCATGATAATAGAATCTCTAACCACGGTTCCGTGCCCGATAGTAACACCGGCACCAATGACACAATTATAAACCTCTCCATATACTTCTGAACCTTCACCAATAATGCTTCGATGCACTACTGACTCCGGTGCGAGGTACTGCGGTTCAATAATATCACATTTGGTGTAAATCTTCCAATACTCTTCGTATAAGTTAAATTCTGGAATCAAATCTATCAATTCCATATTAGCTTCCCAATAAGAACCTAATGTACCTACGTCCTTCCAGTATCCGTTATATTCATATGCGAAAAGACGTTGTCCGCGCTCGTGACAATATGGAATGATATGTTTACCAAAATCACAATTACTCTGGTCTTTCATGGCAATTAAAGCGTCTTTTAATGCTTTAAAATTAAATATGTAAATACCCATAGAAGCCAGATTACTTCGTGGATTGGCAGGTTTTTCCTCGAAATCACTGATTTTCTTATTCTCATCCGCAATTACAATACCAAAACGTTTTGCTTCTTCTAATGGTACAGGCATCGTGGCAATCGTTACATCCGCATTGTTTTCCTTATGGAAATCAAGCATCACTTCATAATCCATTTTATAAATATGATCACCGGATAAAATCAAAACATATTCCGGATTATACTGTTCCATGTAAACTAAATTCTGATAGATGGCATTCGCAGTTCCCGTATACCACTCACTATTCTCACTCTTCTCATACGGCGGTAATACTGTTACACCACCATAATTACGATCCAAATCCCACGGAATACCTATTCCGATATGAGTATTCAGACGTAACGGCTGATACTGCGTCAAAACCCCCACTGTATCAATACCTGAGTTAATACAGTTACTAAGCGGAAAATCAATAATACGGTATTTTCCACCAAAAGCAACTGCCGGCTTTGCTACGGATGCTGTTAAGACACCAAGACGACTTCCCTGCCCACCAGCCAATAACATCGCGATCATCTCTTTTCTAACCATGTCACTCACCTCTCCTCATTTCCTGTTATTCATCTTTGTAGAGAATAACATTCACCTTACTAGGTATTATTTTAAGTATAACACATTGCTGAAAATGGTACAAGATTTTTCACAATTTAAACATATTTCACTTCCCAAATTCTGAATATATCGTTATAATTACCTATATAAATAAATATTTAGGTTCATATACTTTTTGCTGGAAAGGATGCATCGTTATGTATAAAATTAATTTTAATCAACCAATACATGTCCATTTTATTGGAATCGGCGGTATCAGCATGAGTGGTCTCGCTGAAATCTTACAGGGTGAACACTTTACTATTTCCGGTTCCGACGCCAAAGAATCCGCACTCACAAAACATTTAGAAGAAAAAGGCATGCGGATTTTTTACGGTCAGACTGCCGCTAATATTATAGACGGTATCGAACTTGTGGTATATACTGCTGCCATCTCAGAAGATAATCCTGAGTTTGCATGTGCAAAAGAGAAGGGCATTCCTATGTTAAGCCGTGCCGAATTACTCGGACAGATTATGGATAACTATAGTCATTCCATCGCAGTTTCCGGAACTCACGGAAAAACTACTACCACGTCCATGATCAGTCAGATTTTATTATCCGCAAGCTGTGACCCTACTATCACAGTCGGCGGCATCTTAGAAGCCATTAATGGCAACCTGCGGGTAGGCTCCTCAGAATATTTTATTTCTGAAGCTTGTGAATATACCAATAGCTTTTTACATTTTTATCCAAAGTATAGCATTATTTTAAATGTAGAAGCTGAGCACCTAGACTTTTTCAAAGATTTAGAAGATGTTCGTAATTCATTCCACTCTTTTGCAGGCAATACCAAAGAAGATGGTGTCATTATTATCAATGGTGAAATTGAAAATTACGAAGGCATTGTTGCCGGTCTTCCTGCCAAAGTAATTACCTATGGTCTCACAGAAGGTTTTGACTACTACCCATCCAATATTACTTTTAATGAAAAAGCCTGTGCATCTTATACCGTTATGTGCCACGGCGAACCTTTGATGGACGTTACCCTTGGTGTACCTGGTATGCACAATGTGTCTAATTCCCTTGCAGCAATTGCATTATCCATGGAATTGAACCTTGAAAAAGAAGATGTACTTGCCGGACTGTTAGCCTTCGGTGGTGCGAACCGCCGTTTCCAGTACAAAGGAACGAAAAATGGCGTTACCATCGTCGATGATTATGCACATCATCCGACAGAGATTCGTGCAACATTAAATTCGGCTGCAAATTATCCTCACGAACGTTTAGTACTGGTATTCCAGCCACATACTTATTCCCGCACCAAAGCTTTCCTTGACGAGTTTGCAGAAGTATTAAGTTCCGTAGACGTAGTAGTCTTAGCAGACATCTATGCAGCCCGTGAAAAGAATACGTATGGTATTTCTTCCGAAGACTTACTGAATAAGTTAAAAGATTTCGGTACAGAATGCTATTATTTCCCTACTTTCGAAGAAATTGAGAACTTTTTAGTAAAAAAATGTATGAACGGTGACTTGTTGATAACCATGGGTGCCGGAGACGTAGTAAATATCGGTGAAAACCTTCTTTCCAAATAACTTATCCACATTATCCACATTTGGAGTGTTGAAAACATCAACCTCTGGATGTGGATTTCTTTTGTTTACATAATTATTTTCTGAAATTTACAAAACTCTACGATTTTACTTGTCTTTTTGACATTTCTCCGGTTTCCATAACTTTTTCTTTCAAGTTTTCTACAAAGTTATCCACATTATCCACACACTCGCAAACCCTTGATTTTACTGGACTTTTGTATTTTTTTCTTCTTCTCTTTTTAAAATTCTTATGCTATACTCAGTACACAAAGTTGTCAGTCCGTACATTTTATTGAAGGACTGGTCTTCTTTTCTGTTTTTTAGAAAGGTGTAAGTTTCATGTCAAAAATTAATTTGTATTCAGATAAAAATAATACCTCCACCAGCGTCTCTAATGTATTTATTGACGAATATATGTCAGGTGCTAATGGAGAGTTTGTTAAAATATATTTATATTTGCTGCGTCAGTTAAATTCTGCTGAAGCAGATTTTTCACTGTCTGAAATTGCTGACAAGTTTGAACATACAGAAAAAGACGTGAAACGTGCGCTCTGTTATTGGGAACGTATGCAGCTTTTACATTTAGATTACGATACTGACGAGAACTTAATTGCAATTCGTCTGCTGGATGCGCTGTCTAAGAACAAAGTTGATGCCCCAGATACCTTATCTACGGATACTGTCGTTTCAACTGCTCAGTCTACGGCAACTTCCGATGAGCCTTTGGCACCAAAATCTTATTCCACAGACGCCATTAAACAGTTTACGGAACAGGAAGCTGTCACAGAACTGGTCTTTATTGCAGAACAATATCTTGGCCGCACATTGACAGCTACGGATTTAAATGCTATCTTCTATTTTTATGATGAATTAAAGTTATCTGTAGAATTAATTGAATACCTGATTGAATACTGTGTATCAAACCGTCACACCAGTATCCGTTACATAGAAAAAGTAGCTATTTCCTGGTATGAGAATGGATATCAGACCATCGAGCAGGTAAAGCAGGCAAACGGACAGTATAATCAATTGTATTCAACAGTCATGAAATCGTTAGGTATTTCCGGACGTAACCTTGTTTCTGCTGAGACTGCCTATATTGAAAAATGGAAAAATGAATTCGGTTTCTCTATTGAATTGATTCAAAAAGCCTGTGAAAAAACCATTCAGGCAATTCATGAACCAAGTTTTGAATATACCGACCGCATTTTAAGCAACTGGAAAGATAACCAGATTTCTTCTTTAGAGGATGTAACAAAAGCGGATGAAGAACACCAGAAACGCAAAAAGAATGTAGCTACGCCTCAAAAGGCCGTTACAAAAAATAAATTTACAACCTTTGACCAACGTAGCTATGACGACAATCGTTTAGAAAAAATGCTTTTAAATACTTAACCCTATAACATAGAGGGAGCACTATTATGGCACTAACAAATTCACAATATGATGAAATACAACGCGGCTATGATGACAGGCAATTGCATAATAAAGATCTTTTAGCCGCCCGCACAAAAGACGTTTATCAAAAAATTCCACAATTACAGCAGATTGAGCACTCCATTGCAGAATGTTCGGTAATGTCTGCAAGGAAATTTTTCGATGGTGACGGCACAGCAATTGCTAACTTAAAACAACAACTTGCGATTCTGCGTGCACAAAAAACGGATTTATTAAAATCCTTCGGTTATCCGGAAGACTACCTACAACCGATATATACCTGCAAAGACTGCCTTGATACCGGTTTTATTGATGGAAAACACTGTCATTGTTTCACACAGCAGGCCATTGACATGATATATACCCAATCCAATATCAAAGACGTTTTACAGTCAGAGAATTTTTCAACATTTTCTTTTGACTATTATTCCGATGTTGAAGTCAATCCGAATACAGGTCTTAGCTCTTTAGATACAGCAAAAGCTGCCTATACGACTTGTCAGGAATTTGTTGAAAACTTTAACGATACTTTTTCAAACATTCTTTTTTATGGAGATACCGGAACTGGAAAAACTTTCCTTTCCAACTGTATTGCAAAAGAATTATTAGATAAAGGACATTCCGTAATCTACTTTACGGCTTTCCAATTATTTGATATATTAAGTAAGGGGATTTTTGACAAAGATAATAAAGCAATCGATGCTCATCAGAATATTTTTGATTGCGATTTACTAATTATTGATGACCTTGGTACAGAATTGGTGAATTCTTTTACTACCTCACAGTTATTCTTATGCTTAAACGAAAGAATTCTACGCAAAAAGACCACCATTATCTCTACGAATTTAAATCTTGGCCAGATAGCCGATATTTATTCAGAACGTGTACTTTCGCGTATTGCAGGTCATTATAAAATTATTAAAATGTTTGGCGATGATATCCGTATGAAAAAACGGGTACATTAATATATAACTACACATTAACACAAACACATGGAGGATTAACCCAATGCCAATTAACGAAAGAATTTTAGAAACCACACCAGACGGTATCCTTGGTCTTATTCCTTTGCAGAGCTGTAAAGAGCTCGGAGACAAAGTTGATGAGTACCTTGTTGAATGGAGAGAAAAAAGAGAGCATGAACATCAGAGCGATGCAGCTTTCCAGGGCTATCGTCGCGACTCTTACATCATCAATACTTCCGTACCACGTTTTGGTACTGGTGAAGCCAAAGCAGTTATCAAAGAATCCGTTCGTGGTTACGACTTATATCTCTTAGTTGATATTACTAATTACAGCATCACTTATACAGTATCCGGTCACCAGAACCATATGTCTCCAGATGACCACTATGCTGACTTAAAACGTATTATCGCAGCCGCAGGCGGTAAAGCAAGACGTATTACAGCAATCATTCCTTTCTTATACGAAAGCCGTCAGCACAAACGTACTTCACGTGAGTCATTAGACTGTGCTATCGCTTTACAGGAATTAACAGCTATGGGCGTTGACAATATTATTACTTTTGACGCACATGACCCTCGTGTACAGAATGCAATTCCTTTAAAAGGATTTGAAACAGTTCAGCCTGCATATCAGTTTATCAAAGGCATCTTAAACAACGTAGATGACTTAAAGATTGACAGCGACCACTTAATGATTATCAGCCCGGACGAAGGCGGTACAAACCGTGCTGTATACCTTGCAACAGTTCTTGGCGTTAATATGGGTATGTTCTATAAACGCCGTGATTACAGCCGCATCGTTGACGGACGTAATCCTATCGTTGCCCACGAATTCTTAGGAACAGATGTAGAAGGAAAAGATGTTATCATTGTTGATGATATGATTTCTTCCGGTGAAAGTATGATTGACGTTGCTACAGAATTAAAGAGAAGAAAAGCAAATCGTATCTTCGTAGTTTCAACATTTGGTTTATTTACAAATGGTTTAGAGAAATTCGACAAAGCAGTAGCAGACGGCACAATCTACCGTGTTGTTACAACAAACCTTACTTACCAGACTCCGGAACTTCTCGCAAGAGACTACTACATTAGCTGTGATATGAGTAAATACATCGCTTACATCATCGATACTTTAAATCATGACTGCTCTATCAGCGATTTATTAAATCCATATGACAGAATTCAGAAATTAGTTGCAGAATACAAAGCAGCTCATAATGATTAATTACCATTCAGGTCACATCAAAACGATGTGACCTGTTTTTCATTATCTAGCACCCAAAAAACTTATTCTAAAAGGATGCATTTGATGTAATAAACGTTCGCTTGTGATAATTCAAAAAGGGTACCCCGAATTTGGGATACCCTTCATTCATTCTATCAAATTTTAAAGTAAGATATGTAAGTGATTAGAATAAGTTAATTCTACCAGATACACCATTGATTACGTAGTATGCTGCGTATTCTTCTGGTTTAACATAAATCTGAATTTCTTTGATTTCAGATTCTTTGTGACCTTCTGCTACGAATGCGTTCTTAGCATTTGCGATTACTGTATCCATAGCTACTTCCTGACCACCAAACTGTACAAGAACTACTGGAGCAACTTCTTTTTTAGCAGTTGTCTTTGTAGCTGTTTTCTTTGTTGTCTCTTTTTTAACTGTTTCTTTTTTAGCTGTCTCTGTCTTTGTAGCTGCTTTCTTTGCAGTAGCTTTCTTAGCTTCTGCTTTTACTTCTGCTACTGGCTCAGCCTTAACAGCTTCTACCTTTACTTCTGCTTCCTTAACAGGAGCTTCTACCTTAGTTTCTACTTTTGCTGCAGATGCAGTTGTTTTCTTTGTTGCCATTTTTCTTTTCCTCCCTAAAAAATGTACTTACTCACAAATCAAAAATTTTTCCATTGCTACTATTGCTTCTTCTTCATCGCTTCCAGTAGCTATAATATTTACTGTCATTCCTTTTGATGGATTGAATGCCATAATTCCCATAATGCTTTTAGCATTGATGCGACGATTATTGCTTTCTAATATAATCTCACTCTCAAAACGACAAGCTACCTGAACGAGCTCTGCGACTGGGTTGCTATGTCCTTCAGCAACATTAGATACTACAACTTCTTTCGTACTCATGCCATTCACTTCCTCTTTCATTTTTTACTTTACAAAATATACATGATAAAATCAGATTTTGCAAGATGTTTCATGCAAATCTGTTAAACTTCAACTAAGGATAGGCTTTATCCTTGCTTTTTTTAGTCATTTTTCAGCTCTTTTTTCACGAAATCAGGTTATTTTCCTTATTTTATTTAAGATAAGTAAAGAAAATATTTCCTGCTTTTGCAAACATTTCATCTGCATCTGCAATACCCTTTCGGTAAGTTACACCTTTTACCGGATCATAAATTGTAATATGGCTGGCATCATATCCAATGATTAATGCTGCGTTATATCCATCAGTCATCGCAAATATCGACGCTCCGTTACTAATATAATACAAAATATCATCCACCGTACATCCTGTTAAATCTAATACTCTGGTATCACGTAATGCATTTTGGATAATATCCTTTGGTACCTCGCCCTGTTCAAGTAATGCACTTACATTTACATTACTTCCTTCTCTCTGTAGCATTGCATTGATACTTTTGGCAATACTATCAGCATTCTTATCCTCTTCTCCCACAGACATGCCTTTAAACGCCGTCTGTGCCGTTTTTCTGGAACGTTTCCATATATACTGCTGACTTTTATCAAGTACCACGCCCATGCTCTCATTTGCCCTAGAAACGGCATCTGCAACATTATCTGTTGATAATAACACTTTTCCCTGTGCATATACGTAATACTCACTCTCTAACGCAGCTTTCTCAAAAGCCACTTCCCTCGGTTCTTCTAAAATGGTATCCTTCGGTGTCAAAAGCTTCGGTGCCTTTTCATCAACTGCTTTTTTCAATACCAACTGCATCTGCGCCTGTTTGGTTGCATGCTGTGTTTTCTGCACAATTATCGTTTTGTTTGTGTCTCCCTCCCGATTCATAATCATATCCTGAGACGGATTCACATAACCACTTCCATTATACTGCATACGATTCAGATAAATCGTAAAATCTTCTATCTCAATACTAAAAATATACTGTCCTTCTTTTTCGTAATTCTTTAAAATCTTTACATCTCCGGCAACAAGATTGGCAATATTGATGCGGTACATTGGGTAAATCGTTTTTCCGGCAGCATCCCTTTGTACATCTTCTCTTTTTACTGCGCCATACACAAAATCTTCTCCTAAAAATCCCAACGGCATCAGATATTCTTCCGCAGTTCCTGTTATTTTCGCTACTCGTTCTGTAGTAAAATCTACCATTGAAATTTCTCTGCTTCCAAACTCATCTGTTGGTGTTACCCAGGCGAATAAACGATTTGACTCTGAAATGGCATAACTATTCTCTTTAAGACCTGTAATGACTTCTTCAATCTCGTGGGTACTCAAGTCGATACCATACACCGTTCCGCCTAACATGACGAAAAATACTCCTCCTTCATTTACATACATCAGCTCGCCTAAATCTGCTTTCATTACTTCATAGGACTGGTCTGATGCTATAAATAACGTTTCTTCATTCGTATTTGCAAGACTGTCATAATGGTAAATGGCCGTTCCGACCCTTCCTTCATGCAATCCACGGTTCATATAACCATATACAATATACGTAATACTTCCCGCTTCATCTACATTTACAATTTTAATATCATGCGCATTATAATTTTCACGTTCGTCGATGCCTTCATAACCGCGGAAGCTAAACACCTTTGCAAGTGTATTCTCGCTCTGATTATAACTCCAAAGTTCACCTTCCTGTACAAACGCTACGATATTACCGGTATCACTGGACTTATACTCGATATTTTCAGACCGTATACCGAGCTGAATATTCCTGCCCGTTAAATCGGCTGTCTCACCTCTGAAAAGTTCATTTACCGTACGCTCAAAGTCCAACAGATACATACGCTGTCTGGTATATCTGACACGATAATTTTCTTCTACATTAAAATACTCACTAACACCCTCTTCATCCACCCTGGTCATTACATAACTCATCGTAATAACATTGTACGTTGATGTAATTTCTTTTATGGACGGAACAGCCGTAGTGAAACGTTTTCCGCCAAAATCTGCCCAGGTAACCTGTTTTAACGAAGAATTCAATGTCGTATACTGTAAGGTTGTATTGTCTCCTGTAACACGCTCCAAATAAGTACTTATCTCACCGGCATTTTCCTTATCAAACGTATTATTATGAAACTGCTGCACAAACATTAAAGACTCTGTCACATAACATTCTACCGGTTCAACAATACGTGTGTAATAGTATATGCTCTCTTCATCACTTTCAAGACGAATAACCAAAAGATATTCCTCGTTATCTTCTAAAAAATTCTGAATCTGAAATGACACATTAATCTGTCCATATTTCTCTTCAAATGACTCCACGGTTCCATCAGCAACCAGACGCGTTCCATCGAGGCTTCGAATCTCATAAGAAATACTATCAATTTCTTTAAAATAAGTCGTAATCTTTACCGGAAAAATACGGTTTTCTGAAATCGGAGTAATCGTATCTCTGGTAAATGCAGCATCCATTTTTTGCGTATAACCATGAAGTTCATTTATCTCCATGTTCTCACTATATAAACTTATAATCGGCAACGACGCTTCCGCCATCTCCGTAGTCAAATCTTCGTTTACCTGATTTGTCAAAATACTAAAAATGACAACTGACACACAAAATATCACAGATAATACTATTGCTTTGATAACTCCTTTTTGCACCGCTCTCCTCCTGTTTGGGGTAATCACTTTACAATGGAAAAAACATAAAAAATGCTCCTTTCCAAAAAACGGCATGCATTTTTTATGTTTTTCCTTCATAATATTTCTTTTATTTTATTCGTATTTGTGATTTTACGCAATCATTTCTTTTAAAATCTTACCACGTTACTGTTCACTTCGTTCCAGTAATCTTACCACCAACGGTTGCATCTTCTATGTCTGCATCGTCTGCGGTACATTTCGTGATTTAATAACACACCGATTAAATTACGCAAATCATCTCTTGGTCCCATCGGCGGTCTGTAAAGTGGAAGTTCCTCTCTTCTCTGGCTGGCTTCCATATCTCCCCGCTCTGCGTCTCTCATTTTTTCCGTGATACGGTCGGCAATCTGCTCTAACATAAAACGATCCGGATACTCATCAAACATGAGACTTCCCTCGTACTCCATCTTATCGCACTCTTCTTCGACCATTTCTAAGATACGCTTTACTTCCCTTGGATAAAGCTCCTTCATTCGTTCCATATCCTTTTCATATTCCATCTCTGTCAGATAAAGATTCTGCATCGGATAAGTCATATAAAAAGGCATTCTATTTACATCCATTTGCTGCATATACGAATATGGCTGATATTTATAGTCCACGTAATGCTCCTACATTTTAACATCACTATACTCTATGCATAAAACAAAATCCTGTGCCAGTCTCTTTATCTTCCAATATTCTGTAATTGCTGTACCAGTTCCAAATCGGACTGCTGCACTTTTAAATTCGTTGTAATCGCTTCTTCCCCTGGTCTTGTTACTGTAATCTCAATAATCGTACCTTCTTCTATCGGTCTTGAGAAAACTGCTCTTAAAAATGCAGAAAATTTAGGATGATTCGCATCAAACTTATTTTTTGCGCTCATTATTTTCATCATATCTGCTGGGTTCATCATATACTTATCCTGCCTCTATTCTTTCTCGTCTGTCCGTTTCCCTATGCAAACTTCTGCACACCATCTTTTGTCACACGTGCATAGATAAGCGGCTGAGTTTCCGGTTTTTCATCGCCAATCACAACTGCCTCCTGGTAGCGTTTCACCGCTGCATCGAACAATTCCGGTTTCGTAGTATACATCGTAGCTAAAACATCACCTTTTGCCACCTGTGCACCTGTTTTTTTATGAATAATAATACCTGCCGTAAAATCAATTTCACTGTCGATGGTTACGCGTCCGGCACCAAGCATTGAAGACGCAATACCACAACTTTCGGTATTCATGGACACAATATAACCATCTCTTTCTGCTAATACCTCAAATGTATGGGTAGCCTTTTCGAATTTCTCTGTATCTAAAATGTAACTTGCATCACCGCCCTGTGCCTCAACCATTGCAGCAAGACGTTTTAATGCACTTCCATCTGCAATAGCAGCTTTTGCTTTTTCGATACATTCTTCAATCGTACCTACACCTGCAAGATAGAGCATATTTCCTGCCAAATTTAAGCACACTTCGGTAAAATCTTCTGGTCCATGACCATTTAAAGTATTGACTGCTTCAATTACTTCTAAACTGTTACCAATATTATTCCCTAATGGAATATCCATATTCGTAATCAATGCCGCTGTTCTTCGACCTGCATTTTCGCCGATTTTCACCATTTCTTCTGCTAAAGCAATAGAATCTTCCACTGTCTTCATAAAAGCGCCGCTTCCGGTCTTTACGTCCAGTAAAATGCTATCATTTCCTGCTGCTAATTTTTTGCTCATGATAGATACTGCAATCAATGGAATACTGTCAACGGTCGCAGTAACGTCACGCAGCGCATATAATTTTTTATCTGCCGGTGCCAGATTTCCCGACTGTCCGATAATACTTAAACCTGTTTTATTTACTACGTCAAAAAATTCTTCCTGTGTCAGAGATGTTCTCATACCCGGAATAGATTCCATTTTATCAACGGTTCCACCGGTATGTCCCAATCCTCGTCCGGACATTTTAGCAACTTTCGCTCCGCATGATGCCACGATAGGTCCGATTACAAGAGATGTCTTATCTCCAACACCGCCGGTAGAATGTTTGTCCACTTTCATTCCTGAAATGCCTGACAAATCCACCATATCACCGGAATGTGCTACCGCCTGTGTCATCGCAACCGTTTCCTCTTCTGTCATACCTTTAAAATAAACTGCCATAAGGAATGCAGACATCTGATAATCCGGTATATTCCCTGCCACATATTCTGTAATCATATAGTTAATTTCTGCTTCTGTTAAAGCCCCACCATTTCTCTTTTTTGCAATCAAATCATACATTCGCATAATAATTCCTCCTTGTCTTGCTTCCCTAAATATTAGAACTCCTACAGGCTCTAATGCCGCAAAAACACATCTTTTTCTATTATCATTATGTACCCATAACATAAAAAATTGCAAGGCTTATTGAAACATTTCTCCTTTTTTATGCAATATTACTCTATCCGCGTCATTCGATATCCGACACCAACATGCGTTTGAATATATTGGATTCCATCTGAATTTTTCTCTAATTTTTTTCGCAAAGTTGCCATAAATACCCGCAAAGATGCCACATCATTTTCCCAGCTCTGTCCCCAGATATTCTGTGTTATATACGTATGTGTCAACACTTTCCCCACATTTTTAGACAACAGACACAACAGCTTATATTCGATTGGAGTCAAATGTAATTCTTCCTCCCCAATAAAAGCGCAGCCTGCTGCATATTCGATTCGAAGACATCCATTTGTAAAAACCGAACTATTCGGTTGCTCTGCCTGCATCACTGTTAGTCGGCGTTCTGTTACTCGTAGCCGCGCCAGTAATTCTTCTACCGAAAAAGGCTTCGTCAAATAATCATCCGCCCCAGCATCCAGTGCTTCTATTTTATCTACATCTTCACTTCTGGCACTCAAAATAATAATCGGCACATTTGACCATGTCCTGATTTTACGAATAACATCTACTCCATCCATATCCGGCAATCCCAAATCCAGCAAAACAATATCTGGATTATGTGAAGCTGTTTCTATAATAGCAGTCTCTCCATCTCCTGCCACAAGATACTTATAATCATGGGCTTTTAACGTTGTCATCATTAGATTTTGTACCGGAATATCATCCTCTACTACCAGTATCAATGTCTTATTCATGTAAATTTACCTCTTCTATCGGCAGACTAAATCCAAAAATTGCTCCTGTAGGTTTATTATCAGCCAGCCAGATTTCTCCACCATGAGTATTGATTATTGATTTACAGAGTGCCAACCCAAGTCCCAGACTTCGATGACTGTCTGCCAAATTTTTAGCGCCACTATAGAACATATCAAATACAAATTGTTTATCCTGCTCCAAAACACCTGGTCCATCATCCGCAATCATAATAATTGCCATCGTGCCTCTTTTCTCTATTGAAATTACAATTTGAGAATCTTTAGGGGTATATTTTATTGCATTATCCAAAATATTAATAATCACCTGAATAATCAAACGAGCATCCACATTTACCAGAATAAACTCATCGTTGTTCTTTACAATAATCTGATGTTCTGCTTTTTTTCTCCCAATATGACTTAACGCTTCATTCACGATCTCATCCAATAACTCTGTTGTAAAATGTAAGTTTAACCTTCCTTCTTCAACTTTAGAAATAGACAACAGATTCTCTACCATATTAATCAGCCAAATCGCATCATCATAGATATCCATATACAACTGCTTTCTAGTTTCTGCACTAAAGCACGCTTCATTCGAAAGCAAATTACTGGCATTTCCTGAAATAGATGTCAATGGTGTACGCAAATCATGAGACATCGCACGCAATAAGTTTGCCCGCATCTGCTCCTTTTCCGCCAGCATTGCCGCTTCTACCTTTTCTCTTGCATTTTTTTCATTTTCAATGGCCAGTTTTTTTAATCTCGCAGCCAGGCTACCCGTTAAAAAAGCTGCCAAAAACATAATAACGAACGTTATCGGATAATCTCTGTCATATGCATGTAAGGTAAAACGCGGTACCGTAAAAAAATAGTTAAATACAACTACACTAATCAGCGAAGCAACGATACTGTAAATCTGATGTGTCGTTATCATTGAAATAATCAACACCCCCAGAATATATACCATCGTAATATTTGCTTCACTTAATCCAACTTCCCAAAAAACATTCCCTACTGCTGTCGCTACTACAATCGTTCCAAGGCTTTTTACCACATCCAGCCATTGAAATTTAAATTGTAACTTTTTTGTCTCCAATTTTAATCTTCCTCATCCATCGGAAACCCTTTTTGCCGACTTCTTTCTCTTCTATATTTATCTATTTTCCCCATGGCATAAAATCCTAAGCCACTAATAAATATAAACACAAATATAACAACGAACCATTTCATTATAACACCTCCTCAAAAAGAAACCTAGATATGAAAACATTTTTGAATATCTTTATGACGTCCCAATACCAAAAGCGGTACATCTGCTTCTAATCTTGTCTCCGGAGCCATCATCATTTCTAATTTCCCTTTGCGTTTCATCCCCATAATATTGATATTATATTTTCTACGAATATCTATTTCTACAATTGTTTTTCCCACCCAATTTTTTGGCACTTCGATCTCAAAAATAGCATACTCTTCATTTAGTTCTATGTAATCGAAGATGTGGTCTGAACTATATCGAATGGCCGTCCAGTTTGCCAACTGCTTCTCTGGATAAACAATCTCGTCCGCTCCATTTCGCAGTAGAAACTTTGCCTGTATGTCTCTGGCTGCTCTTGCAACAACTTTTTTTGCTCCCAACTCTTTTAATAAAGAAGTGGTTTCGAGACTTCCTTGAAAATCATTTCCAATTGCCACAATACACACATCATAATTGCTGATACCAAGAGAACGCAAAAATTCCTCTTTCATGCTGTCACCAATCTGTGCGTTCGTTACATATGGCAAGACCTCATTTACCCTTTCTTCATTTTTGTCTATCGCCATCACTTCATGGTTAAGCTCCTGTAATTTCACTGCAATGTGTTTTCCAAATCTTCCTAGTCCGATTAATAAAATAGATTTCATATAATTCCCCTCTTATCCTACTGTAATTTTTTCTAACGGCAATCTTGCCGGATTCATCTTCGCTCCCGTTGAGGCTGCAAATACCAAAGTCAGACATCCGACTCTTCCAAAAAACATAAGCAAAATCAACACTATTCTTGAAATAAGCCCCAATGATGGAGTAATTCCCAACGTTAATCCTACTGTTCCAATTGCCGATGCAGTTTCAAACAGACAGGTGAGCATTGGAAGCCCTTCATAAGTACTTATTACCATTCCTCCTATTAAAAATAACAAAAAATACATTAACAGGATTGTTGCAGCATATTTGACAGTATCCTCCGGTATACGCCTGCCAAAACAATTTGCATCTGCCTTTCGCTGAAATACCGCTATCATAATCATAACCAATACGCCTAGCGTAGTTACTTTCATCCCTCCTGCTGTTGAACCCGGAGCACCTCCTGTCAACATAAGCAGCATTGTAAGTGTCTGTCCTGCCTCACTCATTTTAGTCAAATCTATCGTATTAAATCCCGCAGTTCTCGGTGTGATGGTTTGAAATAACGCTGCCAATATTTTTTCTCCCTCCGACATAACTGGCCATTTCCCACTATTCATCTCTAACATATAAAAGAATAAAAACGGAATTACAATTAAAATAGCCGTTACCACTAATATCACCTTGCTTTGCATGCGATACCGCTTTATATATGGTCCATTATTTTTCACATCCTCCCAAGTCAAAAAGCCGATTCCGCCAATTACAATCAGTGACATAATTACAATATTCACTACTAAATTATTTGCATAGCCAGTCAAAGAAGAATATTTTACACTTTCTCCCATTAAGTCGAATCCAGCATTACAAAACGCAGATACTGCATGAAAAACAGAAAACCACAGTCCTCGAAAAACTCCAAAATCTTTATAAAATACTGGAAATAGCAACAATGCTCCCAGACTCTCGATTAGCAATGTTGCCTTTATTATGAAACCTGTTAGTCTTACAATTCCTCCTAAATTAGGTGCTGCTATGGCCTCCTGCATCGTGCTTCTCTGTTTTAGTCCTATCTTCCGTCCTGCTATCAACGACATCAAACTCACCATTGTCACAACTCCCATTCCGCCAATCTGTATGAGTATTAGAATGACACATTGCCCAAATAAGGACCAATACGTTGCTGTGTCCTGCACAACCAATCCAGTCACGCAGGTAGCAGAAGTGGCCGTAAACAATGCCTCTATAAAAGATGCACCCTTCCCATCCTGTGTTGCACATGGAAGCATCAGTAAAATGCTTCCCACCAATATTACCACCACAAATCCACCAATAATAATTTGAAAAGAGGATAATCGTCGTTTCATAATCGTCCCACCTTTATTTGATAACTAAATTATCTCTTTTTTTTTCTAAAAATAGTGTTAAAATCCCGCCTGCCACATTAAGAAAATATAAAGATTTTTACCAAAAGAAAAAGGAAGCACATTACGCTCCCTTTTCTACACACCATTTTTATTTGTAAAGTACAACCACATCCCTTTCACAGATAACTGTTTTGCCATCCGGAATAATGGTTTCATCTCCTCGAATAATCATTGCAATCAGCTCATTTGCGCCAAGTTCCAATTCTGCGATCTTCTTATTGCACCATGCATCCTTTTTAGAAATATGGCGTTCCTCAAGCTGTTCATCCTCTCCCGGAATATATGGCGGCACACTTAAAATCACATTATCTCCCGGACGAACCAAAGTATCTCCTTTTGTAATAATCGTCTCCCCATCTCGTTTCAACATAAGTGCCAGTGCCCCTGTCGGCATAGTGATATCTTTAATCATTCTATTTGCCCAACCATGATACTCCGGAATATGTATTGTGATCAACTGCAATGCGGTTTCTTCCTGATAATCGTTGAACGTCTTGCGAACGTCGGCATCATTATCTACCATATCAAGCTTCTGTGCCACATACGGTAATAAAGTTCCCTGAATAGAAACCGAGAAAAGTGATACCATGAAAACAATATGGAACAAGTCCTGTTTCATGGAGATACCTCCGGCTACTGCCATAATCGCAAATACGGAAGAAGACGCTCCACGCAAACCGGCCCATGAAATCAAAAGGTTCTGTTTCGCGCTACACTTGAATGGCGACATCAGTGCAAATATTACAATTGGACGTACTACTACCGTTAAAGCCACCACTATTGCTAATGCAAGCGGAACAATCTTAGGCATCTGACTCGGAAAACTAAGCAAACCAATCAGGAAAAAGATTAATATCTGCGATAAGCTGGTAACACCATCAAAGAATGGAATCAACATCTGTTTATTACGGATGCGGCTATTACCAATCATAATACCAAATAAATATAAACTCAAATAAGCATTACCGTTGAGAATACTTGTCACACCATAACATACCAGTACCATCGCAATCATAAAAATTGTATCAAGTCCCTCGGAAATCAATCTGGTCTTTGTCATGATAAACAAAGATATTCGTGACATCATCACACCAACCAGTACTCCGAATACTAACTGGAGTACAATCAATCCAACCACATTTGTCGTATCTCCGTTTCCAAGCATACTAATGGCAATAATCGTCAACATATAAGAAACAGGGTCATTACTACCACTTTCTACTTCTAAAATAGACGCCGTACCATCTTTTAAGTTCAATTTATGTTTTCTTAAAATAGCAAACACACTGGCTGCGTCCGTACATGACAATACAGAGCCTATTAGAAAGCCCTCTGCCAAGGTCAGACCAAATACAAATTTACAGATAACAGTTGTAAGTCCTGCTGTCAGCAAAACACCTATCGTAGACAGGGTAATCGCTTTCATCGCTACCGGCTGTGCTGCGCTCCATTTGGTATTAAATCCACCATAAAACATAATAAATACAAGTGCAATGGAACATATATTATTTGCCAATTCAAAATTGCTGAACGGTATCTTAAAAATACCATCACTTCCAAACAGCATACCGATAAACATAAATAAAATTAAGGCCGGCATACCGAACTTATCTGAAAATTTTTCTGCTAACACACAAAGCAGGATTACCAGTGCAATCCCGAGAATCATAACTGTCATGTAAACTTTCCTTCCTATTTTTCTCCCAGTTTATTTGATATCAATAATCCACAAAGTAACGCCATCACTCCTGTTACAATGCCGACAAAATTTATCTCATAAAAAGTACCTACCATTAGAATAGCAATGGGTGAGCCAAAAAGCAATCCGATAATTGCCCAGTACGCATATGTTGGATAACGTTCAAAAACAACTTCAATCATTTTTGCAATGACTACCATTCCAACCAAAACCCCGGTTCCAAACGGTGCGAGTATCAATATGGTGTGAAACAACATTGAAAAATCTACTGCCAGCACCGCTATAAAAAAGTTTTTTATCATGTCTAAAATCGGATTATAGTACCCTAGCAACAGTAACATCATAGAACCGCTGACTCCCGGAATTACCATGGTCGCAGATGCTAATACTCCCACTAAAAACAATAAAATAATCCCTGTTACAGTCGGTTCTAACTGCACATAACTGCCTCTACTACCATTTAAAGCAGCCATACCTACCACAACCGCGAAGAAAAGAACGGCCGCCAGCATGTGTCCTAATCGCATCGTTACCATTTTCACCTTCCCATAAATAGTAGGAAGACTTCCCATAATCAGACCGATAAATAGTAAATTTGTCTGCACTGGAAATGACTCAAACAAATAATCTATTCCAAAAGCACTGGCAATAATTGCTATCCCCATCCCCAATGCAATCGGCAATAGAAACAAAATATTATTCTTTAAACCTTTAAATGGATGGCTGATACAACGAATCAACCTGTCATATATCCCCATAGACACTGCCATGGTTCCGCCACTGACTCCTGGAATAATATTGGAAATTCCAATCAGCATACCTTTACAAATATTTTTTAACATAGTTCTCCTTATCTCTAACTATTTAGCTAATATAGCTATTCAGCACACCATTCGCAAAACAGCATTGGCTCTGAATAGTTATCAAATCATTAACAAATATACAAAGTATGCCGCATAAGAAAGTAACATCACAATACCCCAAGGACGTCTCAACTCCAGTTTTCTGTATACAGAAATCCATAACAATATACCTGCACCAACCGCAATAATACCATCAATGATAAAACCTGATGCATATGGAACAGGAATAATCAGTGCTGCTGTACCGATTACAAATAAAATATTAAAAATGTTACTTCCTACGATATTACCAATGGCAATATCTGCGTTTCCTTTTCGCGCCGCTGTAACAGAAGTTACAAGCTCAGGTAAAGAAGTTCCTAATGCAACAATCGTAAGACCAATGAAACGTTCACTCATGCCAAGAATCTGTGCAATAGTCGTCGCCGCATCTACCGTAACATCACTTCCCCATACAACTATCACACCACCTGCAATTGCAAAAAGAATTAATTTCCAGATAGGTGTCGTTACTTCTTTGTTTTCTTCTTTCCCTTTCTTTGCTAATACAAATAAATATGCCAGATAGATAAGAAACATTACCCAAAGAATGATACCTTCTACACGGGAAACATTTCCATCCAATCCCATTATGATAAGTACAATTGTCACCACCAACATATATGGTATCTCAATCCACAAAGTCGATTTCTGAATCGCAACAGAAGTAATCACCGCTGTAAGTCCTAAAATAATCAGTATATTTAAAATATTACTGCCTAATACATTACCAATCGCGATACTTGCATTTCCTTTTAACGCGGCAGTAATACTAACTGCAGCTTCCGGTGCACTTGTTCCCATGGCTACAATTGTAAGACCTACAACCAACTGTGGAATCCCTAATTTTCTGGCAATACCGGATGTACCATCTACAAACCAGTCTGCACCTTTTACAAGCATTGCAAATCCCAATGCTAATAACAATAATTCTATAATAATCATATAACCTCCAAAAATATATCTAAGTCCTAACTGTTTTCTGCAATTGTTATTGCAACCATTTCGCTCGAAATATTTAATGCATGGTCACCAATTCGCTCAAAATCGGTCAACATTTCAGAGAATAAAATACTGCCTTCATCTGAGCAGGAACCTTTTTGAATTCTTTCAAACATACTATTACGATATGCAACTGTTAAATCATCGATTTTCTGTTCCATCGCAGACACTTTTTCATGCCATTCAATAACATCTTCTGGTGTTTCCTCTAATAGTACAAGTAGATCACTGCAGACACTCTTCATTTCTGCAATATCCTTCACTGCCTGTTCTGAAAAACGAATTTTCTTTTCTTCAATCATTTCTATATATTCTGCAATATTCATTGCATGATCACCAATTCGTTCTACGTTACTGGTAATCGTAAATAATGCATTAAACACCTGACTGGCACTGTTTGTCTTTTCGAATACTGCTACGTTCGTGATATACTTTGAAATCTCTTTATTCAAGAAATCTACATATTCTTCACGTTCTTTAATCTCATCAAACTTCGCTGTGTTAATTCCTGAAAATACATCAAATGCGCCCAGTACATTTTCTTTTGTCATACCAATCATACGGTTCAACTCTTTTTTGATACTTTCTACCAAAATAACCGCACCACCAATTTTTTCGACATTTACAAGCTTCATGTCCAACAGATACTTGGTTCGCACTCCTTCTGTCTGTTCGTCTTTGTCCTTTAAAATAAAAGTTGCAATCTTTGGCAGAACCGTTCCGATTGGAAGTAATAAACAGGTCGTCACGATATTGAACAACGTATGTAAATTCGCAATCTGTTTGGATACATCTCCCGGCGACCATCCTTCTACAAGTAAAATAATCGGTGTCACGAGACAAAGTATTGTAAACACAATCGTTCCAAATACATTAAATGCGATATGTACAATTGTGGTTCTCTTTGCATTTCTGCTTGTTCCTACGGATGCCAACAATGCAGTTACACAAGTACCGATATTCTGACCAAACAATACAAACGCTGCACTATGCAACGTTACGGCACCACTCATCGCTAATGCCTGTAAAATACCAACCGATGCTGAAGAAGACTGTATCAGCGCAGTGAATAACGCACCTGCTAAAATACCTAAAATCGGATTTTCAAATTTGCTTAACAACCCTACAAATTCTTCCACTTCCGCCAGCGGTTTCATTGCACCACTCATCATGTCCATACCAATGAACAAAATTCCAAGCCCTGCAATAATTTCCCCAATATGATGCACTCTCTCGTTTTTCATAAAAACAATCCCAGCCACTCCAAAAAAGGCAAGCAATGGCGCCAGTTCCCCTACATCCAGCGCAATCAACTGACCAGTAATTGTTGTACCAATATTTGCACCCATGATAATCCAGACTGCCTGTTTCAACGTCATCATTCCGGAATTAACAAATCCTACTACCATAACCGTTGTTGCCGAAGACGACTGAATAATCGCTGTAATAAACGCACCTACTAAAACGCCCACAAAACGATTTGCAGTAATTTTCTCTAAAATGAGCTTCATTTTATTTCCGGCTGCTGCCTCTAATCCGGTACTCATCATCTGCATACCATATAGAAATAACGCCAGGCCACCTAACATGCTCAATATATTTGCCATTGACATTTTATTAACTTTTCCTCCAATTTTTATCGTACGCAAATAAACCTATGTCTCCATAGGCTGACAATAAAAACCGGAACTATTTTTTCCCGTCCGTATTGTGGATAAACTTAAGGACAGCGGTCCGCACGCTTAAACGTGGATACTCCACCACTCGTTCCGCTGTGTAGAAATTAGAAAGTAACAGTGAAAACACCGCTACACATAAAAAGACCATAGATAATTTTATGGTTTTTCTGACACTTGTAATCTGTGCTGCAATCTGACTGCTGGAAATCGAATTCCTAACACACAAAAGCTCTGTCGTCTCTATTTGTGCCTCTGTAAGCACGGCATCCGCAGTCTCTACGCCCATAAAAACTACTGTCTGAGGGGATAAAAAAGCAGAATCTGCCTTGACTTCATCAAAGCACATCCCTGTTAAAAGAATAAGCATCGCTATGAAATTCCATATCCATTGTTTATTCTTAAGCATACAAAATCCCTCCATGTTAAATATAACATGGAGGGAAAAATTTTACTACTAAATATTTTATAAAATCCATCCTGCAAAACACTGACATGCTAAAAACAAACCAAATGCTGCCGGAATCATTGCATACTTACAAGTATCTGCAAGTTCCATTCTCTTTTCCATTGCAGTAAACATCGCGTTTAATACCGCAAATACGATACCGCCTACAAGAGCTAATTTCCATACCGGAGCTGTTGCCAAACCTGCTGCCCAAGGCAATACCGCAAAAGTAATCGCTGCCAAAATTGCCTGACATACCGGACATCCTTCTTCTGTTTTTACAAAATGAGTAAGCACCAATGCTGCCAAACTTACTGCTGCAATGTATGGAATATTCATCACCGGTAAAATAAAATGTGGAGAAACGGTCTTTACAATGATAGATACCAGCAATACCACACCAAGTACAGCAGCAAGGATTGTATTTAAAATTGTTGTTCTATTTTTCATATTCTCTAGTCCTTTCCTGCTTTTACCAACTTGTTGCACTTGTCGTTGCATCCACACCTGTCATAAAACCAACTGCAGAATTCACGCTACGTGTTACTGCTTTCGAAGTTACAGTTGCACCGGTAAGTGCATCTACGTTTGTCCCCACTTCTGCGTCACCTTCTGTCCACAAAAACTGTGCCAAAAAGTCTACATCACTAAGTGCATTTGTGCCCAGACCATAGGTCTCTGCCATTTCACGAACTACAACACCTTTTACATCCCCATCGTTATCTACGCCGATAAGCATTACGATATCTCCGGCATATCCATAGGTAGATGTCATGATAACGCAGCCATTATCTGCTCTATATACTGCCTTAATATTCGCATCATCCCCATCATATGCTTCTTCTATAAAAGAAGTGCTTCCCGGTAACAATGCAAGCATTAAATTATTTAATTCTGTTTCATAATTAAGCTGTGCAGCAGATGCTGTCCCTGCTTTTACACCAGAAAGTGTAGCAGCAAACACACAAATTGCAATAATCGGAATCAATAATGATTTAATTTTCATGTCTGCCTCCTTTCTGATAACCAAAACGACGAGGTGCTGTATAATAGTCAAAAATCCAAACCATAGCGTTCATAAGTAAGATTGCATATGTAACGCCTTCTGGGAATAAACCATAATAACGGAAAAGTACGGTCAAAATGCCACATCCGATACCATAGATAATCTGTCCCTTTGGAGTTACCGGAGATGTCGCATAATCTGTCGCCATGAAAATCGCGCCAAGTACTACACCACCGCCAAGTAAGCTGTATAACATCCATGCAATTGGATCTTCGCCTTTGGAAAATACCAAAGTAAGCACTGCTACTGTTCCAAGGTAAGCTGCCGGAATTCTAACAGAAATTACCTTGCGGTATACCAAATATGCACCACCGATTAATAATGCAAATGTACATGTCTCACCGATCGTACCACCGATTTTACCCATGAACATCGTCATAAGGCTCTCTTCCGGTAATGCAGGCATTACCATATGATGAAGCGGTGTAGAAGATGCCACTGCATCTACATTAGAGCCAAATAATGACAATTTAGCTCCCGGTACTGTAAAACGCACGATATATACCGGCCATAATAATAGTAAAAATGCACGACCTGCTAATGCCGGATTGAAAATATTTTTTCCGAGACCGCCACACATACCTTTGATTACGATAATTGCAAAAGCACTGCCAATTGCTGCAATCTCATAAGGTACTGCTGCCGGAAGTGTTAATGCTAAAAGTAAACCTGTTACAATCGCAGAACCGTCTAATGTGGTATTACGTTTAAAAATCAACGCTCCGCAAATCCATTCCGCTGCTAAAGCTGCTGCAACACATACAACTGCTACTAATAATGCTCTTACACCAAAATGGAATACACCTGCGATTAATGCCGGAAGTAATGCAATCACCACATCAAGCATGATGCTTCTGGTATTCACCTTATTACGAATATGAGGAGAGGATGTAACTGTTAATTTCATTATTTCATAGCCTCCCTTACTAATTTTTTACCTAATCTAAACTGCTCTACTAATGGTAACTTACCCGGACATTCATAGGCGCAGGAACCACACTCGATACAGTCTGTTACACGAAGGCGTTTTAAACCTTCCAAATCATTTTTCTTTGCATATGCATACATATAAAGTGGCTGTAAGCGTGTCGGACAAACACCCAGACACTTACCACAGCGAATACATACCGAATCGCCGGCCTCACCATTTTGTGCGTTAGAAAGACAAAGTACTGCATTGGTTCCCTTAATTACACAAGTATCTAAATCCGGCTGTGCCAATCCCATCATAGGACCACCGTTGATTACTTTCCACACGTCTTCTGTCAAACCGCCTGCCGCTTCGATTAACTCTGCAACCGGCATTCCAATTGGCACCATGAAGTTACCAGGATTTTTCACTGCTTCACCTGTTACTGTTACAATACGTCCTGTAATCGGTTTTCCAAGACATACTGCTCTGTAAGTTGCTTCATACGTAGCCACGTTAAACACAACACAGCCTACGCTTGGTGGAAGCTGACCCGGTACGATTTCACGTCCGGTTACTGCCTGAACAAGCTGACGTTCCGCTCCCTGTGGATAACGAGTTGGGAACACGCAAAGCTCGATTTTGTCTTCTTTTGCAAGTAATTTTTTCATTACTGCAATTGCGTCCTTCTTATTATCTTCAATTGCAAGAACCATTCTCTGCGGTTTTACTACCTGGGCAATAATCTTCATACCCTCAATAACCTGCTCCGGATTGGTACGAAGCAACATATCATCTGTTGTAATATATGGTTCACACTCGCAGGCATTTGCGATTAAAGTATCAATTTTTGCATCAACAGCAGCTTTAATACTGGTAGCAAAAGTAGCGCCACCCATACCTACTATTCCGGCTTCACGGATAATCGCAATAATCTCGTCAGTACTTAATGCAGAGTAATCCGCATATGCTGTCATACTATCATCTAATGTACCTTTAAAGTCGTTCTCGATGACAATAGATAATACCTGACTTCCATTTGGATGACGTCTTGGTTCAACCGCTACTACTTTACCTGATACGGAAGCATGTACCGGAACACATAAACCTTCGCCTTCACCGATTTTCTGACCTTTTTTTACCAAATCACCCACTTTTACCAATGGGGTACAGGCTACACCAATGTGCTGTGACATTGGAATGATTACCTGCTTTGGTTTCTCTAATTTTTGAAGTGGTACACCTGCGGATAATGATTTCTTATCTGCCGGATGAACACCACCATAAAACAAGTGCTTCATATCTTTTTCCCTTCTACCGTGCTATTGGTTTCACTTTTAAAAAAGGATGAAAGAAACTCTCTCATCCTTTTCATTTTACAATTACTGTGCAAGTTTTTCAATTAAAGCTTTGAAATCGCCAATCTTAATTGTTACAGAAGCAAGTAAATCTGCATCTGTTGTCTTACCTGTTTCGTCAACTGCAATGCCTGCTACTTCCGAAATTGTTTTACCTGTTACATAAGATGCAAAAGAAGCTGCCTGTTCATTCCATTCAGCAATTGCACCACCCCATGCTACCATTCCGTAGTCAGCACCTTTTTCATTCTTTGTAGGAACCAAAGCTGTAAAGTCTGTTGTAATCTTACCTGCTGCATCAAAGTTTACATTTGCCTGAACTGCATCAATAACACAACTTGTAATCTCATCATAGTGTGTTGTAACTGCTGCTACCGTTGCATATGCAGAAGCTGTACCTGCTTTATCTGCTGTTGCACTTGCATTATCTGAAGGTGCTGTAACAGAAACTAACTGTAATGTATCCCAATGAGCTGCACCTAAATCCTGTGCATTATTTACTGCTGCTACGATTGGATCAATGAAACCAGCAATCGCCATTGTTGCGCTTGCTGCTAAATCAACATCACCTGCTTTACCACCTTCAACGATTGAAATACCTTTTACTTCTTCTGCTGTCTTACCAACAACATATTCAGCAACTGCTGCTGCCTGAGCATCCCATTCAGCGATTGCACCGCCCCATGCTACCATTCCGTAGTCAGCGCCTAATTCGTTTTTGCTTGCAAATGATTCTGCTGTTGTTGTAATTTCACCAACTGCGTTAAATGTGTTCTTTCCCTGAATCTGGTCAATTACACAACTGTTAATCTTACCATCTGCATCTACTGTTACTGCTACGATTGTGATATCAGCCTGTGCCGTACCATCTGAATCTGCTGTTGC
>JAZSEF010000068.1:0-23596 GCA_045531555.1 Roseburia sp. | reverse complement strand
GGTAACTTAGCTCCTGATTCCGGCGTAGTTAAGCGTTCCGCAGTTGTTCCTGAGATGATGCAGCACGAAGGTCCTGCAAGAGTCTTTGACTGTGAAGAAGATGCTATCGCAGCCATCAAGGGCGGTAAGATTGTAGCAGGTGATGTCGTAGTAATTCGTTATGAAGGGCCAAAAGGCGGTCCGGGTATGAGAGAAATGTTAAATCCTACATCAGCTATCGCAGGTATGGGATTAGGTTCAACAGTAGCGTTGATTACAGACGGACGTTTCTCAGGTGCATCCCGTGGTGCTTCTATCGGACATGTTTCTCCGGAAGCTGCAGTTGGTGGACCTATCGCATTGGTTGAAGAAGGAGATATCATCAAGATTAACATTCCAGAGATGACATTGGATATTGCAGTATCCGATGAGGAAATGGCAGCAAGAAAAGCAAAATGGCAGCCAAGAGAACCAAAGATTACAGACGGTTACTTAAAGAGATATGCTTCTTTAGTTACATCCGGTAATCGTGGTGCTATTTTGGAGTTACCATAGAGTGATTTTATTTGAAATATTTTCCTGACTATGTATAGCAGATACATAGTTAAGAATACATATCAGAAGAAAGAGAGAAAATTTATGCAGTTAACTGGTGCACAAATCGTTATCGAATGTTTAAAAGAACAGGGTGTTGATACCGTTTTTGGATATCCGGGCGGTGCCATCTTAAATGTATATGATGAGTTATATAAACATAAAAATGAAATAAATCACGTATTAACCTCTCATGAGCAGGGAGCATCCCATGCGGCAGATGGTTATGCGAGAAGCACCGGAAAAGTTGGTGTATGTTTTGCTACATCGGGTCCGGGTGCTACAAACTTAGTAACAGGTATTGCGACAGCCTATATGGACTCTGTACCAATGGTAGCAATCACCTGTAACGTAACAGTCCCTTTACTTGGTAAGGATAGTTTTCAGGAGATTGATATCGCAGGTATCACTACCCCGATTACTAAGCATAACTTCATCGTAAAAGATGTAGAAAAATTAGCAGACACTATCCGCAGAGCTTTTAAAATTGCAAAAAAAGGTCGTCCGGGTCCTGTTTTAGTGGACATTCCAAAGGATGTAACCGCAGCAAAAACAGAGTACATAGTTAAAGAACCAGAAGAAATAGCAAGAATTTCTGACACAATTACAGATGAAGCGGTAGCGGAAGCGATTTCCTTGATTAAGGAAGCGAAAAAGCCATATATTTTTGTGGGCGGTGGAGCTGTAATTGCCGATGCGCATGCAGAACTGAAAGAATTTGTTAAAAAAGTAGATGCACCGGTTTGTGATACTTTAATGGGAAAAGGTGCATTCGATGGAACCGATGATTTGTATACCGGTATGCTTGGTATGCATGGTACAAAGACAGCTAATTTAGGTGTCAGTGAGTGTGACTTGTTAATCGCTATTGGAGCTCGTTTCTCAGACCGAGTACTTGGAAATGCGAAGAAATTTGCAAGTAATGCTAAGATTTTACATTTTGATGTAGATCCGGCAGAGATTAATAAAAATGTCAAAGCACATACCGCAGTTATTGGTGATGTAAAAGAGATTTTGACAAGAATCAATGCAGAACTTACCCAGCAGAATCATACAGACTGGATTGCACATGTGTTTGATTATAAAGTAAAATATCCATTAAAATATCCTGAAACAGGATTATCCGGTCCATTTGTTATTGAAAAGATTTATCAGGAGACAAAGGGCGATGCAATCATCGTAACAGAAGTAGGACAGCATCAGATGTGGGCAGCACAGTATTATAAATACAGTAAGCCAAGAACATTGCTTACTTCCGGCGGTCTTGGAACCATGGGATATGGTTTAGGAGCAGCAATCGGTGCACAGATGGCGAATCCAGATAAACAGGTTATCAATATTGCGGGTGATGGATGTTTTAGAATGAATATGAATGAGCTTGCAACAGCAGCCAGACAAAATCTTCCATTGATTCAGGTGGTTATCAATAATCATGTACTTGGTATGGTACGTCAGTGGCAGAGTTTATTCTACGAAGAACATTATTCAGCTACAATATTAAATGATACGGTAGATTTCGTGAAATTGGCAGAGGCATTAGGTGCAGAAGGTTATCGTGCGACAACCAGAGAAGAGTTTACAGAGGCGTTTAAAAAAGCACTTGAAGCGAAAAAACCGGTTTTAATCGATTGTATTATTGACAGTGATGATAAGGTGTGGCCAATGGTAGCACCAGGGGAAGCTATTAGCTCCGCATTTACAGATGAAGATTTAAAAAAGTAACGTAACTGCAAAGAGACAAGGCAGTTAAAATAAAAGGTAAGGAAGGTAAGAGTTATATGAGTAGAGTGTATAATTTTTCGGCAGGTCCGGCTGTATTACCGGAAGAAGTATTACGTGAAGCAGCAGATGAAATGATGGATTATCAGGGAACCGGTATGTCGGTTATGGAAATGAGTCATCGTTCCAAGGCATACGACAAAATCATCAAAGATGCAGAAGCTGATTTGAGAGACTTGATGAATATTCCGGATAACTACAAAGTGCTGTTTTTACAGGGTGGTGCATCTCAGCAGTTTGCCATGATTCCAATGAACCTGATGAAAAACAAAAAAGCAGGTTATATTGTGACAGGTCAGTGGGCAAAGAAAGCATATCAGGAAGCTTCCATTTACGGCGAAGCAGTAAAACTTGCATCATCGGAAGATAAGACTTTCTCATATATTCCGGATTGTTCTAATCTCGATATTCCGGAAGATTTGGACTATGTATACATTTGTGAAAACAACACAATTTATGGTACAAAATTCTGGGAATTACCAAATACAAAGGGTAAAACATTAGTATCTGATGTGTCTTCATGCTTCTTATCAGAGCCTGTAGATGTAAGTAAATACGGTGTTATCTATGGCGGTGTTCAGAAGAACATTGGACCTGCAGGAGTAGTTATTGTAATTATTCGTGAAGATTTAATTACAGAAGATACATTACCTGGCACACCAACTATGTTGAAATATAAAATCCATGCAGATAATGCATCTTTATACAATACACCTCCTGCATATGGTATTTACATTTGCGGTAAAGTGTTCAAATGGTTAAAGAAAATGGGTGGCTTAGATGCGATGAAGAAACATAACGAAGAAAAAGCAAAAATTCTTTATGATTTCTTAGACGAAAGCAAACTTTTCAAAGGAACTGTAGAAGCAAAAGACCGTTCTTTAATGAATGTACCATTTGTAACAGGTGATGCTGATTTAGATGCAAAATTCGTAAAAGAAGCAGCAGAAGCAGGTTTTGTGAACTTAAAAGGACACAGAAGTGTAGGCGGTATGCGTGCATCTATCTATAACGCAATGCCAAAGGAAGGTGTAGAAAAATTAGTAGCCTTCATGAAGGAATTTGAAGAAGCGAACGCATAGGGGGATATCATTATGTTTAAATATCATTGCTTAAATCCAATTGCAAACGTTGGTTTAGATTTATTTGTAAAATATTATGAGAAAACAGAAGAAGTAAACGAAGCAGATGCGATTTTAGTTCGTAGTGCTGCTATGCATGATATGGAGTTGTCTGATAACTTATTAGCAGTTGCAAGAGCAGGAGCAGGTGTTAATAATATTCCATTAGACAAATGTGCAGAAAAAGGTATTGTAGTATTCAATACACCGGGTGCAAACGCAAACGGCGTAAAAGAATTAGTAATCGCAGCAATGCTTTATGCATCCCGTGACCTTATTGGTGGTATTGAATGGTGTGTTGCAAATAAGGATGACGAAAATATTGCAAAAACTGCTGAGAAGCAGAAAAAGAACTTTGCGGGTACTGAAATTGCAGGTAAAAAACTTGGTGTTATCGGTCTTGGCGCAATCGGTGCGTCTGTTGCGAACGCAGCAACACATCTTGGTATGGAAGTATATGGATATGACCCATATATCTCTATCAATGCAGCATGGAGCTTATCTCGTAATGTAAAACACATTACAAATATTGAAGATATTTATCGTGAGTGTGATTTTATTTCCCTTCATGTACCGGCATTAGATACTACTAAGAAAATGATTAACGAAAAAGTAATCGCAATGATGAAACCTACAGCAGTAGTGTTAAACTTTGCAAGAGATATTTTAGTAGATGAAGAAGCGATGGTAAAAGCATTAGAAGAAGGTAGAATTGCTCACTATGTATCTGACTTTGCAAATCCAACTGTTGTTGGTAAAAAAGGCTGTATCGTTACACCACATTTAGGAGCATCTACTGCAGAATCAGAAGATAACTGCGCAATTATGGCAGTTCGTGAATTAAGAGATTATCTTGAAAATGGTAACCTTGTTCATTGTGTGAACTTCCCGGATTGCAGCATGGGTGCATGTACTACAGCAGGTCGTGTTGGAATTATGCATAGAAATGTATCCGGTATGATTAGCCAGTATACTAATATTTTTGGCGAAGCAGGTATCAATATTGCAAATATGACCAATAATTCAAAAGGTGAATATGCATATGCACTTTTAGATGTGGATTCACCGGTTACAGATGAGGTATTGGCTAAATTAGCAGCAACAGATGGGGTACTTCGTGTACGTAAAGTGAAATAATTTTATTATTTAGGGGTAGAGTAAATGGCGATAATAAAACCATTTATGAGCATCAGACCAAATAAAGGGAAGGTGGCAGATATTGCTGCCCTCCCTTATGATGTTTATAACAGAAAAGAAGCAAAAAATATAGTGACAGCGAAACCGGAGTCTTTTTTAGCAATTGACAGGGCAGAGACTAACTTTCCGGATGATGTAAGCACATATGATGAAGTGGTGTATGAAAAAGCACGGGAACTGCTTTGGAAGCGAGTGGAAAAAGGTGATTTTATTCGTGAAGAGAAGTGCTGTTATTACATCTATGAATTGACGATGAACGGAAGAAGCCAGACTGGTATTGTAGCTTGTGCTTCGATTGACGATTATAAGAATAGTATTATTAAAAAGCATGAGAATACCCGTGCAGAGAAAGAATTAGACCGTATTCACCATGTAGATACCTGCAGTGCGCAAACGGGTCCGATTTTCCTGGCATATCGTGCAAATGAAGCGATTAATGAGGTGATTCGTCAGGTGAAATCAGGTGAGGCAGAATATGATTTTGTGTCAGAAGACGGTATCAGACATCGCGTATTTGTAATTGCAGAAGACGCACAGATTACAGCGATTGAGCAGGCTTTTTCGGGCATCAACGAAATTTACATAGCAGATGGGCATCACAGATGTGCTTCGGCTGTAAAAGTAGGAGAACGCAGACGTACTGCGTATCCGGACTATACAGGAGAAGAAGAGTTTAACTATTTCCTTTCCGTATTGTTCCCGGATGAAGAACTTTATATCATGGACTATAACCGTGTGTTGAAAGATTTAAACGGTTATTCACCACAGGAATTTTATGAAGAAGTCGTAAAGCGTTTTGAAGTAGAGGAGATTACTGAGAAAGCGGATAAGCATCCTGAGAAAAAGGGTACATTTACGATGTATTTAGATGGACGTTGGTATGCATGCACGGTTCGCCAGGAAGACATTCCACGATATGAGAATGGTGTGGCAGATCCGGTAAAATCATTAGACGTATCCGTGTTGCAGGATATGCTTTTAGCTCCGATACTTGGTATTGATGACCCGAAGACGAATGCGAGAATAGATTTTGTGGGTGGAATTCGTGGCTTAGATGAATTGGTACGTCGTTGTAATGAGGATTGTGTGGCAGCGTTTGCCATGTATCCGACTTCCATTCAGGAGTTGTTTAATGTGGCAGATGCAGGACTTTTGATGCCACCGAAATCTACGTGGTTTGAACCGAAGCTGCGAAGCGGTTTATTTATTCATGAAATTGAACGCTAATGTTCACACTCATGCCAGGTGCATGCTGGTTGACGTGGGGAGAAAGTGTTAATAAAGCATGTTAATAGATAACAGAAAAGTATTTGCTGATTTGTTGTCGGAGAATTATTTTGAAAGGAACAAAAGGAAATGAACAGATTTTTGACAGTAGCTTTATCTGCGGTAGAATCTACAGAAGAAGTAATTGTGATGGAAACAATTGAGAAAGTAGTAGAGAATCCGGGGATTATTCGCACCTATTTAGAAGGTATGGTGCCAAATTTGATTAGTTTTGTATTACAGGTAGTGTTGGCAATTGTAGTGTATGCAATTGGAACAAAAATGATTAAATGGGTTGTAAAAATAGTACAGAGAACGATGGAGCGCCATAACGTAGATACTGGTGTGATGCAGTTTTTAAGTGCAATTGTAAAATACGCATTGTATGTAGTAGTGGTTATGACTATTTTAAGTTTGTTTGGTGTGGCAACGACATCAGTTGTAGCAGTACTTGGTTCGGCTGGTGTGGCAATCGGTCTTGCTTTGCAGGGAAGCCTTTCGAACTTTGCAGGTGGTGTCCTGATTTTATTATTAAAACCATTTAAAGTGGGTGACTACATCATTCAGGGTGGCAGTGAAGGTACGGTATATGAGATTTCGCTTTTTTATACAAAGTTAAAGACCGTAGATAATAAAGTGGTTGTAATACCAAACGGTACATTGTCCAATAATACTCTTGTGAATGTATCGCATATGGACAGACGCCGTGTGGATATCGTAGTAGGTATCGCTTATGAAGCAGATATCAGAACAGCAAAAAATATTATTTATAATTTGGCACAGAATGATGCTAGCAGACTTCCTGAGGAAGAAGCAGTAGTATTTGTTGATAATTTAGGTGCTTCTTCGGTAGATATCGGAGTGCGTTTATGGGTAAGTGCTGCGGATTACTGGGATGTAAAATGGCGTTTGACTGAAAACATCAAGTATGCTATGGATGAAAACGGAATCTCTATTCCTTATCAGCAGATTGATGTACAGATTAAACAATAAAATGAAAAATACACCCATACGATTTATAAAAATTGTTGACAAAAAGTGGGAGTTATGGTACTTTTAGACTTGTAGTATACCAAACAGAAAGTATACGGCATGCAAAGCATGGAATACACGAGAGTGTGAAGTATTTTGTAAGGCGAGGACCTTACACGGATCTAGGAGGAATTTAGTTATGCAGCAGGGAACTGTAAAGTGGTTTAATGCAAAAAAAGGTTACGGATTTATTTCTGATGAAGCAGGCAATGACGTTTTCGTTCATTTCTCAGCTTTAAACATGGAAGGATTCAAAGAGTTAAAAGATGGCGAGAAAGTTGAATTCGAAGTAATTGATGGCGATAAAGGCCCTCAGGCAGCTAACGTTTCACGTCTTGCATAATCATTGACAATAGATTGAATTAAGAAGACGAACCGAAGGCACTCACAGCAATGTGGGTGCCTTTCTTATTCTAACATAAGAAAAGAATTAATTGGGATTTGTATATCTCGCAAATCACTTATTCATGTTGGAAACGTTTTGCACCGGACTATTTGCTGAGTTTTTCCTTTTAATTGGGCATATTCATTTCAGTTTTCCAGACTAAATTACATTTTCATAATTTTAGTCGGTCTATAATTTATAATGTTACCCTACTCATTCTTTTAATTAGAAGAATAGTCGGGTATCATTTTTTGAATGTTCCAGACTTTTCTAAGAATTTACGTTTTTAGTCGGTCGCAACTCTTTCTGTGAGCCCGACTATTACGGAATTTTATGCTTTTAATCGGTTACAAACTATTTTCCATACCCGACGTTTTCGTTGTTTTTTCGAATTAGTAGGGGTATGTCCTATATTTATCCCCGACTAAATTTAGCTATTCGACAGTTAGTTGGGCAGAAGATTAAAATTGCACCCGACTATTTTTAGATGTTTATCAATTAATCGGACACTATGTCGAAAATTACATCCACAAACCCCAATTTGATGTTATGAAATATCTAGTTTTTTATAATCAAGTGTGTTACATTGAAACATAGAAAAGTGACAGGGGGAATATTATGAGTCAGAAATTAGAAGAATTACAAAAATATTTAGAAAAAATGAATCGTTTGAACCATGTATGCACGTTATTGTACTGGGATATGCGCACAGGTGCACCAAAGGAAGGCTTTGACGCCCACGCAGATGCAGTGGCATATTTTTCTACCGAAGCATTCCAGATGGGAACAGCAGAGGAATTAGGAAAAATGCTTGATGAACTTGCAGAACCGGAAGAATATGATGCGTTAGATGAGAAATGGAAGTTCATTGTTAAGAAAATGAAATATGATTTTGATAGGGACAAACGTATCCCGGCAGAAGTATATGAGCGCTATGTCAGAGCACAGGCAGAGTCAGAACGAGCTTGGGAAGATGCAAAAAATGCTGCTGATTATACAATGTTTGCGCCACATTTGAAAGTAATGATTGAACTGACAAAAGAAATTACCGGTTATACAGATCCGGAGAAGGAAGTGTATGATGCACTTTTGAATCAGTATGAAGAAGGAATGGATTCTGCGACTATTGACCGGATTTTTGGAGAGTTAAAAGCAGAATTAGTTCCACTTGTTCAGCAGATTTTAAAGGCAAAGCAACCGGATGACAGCAAGTTCCAAGGACATTTTGATATAGACGCACAGGTGAAAGTACAGAGAATGTTGCTGGATTATATTGGTTTTTCCTGGGAAAAAGGTGCGGTCGGTACGACAGAACATCCATTTACATTGAACTTTTCGTCAAAAGATGTACGTGTGACGAATCACTATCACGAAGATATGCCGCTTAGTGCAATCTATTCTGCCATTCACGAAGGTGGTCATGCGATTTATGAGCAGAATGTGAAACCGGATTATGATAATACGGTAGCTGGAAGTTGTCGTTTCATGGGACTTCATGAAAGCCAGTCACGCTTCTATGAGAATATTTTAGGTAGAAATAAAAATTTCTGGATTCCAATCTACGACAAATTGGGAGAATTATTGCCACAGTTTAAAGATATTACACTGGATGAGTTCTATCATGAGGTAAATCATGTGAGAAATAGTTTTATCAGAACAGAAGCGGACGAACTTACTTATGCATTCCATATTATTATTCGCTACGAAATCGAAAAAGCAATTTTTAGAGACGGAGCAAGTGTAGAGGAATTGCCGGTGCTCTGGAATCAGAAAATGCAGGAATATTTAGGTATCACACCTGCGAATGATGCAGAGGGTATCTTACAGGATACACACTGGTCAGGCGGCATGTTCGGTTATTTCCCGACTTACCTGTTGGGAAGCATTTATGATGGCATGTATGTAGATGTTATTGAGCAGGAATTGGGGGATATCGACACCATTTTAGCCGAGGGACGTATCTTAGAAATTACAAAATGGCTGAATGAAAAAATCCACTGCTTTGGAAGTACGAGAACACCGAAGGAGACCTTGCTTGCAGTCTGTGGCAAAGAAGTGACAGCAGAGCCAGTTATTCGCTATTTTAAAAAGAAATATACGGAAGTATATAATTTAAAGTAGGAAATGTAGAGAGATAGTATTTAACCAATGTGTTGAAATGAGTATATAGTATTTTGTTAAAAATTACTCTGTAGAGTGAGTTTTGGAGAAATAGAAGATGAAAAAAGGAATTATTTTCGATATGGATGGTACGCTTTGGGATGCAGGGGAAAGTATCGCTAAAGCTTGGAACGTTGTTATGCAAAGACGCGGTTTGGTAAGAACCTCTTTTACAGCAGATGATATTCACGGTATTATGGGTAAGACCATAGAGGGTATAGCAGATGCACTTTTTGGGGAATACTCCAAAGAAGAGCGGATGGATATTACCAGAGAATGTCTTGTGTATGAGAATGAATATCTGGCAGAGCATGGTGGAGAACTATTTGATAAATTAGAGGATGTGTTGAAAACTTTGCAGGAAGAGTATCCGCTCTATATTGTTAGTAACTGCGAAAAAGGATATATTGAAGGGTTCTTAGCATATTATGATTTTGGGAAATATTTTAAAGATTTTGAAAGTCATGGGAATACCGGACTGCCAAAAGGGCAGAATATAAGATTAGTAGCAGAACGCAACGGTTTAACAGACGTAATCTATATTGGAGATATTCAAAGTGATTATAATGCCAGCAGAGAGGCTGGTGTGGGATTTATCCATGCAGCGTATGGTTTTGGAACCATAGAGGAAGAAGTGCCGGCAGTCTCCTGCATCGCACAAGTGCCGGAAGCGATTGAAAAATATTTTTCCAGATAAGGTGAGTGGGATGACAAAATTTGAAGAACTGGTTTCAAAAATCAATAGAGAGCATGTGTATATCCAAATGCATAATTTCCCTGACCCGGATGCAATTGCAAGTGCATTTGGTTTACAGGAATTATTGAAATATCGTGGAATTTTGGCAACGATTTGTTATAAAGGGAAAATCGAACGTTACAGTACAGAAAAGATGTGTCAGCTTTTAGAGATTGAGATAGAGAATATTGAAGATATTAAAAAGCTGCTTACAGAGAAGGACGAGATTATTTTAGTCGATGCACAAAAGGGCAATTCGAATATTATTGACATTACAGGTGATGAGATTATCTGTATCGACCATCATCCAACATTTGAAAAGCAGGAGTATCGTTTTTCAGACATTCGTCCGGAAGTAGGTGCTTGTGCATCTATTATTGCACAGTATTTTATTGAAAATGATATTCCATTGAGTGAAAGAGTTGCTACGGCATTGGCATTTGGTATCCGTATGGACACGAAAAATCTGTCCAGAGGGGTGGCGAAGCTGGATATGGAGATGCTGTACCGGATATTTGACCGGTGTAATCAGCAGATTATCTATAGTTTAGAAAACAGCAATCTGTATTTTGAGGATTTGTTAGCGTATTCCAAAGCGATTTATAGTATACAGGTGTATGACAATGTGAGCTTTGCAGATACCGGCAAAGATTGTCCGGAAGGACTGATTGCGAGTGTGTCGGATTTTATGTTGGCACTTGTGGAAGTGACATTTTCCATTGTGTATTCCAGAAAAAACGAAGGAATAAAATTGTCTGTCCGCAGTGAGATACCGGAACTGGATGCAGGGAAAATAACCAGAGATGCGTTGGCCGGAATAGGTAATGGTGGAGGTCATGCAGAGATGGCAGGCGGCTTTGTTCCGTTTTCCGGTAGTGATGATGAGGAATATCTTATGATAAAAGAGATTCAGGAACGCTTTTTACATGAGATAAAATCTTGACATTATTGACAAAATGTGGCATAATATCGCAAGATGTTGTGTTTTAGAAGAACATAACGAATAATGAAAAGGCAATGACGAAGACAGTATTTCATTGAAAAAAGTTGCAGAGAGCTGGGGATGGTGGAAGCCCGGTACGAGTATTTTTTGAAAGAATATCCCTTCTAAGCCGCAGTTCGAAATAGTGAAATTTGGGGATTTTTCAGCTAGAGTAGGTACTGACGTATTTCCAGCGTTAAGGGAACGTGGTATGAATGTTTATGCCGATGCATGAACAGAGTACGATTGTATTTAGGTGGTATAACGATTATAAGGCTCTCGTCCTATGTACAGGATGCAGAGCCTTTAGTTTTTATGTGGAGGAGAATTATGTACAACAAAGTTGAAACGAACATGAACTTCGTTGAAAGAGAAAAACAGACTGAACAGTTCTGGAAAGAAAATGACATTTTCCGCAAATCCATGGAAAGCCGCAAAGAAGGAGAGACTTACACATTTTATGATGGTCCGCCAACAGCGAATGGTAAGCCACACATCGGACACGTATTAACCCGTGTTATCAAAGACATGATTCCAAGATACCAGACTATGAAAGGTAAATATGTACCTCGTAAGGCTGGCTGGGATACCCATGGTCTTCCGGTAGAGTTGGAAGTAGAAAAACTTTTAGGATTGAATGGTAAAGAACAGATTGAAGAATATGGTATGGAACCATTCATCACAAAATGTAAAGAATCTGTATGGAAATACAAAGGTATGTGGGAAGATTTTTCCGGTACGGTAGGTTTCTGGGCAGATATGGATGACCCATATGTAACTTATGATGATGATTTCATCGAGTCAGAATGGTGGGCATTGAATGAAATCTGGAACAAGAAGCTTTTATACAAAGGTTTCAAAATCGTTCCTTACTGTCCACGTTGTGGAACACCACTTTCTTCACAGGAAGTAGCACAGGGCTATAAAACTGTAAAAGAACGTTCCGCAATCGTAAGATTTAAAGTAGCTGGTGAAGATGCATGGTTCTTAGCATGGACCACAACCCCATGGACTTTACCATCAAACGTAGCACTTTGTGTGAACCCGAATGATACTTACTGTAAAGTAAAAGCCGGTGACGGACAGACATACTACATGGCAGAAGCACTTCTTGATAAAGTGTTAGGAAAGCTTGCTAACGAAGAAGAAGGTGTGAAAGCATACGAAGTATTAGAGACATACAAAGGCCGCGATTTAGAGCACAAAGAATACGAACCGTTATTTGAATGTGCGAAGAAAGTTGCTGATAAACAGCACAAAAAAGGCTTTTTCGTAACATGTGATGATTACGTTACTATGACAGACGGTACAGGTATCGTTCATATTGCACCGGCATTTGGTGAAGACGACGCCAATGTAGGCCGTGCTTACGACCTCCCATTTGTACAGTTTGTAAATGAAAAGGGTGAACTTACAGAAGATACACCATTTGCAGGTTTATTCTGTAAAAAAGCAGACCCTGAAGTATTAAAAGATTTAGACGCAAGAGGACAGCTTTTTGACGCTCCTAAATTTGAACATGAATATCCACACTGCTGGAGATGTGATACTCCACTTATTTACTACGCACGTGAATCATGGTTCATCAAAATGACAGCAGTAAAAGATGACCTCGTTGCTAACAATAAGACTGTTAACTGGATTCCAAAATCAATCGGTGAAGGTCGTTTCGGTAACTGGTTAGAGAACATCCAGGACTGGGGAATTTCCCGTAACCGTTACTGGGGAACTCCGCTTAACATCTGGGAATGTGAAGAATGTGGCGCACAGGAATCAATCGGCAGCCGTGCTGCATTAGCAGAGCGTACAGGTAATCCGGATGATGCAAAAGTAGAACTTCACAGACCATACATTGATGAAGTGACATTCAAGTGTAACTGTGGCGGTTGTATGAAACGTGTACCGGAAGTTATCGACTGCTGGTTTGACTCAGGAGCAATGCCATTTGCACAGCATCACTACCCATTTGAAAATCAGGATTTATTTGAACAGCAGTTCCCTGCAAAATTTATCTCAGAAGCAGTTGACCAGACTCGTGGATGGTTCTACTCTCTGATGGCAGAGTCTACTTTATTGTTTAATAAAGCACCATACGAGAACGTAATCGTATTAGGTCACGTTCAGGATGAGAACGGACAGAAGATGTCCAAATCAAAAGGAAATGCAGTGGATCCGTTTGACGCATTAGAGACATACGGCGCAGATGCAATCCGTTGGTATTTCTATATCAACAGTGCACCATGGTTGCCAAACCGTTTCTCAGGCAAGACGGTACAGGAAGGACAGCGTAAGTTCTTAAGCACATTATGGAACACATACGCATTCTTCGTACTTTATGCAAATATCGATGAGTTTGATGCATCTAAATATGCATTGGAATATGATAAATTATCCGTTATGGATAAGTGGCTTTTATCAAAATTGAATACTGTAGTGAAATCCGTGGATAATCACCTTGGTAACTACAGAATTCCGGAAGCAGCAAGAGCATTAGATGACTTCGTAGATGATATGAGTAACTGGTATGTAAGACGTTCTCGTGAACGTTTCTGGGCAAAAGGCATGGAGCAGGATAAGACTTACGCTTACATGACACTTTACACAGCACTTGTTACTATTGCAAAAACAGCAGCACCAATGGTTCCTTTTATGGCAGAAGATATCTACCGTAACCTTGTATGTTCTGTTGATGCAAATGCACCGGAAAGTGTACATTTATGTGACTTCCCAGTTGCAAACGAAGCATTTATTGATGCAGAGTTAGAGAAGAACATGGATGCAGTTCTTAAAATCGTTGTTATGGGTCGTGCATGTCGTAATGCAGCGAACATCAAGAACCGTCAGCCAATCGGTAACATGTTCGTAAAAGCACCGGAAGTTTTACCGGAATTCTTTACAGAGATTATCGAAGAAGAATTAAACGTGAAGAAAGTAACTTTCAGCGATGATGTAAGTGCTTACACAAGCTATACATTCAAACCACAGCTTCGTACCGTAGGACCAAAATACGGCAAGTTCTTAGGGCAGATTCAAAAAGCTCTAGCTGAATTAGATGGTAACGCAGCAATGGCTGAATTAAAGGCAAACGGTGTACTTTCACTTCCAAGCGTAAGCGATGAAGTGAAACTTGCAGAAGAAGATTTACTTATTACAATGACTCAGGCAGAAGGCTATGTAACAGATGGTGATAATACAGTAACAGTTGTATTAGATACCAACCTGACAGAAGAGTTATTAGAAGAAGGTTTCGTACGTGAAATCATCAGTAAGATTCAGACAATGCGTAAAGAAGCCGGATTCGAAGTAATGGATAAGATTACCATTTACTTTAATGCAGATAAGAAAGTATCTGATATTTTTGCTAAGTATGGCGAAGACATCAAAGGCGACGTACTTGGTTTAGATATAGTTTCTGATACCGTAGAGGGACATCAGAAAGAGTGGAACATCAATGGTGAGACAGTACTTCTTGGTGTAAAACGCAATTAGTGTAATTATTCAGAATACAAATTAAGGAAACTGAAATGTTACAGGAACTATTTAACAATTGGAAGAAAAATTTTGGAGGAACTATGAAAAAGAATGGTTTTAACAAAGCGGAATTTATCGAAAAAGTAGAAAACTTTTGTCGTTTTATGTACCGCAAAGAATTAAAAGAAGCGAACCAGCAGGAGATTTTCCAGGCAGTATCCGGTGTAGTAAAAGATGTTGTTATGGATGACTGGATGGCAACACAGAAAGCATTTGACAAACAGGATCCAAAGATTGTTTACTACATGTCTATGGAATTCTTAATGGGTCGTGCTTTAGGTAACAACTTAATCAACATGAAAGCTTACAAAGAAGTAAAGGAAGCCTTAGAAGAAATCGGTTTAGATATCGATTTAATCGAAGACCAGGAACCAGACCCAGCACTTGGTAATGGTGGTCTTGGACGTCTTGCAGCTTGCTTTATGGAATCTTTAGCAACATTAGGATATGCAGCATACGGCTGTGGTATCCGTTACCGTTATGGTATGTTCAAACAGCAGATTTCTGATGGTTTCCAGATTGAAGTACCAGACAACTGGTTAAAGAATGGCTATCCATTCGAACTTCGCAGACCAGAATACACATACCCTGTAAAATTTGGCGGTACTGTACGTCAGACATCAGATGAAAATGGTTATGTAAGATGGGTACACGAAGGATATCAGGCAGTTAACGCAGTTGCATACGATATGCCTATCGTAGGTTACGGCAACCATATGGTAGACACTTTAATTATCTGGGATGCAGAACCTGTAAATGGTTTCGCATTAGACCAGTTTGATAAGGGTGATTACGAAAGTGCCGTTGCAGAAGAAAATCTTGCACGTAACTTAGTAGAAGTATTATATCCAAATGATAACCACAGAAAAGGTAAAGAACTTCGTTTGAAACAGCAGTATTTCTTCGTATCTGCAAGCTTACAGCGTGCAATCGAAAGATACAAAAAGAACCATGATGATCTTCACAATTTACCGGAAAAAGTTACATTCCAGATGAACGATACACATCCAACAGTAGCTGTTGCAGAATTAATGCGTATCTTAATTGACGAAGAAGGCTTAAGCTGGGATGAAGCATGGGATATCACAACACGTGCTTGTGCATACACCAACCATACAATCATGGCAGAAGCATTAGAAAAATGGCCAATCGAAATCTTCAAGAGCTTATTACCACGTGTATATCAGATTGTTGAAGAAATCGCTCGCAGATTTGAATATCAGATTCGTGAGAAATATCCATTCAACGAAGATAAAGTAAAAGCTATGGGTATTCTTTACGATGGACAGGTTCGTATGGCTAACCTTGCAATCGCAGCAGGTTACTCTGTAAACGGTGTAGCAAGACTTCATACAGAAATCTTAAAGAACGAGTCATTAAAAGACTTCTATGAATTAATGCCAGAGAAGTTTAATAACAAGACAAATGGTATCACACAGAGACGTTTCCTTGCTCACGGTAACCCATTACTTGCTGACTGGGTAACAAAACGTATCGGAAGCGATGCATGGATTACAGATCTTTCACAGATTTCTAAACTTGCTAAATTCGCTGATGATAAGAAAGCTCAGGAAGAGTTCCGTAAGATTAAATACGCTAATAAAGTACGTCTTGCAAACTACATCAAAGAGCATAATGGTATCGAAGTAGATCCGAACTCAATCTTTGACGTACAGGTAAAACGTCTCCATGAGTACAAACGTCAGTTACTTAACATCATGCATGTTATGTACTTATACAACAACTTAAAATCAAACCCAGGTATGGATTTTGTTCCAAGAACATTTATCTTTGGTGCAAAAGCAGCAGCAGGTTACAAGAATGCTAAATCTACAATCAAGTTAATTAACAGCGTTGCTGATGTAATCAACAACGATGCAAGCATTAACGGCAAGATTAAAGTGGTATTCATCGAAGACTACCGTGTATCTAACGCAGAATGGATTTTTGCAGCAGCAGATGTCAGCGAACAGATTTCTACAGCTTCTAAAGAAGCATCAGGTACAGGTAACATGAAGTTCATGTTAAACGGTGCTATTACAATTGGTACTATGGATGGTGCTAACGTAGAAATGCACGAAGAAGTTGGTGATGAAAATATCGTAATCTTCGGTATGAGCTCTGACGAAGTAATCGAGCATGAGCACAAACGTGATTACAATCCAATGGAAATCTACAACAATGACGATGCAATCCGTCGTGTATTAACACAGATGATTGATGGCACATACTCAGCTGGTGACCATGAGTTATTCCGTAACCTTTATAACTCATTATTAAATACACAGTCATCACAGTATGCAGATACTTACTTCATCTTAAAAGACTTCCGCTCTTATGCAGCAGCACAGGAGAAGATTATGAACCTTTACAAAGATGAAGCTGCATGGGCTAAGAGTGCAATCTTAAACATCGCATGTTCAGGTAAGTTCTCATCAGACAGAACAATTCAGGAATATGTAGATGATATTTGGAAACTTGAAAAAGTTACAGTTAAAACAAAATAATTTTAGGTTATAAAAAACCGCGAAACGCACAGAAATGACGCGTTTCGCGGTTTTTCTTTTTGCCATGTGAATGATAGAATTTTTATGATACGACGCTTTTGTGGCGCGGAAAGGCACAAAGGTAAGTTCTGAGATAAACAAAAAAGGAGTAAAGCAGATGGCAAAAATAGGAGATATTATTTGTAAGAAGTATAAAGTATTGGAGGTTTTAGGACAGGGCGGAGTATCGCACGTTTATTTAGTGGAGGATTTGAAACTACAAAAAAACTGGGCAGTAAAAGAGATTACAGGATTACAGGAGCAGTGGTTGGTACAAAGTGCTATGACGGAGATAAATGTAATGAAAAAACTTGACCACCCGGCATTGCCACGGATTGTGGATGTAATAGAAAATGGGGACAGTATCTATGTAATCATGGACTATATTGAAGGAGAGAATTTGAATAGTCTGTTAAATAAAAATGAGAAAATATCACAGGAGCGTATTTTAAAGTGGGCAAAGGAATTATGTGATGTTTTATGTTATCTGCATGAGCAAAAACCGCCGATTATTTATCGGGATATGAAACCTGCTAATATCATCATTTCTCATAGTGGGGACGTAAAATTGATTGATTTGGGATGTGCCAGAGAATACAAGGAAGAAGGAGAGGAAGATACGATAAATCTGGGAACCAGAGGATATGCGGCACCGGAACAGTTTGGTGGAAAGGGGCAAACCGATGTAAGGACAGATATTTATAGTTTGGGAGTGACGCTGTATCAGGTTTTTACAGGGGAGCGGCCTTGGGGTGTTTCGGAATATTTTAAGAGAAACAGGCAAGGAAAACTGACTGCCGGATGGGAATATATCATAAAAAAATGTATTTGGAAAAATCCCAATCTGCGTTATCAAAGTTGTGCAGAACTAAAGAAGGACCTTAACAATTATGAGAAATTAAATAAAAAATATCAGAAGAAAAAGCGGTGGAAGGAACGGTTAAAGCACTGCTTAAAAAGTATATTAATGTTATGCTTTTTGAGTATAATTATTTTTACGCTAATGGAGAACTTAGAAATGCTTTCTGAAATAATAGAAAAAGCAGAAAAGGAAAAAATCTTTTCTGCTCTTAAAACAATACTAGATTCTCTTTTTCAAAAAATTCGCGAATTTCTCAATCTGTAACGGATTGCCCTGAATTTCCTGCGCTTTCAGGCGGTTCGTTTCATTGAATCCTACCAGAATATCGTGATTCGCTTCTGCAAGATAATCAATAATACCGTCAATATCGGATTTTACATTCTTAGGGCATTGCAGATAAAGGTGTTTATTGGCACTAATGTGTAGTGTATAGGAAATACTGAAATGGTACCAAAAAAACTTATGCATGGTAGAGTACTTGTATATCCAGATAATTTCGTCAATCGGTATAATCGCGTTGGCGAAAGATGATGTCATAATAAAAAAGTGCTCTGTAATGAAAATATCTTCCGTTGCTAACTGCGGCAGGGTAGCGAGTTCTTCTTCTGCCTCGGCAAGTAATTGTTTGGCATTGCCAAAGAGTCCCAAATCCTGACAAGGCGGTGATAAATGTGGAAAATTAATAAATAACAAGGATAAGCTGAGGGAAATAAGTGCGTATATACCGGTTATAAAAATAAAACCAAATATAAGTGTGTTCCCAATTGGATTGTAATCCGGCTCACTCAGATAGTAGGAAGAAACCTTGCTGCGTATGCCGTTTGCAGTCCAATTCAAATCTTTTGCCACGTTATCTAATAGGATTTGGTAGCTGTTATCACCACGCGAGAGCACTGCGGAAATAAAGACATTCGGAATGACCGGAAGACCTTCTTCGCAGGTTTTTGGTGATAGCAGAACAAAAAAGCATTCATTGTTACGGAATGTGTAGTAATAGTAACCGGTTGTATTTCCTAAAAAAGTTCTGGTATAACCGGTAAAATGCAGATTGGTAAGTTCTGCATTTACATATTGTTCCTCATTGCGATACATATCTCCTAATGTGTGGGCGGCATCCAGATGAGCCGGAAAAAGAAGCTCCGATAAGGAGAAAATATGCCAGACCGTAATTAATAGTATCAGGTATATAGCGGGAGAAAATATTTTGCGTTTGTAATACGTTTTTATATTCCTTGAAATATAGTGTTCGTAATTGTCCAATATAAAAGCCCCGTACCTTTCTAAAATAGATATAGAATAAGTATAATAGTTGTGGAAAAAATAATCAAGCAGACAATACCTAATCTTGCTTTTCTGACTGAAAATTGATAGACTATTATAGGATATAATGTAACTATTCAGGCGGTGAAACGTGGAAGCATATACAAGTTTTGCACAGGTGTATGATTTGTTCATGGACAATGTGCCATACGAAGAATGGAGCGAGTATGTAATATCTCTGCTCAAAGAGGAAAAAATAGAAGATGGACTGGTGCTTGATTTAGGCTGTGGAACGGGTAAGATGACAAGACTTCTTGCGGCTGCAGGCTATGACATGATAGGCATCGATAATTCTGAGGATATGTTAGAAATTGCAAGAGAGTGTCAGTACAGCGACTTGCTAGACGAGCCGGAGGACGCGGCAAATAATATCCTTTATTTACTGCAAGACATGCGTGAGTTTGAGTTATATGGAACGGTTCGGGCAGTCATCAGTATCTGTGATTCTATGAACTACATTTTAGAGGAAGATGATTTATTGCAGGTGTTTAAACTGGTGAATAATTATCTCGACCCTAAGGGAATCTTTATTTTTGATATGAACACCCGATACAAATATGCGGAATTGTTAGGCGATACGACCATTACAGAAAATCGCGAAGAAGGCAGTTTCATCTGGGAGAATTACTTCGACGAGGAAGACGATATTAATCAGTATGATTTGACACTTTTTATTCGTGAAGAGGGAGATTTATATCGCAAATACGAAGAGACGCATTATCAGAGAGTATATGATTTGGAGATCGTGAAAAGACTGCTAAAAGAGGCTGGTATGGAGTTTGTTGCAGCATATGATGCATTTACCAGAGAACCAGTCAGAGAAGACAGCGAGCGAATTTATATCGTTGCCCGTGAGTGTGGCAAATAAAGTTTTGTGAGCGATTAGAAAATATGACCGGTGTATAAGCATCGGCAGGGAATAGATAGTAAGGAGAGAAATATGAACGATTATATTGTTAGAGCGACTGCAGCGGACAGTTCTATCCGTGCATTTGCAATCACATCGAAAAATATGGTACAGGAAGCGAGAGATCATCATGACACTTCGCCGGTTATTACAGCGGCGTTGGGCAGATTGTTATCAGGTGCAGCCATGATGGGAAGTATGATGAAAGGTGAGAAGGATTTGCTTACCATTCAGATTGAATGCAGCGGTCCGGCAAAAGGACTTACTGTAACCGCAGATTCTAGCGGACATGTAAAAGGTTTTCCGAAGGTGCCGGCAGTAGATTTGCCGCCAAATGCACAGGGCAAATTAGATGTGGGCGGAGCTTTAGACCTTGGCGTTATGAGCGTCATCAAGGATTTAGGCATGAAAGAACCGTATGTGGGACAGACTGTATTACAGACCGGTGAAATCGCAGAAGATTTGACCTATTATTTTGCAACATCTGAGCAGATTCCGTCAGCAGTTGGTCTTGGTGTATTAGTAGAAAGAGATGGTTCGGTAAAACAGGCAGGCGGTTTTATCATTCAGTTGATGCCGTTTACACCGGACGAAGTCATTGAAAAATTAGAGAAGAAAATTAGCGAAATCAAGTCTGTAACAGAGATGTTAGAAGACGGCGATACACCGGAACGGATTTTAGAGAATATCTTAGGTGAGTTTGGTTTAGAGATTAATGATATCATGCCGACAGCGTTCCGCTGTGACTGTTCAAAAGAGCGTGTATCCAGAGCACTTGCGACATTAAACCGCAAGGATATGGACGATTTGATTAAGGATGACGAGCCGATTGAAGTAAAATGCCAGTTCTGTAATCAGGCATATGAGTTTACAGTAGAAGATTTGAAGGCTCTCAGAAAATAAAACAATTTAGAGCCAGAGAATGGCACACTGAATTGTTATAAGAAGATAACAATGCCGTAAGGCAGAATGTGAGGAAAGACCATGAAACACGGATATGTAAAAGTGGCAGCAGTAACTCCTAAAATTGTAGTAGCAGATACCGCATATAATGCAGACATTATCTGTGACTGTATCGCAGAAGCGTCTGCTGCAGGTGCGAAGATTATTGTACTCCCAGAGCTTTGTATTACAGGTTATACCTGTGGCGATTTGTTTTTACAGGAGAAATTACTTCGGGAAGCAAAAAATGCATTATTGAAGATTGCAGGTTTCACCAGATTTATGGACTGTTTGATTTTTGTAGGTCTGCCATATAGTTATCATGGAAAGCTTTATAATGTGGCAGCAGCACTTTCTGAAGGCAAAATCTTAGGCTTTGTGCCAAAGAGCTGCATTCCGGGTTACAACCAGTATTATGAAGGCCGTCATTTTACGGCAGGTATGGCAGAACCGGTACAGGTAGAGTTTGCAGAGGGAATCACATTTCCAATGGGCACAAAGTTATTATTTTCGTGCAAAGAGATGCCGGAATTAAAGGTCGGTGTGGAAATCTGTGAAGATTTATGGGTTCCACAGCCGCCAAGTATTTCACATGCGTTAAATGGTGCTACTGTAATTGTGAATTTGTCAGCATCAGATGAAGCGACAGGCAAGGATATTTACCGCAAAGAGTTAGTGAATGGTCAGTCGGCACGTCTGGTATGTGGTTATATTTTTGCAAGTGCAGGAGAGGGAGAATCCACTACGGATTTAGTATTTTCCGGTCACAATATGATTGCAGAAGACGGACATATTCTGGCAGAAGCAAAACGTTTTATGAATGAGACAATTTATTCAGAAATCGATGTGCTGAGATTAGATGCGGAACGCCGTAGAATGTCTACGTTTGAGACTCGTTATGACGGCTATACAGAGGTTTTCTTCTCGTTAGAGGTGACAGACACAGAACTTACCAGAAAAGTCGAGAAAATGCCATTTGTGCCATCTAACGTGGAGGTTATGAGAAAGCGCTGTGAAGAGATTTTCCATATGCAGGCAATGGGGCTTAAGAAACGTCTGGAGCATACCCATTGTAAGACGGCTGTCATCGGTATTTCCGGTGGTTTGGATTCTACATTAGCATTGTTAGTGGCAGTTCGTGCATTTGATTTGCTGGGTTTGCCACATGAGAATATTAAGGCGGTTACGATGCCGGGATTCGGTACAACAGACCGTACTTATGATAACGCAGTGAATATGATTAAGTGTGTTGGTGCAGACTTTTCAGAAGTGAGCATCAAAGAAGCAGTGAAAGTACATTTTGAAGATATCGGTCATGACATCAATGTGCATGACGTGACGTATGAAAATAGTCAGGCACGTGAGCGTACCCAGATTTTGATGGATATTGCAAATCGTGTAAATGGTATGGTTGTCGGAACCGGTGATTTGTCAGAATTGGCACTTGGCTGGGCAACTTACAATGGCGACCATATGTCTATGTACGCAGTGAATGGTTCTGTGCCAAAGACTTTGGTTCGTCATTTGGTTCGCTATTATGCAGAAGAATGTGGTGATGAGACATTAAAAGCAGTATTGCTCGATGTTTTGGATACACCGGTTTCACCGGAATTATTGCCACCGACAGATGGAGAGATTTCACAGAAGACAGAAGACTTGGTAGGTCCTTATGAACTTCATGATTTCTTCCTGTATTATATGCTTCGTATGGGTTATGCACCTGAGAAAATTTATCGTCTGGCGAAATATGCATTTGAAGGTGAATATGATGATGCGACACTTTTGAAATGGTTGAAGAACTACTATCGCAGATTTTTCAGCCAGCAGTTCAAGCGTTCCTGCCTGCCGGATGGTCCGAAAGTGGGAAGCGTGGATGTGTCACCGCGTGGCGGTTTGCGTATGCCTTCTGATGCAAGTGCAAGTATCTGGCTTGCTGAGGTAGAGAAATTGAAAGTTTAAATTATGGTTTTGCTTTTGTAAAGAAATATAAAAAGAGAATCGAAATGGATAGTTTCGGTTCTCTTTTTTGCTTGAGTTACATAAATTGGGATTTGTGGATGTAATTTTCGACATAGTGTCCGATTAATTGATAAACATCTAAAAATAGTCGGGTGCAATTTTAATCATCTGCCCGACTGACTGTTGAATAGCTAAATTTAGTCGGGGATAAATATAGGACATACCCCTACTAATTTGAAAAAACAACGAAAACGTCGGGTATGAAAAATAGTTTGTAACCGATTAAAAGCATAAAATT
>JAZSEF010000009.1:0-47202 GCA_045531555.1 Roseburia sp. | reverse complement strand
TGTTTTCTGTAATAATCTGTCGTATTTGTTCCTTTGCAATCGCCATAAAAATGCTCCTTTTTGATAAGAATTGTCATATCGTAATTCTTACCAAAAAGGAGCCATTTATTTCCAAAGACACAAAAGTTTTTACACTACCCACTTTTATTTTTACTCAGCAAGAGCTGCTGTAATTTCCGCAAATTCTTCTGCGGTAAATGTTTCATGGTTCCATACCAAAATATCTTTATTAGATTCTGCATTCTCATATCTAGGAATCAGATGCATATGGAAATGGAACACCGTCTGACCTGCTACTTCATTATTATTTTGCACAAGATTAAATCCATCACATCCAAGCACCTTTGTCATGCGAGTCGCTAACTTCTTCGCTAATTTCATAGCTTTCGCCGCTACTTCTTCATCTATATCATATATATTTGCATAATGCACTTTTGGAACAATCAATGCATGTCCCTTACTAGCCGGGCTAATATCTAAAAATACTTTAAAGTCTTCATCTTCATAAATCGTATACGATGGAATCTCTCCAGCTATAATTTTACAAAAAATACAATCTGCCATGTTTCTTCTCTCCTTATCTCTTTTCTTGGCTACTTCCTACCCTTTTACTTCTAATTTGAAAATGCAAATAACGTATCTAACATACGTAAAATCTTAAAATTACCTTTTGCCGGCATCTCGCCCGTCATAAACGCTCTCTGGAATGTCATTTGTCCGGAAATAATATTCTGCAGCAAATTAGCAGACAATTTGACCAATACATCAACATTTTCTTCCTGTGCATATCGGATATCCAAAGTATCCTCCTTTATTCCTATAAATAATGGTTTTTTCATTCCATCTATCATAAGCAAATATCTTGCCGAAAAATCCATCTCAGGTTGAAATCTACTCTTAAACTCATCAATATATAAATCTTCCGAATCACTATCTTTCTTACCAAGCATATCTTTAAACATTGATGCCAGTTCTTCGATATCTTCTTTTTGTTTTTTTACATAAGAGTCATCTGAAATATATTTTGAAAGCTGCTCACTTTCCTGCGGGGTCAATTCCATCTGCGTCGTACGTAATACGTTCTGTTTTACCGCCTGACTACTACTCGGAAGGCTCTTAAGCTTTTGAGAAATTGTGCGATACAAGTTCTCCGCTTTCTTTTCGATAATCAGATTATACTCCTCGTTCATTTCAAAATTAACTAAATCTTCTACATATCCGCTAAGACCGGCACAAGGCAGACCGCCTAAAATCTCCCAAGCATTAGCAAGTGTTAATTCTCCCTCACGCTCTCCATAGGTAGTCGACATAACGATTGGTTGCATATATGTGGTTGCAATTTTTTCCTTATCCGCATATAACCAGCAGGCATCCAAAAACTGCTGCATATATCCGCCAATCCCGAGCCACTCAACAGTCGTTCCCAAAATAATACCATCGGCATCTTTTAACGTCTGAGGAAGGGTCGTAATTTCATTTTTATGCTCCACGATATTAATTCGCTCCACCGTAACTCTAAGTTCTTTCAATACCTCTTCCATTTTATTTAATACATATAAGGTAGGGTCATCTAAAACACCTCTGCCACCATAATAAATGTTTATTTTCATGTATATTCCTCGCTTTATCCTGCTCATCTTTTCAAACTTTCTTCTTTATAGTATATAGATTTCCGCGGATAAAATCAATCTTTTTGCGAGTTTTCCGGTCGGTACTACTTATAAAAAACGATATGGTTCATTAGCAAAATAGATACTATCTCCTTTTTTCAAACTTACTTTTGTCTTATAACTTAGCAATCCTCCGTTTATTTTCGTTCCATTGGTAGAATTTGAATCTTCGATAAAGTACACACCCTCCCGATTTGTAATCCGAGCATGGCACTTACTAATCGTTGGATAATTGATTATTCCATCACACTCCTTCGCACTTCCGATCGAAAACGGAACCTTTGAAATCACAATATCCGCAAGCAAATTTGTTCCCTCATATTTTAAAATACCTTTTATCTCTTCCTCCATACCATTTAGCATTTTTGTCGCTTCCCAATCCTTTGGAAATTCATCCAACTCGAAATTTACGCTATACCTTTCCTGCTTTTTTCGAGATATTCTTTGTATCTGCTCTTTTATCCATCCCATAATCCTACCCCACGCATTTCCTCTATATGATGTTTCTATCCTTTCATACACTTGTTCTTGCTGTTTTTCTTCGTTCCTATCAACAACTTCTTCCATCTCTATCTCTGTTTCTAAACGAGACTTCTCCAAAAAATATTCTTGTATATTGCTTATGCAAAACAATGGATCCTGCACTATTTCGTAAATGTCATAGGCCAACTGAACTGCCTGTATATTTTTGTGATCTGTTTTAGCAAGAATATATTCCATTAGATATGTAAGACGCACCTGTAAAGGCTCCTCCACCTCAGGGTAGTAACAAAAATGAACCGTCTTTGTTCTCGCATCCCAAAAAATGGTTTCCGGTGTCAGCAATAATCCTTCCTGCCAAAGCAAATGCTTTTCCAATTGTTTAATCGCCACACCTATTCCCACCAATAAATTTTTTAATATAATTTGGTCAACCATTGTATTTTCTAACAAATTGTCCAGTGCCTGTTTTCCCGTAATATCATAACGCAGCAAATATTTGTTATTTTCTTTCTGTTGTAAAACCGGAAGCATTCCTTCCAACCTATTTCTCTCTAACATTTCTTCTTCTGTTCTACTCAAAGAATGCGTCAAATCGATCCGCATATATCCAAATTGTACATTCCGTATATATTCAATATTCATATTCTTCTCCAAGCAAATCTTCTATTAATTCTCTCCGATACATACAATGAATCAAATCCACAGTTTCGCTTTTCCCATATTTTTCTGCCACTATACGTACCTCATCATATAATTCCATTCCCAATATTATCACCGTACAAATGCACAACAGTACTATGGGAAACACAACTGCCGCCTCCACTGTAAAACTTCCTTTATATCGTCTCATAAAACAAACAAAACATACGACATCAGCACAAAGGGGCCTAACGCCATACTATCATTTCTTCCTTTCCGCTTTAATACAATACACACCACTGCAAATATCCCCGCTAATACGAGTGTCCAAAATAGCAATACAGCATTTTTCTCAAATCCCAAATACAATCCTGTCACTACAAATAACCACCCGTCGCCAAATCCTATACTTTCCTTTGTACACCATGCCGCAAACAATACACAAAATCCTATCAACATACCACCGATTGCCTCATACAATCCTCGCCAACTCGCGCAAAATAGAACTCCTATTATCCCAACAATCAATAGCTGTCTTATATCCAACAATTGCGTCTTATAATCACTCCACGAAATAGCAAATAACCCTAACAACAATACGATTCTTGAGATCACTTCCAACACTTCGAACATGACGCCATCCCTTCTACTTCTGAACGCTTCTTGTAATAAATAGTTCTCTTTAAACCGCTGCACTCTAGCGAATAGTGATACCTATTCCCATAATCTGTTATGTAGACCACAAAACCACTTTCGCCTCCGCCGCATCGTTCACACACCTTATAACGTTCGCCATTTACATTCTTCAACTGATTTACCTCGGCCATATTCACATTCCGAATTGTCAATTCTAAATAGGGACAACTCCTTCTAATATGATAAACTTCTCCATACTCCGTTACATAAACCCATTCATCAGTCCCTACCTCAACATCGGCGCCATTCCAGCCATTCCACTTGCGAAATCGAGTATTCTGGCAAACCCAAACATTCATACTGCCGAATAACTTTATGGGGAAGCGGACAACATAATTTGCCTTTAACGAAATGTAATCCTCATCAAACTCTGACTCCAATAGGCTCACCCCTATTGCACCGCCCATCACATACTGTTCTATCATTACTTCTTCTTGCAAACCTAAGCAAAGCATTGCTTTTGCCAGCCCCATATATTCCATTTCTGAAGTCTCCGCTTCTTTCATAGATACTATAGAAAGCTTCTTTCCTACTTCTTCTAATTCTCCCTGAACAACAATCTGAACCTGCATGATACGGAAGAAAAATAAGATTGTTGCAAAAAAACAAACATATAATGGTATAATAATAGATGCTTCTACCGTAATAGAACCTTTCTGCCGGATGCATTGGGGTGCCTCTTTTTGATTTTTTCTAAAAGGACACATGGCGAGGAAAAGAACTCCGGGGAAAGATTTTCTTGTCTTGTTATTGTAAAAAAACGCTATACATTTACTAAAAAGAGACACCCCAATGCACCCGCCTTTCTATGGAATATACGACCTTTCCACTTCCTTTGAAAAATAGTACGCTTTATCATATCGCTCGCCTACAAATACAAGCGTTTCAAATAAGGGGTTACTTTGAAACCCCAACTCACACCGCAGCGCAACCACCATTTGGTCCATGCGGCAATTTTCAAATCCTTCCATTTGCCTCAAGCCTATTTCCATAACTTCCATCATTCTATACGCTAATTTGGAGTCTTTTATTATGTATAGAATGTGTTTTAAATAGTCCGTATAGGCAAGTCCATTCTCACAAGACTTTGCTTTTACTCCTTTATCAAATACAGCAAATAAATTAGTAACGGATGTCGTCCATTCCTTTTCTTGCTTTATGAGAGGGATTCGTCCTCCTGCCACAAGCTGCCTTACATCGAGTACACTCTCCATATATGCCCAAGCTCCAACAATGCCAATTTCTATAACCTTAACTACTCCGGGATTTTCTCCAGCCATTAATCCGACCAAACTTGCCAAACTTTCTACTACCGCCATTTTTTCTTTGTCCTTAAGTATATATGCTACGTTAGCAGCCTCCCTTATGAGTATGATACGGTCGAGTGCACTATCCAAATTTTCCCACTCCACCTTTTTTCCCGATATCACATACTCCATTTCATAGGACAAGAAGTGGTCTTCTTTTACATTGGTATAATTTGAAAAAAACTCTTCCATATAATTCAACACCAGCACTTTTCGATACCAATCCTTTTCTCCGGAAAAACGCATCGTCCCCTCACTTTTTTCTCTAGACTGTAACCCCGGCGAAACCATACTGTCTTTTGTAGATATCCCTGACAAATCCTCAAATATCATATTTAACGTCCCGCTATTTTGCATTGTCATCGCGTGGTTAAATGCATTCTTAAGCACCGTGGTATCCGGTTTTTCATCCGTTATGCTCTCCGCGTTTTCGTTCTCTTTATCTTCTACATCCTGTTTTAGCACCCATTGTTCTTCTACCTTCTGTAAAACATCCTTCGCCTCTAAGATAGACGCTTCCACACCGCTATATTCCTTTTCCAACTCCTGCCTTTTTTGAAATTGATGATACAAATCTTCTACTATCTGAAATGGCATATTTTCTTTTTCGCGTGCAGCAATATAATTCAAAAAGGTCTCTCCCTCATCATCTGTTGCGAATGCATACCCCAATAATTGCACCTTACCAGGCTCAATCTGAAATAAGTTTGTTCCCATTTTTTCCTGCAGCCACCCACCCGAACTACAATTTGCTGCCATATGATTTTCCAAACTATCCGTAACATAGTCCATAGAAAAATATTCCGTACCATAAGCACCATCCAGGAACAACAAACCATACTGTTTCCACAAAAAAGGCTGGTATTCAGCACAGACAGAATCCATTACTGTCTGCGCTTTCATAGTTGCATAGCTATCCAATCCATATATCCGCGCAACCTCCAACAAAGCAAACAACAACGATGCAATCAGCAATAACGACATTGCACAGAAAGGTGTAATACTTCCTCTTTTCATGCAATCTGCCCGGCTTTATTTGTAATTGTTCTAAAAATACCATTTACTAAATCCGTAATCTCTTTTTTAAATATAATTACCAATCCTATTAACACAACTAAAATCAAAATCATTTCGACTGTTCCAATTCCTGTTTCTTCATTCATAAACTCTTTTATACTTCTCATAACACTTCTTCCTTTCTCAGCTTATACCCGCCTGAAACGAAATCATCGCAGGTACCATTATGATTACAATTACAATTCCTAACATCAGCAACATTGGAAATAATAGTTTTGTACCTACCTCTTCCCCAATTTGCTGAGTCATATTCTTTCTTTCCACAAAAGCATCCATGGCTTCCTGTTCCAAAAGATTACATAATCTTCTGTTTCCCTTTTTTAAGTTTTGAACCAGATAACTACTAAATTTTCGATATTTTTGCAATTCACAACGCTCTCCAAACGCCTCATACGCCCTTATTTCCCCCTTTCCACTTTCCATTTCTCTTTGTGTAATCAACATTTCCTCATATACAATCCGTTTTGCATTTTGTCCTTTCAAACGCCCTTCACTGTATTTAGAAGTAATCTGCTTCCATGCTCCCTGCAGTGTCATTCCTGCCCCTAACAACAATGCTAACTTATTTACCATTTCCGGATACTCTCTCAGCAATTGCTCGTTTCGTCTTTCTTTTGCCTCATTTTCCCGCTCCTTTTCCAATGCCGGAATCAAAAAAACAATTAACATTCCCAATAAAAATACCTGAACAGGAAGTTGTGACTTCTTTTCTTTCCATTGCAACGAATGCCCTTCTAAATTTCGCGGAAGTACTAGGTTTTCTTCTCCTTCAATCTCGCCATTTTCTGATATAAAAGACTTGAGATTTTCATAAAAAAGCTCATCCTCTGTTTTTTCTCTCTTCCATATAACAAAACAAAATTCATACACAATATGACTATCTTCACAAGTAAGAAAAACCGTTGCCATTACCTCTTCCGATTCTTCCACCATCACTTCTTCATCTATTTTTCCATCCGAAGTAATTACCTCAGGATTACTGAATTTCCATTCAGCCGATACATTTCCCGCCTGATAACTCGAGTCTATAGCAACCTCATTTCGAACCACTTCTAAAGATTTGTTTTCCTTTAGGAAGTTTTTCTCTATCTCCTTTATGGCCGAAGATAAATACTCCTGTTCCATTTCTTCCGACAATCGTTGTTCCGGAACAGTAATCATCAATTCTGTCTGCCTTCCCCCATCTATCTCAAGAATTAACTCCGTTTCGTAATCTCCGTTCCCCTTTTCCAGACGATGTAAACTTCCGTTTTCACCATTTGTCGCATGGTCCTCCTCCACAGAAAAAACCAATAGCGTCAGAAAAATTACAATTACAACTCCAAAAACTATTTTCTTATTTGGATGCCATATCCTCATAGCCCTCACACTCCACTCAGACCTTTATATTTACCATTTTCTGTGCCAGCACCAATGCACCAATATAAGCACCAAATGCGGCCGTCATAATGCACACCCCCAAGAGATTTCCATATAGCGGAGCTAAAAACTCTTGCGAAGTAAGATTCAGATATGCCAACAGCACCACTGGTACCACATTCATTACTTTCTGCTCCATCTTTTTTCCCGATAAAACGATTTCTATCTCCCGCTCAACTTCCATCTTCCCAGAAATATGCTGTATCGTATTTTGAATGATTTTTGCAAAATCTCCACCACTTCTTTTTGCAAACCGAAACACCTCTGCAAACTCTAAAATGTCTTCACATTTACTACGCAGTGCAAACTGATAAAAAACCTGCTCCACCGGTTGATTCATTTTAATTTTTACATTCATCAGTCTCATCTCTTCTGCCATACAGGAACCTTTTCCATATAAATTTTCCAATTCCTTCTGCCCTTCAAACCACGCATTTTCCACGGAAAAGCCCGCAACCAACGCCACTGCCACACTCTGCATTCCATCTTTAAATTGCAATAATAATTCACTTTTCCTATTTTCTATCCGCTTAATTTTGTAGTAATTACGGTACACCGGAAAAATAGCAACACCTATCAAAAGTCCCCAAAAATCCTTATATAGCAACCACGCAGCAATTACTGCCAGCCCTAACGATACACCAACACACTGTATTTCCTCTTTTGCAGAAAGTTTATAAATCCCATAATCAACACATTCCTGCATTTTTCAACTTCTCCTTATGCTTCAAACTTCCTACCTTTCTAAATTCCCCATGTATATCTCCCGCAGTTTCCGACAGTTCGCAAAAATGGTACAGTTCATTTAACACAATTTCTCCATCTATATAATCCGAAACCTCTGTAATAGACAGAACTTTCCTACTTTTATCCCGAAGCCTTCCCAAATGTACAAAAATATCAATTCCGGAAGCAATTTGACTTCGAATAGCAGAAAGCGGTAATTCTACATTCCCCATCAAAACCATCGTTTCCAATCGGGAAATCATATCTCTACACGAATTAGCATGACCGGTAGACAAACTTCCGTCATGACCGGTATTCATGGCCTGTAAAACATCCAGTGCCTCACCACCCCTACATTCTCCCACCACAATCACAGATGGACGCATACGCAAAGCTGCTCGAATTAAATCACGAATTGAAATCGGCGTCACGCCGTCTGTATTTGCATTCCTCGTTTCCAGCCGCACCAAATTTGGTTTTTCTATCAGTTGAAGTTCCGCCGAATCCTCAATCGTAATAATTCGCTCCTCTTTAGGTATAAACTGTGATAGTGCATTTAAAAACGTTGTTTTACCTGCTCCGGTTCCACCCGAAACAAAAATGTTATAACGTGCCAAAACTAACTGCTTTAAAAATTCTGCCGCATCCTGAGATATTGCCCCCATCTCTACTAATTCCTGCATTTCGTATGGTTTTTTCGGAAACTTACGAATGGAAATGGCAGAACCATCAATGGAAATTGGCGATAACACAATATTTACTCTGGAACCATCCGACAATCTGGTGTCCACAATTGGATTTGACAGATTAACCATCCGGTTATTTTTCCCTGCTATCTGCTGTATCGTATCCTCTAATTTTTCCTTTGAAGTAAAGGTTTTTTCAAACTCATATAACCGTCCATGTTTTTCATAGAAAATATGATCCACGCCATTTACCATAATCTCTGTTACCTCGTCGTTATCTAACAGTTCCTGTAAAACATCCAATTTCCGTATCGAGTAAAACAAAAATTGTTCCCATTCTTCCCGCTGTTCCAAAGTCAGCATATATTCCTTCGCATATCTCCCACAATTCTTTCTTATAATCTCGCGTATCTCTCCATCATCAATATCCCTGGTTACATCAACCTCCAGCAAAATCTGTTCCCGTATTTCCTGCAAAATATCTTTTTCCATCATATTTTTGTCCTCACAAAATCGCCAAACTCACTCCAGTCAAGCACCTCTAACAAACTTGTCCCACCACAAACTGCATTTACATGTCCCGGCAATTCTAATATCTCAATTCGTTCTTTCAAATTTTGCTCGCCTACCCGCTCTAAATATAATTCAAATTGATTTAGCTGTGCCTCAAACAAATACCCTCTTTTTTTAAGGCAAAAATTCCTCGTACAAAGTGATAATACCTCCACTAAATTTTTAACATTTGTCCCAATATCCAAAACGACTACCCGAAAATCCGTATTCTCTCGAACCCATTTCAACAAACGAACAACATCTAGACTACTAAATTCTTGTACATTTTCCGGGTTTGCAAACGGTGCAATATAAGAAAACATCTCATTCTCATAAATACATTCCAATATACCGCCCCTTTTATTTTCCTCCGCTCTCAATTGTAAAATAACGTCTCCAACATCGTATTCTGACTCTCTAAAAATCTCCGAAAAACCAGAGAATTCTAATAAATTTATGTATAACACCTTCTCCATACGTGCCAAATTCTTAGCTAATAACATCGAAAAAAGTATTTGCATTTCATGCCCTATAGGAGAAAACACCCCTATTACTTCCAAGTCTTCATTTACTATTCGCACCTCATTATTCTTTGTTTTTCCATCTGCTATTAACTGCATCTGCTTTGTAATACCATCCATCGACTGATATTTGGGCACATAGACCACCCGCTCCTCTAACATTCCAATGGGCTCCCGTACATAACTTGGCATATATTCAGTCAACACCAAAACCGGTATACATTTTGCCTCTGCTCTACTTAACACCTCCTCATATCCGTTTCCCAATACCACTAACTGAAACTTTTCTTCCTCCAATGCCTCACAAAAGAAGGATACATTGCTAAATACGGCAAGTTCTATCTCAGCCGCCTTATAACTCATTAAATAATCTGCAAACCGTTCTCGATAAACTTTATCCATATCGAAGATTGCGACCTTTGTTTTTGTCATACACACCTCCAGATAACAAAAAAATATGCAATTAAAATTGCTGGTGAAAAATGAATTTGGGTCAACTCCCAAAGTTCCTTTTTGAGAAAAATAAACTGATATGCTTTTTTCCCTATACCCAACAGTGCCCCGACGCAAAATGCCAAAACCATCAAATTCAGCAATTGCTCTGTGGATATAAATGCTCCTAACATGGAAAATAGCTTGATATCGCCTGCCCCAAGGACACGCAGTTGAAATAAAAGATATAATAAGATAACCGGAATAGAGATATTCACTACAAAGAATAAAACACCCATATATCCTTCCATCACAATTCGGAAGAAAAATCCTAATACAAGACCTAATACAATCAGCCGGTTACTGATTCTCGTCTGGGTCATATCCGTATATACTGCGCAGACTAAAAATCCACTCAGCATCAGATACACTACATTCAACTCACCACCCCTTTTTTGTTTGTAACCCGGATTATAGCAATCCCGTTTTTGCATGTCTATCTTTTTCTGCCCTGCTTCTAGCAATTTGGTAATTTCTTACAAATTGTGCAGTGCCGAAATCAGAAAAAGTAGCGCAACCCCAGGAAAACCAAGGGTTCCGGATGTCAAAAGACTCCAAAAATTAAGCCCGACAAATACCGCAATTCCCTCTTTTAAAAACACGCTGTCCGCCCATAAAATTACTACAGCACCAACCCCTGCACGCACTAGAAACTCCAGGAAAAATCGCGCTTTCTGCCTTAACAAAACGATAAGTAAAACTAGTCCGCACACACCTAGCAAGACCTGCATTGCAACTATATTATCCATACCATTTCCTTTTTCTTTTATCCTATGAAAATCTCTCTAAAACTAGTACTTTTTTTCTTTATCAAAATTTTTTTGTATACTTTTACCATATAATGTCTATACTTATAGCAAGAATAATGAAATCGAGGATAAGGTTATGATTCGTATTTTCCAAAAAAATACCAATGAAGATACGTATTACACGCTATTAAAAAAAGACCTGCACCAGACCGCTCAAGACCTGCAAGCGGCTTATAGTAACTTAGAAAACGCGGTAGAACCGGACCTAATTGATTGTTATATCTACGAATTGAACTCTGTACAGATGCGATACAAATTCCTACTTGCAACCATAAAAAAAATGGAGGAAAGCCTTCCGTAAGGGAGGTTTTTCTCCATTTTTCATTCGTCATTTTATACAAAAAATCCTCTGGATGGATTCACATCCGAACTGCTATTCACATCACTGCGACCATAAGTGTATCCTGCATAGACCTGCTCTGTGTTTTTCATCAATACCGGAGACTTATCTGTCTTCGCAACCTCCACAAAACTCTCATAAAGCATTCGAAACAGCGACTCACATTCAAGAATCTCCGTTTCACTACGTTTATAAATTGCCTTTGCCAGTAATTCTTTCCCATACGAATAAATGCGACGTAACTCCATTGATAAATCATATGCGAAATTCAAAGTCTCCATCAACTCAGTAATACATTTCTGTGCTTTCCGAAGCGCTTGCTTGTACTCATCCCAATGTTCTTCTTTTAATGCACACTTTGCATCTGCAAGATATGCAAAAAGAATTTCATAGGTAACAACCGTTAAACCTGTGCGGTTACTCAATGTAATTTTACTGGTAAATTCCTGTATCTGCTCTTTTTGCATTACTACTCCTTAAACTTACTGTAATAACTGTAAAACCTGCTGTGGCATATCATTCGCCTGAGATAATACAGAGATTGCTGCCTGATTTAATACGTTCTGCTGTGTATAAGTAGTCATTTCCTGTGCCATGTCGGTGTCTGTAAGACGAGACTGTGCTTCAGTCATATTTTCTTCAAACGCATCCAAACTTGCAACTGAATAGTCTAAACGGTTCTCATATGCACCAAGTTTACTTCTTGTACTTGAAACCGCTTTTATCGCTTCATCTAATCGTGAAATAGCTTCACTTGCTCCGCCCATCTTAGTCACATCAATATCATCAATATATAAACTCTCAGAAGAAACTTCCGGTACACTGATAACCATATTCTGGTTCTCATTCGCACCAATGTGAATCGTCATCGTACCAATATCTGTTACTTCTAAATCTATTGCACCTGTTGTAAACTCTTCATCAATCAAAAAGCTCATTTCAAATCCTGCATGGTCTGTAATAACCACTTTATTACCATCTGTTCGAGCCGTTGCCGTATCGCTAAACTCAGATATTTCAGGAGATACCGATTTTTTCGTTAAAGTCACCTGTGCATCGCTTCCTGTTTTGAATTCAGTCTCATACTGTTTCGTTTCAGAATTTAATTTCACGTTTGTAAAACCTAAATCTTTTGCAAAATCTTCGCTTGAAAATCCTACTTTTAAAGTTGCACTCTGACCATATTTTTCTGTAGTAAATACTAGCGCACCCGTTGCATCTTTCTCTAATGTAGCTCCGCCAATTTCTGCTGCTTCTCGAATCTTCTCATACACTTCTGCTGCAGTATCAGTTGCTTCAACATCTACACTATATCCGTTTACTGTTACCGTTCCGCTTGTCCCTGCCGGAGTCGTTCCTGTTGGATCTGCAAATGCAGTATTCGCATCTCCGGTAATCACTGCCTGCTCTGCTTCGGCATCCACATTTACCTGATAATTTCCTGCACTTACCGCATCTGTTGTACTGATTCTGGTTATATTTTCAGCATATACTCTGCTACTCAAAGAACCGTCTAAGAGTGGCATTTCATTATATTCTGTATCTCTGGAAATACGATTCATTTCTTCTTTTAATGCATCAATTTCATGCTGAATTGCCTGACGGTCTTCTAAACCGTTAGTATCGTTGGCAGCCTGAACTGCAAGTTCTCGCATACGCTGCATAATGCTGCTCGCTTCATTCATAGCACCATCTGCGATTCGGATTGCTGCCATCGCATCCGAAGCATTGTTGGATGCTCTGTCTAAACCTGCAATCTGTGCACGCATCTTATTTGAAATCGCCATACCCGCTGGATTATCTTTTGCATGGTTAATTTTTAATCCAGAAGAAAGACGTTCAATTGAAGCAGACATATTGCCCTCAATATGAAGCAATTGTTTATTTGTAATAAATGCCGGAATATTTGCGTTAATTTTCATATTTTTTCTCGCTTTCACTGCGTCCCTGCTAATTTAAGCCCTCCGTGGCTTTTACTGAAAAATATATCGACACAAAAACAGGAATTCCTTAGTAAAATTTTGCATTACTTGCATTCTTTTAAAAATCGTATTATAATGAACAAAGCTTTAGGGAAACCTAAAAATACAAACTATAAAGGAGAATTGCTATGGTACAGGTTTCAAAAGAAACTATGATTGGTGACTTATTAAGAATTGACCAGAATGTTGCACCAATTCTTTTAAATATTGGTATGCACTGCCTTGGATGCCCATCTTCTCAGATGGAAACCATCGAAGAAGCAGCTATGGTTCACGGAATCGACGCTGACGAATTAGTTCAGACAATTAACGATTTCCTTGCAAAAGATCTTGCTTAATTTAAACCAACATTCCAAAAAGAGGCTATCACACTCGTGATAACCTCTTTTTTATAACTCTGCTAATATTTGAAGTGCATTTCCAGACACCAGTACATGATAATGTTCCTTTAAAAACGCCTCCGTACCCGGAGTATGTGTCTGCTGAATGGCATATTCAGATAAAATATTACATACTTTATTAAACACTTCGGGAGTTTCAGAACTTTTATTCACCAACAAATAATATCTTTGGGTCACATCATTTTTATACAAATCATTCTTACCCAAATAAAAACCATTAAGAACCCTTGCCACCTTAATAACTTCTTCTAGATTCTGAAACATATACAATTTTGAAATATCTACAACAATATTAACCGGCGGCTCTTCTTTTTCCTTCCCGCTTATTTCCTTTAATGGAACAAAAGTATCCTTTTTCTGCTTCTCCAACAGTTTTTTACGTTCGTCCTGTATCTTTTTAAACAAACCAAGAATATCATCTGCACCTTCCGGCGGCAAATTCTGTCCCTCCGTTACCAACATATCTTCTTCCATATATTCCGGATCCGGTTCTGAAAATTTAGAAAACCTGGTATCAAGTTCCTCCGGATATTCTACTTTTGTCACAACCAATACTATTGTATCCGCAGACAACGGAATCGCCTCTATCATTAACGGAATATCTTCTGCTTCAAAACCGAACTCATACGCCGCCTGCTGCATCATATCCCGAAACAGGTTCTTTACCTTCTCTGTTCCATATGCAAGCTCGCTAAGCTTAATCTGCCGCTCTGCCAAATCCTGCTTCGTCAACGTACAACGAATCTGATTCTCATTTATTTTTTCTATCTTCATTCAATCATCACTTCCTTTATCCGGAAAAACCCTATAATCTGTACATCTATTATAATCAAATGACCTATCGATGTAAAGTATGCCCTTTTATTAAAAATCGATAAACTCTTCTTTTGTAGTAGCTTTTGTGAAAACTAACCAAAGATTTTTTTGCGTACTTGTATTAGACTTTTTATCATGTTATAAACATATGCAAGAGATACGAAACTGACACGGTAGTGAGAAGTTTTAACAATTTATTTTTCAATTAGTGTTTGGTAAATCAGTTTTATCCTAGCCGATTTAGACGATGCACCCCGCATTTGTTCTACACCAAACTTCTTTTTAATCATTGGACACGTTTGTGAACCATCAACAAACATATCAAACTATTCCAATATTTTCACACACGAAACAGACAAATACCATTTTTATCACCATCGTGTGTATATTTCCTATCTCTTGGAAGTGGTTTTACCTGCCAACTTCACCAGGTTGTGGTAATTTTTTATATTTTATTGGCAGTTTGCACAAAACCGCTTTCTTTTCAAAATCTATGCATAGTCTGCATTATTGATTATTACCAAAGAAAAGTGTATTAACCCAATTTTTAAAACTATGAAGCATTTCACAGAACTGGTTATATCTACAAACGGGAATTCTTTTTTGTGATTAGAAAGGAAGCGCAGTACCAATTCACCGAAATGCATTTGTCTGTTCGTGCAAGATGCAAAGCAACGGATTTTACCAGCGCAATTAAAGTGGACTCAAATTATAATATATCACAAAATTTCTATAATATCGTCCTTTTGGTTGCTCCGCAAATTTTGCATTTTTTAAGGAGGAAACTCATTATGAAAATCACATCAAAACAGCAGCTTTACATGGAGCTGTCTTCTCTGGAAGATCAGGGAATTACCATATGGCTGGAAGGATACCCTAGCAATTCTATGCATGTGGCCAGCCGTCTAAATATTCACGATGAAAATTTATACATGCGTGATTACATTTTTGATGAAGGGAGGTTGAAAGAAGTACATTTTAACAAAGTTGAGCAGGAGGACTAAAAATTAAGTCCATCCGGAAAATCGGGGTTCCTCAATGCCCGATATATGTGACAATCGTCAGTTATGATAGAAGATGGAGGGGACTGCATTTTGGACAGTCCCCTATTACAAAATTTTATCTTCATGAAACTTTAAGATTTTGGAAATCTTTTTACCCTTGCATTTAGAATGCTGTATGCTAAAATATTTTATAGAATGACATATTTTTTGTCAGATTTTACTCGTTATTAAGAAAGGGATATCCGAATGAAAAAGAAAATTCTTCCTGTTATTGCTGCAGCAGCATTTATTGTTGTAGTTGTCTTATTTATGATACTTGGCAAAGTAATCGAAAAATATACGCCAACCGACGAACGGCAGGATTTAGCAATACATTACAACCTAACTTCAGATGAAGAAGTTGCTATTATATATAATAATGAACTCATTGAGTCCAAAGGAAAGCTTTTAAACGGTATCGTATATCTGCGGCTCGACATGGTAAAAAGCCTTATTAACGATCGTTTTTACTGGGATGCCAATGAAAATCTTTTACGTTATACTACTGCCACAGACTTAATTTCTGTTCCGGCAGAAAGTACCAGTTATACCATAACCAAGGATTCTCTCTCTTCTGATCATATCCTTGTTAAAGCAGATGCCGAGACAGCATACGTAGCTATTGATTTTATTAAAACTTATTCTGATTTTGCCTACGAGATTTTTGAAAATCCAAATCGTGTAGTTATCACTACTGCTTGGGGCGATTATACTACTACTACTGCTAAAAAGGATACCGAACTTCGTATTTTAGGCGGTATTAAGAGTCCTATTCTTGAAGACATCGCAAAAGGTGATGAGCTTACTATTTTAGAAGAACTTGAAACCTGGACAGAAGTTATTACCACAGATGGCATTATAGGATATGTAAAATCTAAGAATTTGGGTACTACCGCTACCAAAACACTTACCAGTGAGTACGTAGCCGAAGAATATACTCATATAAGAAAAGATTTTGAAATTAATATGGCATGGCATCAGGTATTTAACCGCTCTGCCAACAGTAACATCTCCTCTGTACTTCAAAGTACCAAAGGATTGAATGTCATTTCTCCATCTTGGTTCTATTTAAAAGACGAGAAAGGCGGAATAGGTTCTCTTGCAAGTACTGACTATGTTACTTACTGTCATCAGCATAATGTAGAAGTATGGGCACTCGTAAGCAACTTTGGTGCCGCAGATCAGGGACTTTCTAATCCGGATTTGACCACAATTTTAACTCATACATCCAGCCGAGATAACTTAGTCAATAACTTAATTTCGGCAGCTATCCAGTATAATTTAGATGGTATTAACATAGACTTCGAATCTGTTGATCCTGCTGTTGGAGATTCTTATATCCAATTTATTCGAGAGTTATCTTTGAAATGTGCGAATAACGGAATTGTTCTTTCAGTAGATAACTATGTTCCGACCGCTTACACAGCATTCTATGACAGAGCCGAACAGGCACTTTTTGCAGATTATGTTGTAATCATGGCCTATGATGAGCATTATTCCGGTTCAGAACCTGGCTCGGTTGCTTCCATCGGCTGGGTAACAGAAGGTATTGAAAATACTATGAAAGAAGTTCCTGCTGATCAGATTATTTTAGGAATGCCATTCTACGCAAGAGTATGGAAACTCACACCTGCTGATGGTGAGGTTTTACCAGAAGATGGTGCTGTTATTGACAGTTTTACCAACTATGATATCAGCTGTTATTCCGCAAGTATGGGTGAGCAGAAGCGTCTTGCAAACGCAAACGGAGTAACACCTGTTTGGTCAGATGAAATAGGGCAATATTATGTTGAATATAAAAATGGTGGTTCCATTTATCAAATCTGGATGGAAGATGCCGCTTCTATTGAAGCTAAATTGAAAGTTATGGATTCATTCAAATTAGCTGGTGGAGCTTTCTGGAAACTTGGATTAGAACAAAGTGCCGTATGGGACACTATTATTAAATACATTAATTAATGATTTCATAAAATCCCTTGTTCGTGAATAATATATAGAAACGAACAAGGGATTATTTTATGAAAAAACATATTGAACTTTTTATGTCAGTCGCACTATTATTCTGTGCGGTTTTTCTTGCCAGAGAAGGTGCTATTTTCGTAAAAAAACAAACAGAGAAAGATAGAACCGCTTATTTTGAAAATCACACAGAGCAATCTTCTACCGATTCTTCTGATACAGTTCCTATGTCTAATTTTAGTATAGTAATCGATGCCGGACATGGCGGTGCAGATCCCGGAAAAGTCGGTGTAAATGACATCTTAGAAAAAGATGTCAATCTATCCATCGCTCTTCTTTTATCCGCTCGATTAAATGCTAATGGAATTTCTACCGTACTAACAAGAACTTCTGATACCGATTTGGCAAATGGTGCTGCAAATTTTAAATCTGCAGATATGCAAAATCGTTGCCGGCTTATTACCGAAACCAATCCTATTTTTACCATTAGTATTCATCAAAATAGCTATCCCGCCGAAAATGTAACCGGTGCTCAGGTATTCTATTTCACTCATTCTGCAGAAGGGAAAACATTAGCTACTACTTTACAAAACAGCCTCATCGCAAATGTCGACCCATCAAACACCCGTCAACCAAAAGCAAATGACAACTACTATCTACTAAAAAAAACACCCACACCTACGGTTATCGTAGAATGTGGGTTTCTTAGCAGTCCAAGTGAATCTGCACTTTTAATCACTCCTGAATATCAGGAAAAATTAGCAGACGCTATCTGTCTTGGCATTTTAGAATACTTGACATCTAATCACTATTTATAATTTTCTCTTACAAATCGTATAAACATTTCCGCCATGCCATATAAACGTGACGTCTGAACCTGATAAGCATCGGTATCTGCCGGTGCTTCTACTTTCTCTGCTGATTCAGAAACATCTCTGGAAACCATCGAGAACTGATTTAAATCCAAATTCGGAACATGTGCCATTTTTACATCTACAACTCCCGCTTCTGTTTCTTGTAACGATGCAATAAACTCATCTATACGCTCAGCCATACTCTCTTTTGTCTCTGCATTATCAGTTGCAACCATACCGCTAACACCTTTTTCCTTAGCCTGGAACGTTGCTGCGATTTTACCTGATAATTGTGATTCAATTACAACATCTACAATACCTCTTTTTTCTATACCACGAACAATTTTCAGTGTAACATTCGTTACTTCATCACCGACTAATACCGGTACCGAATAAGTCTCTTGCTCAGCCATTTTTTTCTGAATTGCAATCTGTGCACGCATCAACTTTGCTTCTCTAATATCAATGCTTGTCACCTCATCGCTCTCAATCATCGCCTTCATAACATTTTCTGCTAACTTACCAAGAGCTTCCTGTGCCTCTGCCATCTCTTTCGGTTCCGAAACCGCATTTCCAAAGTCTTTTATTAACTGCTTCTTAATAGCTTCTAACTCTTCTTTTGCTGAAAAATCACTCTCGTCATTTAGCACATCACGCTGCTGGAACAATTTCTGAAACACGTGATTACGATCCGTCATCATAGCTTCCATAGCCAAAATATTTTGTACCGTATTTGGTATATCATACTGTTCTAATAACTGATATACGCTTTCCGGTGTATGTGCGCATTGTTTAAATCCATCCAATTGTTCACGTGCATATTCTTCCAAAATACCTACATCTTCCGCATCTAACTGCTCTAGAGTCTCCGCCAATTGTTCCGGAGTCATTTCCATCCAGTCCGTACCCTGCTGTTCTAATGCCACCAGACGTCCCGGTGTCAATGCTTCTTTCGCATCCTTAACACAATTATTCTGATAACCGGCCAAAATCTGGTCTGTAATAGAATTTGTATAACCATGCACCTGCTGTCTTTCCCCGAAACTGTCATCTACTGAAATATCCATTTTCTTTTGCTTATTAGCACTTCGAACCGCGGTCAACAAATTCTTTAATGTCAGGTCTGCTCCCTGATGTAACACTGCACCAATCGCTCCTCCATCCGTCTGCTCTACCTGATGAAGCAAACGATATACACCAATAAAAGAACTTCTTTCATCTTCTGTAATCTCTTTATTACGCTCTAACTTCCACAAGAATTCGCTAAAACGTTCTGTATCATCACTATTTAATTCCTGCTTGATGTTCTCTGCTATTTTATTAATCATACTAAAATCCATCTCTAATGGATTATCACCGTTACGAAGCATTTCAATTACTACACGAGGTGTCAGATTTTTAAATACTCGCTGCACCTCTTCATCCGCAGCCTTCATTTCTGCTATTGCTGCTTCTGTTATCTCTAGTTGATTATATGCCAATATACGAACCGCTCTACGATTTGCTTCTGTTACATCAACTCCTAAATCCTTTAAAATGTCATCTACATTTTGAAATGCCTTTTCATAGGAGTCTCCCATATCAATTCTTGGTGCTGTCATCAATGTTTCATAACTCTGATTTGCTTTTTCCATAGCAACTTTTAATGCCATACCATTCTCATAAACACCCTGGATTGTATCTGTATCAACTTCTGGCATACCTAATACATATGCCGGAACGCTCTGAATCGCAGACAATTTTTCCTGAGTTTCTGCAAATACCGCTATATTGTCATCTGAAAGTTCTACTCCATGTCCATCCAGTAAACTTGCGTAATATTGTCTCTCTTCATTTTTTAACGCCTCTACCAACTCTACCAACGGCTTGGTATCAATTGCAATTCCTCGCTTAAGCAATGAGTAATTCGCCTCAACCGTCATAACAAGACGTGTCTCTTCCAACTGACGCCGTGCAGTCAGCAAACGCATTTCCCTATCGTCCCTCACTGAGTTCTCGATAGCTTGTACGTTATAGTCCTGCTCTGTCTCTGATTCTTGTGACGCTGCCATTTTCAAATTTTTAATAGTTAATTCATAACCTCTATCTATTAAATATTGAATATCTGTCTCTGTAGCATCCTCAATTACAGAAAGAGCATCTTCTGCACGACTCAACAAATCATATCCCGGTAATAACACTGCCTCTTGCGGAGTTTTTCCCTCTGCAAGCGCTTTTACAAGATTATCTGCCAGTTCTTCTCCTGACAGTGTACCATCATAATTCTTCAAATCATTTAAATATCTCAAATTGTCCGGTGTCAACGCAATTTCATTCCCCATTAGCCATTTACTATCTGAAATGGACGCATCATTCACCTGCAGACCAGCCTTTCTGATAATCGCCTCTATCTGCTTCTGAAGTCCGGAAATATCTATCTGTATCTCTCCACTATATGCACTTCCACCGCTGTGTGCGGCTTTATAAAAGTTCTCTATCGTTGGTTCCAATTCATTATCCAGCAAATATTTGATGCTGCCGTCAGACAATGCCGGCAAAGACGTTGCCTGCTCATACGCACTTTGACATGCCATAATATTTTCTTCCGATACCGGCAAATCAGCCTCTTTTAACTTTTGTTCTAATTGCTGTGCCAACGCTGTACTTCCTGTTAATTCTTCCAACTGTGCTTTACTTAAATCATCAGCAAAACAGGAGATATCTCCTCCCCCTTTTGCAATCTGCATTTTAATCTTATCGGTCACCGTAACAATCGTATTTCCCGTCATTTCATCTAAAGAAAAACCTTCTTCCTGCATTTTTGCATAATCTTCCTCTGATGTTGTATGTGAGAGAACTGCCATTTGATTTTTACGGTCTGTAGCATCCATCACTGTGCCACTTTCCAATTTTTCTGCAAAATCCTTTTTTTCTTCTAACGCTGGGTTTAGATATGTTGAATCTTTCATAAACACAGATTGTGTATCTGAGTATTTTGATTTAGCAACAGTCGCTTTTTCTGCAAAAAGTCCATTATTTCCTTTCCCTTCTACATTGCTGTTCTGTTGTAACATTTCCAAAATACTATTCTGCTGTTCGATACGCATATGCAGTCTCCTTATATCCCTTTATATCATATGAACTTAAATGGCACATCTTCTCGACATGTCGAAAAAATGTGCCATTCTTCCGCTGGTATATATATCGGTCTTTCCAGCGTTTTTATTAACTTTTAGAATTTAAAAACTGCTACTCCATATGGTGATAATGGATAATCAAATGAGAAATCTCTGCCATCGCACTCACTCTTGATAGCCTTATACGTTGCAGGTTTTTCTAATCCTTCACCACCGAATTCTACTGCATCACTATCTAAAATAAGTTTGTAAGATTTCTTTTTCGGTACACCTACACGATAGTCCGGACGTGCCATCGGTGTAAAGTTACATACAAATAAAAGATTGTTCTTGCCGTCTTTACTCTTTCTTACAAAACTGAAGATACTTCTGTCTGCATCATCAGCATTAATCCATTCGAAACCATCCCAACTGTGATCCAACTGATACATCGCCGGATTCTTCTGATAAATATGCAATAATGCTTTCATCCAGTTCTGTACATGCTGATGATCCGGATTCTCTAATAAGAACCAGTCTAACTCTCTCTCTTCACTCCATTCCTGTAACTGTGCAAAATCCTGTCCCATGAAAAGAAGTTTTTTACCCGGATGTCCCATCATATATGCATATGCAACCATGAGGTTTCTAAATTTATCAACTCCAAGACCCGGCATTTTGTTTAATAATGAACATTTCAAATGTACTACTTCGTCATGAGACAATACTAAAATATACTTCTCATATTCATTATAGCTCATAGCAAATGTCATTCTGTTATGGTTGTGTTTACGGAAGTAAGGATCTAACTTCATGTAACTTAAGAAGTCATGCATCCAACCCATGTTCCACTTATAGCTAAAGTTCAAACCACCATCTTCTACATCTCCGGTTACTTTTGGCCATGCTGTAGATTCTTCTGCGATCATAACAGCACCTTTATTTCTGCCGGTAATTAATGTATTGATATGTTTAAAGAATTCGATAGCTTCTAAGTTTTCATTGCCGCCGTACTGGTTAGCTACCCACTGACCATCCTGTTTACCATAGTCTAAGTAAAGCATAGAGGCAACTGCATCTACACGCAAACCATCAATATGATAATGCTCAATCCAAAGTAATGCGCTACCGATTAAGAAGTTCTTTACTTCTGTCTTCGCATAGTCAAAAATCTTGGTACCCCAATCCGGATGTTCACCTTTTCTGGTATCTGCATATTCATAGAGGCATGTGCCGTCAAACTCTGCTAAACCATGGGCATCTCGTGGGAAGTGTGCTGGTACCCAGTCTAAAATAACACCAATTTTATTCTTATGACATTCATTAATAAAATGAGCAAATTCTTTCGGTGTGCCATAACGTGAAGTTGGTGCATAATAACCAGTTACCTGATATCCCCATGAACCATCAAATGGATATTCAGAAATACCCATTAACTCGATATGTGTATAACCCATTTCTTTTACGTATGGGATCAAATATTTCTCTAAATCCTGATATGTATAGAAACCTTCATCTTCTCTGTTAGGATGGCGTTTCCATGAACCCGGATGTACTTCGTAAATTGCCATTGGACGTTCAAATGGATCTACTTCTGCACGCTGCTCTAACCATTTTTTGTCGGTCCACTTAAAATGATCAATATCTGCCACGCAAGATGCATTTCCCGGACGAAGTTCTGCGAAACTTGCAAATGGGTCTGCCTTATAAAGGCGTCTTCCATCTTTTGTTTCGATTAAGTACTTGTAAAGTGTACCTTCTTCTAAACCTGGAATAAATAATTCATAGATTCCCATTGTTTCAGGTTCTAAGCGCTTCATTTCATCTGCTGATTCATTCCAATCGTTGAAGCTTCCGATTACCCATACTCTACTTGCGTTTGGTGCCCATAAATCGAAGCATACACCTTTAAATCCGTCCTGTACACAAAGATGTGCCCCCAACTTTTTGTAGATGTCGTAGTGTGTTCCTTGTCCGAATAAATAACGGTCAAGTTCTGTAAAATTTGCCATTGTATGTAACCCCTTTCGTTTAAGTTGTTATATCCTTAAATATTAAAATCCTTCTCATGTAAAATAACATAATCTTCTTCATCAAATCTTGACGAAGTAAAAATACTAAATGCTTTTCTGAGCGTACCACTTTCTACATGCTCAATTGCATCATCAATAATCTCTTTTACCTCTGCAATGGTAGTTTCTCTATCCAGCTTCTGAATATTACTGATACAATTATATAACGCTAATACTCCCATTTCATCAATAGCATATCCATTCTCTTTGGCATATGCCTTCGCAAAAATCACCAATTCATCATTTGTAAAAATCGGAATATTGATACGCTCTGTAAACATGGCTGCAAATTCTTTGTCTCTAAGAAGTGCTTTTTCTATTCCATGTTTTGTATCCTCCATGATAACCAATGTACCCTTCGTATCATGTGCCATCAAAAACCCTAAACGCTCTGCTGAGTCCTTACTCAACTCACCAACACTCTCAATAATCAGACATCCGCCTGCTATCTTTGAAAACAGTGCCTTAATATCCTTCTTATTCAGAACCTCTGCCTCTACCTTACCAACTTTACCATCCGGTTTTCCGGTCATCTGCTGTAAAGCTTTTATAAAGTTCGTAGCAAAAACTGTTTTTCCACTTCCGGAACCTCCCTGAACAATCAGATTACCTGTAGCAGCACATCTGCCGCTTTCCAGACGGCTGGCAATTCCGCCAAGTGCTACGCAAATCTGTTCTTCCATTCCCTTGATAGGTGTAAAATAAGAAAACAGTTCTTTTTGTTCTTCTGTAAGAGAAGTAATACTTATCTCTAAATTCAAATCCTCTGGAAGCTCTACTTCCGGAAGTACCTCAGCTTCTGTAGGAATCTCATCTGTAGGAATCTCCTTTGAAGCAACTACCTCCTGTGCCATTGCCGCAAACTCAGATGCCATCTCTGCAAGAAAAACCTCTTCATGAACTTCTTCGTTTATCGGTTCTTCCTGTGCTTCTTCAATAACCTCTTCTACTATTTCCTCAACAGTACTCTCTTCCGCGACCTCTTCTTCCAAAGTACTTTCTTCCAAAATCGATTCATCCTGTATCGGCTCTTCTTCGATAATTCCTTCTTCTTTTAAAATATGTGCAATTTCTGCATCCGCAAGAAGATCCTCCATACCGGATATACTCGGAGTGATATCTGTTACCCGTTCCTGCTGCTCGGCATGTGCCATAAGATACTGCAAGGTCGCATCCATTTCCTGTATTGCAGCATACTCCTGCTCCACTGCCAACTGTTCCTCAATCTGAGCATTCTCCGTACTCAAACGGTCTATCTCCTTTTGCAACAACTGGTTCATATTTGCAACCATCTGTGCCGCCCGGTCTTCTTCTACTTCAGAATCCGCTAAATACTGTTCTTTTAACAAATCCTGAGGTGTAAGCCCCGCATCCAGCTTTGGTATCACTTCCGCAAGACGCTCCATAATATCTCCGGCTTCCTGCAGCGCCTTTGCTTTTGCTGATTCCAACTTCTTCTGCTCAGCTTCCTGCAATACCGTTTCAGCCGCTCTTCTGGTCTTCTCCCACTCTTCAAGAACTTCTTCTATCGTCATCTGACCTCTGATTGGCGGCTCATATGTACCTCTATCAGGTACCATAATCTGCATTTGACCGTCATATTCTTCATTCAACAATTCTTGAAAATTTAATCTTAACGAAGCATCTATCTCCTGACTTGCAGCGATATAAGCTTCTTCTGCATCATCTTCTTTTTCTGACGGAATCTGCAAAAAAGGAATCTCTTCTACCATTTTCTTAATGGCATCCATATGGTCGTCAACCGTTTCTTTCTCTGTTGCCTCCATAATCTTTTGCATGCTTTCCTGTAAAGCTTCCTGCAAATTCTGCGTATTAAAACGCTCCGGCGACATTTTCACCTGTGGAATCTGTACCACTTCCGATACAATCTCTCCCGATTCTAAAGCGTCCTCCGGTCGAACCTCTGTAATACCTTCCTTCTGCTGTCTAAACAGTCTGTACTTCTCTTCCTGTTGTGGTGTCAACGGTTGATAAAGCATCTTCAATTCTAAAGCTCGTTCTACATATGGACCCTGTCCAAAATATAGAATTAACTCATCACAAGCTTCAATACATTTATCTCCCATGCCTGCCTGATGATACAAATACGCTAATTCATAACACCATTCCTCTGAAAGTTCCTGTTCCTTTAATTCCTCCAGATTAGCTATCAAGGTTTTATAATCTGAACCCTGTGCTTTATTAATCTCATATTTTAAAACATATTTTAAATTATCATGTGGCGCAATCTCCACAAACTCTTTATAATACTCCTTGGCCTCGTCATACGCTGCCATCTTAATCGCTACACAGGCAAGTCGATAAATAATCGTTCTTCCAATCGGGGAACGGTCATACGCCATCAAAAGAATATCTCTACTCTCCTCATAGCGTCCTACCTGCTCATATATCTCTCCAGCTCTCACTAACGCTGTTACATTTTTTATCTTACGCCAGTTGATCGTATCCGCAATGGTTGCAGCAGTCACATAATCTCCACTCGCCACCAATGCTTTCATCTGATCCAGCTTTAAATTGTATTCGTACTTATCCAATTCCTACTACCTCAAACCTTGGAAATTTTCCTTTTGTTCTACCTTTTAGTTTAACATACCAAATGATAGATGTCAAAAAATACATGCTTTTAGGAAACGTTTTCACCCTTCTTTTTTGACGATTTTCCATAAATTGGCTCATTTGTGTATTTATCAATTTTTCTTAATTTAATATAGGCTTCCGTCTCTACCGGAATTCCTCTTTTTTTCAACAAATATCCCAGAATACGACTGCAAATATGATGCGCAACTGCAGTCAATGGTACACCCAATACCATTCCCGGGAATCCCCACAAACCGCCAAAGAAAGTTGTTGAAAATACAATCCAAAACGCAGAAATCCCTGTTGTATTACCTAAAATCTTTGGACCAATAATATTTCCATCTATCTGCTGTAAAACAAGAATAAAAATCAAAAAATATAAACTCTTCATTGGTGCCTGCAATAAAATAATAATAAATGATGGAATTGCTCCAATAAATGGTCCAAAAAATGGAATAACATTCGTCACTCCTATAATTACTGCAACCAACATGGTATACGGCATCTTCATAATCGACAACACAATATATGCCAAAATACCAATAATCAGTGAATCTAATAATTTACCGGAAATAAATCCGCCGAACAGTTCATGACTCTTACGAACCGTATCAATAATGACATTTGCCTTAGATGGTTTAAAAAAAGCATAAACAACCTTCTTTGCCTGACCGGAAAAAGTATCCTTACTGGTAAGAACATAAACCGATACTATAAATCCAATAAAAATATTCAGAACTGTCTTCACACCTGCCACAGCTCCACTCATGATGGACGCAATATATCCTTCCAATTCCGGCAGAAACGTCTCCTTCGCCCATGTCTGGAACCACGCAGAAGCATTCACAATTAAATCATTAAGAAAAGCTTCTAACTCACTTCCATCCTCTACTACCTCATTAAGCCATGCCAACAAATTATTTACTGCTTCCGGAAAACTGCGAATCATACTCATAATACTATCTATAATAGTCGGAAGAATGGACGCTACCAATACTACAATAATCAAGGCAAAAAACAGCCACGCTCCGGCAATTCCAATCATACGTGAAAGATTTTTCACTCGTTTCTCATTTTTAATATATTTTTTTAGAAATCTGGCTGTCCATTTTTCTACAAACACCATTATAGGGTTCAAAAGATAAGCCAATACGATACCAATTACTATCGGTTCTAAAATCTTAAACAGCCTGTCACCATATGCGGTAAACTCCTGATTGCGCAGTAAGAAAAAGAAAAAAACAGCACAGCAACAAAATGTAAGAAATGCTGCAACCGATATCGTTATTACATGATTGCGCCTCTCCCCTTGTTTTTTCACTTCTGTTTCTTTTCTCTCCTGTAAAAATTGTTCTGTTTTCTTTACTTCGCTCACAGCGATTCCTCCCCCAATATACTCTAGTACATCGTAAATTAAATAACTGTTACATTCACGTGGGATATTTATTTAATGGACGATGTACTAGTACTATTGTACACGGAAGTTGTCAATTTGCAAAGAGACCACAGCAAAATAAATACAAAAATTTATCCCACTGTGGTCTCTATTTTCCATAATTAACCTTTGTAGTAATTAATCAGGCATCCCTTTAAGATAATCTCTCTCTCATCATCTGTCAATGCATCAATATGAAGATTGAATTCTTTCAGTGTGCCATCTTTTACAACATATGCTTTCATATCTGACTGATTCTCTTCAATCGCCTTGCGAATGCCCGGAATGAAGAGATAATCCAGATTCTCAAATGGTAATTCGCCTTCCGGAATGATGAATGGAAGCATACCCCAGTTGATAAGGTTCGAACGATATCTCTTAGTTGCATATTCATTAGCAATATTTGCCCAACCGCCAAGTACCTTCTGGCAGGATGCTGCCTGTTCGCGGGCAGAACCATCACCCGGTTTCACTGCAAAAATTGTGCTACCGAAGCCTGTATTCGTTTTATCAACTTCTGCAAACTGTTCCTTAATTGCAGTCATGATATCTTTTAATTCTTCTACTGCCTCTGCAGGACAATTACCAGCTTCTACAGCCTTCTGCGCCTTCTGAATCTCTTTCGCACGACCTACATACTGCGGATCCTTTCTGGAAAGTGCAAATTCTGCTAATCCCAATGGATTAGAACGGAAAGAAGAAGTCTCACCGGATGGAATCAATTCGTCTGTTGTCGTAACCGGGTCATGGATTTCAGATACTACTTTGAGTACCATATTTTCCGGTAACGCACTCATTGCCGGCCAGTCCTTAATATTCGGACCAAACTGGATTTCTACACTTGGATCTGCAACACCCTTGCTGTCAAAGACACGGTTCGCATAAATTCTGCCATCGAAGAAATACTTTGGATTCGTATAGTTCACATCCATATCCGTCGCTGCAGTTAAGTAACCACGGTTCGCTGCTGTCGCTGCAATAGAACGCGCATCCATAAGTGCAACTGACGCAACCTGACCCTTCTGTACCTTAGAACCTTCTCGGTTCGGGAAGTTTCTTGTAGAGTGACGGATAGAGAATGCATTATTAGCTGGTGTATCGCCCGCACCAAAACATGGTCCGCAGAACGCTGTCTTCACAATCGCACCTGTCTCCATCAAAGTCGCTACTGCACCATTTTTTACAAGCTCCATATAAACCGGTGTACTTGCCGGATATACGCTTAAAGTAAACTCATCAGGTCCGATGCTTGCGCCCTTTAAGATGTCTGCTGCTGCACAAATATTTTCAAATCCGCCGCCCGCACAACCTGCGATAATACCCTGATCTACATATAATCTGCCATTTCTGACTTTGCTCTTCAAATCTAACTCAACTGCACCATCAAAGCTTACCTGTGCACGTTTCTCACAGTCATCTAAGATGTCCATTAAATTAGCATTTAACTCTTCAATTGTATAAGTATTGCTTGGATGGAATGGCATTGCAATCATTGGCTTAATCTGGCTTAAGTCAATCTCAATCATGCCGTCATAGTATGCAACCTCACCCGGATTTAATTCCTTATACGCTGCCGGTCTGCCATGGATTGCATAGAAATCTGCCACCTTCGCATCTGTTCTCCAGATAGAAGATAAGCATGTGGTCTCTGTGGTCATAACGTCGATACCAATACGGAAGTCTACGCTTAAGTTAGACACACCCGGTCCCACAAATTCCATAACTCTATTTTTAACATAGCCTTTATCAAACACTTCACCGATAATTGCAAGTGCCACGTCCTGTGGACCTACACCTATCATTGGTGTGCCTGTTAAGTACACGCCGACTACACCCGGCATATCAATATCGTATGTCTTATTTAATAACTGTTTTACAAGTTCCGGTCCACCTTCGCCCACTGCCATGGTACCCAAAGCACCATAACGGGTATGAGAGTCTGAACCTAAAATCATCGCTCCGCCTTCTGCGAGCATTTCTCTTGCAAACTGGTGGATAACTGCCTGATGTGGTGGTACATATACACCGCCATATTTTTTTGCACAAGTCAAACCAAACATGTGGTCATCTTCGTTAATCGTTCCGCCTACTGCACATAAACTGTTATGACAATTTGTCAAAACATATGGCATCGGAAACTTCTCTAAACCTGATGCTCTCGCTGTCTGAATAATACCTACGAATGTGATATCATGCGATGTCAATTTATCAAAACGCACCTGAAGCTTGTCCATGTTGCCAGATGTGTTATGCTGCTGTAAAATACCATAAGCGATGGTGTCCTTTTTTGCCTCTGCTTTTGTAACTGCACGTCCGGTCAGTTTTTGTACCTGTGCTTCCGCTTCCGGTGAATCTGCAACAAGTTCAGTTCCATTCACCAGATACGCGCCTCCATTATATAATTTCATAACGTACCTCCGATTTTATCTTATCCCGTTTTCGTTGATTATATAATTCTACGGAATAAAAAGCAAGTACTTTTATACTTTAATTCACTAAATTTGACTTGTATCTATTGCATTTTCCACTGAAGTCTGGTTTAAAAAAACAAGTATTGCCTTAAACAAATCGCCATCTATGCTGATATCGAACGTTCCACCCATAAGATGCGTCAGATTTTTTGCAATAGAAAGTCCTAATCCACTACCCTCCGTAGTACGCGAAGAATCCCCTCTGGTAAAACGTTCTGTCAGGTCACCCGCCTGACTATTTTCCTGTGCCAATGATTTCTCCGACACATTTTTGATAGAAAAAATAACCTGTTCTTCTTTTGCTGCAATCTCTACGTATACACGAGTGTTTTCCATCGCATATTTAGACACGTTATTATACAGGTTTTCAATGACACGATATAACTGTCTGCCATCCGCACAGATATAAACCGGAACACTTGGCAGCTTTGTCACAATGGTCAAACCTTTCCGTTCGAATTTGTCATCAAACTCTCCTGCTGTCTGATACACCATCTCTACCAAATCAATCGTCTGCATGTCCAGCTTCACGTTGCCAGAACTTACTTTAGAGGCTTCTACCAAATCCTCGATCAACTGTTTTAAGCGTTCTGCCTTCTCATCTAAAATACGAATATAATCTTTTGCACGTTCATTCTCAATTTTTTCACGTTTTAGCAAATTCACATAATTTACAATAGACGTCAGTGGTGTTTTAATGTCATGAGAAACATTTGTTATTAAGTCCGCTTTCATGCGCTCATTCTTGGTACTTTCTTCAACTGCATATTCCAAACCACTTCCGATATTATTAATATCTTCTGCCAATGTACGGTTTTCCCCATGAAGCTCATCCAAATTAATCTTCGCATCAAGTGCACCTTCTTTGATACGTTTAACCCCTTCCATGATACGATATTTTTCTACCGATTGGCGAAGTAATAAATATCCTTCCCACGCGCAAACAATTACCAAAAGTATCGCAAATATTCTATTCCTATAATAAAAAGCTCCCATCGACAGTACAAAACAGATAATCAAATGCCCTAAAAATGTCACTATCATATTCGTGGTCGCCTTTTGATTTTGCATGGCTTTTAATATACCTGCCCTAAGCCAATAAGCAAAACTATTTTCCCACAAACATTCTGCCTTCATTAATTTCACTATGCTTAAGTAAAAAGCTAAAAACAGTACATCCATAACCAGACTTACCGTTCCGGAAGCTGCCAAAAGCCCTGACACTTCCCACTCCTGGTCACTGACACGTATAATAATAAAAATCAATTCGGCAGCAATTGCAATAAATCCGATAAACAATATTTCTGTTTTTATCTTATCAAATGCATTCAAGTGTATTTCATCATCATCTGCCCTTCTGCCCGCAGCCAATGTTAGGTAAATCAAAGTAAGAATCCACCCCATCAGACTGATTAACGCTGTAGTAATCGCAGTTTTAATCCACGGATACATCTGATGATACTCTTCACTGGCATAATACAAATCGTCCATGGCAGAGAACTGCGTATCTACACCAATAACCAAAATCACATGATCCGTCGGCCAGTACATCTGTGTATTTGCACTTTCAAAAAAATAAGTCGCAAGCTTTTTAATATCCGTACCAAACTCTTTATTCTCCATGTCATAGAGCAGGTAATTCCCCATGGTGCGTGCCTGCATCATCAAAAACTCTGTATCAAAAGTCTGCCCTTCATAAGTATCCGGCTGATTTGTAATCCACTCTCCCTGAAACTTATACCAAAAACAAAAATTGGTATCTTCCGATTTAAATTCATCCGTATACTGTAGGTACTTACGATTCTCCTCCGCAGTCCTGTCACTTCCTTTTGCACGGAGATACATGTATTCACCCAAATGATCGCATTTTTCCTGAATGGTCTGGGTATAATAGCCGGATTGCAAAAAACTTCTGGTTCCAATATCTGCAAATTCAAATATATTTTTACTAATCAGCAGTCCCAACAAAAATAAGGACAGCGTTAAAATAATTGTGAAAAAAAAGTGTAATATCACACCGGTAATTTTCACGCCAATTGAATAGGATTTATTTTCCATAGACTCTCTCTTTTTCTTTTACTGGTCACTTTTTTCAATTTTATAGCCAACACCCCAAACAACCTTTAAATAACGTGGCTCTTTCGGATTAATCTCAATCTTTTCACGAATATGACGAATATGTACTGCAACAGTGTTGTCCGCGCCAATAGCATCTTCATTCCAGATATTTTCATATATCTGATTAATCGAAAATACTTTTCCCTGATTCTTTACTAGCAAAAGCAAAATATTATATTCAATCGGTGTCATCTTCACCACTTCACCATCTACACTCACTTCCTTTAGGTCATCATTGATGCACAAACCACCCACTTCGTAAACGGCATCACCTTTTTCCGCTGCATTCCCTAACATTGTATATCTACGAAGCTGGGACTTCACTCGCGCCACCAGTTCCAAAGGATTAAACGGCTTACCAAGATAATCATCTGCACCTACGTTCAATCCTAAAATCTTGTCCGAATCCTCTGTCTTTGCAGACAAAATAATAATCGGTATACTGTTATTTTCACGGATTTTTAAGGTAGCTCGAATACCGTCCAAACGCGGCATCATGACATCCATAATCAACAGATGCACCTCGTTATCCTTTAAAATCTGGAGCACTTCTTCTCCGTCGTATGCTTTCAATACGTTATAGCCTTCCTGCTGCAAATAAATGTCAATCGCCTCTACAATTTCTCTATCATCATCACATACTAAAATGGTCTGCATGGTATGCTCCTTTCTGTCCATCTGCAAATGCGGACTACGCGTAACTAATTATATCGCTATTGTAACAGTTAAAAATGTATTTTTACAGTGGGGAAATCTTAAAACTTTTTTAATTTGTAAGGATGCAGAGCCTAGGCAAATAAAAAAGAGAAGTTAATATCATACTTGTATGAATATTATACTTCTCTCTTTTTGTTTTCTTTGCTCTGTAGCTTCTATTTCCCAAGTCGTCCAAAAAGTGATTTCTTTCCCGGCTTTTTCGATTCATCACCTTCACCGCCGTTCGCTTCCCGTTCCTTCCACTTGAAGTATTCAGAGTCTAAGTTTACGCTAATCTCAGCAGTAACCTTTTCCATTTTTTCTTCCGGCATCTCCTGCGGTTCATCATCCAAACTCAAGCCATGCTCTCTAAAATATGCCTCATTAATGCGAATTTCCGGCTTTGGAACGGCAATTGTCGGTTCCGGAATCTCATCCTTATCCATAGCCCGCTCCTTCGCCAGCTTTTTATTCCGCTCCTCTATAATTTGCAAATATTTATCAGTATCAGCCAAATCGTGCAGATAACCTGTCAAACCGGTCTGGTCTGAACGCACACGCTGCATTTCACGCTCCATATCCTGCTGCATTTTGCTATAAATACCCTGCACGGAATCCATCGCATCCTGCATGATAAACTGTACACGTTTTAAGGCCTCGTCTGTATAAAGTACAGACCCCGCATATACATCCTCTGCTTTTCCTTTTGCATCGGCAATCAATTCTGCTCCACGTTTTTTTACTTCGCGTTCTGCCTGTTCTCTACTTTGTTTGGTCAGTTCGTATTCTTCCGTAACTTCGTAAATACCCTGACTCAATTCTTGCAGCGCCTCTACCATGACTTTTTTGTCCATGATAATCAGATTATTCTCTTTATCATATACCTCACACTGGGAAAGAAGCACATAAATATCCCGCAGTGCTTTTTCAATATGACCTTGTGCACTCATGCCTTAAACCTCTAAAAATTCTAACTTTACTTCTTTTTAATTTTATAAACTACCGTTTTCACTAATTTTTTAATGAATAAAATGATTGCCAATAACAGAATGATTACTACAACGATTACACCAATAATCATTCCTGCATACTTATTTGGATTTTTTACCAAATCTAAAATATTTTTACTGTCATCAATTACTTTTCGACCTTGTTTGCCTTCGTAATAGTCAGGAACATTTGGTATACCATCTCCATCTGTATCCTCAAACGTCTCCATATATCCGGCAATAGATGTCCATACCTTTAATTCTTCGCCTTCCACATAGATAATCGCATCTTCTAAATTCTCGATTGGCTTACCATCTGCGTTCTTTAATTCCAATGATAACAAACCATATGAGATATCTGTTACGCCACCTAACATATGACCACTGTACATATCTGATACTACGCGGTAAAGCTTATCATCTTCAATCTCGATTTGTTCTCCGGCATCACCTATCAGGTAACAATCGGTTACCCTATTCAAAATCAGACGATTCGGATTAAAGGTAAACTCCATACCGGAATTATACAATCTGGCTGTCGTCATCAAATCGGAAACTGATGCATCAATTTCTGCCACCAGACGAAGTTCGGCACCGGTAAGATATACACTAAGAAGCGGATATCCCGGCACTCCATCCTCCCCTATTCCAAGTGAAAATGAATTATAAATATCTGCAACGGTAATATCTCCCACCGGATAGCTTCCTCGAATCGTACCACTTGGTGCAACCGCAAGTGCCACTCTGTCTCCATTAAAATCCGGAGCATGCTCTACTGCATACTTATACGCATCCGCCATAATATTACCCAGATTATGGTCTTCGTGTATCTCACCTAAATCATTAACCGAGCTAAATACTACATCGTTTTGTGCAATTACCTGATTCCTGCTGTATCCCCATTTACTCAGATAATTGGCATCTACGCTGTCCATTAATTCTTCAATACGCGCACGCGTCTCTGTATCTTCCGGAATATCCATCGTCATCTCAATTAGCTCATAACCACTCATTTCCCATACGCCATCCTCAAGCTGTTCCATATGGAACGAACCAAGACGTTTTCCATACTCACCGCAAGAAACAATGTAGGTATTACCATGAACAATCGGCTCATCTAATTTTGTATGTGTATGACCACTGATGATAACATCAATTTCCGGTACTGCTTTTGCCAGAAGCTCATCTTCTGATTTTTCAGGGTCTGACCAGATACCGCTATGGGACAAACAGACAATCATATCTGCGTCTTCTTCTGCTAAAATAACATCTACCGTCTCACGTACCGCTTCTATTGGATCCTCAAACAAAAGGTCTGCGGCAGGTATACATGCAATCGAGTCATTTCCCATTACACCTACTACTGCAATGCTTACATCCCCCTTTTGAAGCATAACATAATCCTGTACATTATAAGTAGTAAAAGCAGTTTTTATCTGCTGCTGCGCTTCTGTCAGTCCCGCTGCTTCCATACTCTCCCAATCTACGTTACAGATAACCATGGCTGGAATATCTTCTCCGGATGTCGCCGCCGTATTCAACATACTTGCAAGTCCGCTTGCTTTATAATCAAATTCATGATTACCCAAAGTAGTTACTTCGCAGCCAATACTTCCTAGCATCTTTAATTCTGCTGCTTCACCGGCATAAACGGTCTGCACCAGTGTTCCCATGGAGAAATCTCCGCTATCTAAAACCAGTGTGTTCGGATTTTGCGCCTTCTTCTCATTAATTATCGTTTTCATCTGCGGCATACCGCCAAGATATACCGTTTCACCGTTTTCCACAGAAGCAAAGTTTTCTAAATGAGAATGTAAGTCATGCAAAAATATAAAATCCATACTTTTGCTCTCTGCCTCGGCATTTACCTTTTCTCCTGACAGTAGTGGTAAAAACAGTGTCAATACCAATGCCAACATAAATACTTTAATTTTTTTATTCATTGCTTTTGTCCTTATTGTATGTCGTTTCTTAAATCTCCACTAACTCGTACTGGTCTGTACCAAGTCCGATTTTCACTGCATGTGCCACACAAGTTTTCCAGTTGGTATCCGGATGTGTCATATGGAAGTGGTCGTGATGTTCTGCCTCTTCCTCATGTGCCATACAATTCTCATGAAGGACACTGTGATTATGTAAAATAGGCTGTTTGTTTGCCAAATCTGCACATGCCATGTCCAAAGCAACCGGGTCAAAAGATGCCAGCATACCAACGTTTGGAATAATCGGCACATCGTTTTCTGAATGACAGTCACAATTCGGTGATACATCACAAATCAAAGAAATATGGAAGCAAGGTCTGCCGTCACATACTGCCTTTGAATACTCTGCAATCTTGCAGTTTAATACGTCATTGGAGTTGTCCTGTGTCGGATGTACCGCATCCTTTGGACATGCTCCGATACAACGTCCACAGCCCACACATTTATCAATATCAATCGTAGCTTTTCCATCTGTAATTACCGGTGCATCATGTGCACAAATCTTGATACAAGCACCACAACCCACACATTTTTTCTGACTTACCGCAGGTTTGCCCTGATTATGCATTTCCATTTTACCTGCACGTGAACCGCAACCCATACCGATATTTTTTAATGCTCCGCCAAAACCTGTTGCTTCATGTCCCTTAAAGTGTGTCAGCGAAATAAAAATATCCGCATCCATTACAGCCTGACCAATTTTTGCTTCTTTTACATACTCGCCATCAATCGGCACTAATGCTTCGTCTGTTCCTTTTAAACCATCACCGATGATTACATGACAGCCTGTTGAAAATGGTGAGAAACCATTCGCATAAGCGGTATCCAAATGATCTAACGCATTCTTTCTGCTTCCCACATAAAGCGTATTACAATCTGTCAAAAACGGCTTACCGCCCATCTCTTTTACAATATCTGCAACAACTTTTGCATAGTTTGGGCGTAAAAATGCCAAATTGCCATATTCACCAAAGTGAATTTTAATCGCTGCATATTTATCTTCGAAATCAATCTCTTTCATTCCTGCTGTAATACATAATCTACGTAACTTCTGCATTAAATTTTCTCTGCTGCTTGTTCTAAAATCCGTATAAAATACTTTTGCTTTCTCCATAAAAATGTTCCCCTTTTTCTAATTGTTTCCAATGTATTATTATAACATTCTCGTTTCCTATACGCTACTGCTTTTTCTCTTCCACCAGCTCCTTTGGCAAATATTTTAAAATCATCTCTTCCAATTCTTTTCCGGTAGCAGGCTTCATGATATAATCATCAAAACCTTCTGCTAGATATTCTTTTGCCGCGCCGGAAATCGCATTTGCTGTAGACACAACAACCGGTGTTGTTTTATTTGGTCCATCCTGCTCTTTTAATCTATGTAACGTCTCTATTCCATCCATTTCCGGCATCATATGATCTAATAAAATCAAATGATATGCATTCACTGCTGTCATTTCAAGACCTTCTTTACCACTACTAGCCATATCGATTTGTATTCCGGTATTTTTCAACAGATTTTTCACTACTATCAGATTCGTCTCTACATCATCTACCACAAGAATTCTAGCATTCTTCGCCTGCCATTTCTCCTGATATCGCTTCGTCTCCATCGTATCGTTATAACGTTCGTAAAACTTGCCTATTGGTTCCTCTTTTATTATGCGCTGTGGTATCTCTACATAAAATAAAGAACCTTTTTCCGGCGTACTGATAACACCAATTTCCCCATTCATCAGTTCTACCAAATCCTTGGTAATGGAAAGCCCAAGACCCGTTCCTTCAATCGTATGATTCCTCTCTTCATCAATTCGCTCAAACGTATCGAATAAGCGTTTCTGATTCTCCTCTGAAATACCAATCCCGGTATCCTCCACGGAAATTACAAGCACAATCTCCATACTATTAATCCGCTTATGCTTTACTCGTAATGTTACCTTACCCTTTCTGGTATACTTATAGGCATTGGTCAAAAGATTGAAAATAATCTGTCGAATACGTACCACATCTCCGTGAAGAATGTCCGGTATCATCGTCTCGTTTTCGATGGAAAATTCCAGTTTTTTTCCTTTCATTTGCACATCAATCATATTATAGCAATCTTTGAGAAGCCTAAACAGGCTGTACTCTTCCAATACCAGCTCCATTTTTCCGGATTCGATTTTAGATATATCCAAAATATCATTGATTAACGCTAACAATCCATTGCCGGCACTCTGAATATTTCTTGCATATTCCAAAATGTCTGCCTCGCTGCTTTCACGCAAAATCATTTCATTCATACCCAAAACCGCATTTATCGGTGTACGAATCTCATGTGACATATTGGCAAGAAAAGTACTCTTTGCCTGATTTGCTATTTCTGCACGTTTTTTTGCTTCTTCCGCCTCTTCCTTTGCCAATTGCAGCTCTTCCATTGTCTGCATCAGTTTTTGATAATCCGGTGTCTCCAAAGAAAACAAAATAATAATCAATCCGAGCGACAAAGTAAACATTGTAAGTAACACATCCGGCATAAACCCAATCTGTATTACCGCGCCGGATAATGCCAGAATCGAAAAAGCAAAGATGGATAATTTTTGATGACGGTCATACTCCCTTGTATTCCGAATCATTCTCAATACACCCATAAAAAAACAAGTATACGGAATAGCAGACAACAAATAATACAACGGTCCATGAATATATGCTCCCTGCTCATCAAACCAAAACATCCATCCCGAAAACAAATTCACAGCTAAAAATATCAGATATACACATACAATCAATCGATATCCAAACGCAGTCTTCAACTCTCCCTGCGTTCCCTTTACACACAACTGTGAATACCGCAAAAACTGATAAGCCAACAAGGCATTCAACACAAAATAACACGTATTCAATATCATATTCACAGTTGCCGGAACTATAGCTCCATAACTAATCGTAACAGCAGTTATCACATCAAAAATATCTGCCAAAAGGACATATATCGCTACTTTAAAAAACTCCCGGTTCCGTTCCGATTCCATACTATACGAAACCCAAAGATACGTTACCAAAATTATCATGAAAATAACGCCGGATACTCCAAACCAAATATTATATTGCAATTCCATGTTCATTACTTCCTTTCGAACTACCAAACTTACCCTATTTTCATTTTACTCTGTACACTTCCTCTCTGTAAAGATTATTTTTCTCCCTTGTCTTTGTACACTATCTTCCCATTAATAATCGTATATAGTATCCGACTGTTTACCTCAAACGGACTGCCTTTCACTAAAACAAAATCCGCATCTTTTCCAACTTCTATGCTACCCACACGTTTCTCCACACCAATATGTTTTGCTGCATTTATAGTAATTGCCCGCAATGCTTCAAACTCATCCAATCCTTCATAAATTGCCCTGCCCGCACAAAGAGCTAAATAACCTCCCTCTGTCACAGGCGAATCTGTAATAATCGACACCTGACATCCTGCTTTTACCAAATCAACAACTGTATGAAACCCTTTATTCTTCAATTCATACTTAGAAGCATGACCAAAAGAAGGTCCCACAGCTACCGGATACCCCTCTTTTGCCAACTCCTGTGCAATCAGGCTTCCGTCTGTAGTATGGTCAATCCGCAAATCTACATCAAATTCTTTTGCAATACGGATGGCTGTAAAAATATCATCTGCCCGGTGTGCATGTGCCTTCAACGGCATTTCTTTTTTTATTACCGGTAACAACGCTTCTAATTTTGCATCATAAACAGGGAGTTTACTATAATCGCATCTTCCGGGATAGCCTGCCGCCTCCAGTTTTTTCTGATAAAGTTTTGCTTTTGTCAGCATCTCCCGGATTTTAGCTGCAATCGACATACGGGAACTAAATCCTTTTTCCCGATAACAATTTTTCGGATTTTCACCAAAGGATATTTTCATTGCAGCCTTTTCTTTCACTAACATATCATCTATGCGATTTCCACAGGTCTTAATAACACAAAACGTTCCTCCAAACACATTGGAACTGCCCGGTCCGGTCGCCACACAGGTAACTCCTCCTTCTCTTGCTATTCGAAAGGTTTCATCCTGCGGATTGACTCCATCCACTGCGGACAACTGCGGCGTCACCGGATCACTCATTTCATTAAAATCCTGCCCCGGAAACTCCACAGCATAGCCATCCAACCCCAAATGACAATGTGCATCCACAAATCCCGGATATAAATCATAACCATATGCATCTAACACTACTGCATCATTCGTTTCTCCACCGGTTATCATTTCTTCTATTTTAATAATTTTTCCATCTGCTACTAATACATCTGCCACATATACGTCTTTTTCCACAGCACTGTGAATATTTGCCTGTTTTATTAACAATTTCTCTACCATTATGTCAACATTCCTTTCCTTGTCATTTATCTGGTTATACGAAATACTCTTCCCTTAATTTGTATAATTGTGGTATAGTTAATACATATTGAATTATTAGGAGGATGATTTATGCAGGCTCTTTTTGATATTATTAATGCCATTTGTGGAAAAATCCAAATTATTTCCGATTTATTCTGGAGCTTTCCTACAAACCTCAACTGGTATGCAAATATTCCTATTCTGGGAAACTTTTCACTTGCCATTATTTTGCTAATTGGCTCAGGTATATACTTTACCTGTAGTTTAAATTTCATTCAAATTCGCAAATTTAAAGAAGGTATTCGTATCTTAAAAAATAGCAAAGCCACTTCAACTGGTATTTCACCACTTGCAGCCTTCTTTTTATCCACCGCCATGCGTGTCGGTCCAGGAAATATTCTCGGTGTAACCGGTGCTATTTCCGTTGGTGGTCCGGGTGCATTGTTCTGGATGTGGGTATCTGCATTTTTCGGCATGGCGACTGCTTATACGGAATCAACACTTTCTCAGATATTTAAAGAGAAAAAAGATAATGAGTACCTTGGTGGTCTGGCATTTTATGGCAAACGTCTTTTAAAAGGCTCTGCAATCGCCGGTGCAGTACTTTCTATTATTTACATTATTTATGCTTTATTATGCTTCCCTGCACAGGGATTTAATACCATCTCTGCTGTTGGTCAAATTGCTGGAACCCTTACTGGACAGGACATTCCTACTAACTCTGCATTGTACTGGATTTCTTTTGCAGTACTGATGGTCATCGCCGTCATTGTATCTTTTGGTGGTATTAAAAAACTTACAAAAGTTACAGACGTTACCGTTCCGGTTATGGCGGTCATTTATGTATTAACCGTACTGACACTTATCATTGTGAACTTTGACCGTATTCCATGGTTCTTCTATGCGGTATTCACAGAAGCCTTTAAACCAGAGGCCGTCTTTGGCGGTGCTTTTGGTATCGCTTTGGTACAAGGTGTAAAACGTGGATTGATGTCTAATGAAGCCGGTCAGGGTACCATGACTATGGCCGCTGCCGCTGCCGACTCTGCTCATCCATGTACGCAAGGTTGTGTTCAGTCAATCGGCGTATTCCTAGATACTATTGTAATCTGTACTTTAACCGGATTTGTTGTTATTATGGGACGGGTTTGGCAAACAGACATGGCAGATATGTGGTTTAAACTGGATAACCTTCCAAAATACTTAACTGCTGCCACAGAACTTGCACCGGGTACAGCTTTTAACACCATTGTGTCATTGTTGATTTCCGTATGCTTTGGATTATTTGCCTTTACCTGCCTTCTTGGATTTATCTCTTTTGCAGAGATTTGTGCAAAACGTATTTCTACTAGCAATGTATTTGTCACAATCATACGTGTATTGTGTCTGGCTGTTATTGCTTTTGGTATCTTAACCAATATTGCAGGATTAGATTTAAGTGCACTTTGGAACTTATCAGATTTTGCAAATATTTTGATTGCCTACTGCAATCTTCCACTTTTATATCTGGGATTTAAGTATGTGAAGAGAGCAACTGCTCATTTTGATAAACAAGATGATACTCCGTTTACTTCTGAAATTGCAGGAATTGATGTACCTGTGTGGGATGAAAAAGCTGGAAAATAACATTTCATTATAGTTCAAAAAAAGCGAGAAACCATAAGGTTTCTCGCTTTTTTGTATCAGAAAATCTCAGAACTGATTATAACTTACAATCTCGTCCATATCCTTAAACTCTGAATGCATAGCAATCGGTGCTGCATCTTCCGCAGGATAACCCATTACAAGAAGTGCTACCGGTTCTAAGTCCTCCGGAATAGCAAATGTCTCACGCATTGCTGCCGGGTCAAAATGCATTACCCATGTAGTGCCCACGCCGATACTTGCGGCCTCTAACATCATATGTGTGGTTACGATACTTGCATCGATTTCACCACTGTTTGCACCATCATAACGACGTTTCCAACAAGCCTCTTTGCTATAGCAGACCAATAATGCTGTCGGTGCATTAAAGTGACATTTTGTACAGCCTTTTAATTTTGTAATCGCTTCCTCACTATTGATAACTAAAATTCTCTGTGGCTGAATATTGCACGCTGTCGGCGCTACATGACCAGCCTTTAAAATCTTGTCCAAATCTTCCTTTGTTACCGCTTTATCTGTAAAGCTGCGCACAGAATAACGTTCTTCTGCCAATTTTAAGAACTCCATTATTTAACCCTCTCTTTTTTATCATTCTATCTTCCAACCACTCATGCTTTATCTAATTCTTATCCTCATATCGCGTTGGTATAATGCTGCCCATAATTTTTTCTTCTCTTGCAAACCGCTTAATAGCACGTTTTATTTCTTCTGCATTCACTTCAACAATTTCCGCATTTTTAGCTCGGAATGTAAGCATGGTCTCGTCATCCATACATAAACCTGCCAGATAACACTGTAGCGAAAACATAATCGCACTATGCGACACTACCAAAACATTACCTGTCTCATGCTTCATAATGTATTCCAACGCCATAAAAACTCTTCTCAAAAGATCATTATAGCTTTCTCCGTTTGGGGTGCGCGTATATCTACGATGTGAATTCCAGAAGTGGTACACCTTACCATAACATTTCTCAATATTCGGCCAGTTATCGCCTTCCCAGTCTCCCAGATCTAGTTCCCGTAAATCTTTTAACGGAATACATTCAATACCTAGTGCCGTAGCTGCTGTCTGTGCTGTTGCCTGCGCACGAACCTGTGGTGATGTATATGCTTTGTCAATTTTATAACCTTCTGAAACCAGCTTGTCTGCCAATTCTTTCGCTTGGCGAAAACCTTTTTCGTTCAAAGGCACATCGGTTGTTCCCTGTATTTTCTTTTGCACATTCCAATCGGTTTCACCATGCCGTACAAAATAAAAAATCATGTCCTATTCCTCTGTCTTTAAAACATACCTTGTTGAACTCTTCTATCGATTCCATTCGTGGTATAATACATTGCCTTATTTTTATACAACCTTACATCCGCTGCTTTTTTCAAACCGGAAAAATCTGCATCAGGAAACTCATATACTGGTGCACATCCATAAGAAATGTGTAATCTCTCAACCACATTACCTCTCCATGCTTCCATTGTATTTTCAAAAGTCTTGCATAATTCAGCAAGCTTTTCTTTACTTACTTCCGTAAGTACGATAAACTCATCTCCTCCTGTACGACAGCAGGAACCATCTTTACCAAATGCTGTCTTTATACAATCTGCAGCACCTTTTATTAATTCATCACCGGCTTCATGTCCCAAATTATCATTAATCCGCTTTAGTTCATTTACATCAAAATATATAACAGTAAAATCGTTCGGAAGTTTACGCTTACTATATCTTTCTGTTAATTCCAAGAAAACATTTCTATTATATAAGCCCGTTAGTAAATCGGTCTGACTAAAGTATTCCACCTTTTGCTCAATAAAATGTCTCTCGCACTTTACAAGAGTCATATAAGTACTCGAAACCATACTAAGTATGGAATACACAGTTACATTTACGATATCAGACTCTAATACTGCTCCGCTTTTTGTCTGAAGTGCAGCTATAATAAAAATCACTGTGGTAATTCCGATACAACTTACCATTCTTATCGGTCTGTCATTAAAAACAATCGGTGCTAAAAGCATCAATGCAATTAACGTTACTGTTCGCTCTCCCGGCGTCGTAATCACTGCCATACTCAATCCAACTGCAAACAATAAGGCAATAAATATATAAATTCCTATTACCACAAACTTCTCACTCTTCTTTGAGAATTTTATAAGTAACAATATGGTTGCTGCTATAATGGTTCCGGTCACATAAATATATCGATTATTCGCCATTACATTCGATACAAATGAAACAAAAATCATAAATCCGAAAAATGCCATTGCAATAGAGGAAAAAATTATCAACTTTTGTTTATTATCCTTGTAAATACGCGGCTTTATTGAATTATAATCCGCTTCCGTTAGGCCCGATGTAAACAGAACTTCTTTCGATATCATTTTCATATAGTAAAATCCTCATTCTTTTTTATCCACTGACTTAAGTATACCACAAATTTTATATCTGTGAAGAAAAAATCTCTCTTTAAATTTCTTTTTATAGCATCAAAAACAGCCATGCGAATCTCCCTCATTTCCGAGGCAGAAACACATGGCTGCTTTCTTCACATAAAGTTATTTTATTTTATCAGTTCTGTTTCTATATTCGTTTTATCGCAAATTTACTTCGCGATATCCATACGAACCAATGCTCTACGGAGCGCTAACTCTGCTTGTTGCACATCAATCGCCTCTGTCTTATTTGCCAGACGCTCTTCTGCGCGGGCTTTTGCTGCCTGTGCACGCTCTACATCAATTTCATCCGGCCATTCAGCGGTCTCTGCCAAAAGGGTTACTTTGTCCGGCAGGATTTCTGCGAAACCGGAGTGTACTGCTGCAATTACTTTGTCTTCGCCATCCTTATGAATGGTTACAACACCCGGTGCAAGCACCGTAGTAAGCGGTATATGATTTTTATATACACCAATTTCACCGGCAGCCGTATTAAATTCAATCATTGTCGCCTCACCTTTGTGAAACACGCGATCCGGCGTAATGATTTCTACACCAAAAACTCTGCTATCGTCTGCCATAATGACCTCCTATTATTGTTCTACGATTATTTATGAGCTTCGTTGTAAGCTTCACGAACTTCATCGATAGAACCCTTATTCAAGAAGTAACCTTCCGGAATGTCATCATGTTTACCTTCCATGATTTCACGGAAACCACGAACTGTCTCAGTGATTGGTACGTATTTACCGTCTAAGCCGGTAAACTGTGTAGCAACTGAGAATGGCTGTGATAAGAATCTCTGGATTTTACGTGCACGGTTAACAGTAATCTTATCTTCTTCTGATAATTCTTCCATACCGAGCATTGCGATAATATCCTGTAATTCTTTGTATTTCTGTAAAATTTCCTGAACACCACGAGCTACTTCAAAATGCTCCTGACCTACGATACGTGGGTCTAAGATACGTGAAGTAGAACCAAGTGGATCTACCGCCGGATAAATACCAAGCTCTACGATAGAACGCTCCAATACGGTTGTAGCATCCAAGTGAGCGAAAGTAGTAGCCGGAGCCGGGTCAGTTAAGTCGTCCGCAGGTACGTATACGGCCTGAACAGATGTGATAGAACCACTCTTTGTAGAAGTGATACGCTCCTGAAGAGCACCCATTTCTGTCTGTAATGTCGGCTGATAACCTACGGCTGAAGGCATACGTCCTAATAACGCTGATACCTCTGAACCTGCCTGTGTAAAACGGAAAATGTTATCGATGAATAAAAGTACGTCTTTACCACCTTTATCACGGAAATATTCAGCCATTGTAAGACCTGTTAAAGCAACTCTCATACGTGCTCCAGGTGGCTCGTTCATCTGACCGAATACCATGGTTGTTTTATCGATAACGCCTGATTCTTTCATTTCGTAGTAGAGGTCGTTACCTTCACGAGTACGCTCTCCTACACCTGTAAATACAGAGTATCCACCATGCTCTGTAGCGATGTTGTGGATTAACTCCTGAATTAATACGGTTTTACCTACACCGGCACCACCGAATAATCCGATTTTACCACCCTTCTGATATGGGCAGAGAAGGTCAACGACTTTGATACCTGTCTCTAACATTTCCTGAGAAGTTGCCTGCTCTTCGAATGCCGGAGCCGGTCTGTGAATTGGCCATGTATCTACTCCTGTTGGTGGATCGATTTCGTCAATAGGATTACCCAAAACGTTAAACATACGTCCTAATGTGTTCTCGCCTACCGGTACGCTGATAGCGGCACCTGTAGCGATAGCATCCATTCCACGAACGAGTCCGTCGGTTGGTCCCATGGCGATACATCTAACTGTATCATCACCCAAATGCTGAGAAACTTCTACAACTAATTCTCCGCCTGCTTTGAGCGGAATTTTAATCGCATCGTTAATCTCCGGCAAATTGCCTTCTGTGAATTTAATATCCAGAACGGCACCAATAATCTGGGTTATTTTACCAATATTATTTGCCATTGCTTTATTTCTCCTTGTTTATTATTTAACTGATGGCAGATGCGCCTGCAATAATCTCTGTTAATTCCTGAGTAATTGCACCCTGACGCGCTCTGTTGTACTTCAGTGTCAAATCACTAATAATTTCTTCTGCGTTGCTTGTTGCAGAATCCATAGCCTGCATTCTCGCGCCGTTTTCACTGGCAACTGATTCTACCATTCCACCGTAAATAAGACTTGTTACGTATTTTGGAATAATCAGTTCCAGTGCTTCCTGTTCTGCCGGCTCAAAATTCATTGGAATATCGCTGCCGGATTCTGTTTCCTCTACAGCAGAATTATCTGCCTCAACAGGTAACAACTTCATCAGAACCGGTTCATGCACAACCGTATTTTTAAAGTGTGTATACGCAAGATAAATTTCTCCGATTTCGCCTTTTTTAAAGGCATTCAACAGATTTGCGCTTAAACGCATAGCATCAATATATTCCGGATTTTCAATCATTTCGGAATAATCTTCTGCCAACTCATACCCATAGCGGGCCATTGCTTCTCTACCTTTGGAACCAAGAGTATAGATTACTAAATCCTCTTTTTTTAATTCTCCTCTTGTAATCAATTTGATTATATTGGAGTTATATCCACCGGCAAGACCACGGTTACCCGTAATCATAATAACGGCTTTTTTGCCGCCTTCCTGCGGTGTAATATATGGATGTGTAATCGTTCCTGCTTTTGCTAACATTGACTGCACTGTGCGGTACATATAGGAAAAGTAATCCCTTGCATCCATCGCACGGCGTTTGGATTTTTGAAGCTTTACGGTAGAGACCAG
>JAZSEF010000059.1:0-70192 GCA_045531555.1 Roseburia sp. | reverse complement strand
AGCTTCCTAAGAATCACTAATAGGGGGCTTTGACAAAGTCGATATTAAATTCGCGCGTCAAAAACTCAAAGGGGCTTGATTTATAGATATTGAAAAAATTCAATGTCTACGAATCAAGCCCCTTCTCAAACAGTTGACGCTGCGAATTACGTTTTGTCAAAGCCCTCTATAAGTGATTCTAAGAAACCTCCAAGGGCACTGTCCGTGCTATGCAGATATTTCCCCGACATTGTGCAGCCCTTAGCGGAGATGAAAGATCGCGTTTCCGGCATTTGCAAAATTAGACTTTCGAACATTTCTTCACAACAACCAAATATATCTTTTCTAAAATGCTTGGCACTATTCAAAGACTTCGAGAAAGAAATAACCCACATTCTGCGAGCCGCAAATAAATCGCTAAACAAAAGTTTATCGTATCAAAGTAATTCTCCTACAGGCACGCCTTATACACTAAGGTGTGGTTGTGCTAGTGCCAGGGACTACAGGGTAGCTGTATTCTCCGGTATAAAGTGGGTCGTCCCATTCGTGTACCGGACAAGGATAACCTAAGAGGTATGGGGCATCCTCTGTCTGTCTGGAATCACCGGTAACGGCATCCGGGATAATTGCAACACCTGGAGTAGTCCATAAGCAGTAGCTTCCAGCAACTGTTCCGGACTGATCACAGTAACTTGCTAAAATATGATGATTACACTGTTCTGTAGGTTCTGTACCAGATGCAAAATATTCTGATATAACAGCACTTCCTCTTGGGTCGGCATCACAGACACCCGGAATTGGAAGAAGACCGGATTCTTTACAAACGGCTACACGAATTACTTCATCAGGCTTTGTAAAATCTTTGTATTCTAAATCTTCGTGAATGCGGCTCATAACTGCTTTCCAGATTTTCTTTGGATAAGCAACCTGTTTACCATTCTGTTTAGCATTGTCATCATAACCGCCCCAAACAACGCAAGTGTAATATGGTGTATAACCAGCCCATACGGCGTCGCGGTTATCTGTTGTAGTACCGGATTTACCGGCTTGTGGCATAGAACTTCCGAAATAAGCTGCGGTACCGGTTCCTGCTGTCATAACATCTTTCATAGCATCTGTTAATAAGTAAGCAGTTGTTTTTTTCAATACGGTATGTGTTTCGGATTCTGAGTTATCTAATAACACATTGCCATCATGATCTAAAATCTGAGTGTAAAATCTTGGTTTCTGGTAAGTACCTTCGTTTGCAATTGTTGCGTATGCAGCAGTCAGTTCGAGGTTAGAAACACCATTTGTCATACCACCTAAACAGAAAGACTGGTTATCTGCTTCGTCAGAACGAATTGTTGAGAAACCAAAATCTACTGCATAGCTGTGACCTAATCTAGGGCTAATCTGTGTATAAGTTTTAACTGTTACAACATTAAGAGAAGAGATGATTGCTTCACGTAAGGTTGTCCAGCCACGATAACGGTTATCGTAGTTAGAAACCAAACGGGATTCTTCCCCGGAATAAGCAAATGGAGCATCATTTTGTACGGATGCAAGGGTTAAACCGCCGGCGTCTAATGCTGCTGCGTAGCAGGCAATAATCTTAAATGTAGAACCCGGCTGACGAGCTACGTCAGAAGCACGGTTTAAAGTCTTGCTGGCAGTTTTATCACCACGACCACCGATAATAGCTTTTACTTCGCCGGTTTCCTGGTCAATAATAGTTAAAGCGACCTGAGGCTGGAGAGTAAAAGTAACGGTTTCTCCGCCGCCGAGAATTTCATCGCCTTCTTCCATGATGTCAGCTTTGTATTGATCGATAGCTTCCTGTGCTGCTTCTTGTGAAGCAAAGTTAATGTTATAATTTTTCCCTTTGAGCTTCTGGTAATAGCTTAACATGGTCTGTTCGCTATAATGTTTAATCGTACCGTCTGCTTTCTGAATAGAAAGACGATAAGAAAAAGAAACTTTCGGGTCAGTTGGGTAGTTTGCTAAATTGTTTACTTCTTCGTCACAGATTGCCTGCATAGCCATGTTCTGTGTAGATTTAATAGTCAGACCGCCCTGATATAATGCTTTGTAAGCCTGTGATTCTGTATAGCCTTTCTGCTCAATCAAATCGGTAATAACCTGGTCTGTCAGCTCGTCTATGAAATAAGAATTGACAACTGTTTCACCAGTTTCAATATTAATAATCTGGATTCGCTCATATACATTATCTGCCATGGCTTCATCATATTCTTCCTGTGTGATGTAACCTTGTTCTAACATGTCATTTAATGTTTTCTCACGACGTTCGGCATTTTTTTCCGGATTACTGATTGGATTAAGTTTGGATGGATTCTGTGTAATCGCAGCAATAACTGCACTTTCAGAAAGTGTCAGTTCAGAAACAGGTTTTCCGAAGTAACGCTCGGAGGCTACCGCAACACCTAAAGTATTCTGTCCTAAATTAATTGCGTTCAGATAGTTTTCTAAAATCCAAAGTTTATCTACCTGTTTTTCCAGTTCGACTGCCATATACTGTTCCTGGACTTTTCGTACAACTTTATCGATAAAAGATTCTTCGCCTGCCCATACTTCAGATAAAACAGTGTTTTTTAATAACTGCTGGGTAATCGTACTGGCACCCTGATTGAAATTAAAACCGTTTTTGACACCATTGACAGCGGCTCGGACAATACCTTTTAAGTCAATACCGTTATGTTCGTAGAAACGCATGTCCTCTAACGCCACAAATGCATCCTGTAAATCCTGTGGAATCTGGTCGATTGTTACGTATTTTCGGTTAGAACCGCTGGCAACTAAAGTAGAAATCTTATTGCCTTCGTCATCTAAAACGATGGTCTGATAACCGGTTGGAGTGGCATCTAATTCATCAATGGATGGGGCAGAATCGATAATTCCTTTCCACACACCAAAGGCTGTGCTGCCGCCTAAAATAACAACGACGAAAAACAGTAACAGCAATGCCTTGAAAAATGTTACGTGCAGTTTTTTCTTAATGACTGTAGACTTGGATGTGAGCTCTGCAGTTCGCTTCTTGGCACCTTTCTTTCCGTAATTCATAAAATACCATACCTTTCTATTGCTAAATTTTATTTGTTTTCTTATAAAAAGCTACTATCACTATATTATACCAAATATTTGTGCTATAATAAAGAAAAATATATCTTAAGATTTTAGAATTGTTCAGAATTAGGAACGAAAGTGTATATTGATTTTGAATAATTGTATAGAATGACAATAGAGGGAATGGTTATGAAGACAGTATATAGCGGTGGTGAGGGCGAAATCGTCGAAAAAAAATCCAGATTTATCGCAACAGTGTGTCCGGTTTGCACGGAAGAAGAAGCGGTAGCATTTATTAATGAAATGAAAAAGAAATACTGGGACGCCAGACATAATTGTTCGGCATTTGTAATCGGAGATAATAATGAGATTAGTCGCTGCTCTGATGATGGGGAACCGGCTCAGACAGCAGGACGTCCGATGTTGGATGTATTATTAAAAGAAGGAATTCACAATGTAGCAGTGGTAGTAACCAGATATTTTGGTGGCACATTACTTGGTACAGGCGGTTTGGTACGTGCATATCAGAAGGCGACGCAGGAAGGACTTGCAGCCAGTGTGGTAATCGATAAACTTCCGGGAAGAAAATTGACAATTGGAACGGATTATGTAGGCTTAGGAAAAATTCAATATTTAATAGGAAAAGAAAATTTGACAACAATTGATACCGTTTATACAGATCAGGTAGAGATTATTGTCATGATTCCGAGTGAATTACAACAGAAAATTGAAAAAGATGTGATAGAAGCAACAAGCGGAAATGCCCGTATTTCCTGGGGAGACGAGGTATTGTATGCTATAATTGAAAAAAAATTAAAAATATTTGAAAAAAGTGCTTGACATTTTCTTTTGGTGCATATATAATAGCTATTGTTGACGGCGAGATAACACAACAAGTCAACAAGAACATAGGGCTATCGCCAAACGGTAAGGCAACGGACTCTGACTCCGTCATTTCAAGGTTCGAATCCTTGTAGCCCTGCTAGTAGCACCACGTAAGTGGTGCTATTTTTTTGATTTAGAATAGTTTCCTTGATTCTATAATGGTGAAGACAATGTATCAGTTTAAGAGTAAAGTAAGATATAGTGAAGTAAACCGTGAAAAAGAGCTGACATTGGCAGCATTGACAGATTATTTACAGGATACCTGCACCTTTCAGTCCGAAGGACTGGGAGTAGGGATGGATGTTATACGAGAGCGACAGGAAGGATGGGTTTTGTCCTCTTGGGAGATTATAATAGGAAAAATGCCGAAGGTATGTCAGGATATTTCAGTGGGGACATTTCCGTGTTCGTTTAAAGGATTTTATGGACATCGTAATTTTTATGTAACAGACGGACAGGATGAAATGATTGCAATGGCCAATTCACTGTGGGTATATATTAATTATGAAACGAAGAAACCAACCAGAATTCCGGAGAGCATAGCAAGTGCATATGATAACGTAATTGAGGCACCAATCGATTATCCGTGGTCAAACCGTAAGATTACTTATGAAGGCGAAGGTGTGCCAAAGGTGCCGGTTACTGTTCCGGAATTTTTCATTGATACGAACGAACATATGAATAATGGGAAATACATTATGGTGGCTGAGGCATATTTGCCGGAGACGTTTGAAGTGGAACGTGTCAGAGCAGAATACCGGAACGCGGCAGTACTGGGAGATGTTTTGTATCCGATAATTTATTCACAGGAACAGAGCATTACGGTTGCGCTGAATAATGAAGAAGGAAAACCATATGCAGTAATCCAGTTTGTAAAAAAGAGTAATGGTACGGAATAACATGTATTTATAATGGAGGAGCAAATGTTTAAATTAGGAGAATATCAGGAACTGACAGTTGTAAAAAGAGTAGCGTTTGGTGTATATCTGGCAGAAGAGAAAAATACTGAAAATAGAGTATTATTGCCGGAAAAACAGGTTCCAGCCGATACAAAAATCGGAGATAAATTGAATGTCTTCTTATATAAAGATTCAAAGGATAGAATAATTGCGACAACGAACACACCGGCGATAACTTTGGGGGGTTTGGCAGTGTTAGAGGTCATTGAAATTGGAAAAATCGGAGCATTTTTAAATTGGGGACTGGAGAAAGATTTATTTCTTCCGTTCCATGAAATGACACGTAAAGTAGAGGCTGGGGATGAGATTTTAGTGACGCTTTATATTGATAAGAGCAGCAGACTTTGTGCCAGCATGAAAAAGCTTTACGATTTGTTGTCAAAGGAATCTCCTTATAAAGAAGGGGATATCGTAAATGGGCGTATTTATGAGTTTAGTGATAATTTTGGAACTTTTCTTGCGGTAGATGACAAGTATTCAGCGATGATTCCACGTCACGAGGACTGTAGCAAACTTCGAATCGGAGATGTGATTGAGGCAAAGGTTACAAAGGTAAAAGAAGATGGTAAATTAGATGTGACACTTCGCGATAAGGCATATATCCAGATGGAGGATGATGCTGAACTTGTGATGCAGATTATTGAAGAATTTGCAGGAGTACTTCCTTTTACAGATAAGGCATCACCGGAAGTAATTAAGCGAGAGACCGGTTTGAGTAAAAATGCATTTAAGCGTGCAGTAGGAAGATTATATAAGGAACGCAGAGTAGAGATTACTGAGAGAGCAATCCGTAAGCTTTAGGCCTCTGCGAAGTAGTGATTTAGGAGTAGTAACAAATGAGAATGAAATGGAAATCAGCGGTGTGTCTGGCATTAGCGGCATCTATTCTTATGACGGATGCACCTGCTTTTATATATGCAACGAATAATACGGAAACAGTAGTGTCTACCGAAGAAGTGTCCGTAAAAGAAGAAAAGACAGTGGCGACCCGTAAAGGTGCTTTAAAGATTTGGCCAATGATAGAGATGGTGAAAAAGCGTGTAAATACAACGGTAGCCACATTAGCAGAATTGAGAGCACCTTATGTGGGTGTGGCAATTGCACAGGTAGACAATTATGTGAATGTACGTGCAGAAGCCAATACAGAGAGTGAAGTTTTAGGAAAACTTTATGATAATTCGGCGGCAACTGTCTTAGAAACGACAGAAAACGGCTGGTATAAAATTACATCCGGCAGTGTGACAGGATATGTAAAGTGTGAATACGTAGTGGTAGGGGATGAAGAACTTGCCAGAAAAGTAAGTACCCGATATGCCACAGTAACCACGCAGACTTTGAATGTAAGAATGGAACCTACGACGGAGGCAAAAATTCTTACCATGCTTCCGGAAGGAGATGATTTTGTCGTAATAGATGAATCTATGTACATGGATGGCTGGGTAATGGTAACTACCGTAGAAGGTGAAGGCTATGTATCTACCGATTATGTAGAGCTTTGGACTGATTTTGTACAGGCAGAATCGAAAGAAGAAGAGGCTGCCCGATTAAAGAAGGAAGCAGAAGAACGTAGAAAAGCAGCAGCGGCAGCGGAAGCAGCCAGAAAAAAAGCAGAAAAAGAAGCGGCAGCAGCGGCTGGTAATAGTAATAATAGTTACACGTCGGCAGGAAGCTCAAACGGACAGGCAGTAGTGGATTATGCAAGTCAGTTTGTTGGTAATCCATATGTATATGGTGGAACCAGTTTGACAAATGGAGCGGACTGTTCCGGTTTTGTTATGTCCGTATATGCGGCTTTTGGTGTGTCATTGCCTCATTCATCGAAATCAATGCGAAGTGTAGGTTATGAAGTAAGTACATCCGATATGCAGCCGGGTGATATTATCTGTTATAGTGGACATGTAGCCATTTATGTGGGTAATGATACAATTGTACATGCAAGCAATGCAAGAGAAGGTATTAAATTCACTTCTCCGGCATCTTATAAATCGATTATTTGTGTACGAAGAATTTTCTAAAATAAGGTTTAGTGGAAAAGGAAGGCTTTATAGCTTTCCTTTTTTAGTGGACATTGCTTTATGCAAGTGAATATAAAAAGATTGACAGGTATGTTGTGTGACAATTTGCGGATACTGTGTGAAAATTCAGAAGTGGCATTATGTGAGAAATTGTGTCAAGCCTGCAAAATGCACAAAAATTACAAAATTTTGAAGAAAGTTAAAAAAGTGTGTGGGGATAAGTGTAAAAGTTATCCACATCAAAAAAACCCTAAAAATCGAAAAAAAAGAGTTATACACGGAGTTATCCACGTTATCCACAAAATAAGAGGTGGAAAAAGTGGTTTACATAGTATGAAAAATAGAATATATGTTTTGTGAAGAAATAATAAAGTTGCTGTTTTTAAAGAAAATTTGAAAAAAAGGCTTGCAATTTTAAAATTGAAAAAAAGGAATAAAAAGTACGAAAATGTCAGACAAATATAAACAATTTAGGAAAAGAGGACATCTTGAAAAGAAAATGCATTTCTGATATACTACCTGCGGGTATTTTTGTTGTATAGGAATTCCTATATAATAAAGACATTGTGTGAGGATGTTCAATAGATTATTACGAATTGAGAGGGATGCGGTATGCAGCGTTTTATTACGAAGAAAAGTAAACTTCGAGATTATATTCTTATTATAGCAGGAACCGGAATTCTAGCATTTGCCATTCAGTGTATGTTTGACCCGATTGGGTTAGTAACGGGTGGATTTACAGGTTTGGCAATTATTGTCAAGGATATGACACAGGGAATTATTCCGGGAGGTATGCCGTTGTGGCTGACCAATATTTTGTTAAATGTACCGGTATTTTTTCTGGCTTATAAAGTAAAAGGGAAAGCATTTATTTTTAGGACTGCGATTGGTACGTTTTTGCTGTCTGCGTGGTTGTATGTGATTCCGGTCATTGATTTGTCGCATGGAGATTACTTTTTAGCATCTATATTTGGCGGTGCACTTGCAGGATTAGGAATTGGCTTGATTTTGTTGTCAAAGTCTACCACGGGTGGTACCGATATGGTAGCGACCATTATCCAGCATTATGTGAAGCATTATTCGATTGTACAGATTTTACAGATATTAGATGGTCTGATTGTGTTAGTAGGATTGTATGTGTTTGGTCTTTATGCAGGACTTTATTCGATTATTGCGATTATTGTGTCTACAAAAGTATCGGATACAGTCATGGAAGGTTTTAAATTCTCTAAGGCGGCATTTATTATTACAGATAAACATGAAATCATTGCCAAGAGAATTTTAACAGATTTAGACAGAGGGGTGACCGGGCTTTATGCAAAGGGAATGTATTCCGGTACAGATAAATGCATGCTTTATTGTGTAGTTTCGCAGAAAGAAATTGTTGCTGTAAAGGAAATTGTGGCAGAGGTTGACCCACATGCGTTTGTAATTGTGTCAGATGCAAGGGAAGTTTTTGGGGAAGGATTTTTGGAATATACCCACGGAGAATAAAATTTATTGAGGAAATGCATAAAAAAATGTGCATTTCCTCTTTCTTTTTTTAGCGTTTTGCATTAAAATGTAAGTTAGGTATTTATATTTGCGATAAAAAAAGATGATTTTTTTTGTGAAAGTTGCCGATAGGCGGCTAAAAGGAGCGAAACCATGATATCAAACCAGATACTTCAGAACACAATTGATGGATTAAAAGGGATTACAAGAATTGACCTGTGCATTATTGATGTGGAGGGAAAAGTTCTTGCGGCGACATTTAATGAAGCAGATAAGTATATCGAGCCTGCGTTGGCGTTTGTTGCGTCACCGGCAGATAGTCAGGTAGTGAATGGCTGTCAGTTTTTCAAAGTTTTTGATGAGCACCAGTTGGAATATATTCTTCTGGCCAATGGAGACAGCGATGACGTATATATGGTGGGAAAAATTGCCGGTTTTCAAATCCAGAACCTTTTGGTAGCATATAAAGAGCGTTTTGATAAGGATAATTTTATCAAGAACCTTCTTTTGGACAACTTATTATTAGTAGATATTTATAACCGTGCGAAAAAATTGCATATTGACACGGAAGTGCGACGTGTGGTATTTATCGTAGAAACGAATCGTGAGAAGGATGGTAACGAATTAGAAAAGATTCGTGGTATCTTTGGCGGCAAAACGAAAGATTTTGTAACTGCAGTAGATGAAAAAAATATTATTGTAGTTCGTGAAGTGGCAGATCATGAGAGTTATGATGACTTGGAAAAGACGGCTGAGAGTATTGTGAATTTGTTCCGTCAGGATGTAGAGGCGAACGTACATGTAGCATATGGTACAATCGTAAATGAGATTAAAGAGGTATCACGTTCTTATAAAGAAGCCAGAATGGCGTTAGATGTAGGCAGAATTTTCTTTGAGGAGAATGATGTGATTGCTTACTCTACACTTGGTATCGGTCGTTTGATTTACCAGCTTCCGATTCCGTTGTGTAAGATGTTTATTAAGGAGATTTTTGATGGCAGATCGCCGGATGATTTTGACGAAGAGACACTTACTACGATTACGAAGTTTTTTGAGAATAGTCTGAATGTTTCAGAGACATCGAGACAGCTTTATATCCATAGAAATACCCTGGTATATCGTTTAGATAAGTTACAGAAGTCTACCGGGTTAGATTTACGTGTATTTGAAGATGCCATTACTTTTAAGATTGCATTGATGGTTGTAAAATACATGAAGTATATGGAGTCATTGGATTACTAAAAATTAGGAGGTAAAATTCCTCTGCTCACCAGGGGGCTCGCATTTTGCTTCGCAAAACAAGGAGGAATGATGATTAGCTTAGAACATGTAAGTAAATCATATGCGGCCGGGATACCGGCATTAAATGATGTAAATATTGAGATAGAAGACGGTGAATTTGTATTTATCGTGGGCGATAGTGGTTCCGGAAAGTCTACGTTAATCAAATTGCTGTTGAAGGAACTCGACCCGACAGAAGGAACGATTTCTGTAAATGGACACAGATTAAATAAACTAAAAAGACGCCATATTCCCAAATTTCGTAGAGATATCGGCGTAGTATTTCAGGATTTCCGTTTACTAGAAGATAGGAATGTATATGAGAATGTGGCATTTGCACAGCGTGTAATCGGCGAGTCGACCCGTGTTATTAAGAAAAATGTACCGGCGATGCTGTCTATGGTGGGACTTGCTGCGAAATACCGTTCTTTTCCACGTCAGTTATCAGGTGGTGAGCAGCAGCGTGTAGCGATTGCCAGAGCGTTGATTAATCAGCCGCATATCTTGTTGGCGGATGAACCGACTGGTAACTTAGATAATAATAATGCGTGGGAAACCATGAAGTTATTAGAAGAGATTAATGGTAAGGGAACGACTGTTATTGTGGTAACGCACAATATGGAGATCGTGAAAGCGATGAATAAACGTGTCATCACTATTAATAAAGGTGTAGTTGTTAGTGACGAGAAGGGTGGTGGCAGCGATGAGGATTAGTACATTTTTTTATACGATTAAGCAGGGATTAAAGAGTATCTGGCGTAATAAGATGTTCTCTCTTGCTTCTATTGCGACCATGACGGCATGTATCTTTTTATTTGGTTTGTTTTTCATTATTGTGGCAAACTTTCAGTCTATGGTAAAAGAGGCCGAGTCAGGAGTAGCGGTTACGGTACTTTTCGATGAAGGAATTTCGGAAGAACGCATTGAAGAAATTGGTGATTTGATTCGTGCGAGAGTAGAAGTGTCAAATATTGAATACACTTCACCGGAAGAAGCATGGGAAAGTTTTAAAGACATTTATTTTAATGGTAATGAAGCGGTAGCAGAAAGTTTTGCAAATGATAATCCGCTTGCGAATTCTGCAAGTTATTCGATTTATATGAATGACATTTCAATGCAGAAAACCTTGGTTACTTATTTAAATTCGGTAGAAGGCATTCGTCAGGTAAATCAGTCTGAGACAGTAGCAAATACGTTATCTGATTTTAATACCTTGATTGGATATATTTCAGCAGGTATTATTTTGATTTTATTAGGTGTTGCGATTTTCTTGATTAGCAATACCATTATGGTTGGTATTTCTGTTCGTAAAGAAGAGATTGCTATTATGAAATTGATTGGTGCGACAGATTATATTGTGCGTGCACCATTTGTAGTTGAAGGTGTTGTAATTGGTTTAATCGGAGCGGCCATTCCACTTGGAATTCTTTATATATTATATGGTGAAATTGTGGCTTATGTATCAGCGAATTTCAATTTCATTGGAAGTATGATGCAGTTTTTATCCGCAGAAGAAGTATTTAAGACATTACTTCCAATTGGTATGATTTTAGGTGTTGGTATTGGTTATCTCGGAAGTCATATTACAACGAGAAAGCATTTGAAAGTATAATTGATTTAGAGGTATATGAAAAAACAAAGATTTTTAAAGAGGATAGTAGTAGCTGTGATGGTAGCGTTGTTGAGTGTTACCATGACAGTTCATGTTTCGGCTACGTCTGCAAAACCGGATAATTCAGCTCTTTCTGATGCACAGAAAGAATTGGATGAATTAAAGGAGCAGTTAGACGCGGCGGAGGATATTGTAGATGGTTTGAAGGATTCTCAAAGTGATGTGAAGGGGAAAATATCAAAGCTGAATAAAAGTATGATAACGATTTCTGCTAAGATAACAGAGCTTGAGAATATGCTGATAGCGAAAAATGAGCAGATTGCAGAGACACAGGTGCAGTTAGGAGAGGCGCAGGATACAGCAGAGAAACAATATGAAGACATGAAGCTTCGTATTCGTTATATGTATGAGAATGGGCAGTCGTCTTATTTGGAATCATTTTTGGCAGCAGATAATCTGGCAGAGTTTTTAAATTCGGCAGAATATATCAATCAGATTCAGCAGTATGACCGTGCAAAGTTAGAAGAGTACAAGAACACGGTTGCAGAGATTGAGGCATTTGAGTTACAGTTGGAGGAAGAGCGCACAGAACTTGAAACATTAAAAAGTGATGTGGAGAGAGAAAAAGAGCATATAGCCAGCGTAATGGCTCAAAGAGAGGATGAGCTGGCAGCAATTAAGGCTGATTTAGATGAAGCACAGGATGAGGCTGATTTGATTGCGGCGGAAGTGCAGGCGCAGGAAGAAGTTATTGCGGAGATTATCCGTGTTTTGTTAGAAAATGGCGGCAGTCTGGGAGATGCTTATGTAGGCGGTTTTACATGGCCGGTGCCGGACAGTAATCGTGTTACCAGTGATTTTGGACCGAGACCATCTCCGACAGCAGGAGCCTCGTCCAATCATAAAGGAATAGATATTGGTGCACCAAAAGGTACGGCTATTGTGGCTGCTGCACCGGGTAAGGTTATTATTTCCAGATATAGTAGTTCTGCCGGTTATTACATTTCAATTGATCACGGTGGTGGACTCTGCACAGTATACATGCATTGTTCGAAATTGTTAGTAGATGTAGGAGATGTAGTGGCCGGAGGCGAATTAATTGCAAAAGTAGGAAGTACAGGCATTTCTACTGGACCGCATCTGCATTTTGGTGTATCATTAAACGGAACTTATGTAAGTCCATGGGGATATTTAACCAGACCATAGATTCCGAGATAATTTATAGTTTATAGAATCCCTGTTATGGCATATAGCAGGGATTTTTTAATTTATAGTTTTTTATGAATTTAAAAATTCATAAGGATGCGCAGCTCGTGGAATGGGAGAATATTGCTTTGCAATACCACTCGTGCGCAAAGAATCTCATAAAGAGATTCTTTATTAGATTCCGCAGTAATAAGATAAAGGATAGGGGGATGATAAAATGGACTATCAAAATAATGAAGAATTTGAACTGTGGCAGCAGGAACCGCCACAGAGACCGAAAAGCAGAATTGGTTTAGGAATCGTAATCGGAGTGTTTGCAGCAATTTTTGTTGTGGGGCTTGCCATAGGTGTTACCTGCATGGCAACCGGAACGCAGATTGTGTTTGCAAGACGAGGTGTCAGTCAGGCAATTGCACAGGATGAGGGGATAAATCTGGTTTTAGATGAAGATGCGATTAATAAAATAAATGAACTGGCGGCTTATACTAAGGTATATTATTATAATGATGTCAATCTGGAAGATATGCAGGATAGTATGTATGAAGGAATGATTGAAGGTCTTGGAGATAAGTATTCTGTATATTATAACGAAGATGATTATACCGAATTGCAGCTCAGCACAACTGGAAAATACTATGGAATCGGTGCGGGATTGTCGCAGGATTTGAACACGATGGTGGTGTCGATTACAAAAGTATATAAAGGTACGCCATCTGAGGAGGCAGGTCTGAAAAATGAGGATATCATCCTTTCGGTAGAGGATATTGATGCAACCAGTATGGAGGTGTCTGAGTTAGTAAAGCATATCCGAGGGGAAGAGGGCACGACAGTACATTTAGAGATTTACCGTCCGGGTACAGATGAATATTTGTCATTTGATGTCATGCGTGCAGATATTACGCTTCCAAGTGTAGATTATGCGATGTTAGAAAATAACATTGGTTATATCGTAATTGATTCGTTTGAGACGGATACGGCGCACCAGTTTGAAATGGCAGTGGATGATTTGACAGCGCAGGGAATGCAGGCGGTGATTTTTGATGTTCGTTATAATCCGGGAGGAATGGTTAGTTCTGTGGTGGAGATTTTAGACAGAATATTGCCGGAAGGTTTACTTGTTTACATTGAAGACAAAATCGGAAATCGACAGGATTATACTTCAGGTGGTGAGACATATATGGAACTGCCGATTGCGGTGCTGATAAATGAAGATAGTGCCAGTGCATCAGAGATCTTTGCCGGTGCGATTAAAGATTACGAATATGGAACATTAATCGGTACAACTACTTTTGGAAAAGGCATTGTGCAGACGATTTTTCCGTTACAGGATGGAGATGCGATAAAGCTTACAACTGCCAAATATTTTACACCGAGCGGTAATTACATTCATGAAGTGGGAATTGAACCGGATATCGAATTAGAATATGAATATCTGAATCCGGAAGGTGAAGTATATGAGAGACAGTATGATAATCAGATTTTAAAAGCTATTGAAGTGTTGGAAGAAGAACTTGCGGACTAAGCGAAAAATGTTTACAATCAAAATATAAAAATAGAAAGAGGTGATACTGTGGTAGAACTTGATCAGTTCAAAGTTACATTGAATACTTATAGAGAACCGCTGCAGGAAGTGAGGGATTCACTTTGACCTGGTAAATAAAGAGCAGCGTATCCAGGAGCTTGAACGTGAAATGGAAGCGGGAGATTTTTGGAATGACCCGACGGTTTCACAGAATAAAATGAAAGAATTAAAAAGTATGAAGGACGATGTTGCAACTTATGAAAAACTTGCAACACAGTTTGATGATATTGCGACGTTGATTGAGATGGGATATGAGGAGAACGATGAGAGTCTGATTCCTGAAATTGAAACGGAATTGCAGGAATTTATCGATACTTATGAGAATATCCGTATCAAGACGTTGCTTTCCGGTGAGTATGACAAGGATAATGCGATTTTATCTTTACATGCTGGTGCCGGCGGCACGGAGTCTTGTGACTGGGCTTCCATGCTTTTCCGTATGTATTCCAGATGGGCAGACGCGAAAGGTTTTTCTTTGGAAGTATTGGATTCATTAGATGGTGAAGAGGCCGGTATTAAGTCGATTACTTTCCAGATTAACGGTGAGAATGCTTATGGTTATTTGAAATCCGAAAAAGGTGTGCATCGTCTGGTGCGTATTTCGCCTTTCAATGCGGCAGGAAAACGTCAGACATCTTTTGTATCCTGTGATGTTATGCCGGATATCGAGGATGACATTGATATCGAGATAAAAGATGACGATATCCGAATTGACACCTATCGTTCCAGTGGTGCGGGTGGTCAGCATATTAATAAGACATCTTCTGCGATTCGTATTACACATTTCCCAACCGGAATTGTAGTACAGTGTCAGAATGAGCGTTCGCAGTTTCAGAATAAGGATAAGGCGATGCAGATGTTGAAGGCAAAGCTTTATTTATTGAAGCAGCAGGAGAATATGGAAAAGGCAGCAGGTATCCGTGGAGAAGTGACGGAAATTGGCTGGGGTAACCAGATTCGTTCTTATGTTATGCAGCCATATACGATGGTAAAAGACCATAGAACCGGTGTGGAAAGCGGTAATGTGGATAGTGTTATGGATGGTAAAATTGATTTGTTTATGAACGGATATTTGAAGTGGTTATCGCTGGGATGTCCGAAAAATATGAACAGTGATGTAGAATAACAAGGAGGATAAACCATGGGAATTATTAAAGCAGTAACAGGTGCAGTTGGTCAGGCATTGGCAGATTCATGGCAGGAGGTGTTTGAGCCAAATGACATGGGAGAAAGAACCGTTTTTACGGATGGTGTTTTAGTTCGCAAAGGACAGAATGTAAAGGGAACAGACAATACTATTTCAAATGGTTCTGTGATTCATGTTTATGATAATCAGATGATGTTATTAGTAGATGGCGGTAAAGTTGTGGATTATACAGCAGAGCCGGGCTACTATACCGTAAGTAATTCCTCTATGCCATCTTTATTCAATGGAGAGTTTGGAGATAGTTTAAAAGAGGTATTTAACCGTATCAAATTCGGTGGAGAAACTCCGGTTGTACAGAAAGTATATTATATCAATTTACAGGAAATCAAAGGTATTAAGTTTGGAACCAGGAATCCAATTAATTATTTTGATAGTTTTTATAATGCCGAACTGTTTTTAAGAGCACATGGTACATATTCTGTGAAGATTACAAATCCGTTGCAGTTCTATGCGGAGGTAGTTCCGAGAAATGCATCACGTGTAGAAATCGAGCAGATTAATGAGCAGTACCTGAACGAGTTCTTACAGGCATTACAGGCAGCGATTAACCAGATGTCTGCGGATGGAACAAGAATATCTCATGTTACTTCTAAGGCTTTAGAACTTGGAAAATACATGGCAAATATCTTAGACGAAGAATGGTCTAAAATGCGTGGTATGGAGATCCAGGCAGTTGGTCTTGCAAGCATTTCTTATGATGAAGAGTCACAGAGACTTATCAACATGAGAAATGAAGGTGCAATGCTCGGTACGGACTTTAATGTTTTGCGCGGTATGGCTGTAAAGAATATTACAGAAGGTGTACGAGATGCGGGCTCTAATAGTGCCGGAGCGATGAATGCTTTTATGGGTGTAGGCATGGGCTTAAATAGTATGAATGCTACATTGGGTGGCTTAAATAGCCTTCAGACACCAAATGATATGCAGAATATGAATGGCATGGCGGCACAGCCGGCTGCAAATGGATGGACTTGTGCGTGTGGACAGAATAATACCGGTAAGTTCTGCAGCAATTGTGGAACTCCTGCACCTGCACCAAAGAAAGCATGGACTTGTGAGTGTGGTCAGACAAACGAAGGTAAATTCTGCAGTAATTGTGGTAAGCCGGCACCGGCAGCGTCATGGACTTGTACCTGTGGTGCTGTGAATGAAGGCAAATTCTGTAGCAATTGTGGAAAGGCTAGGGGATAAAATGGCAGTTATCAGTTTTAAATGTCCGAATTGTGACGGTGAACTGATTTTTGATCCGGCTACTCAAAAATATAAATGCGAATATTGTATTTCAACATTTACACAAGAAGAACTTGATGAAATGACTCCAGAGGAAAGCACCGAGAACCATCTTGGTGCTTCTTCCGGTTATGTGGAAGAAAACGTCATTGGTGCGGATGCAGCAGGGGAATCGGATGGAGATAATGGAACCGGCAACGGGAAACAGGAAGAGGCAGTCATGTATACCTGCCCAAGTTGTGGAGCAGAGATTATTACCGATGCTACTACGGCCGCTACTTTCTGTTATTATTGCCACAATCCGGTTATTTTAGGTGGAAGATTATCTGGTGAATTTTTACCGGATAAAATTATTCCATTTGAAATTACAAAAGAGCAGGCAGTGAAACAGTTCTTAGAGTATGTTGGCAAAAAGAAGTTTATACCGAAAGCTTTTTTTAGTAAACAGCAGATAGAGAGCATTACAGGTGTGTATTTTCCGTATTGGAATTATAGTGCCGATGTTGAGAATATCATGCAGGGTGATGCCAGAAATGTCCGCACATGGACAACCGGAGATATTCGGTATACAGAAACGAAGTATTATCATGTCAGCCGTCATGGTGTGGTGTCTCTGACAAATCTTACAGAGAATGCATTACAGAAAGCGAATGCAGAATTGGCACGTGGCGTGATGCCGTATGACTTTGAAAAAATGCAGGATTTTAATATGGGATATTTGTCAGGATTTATGGCAGAGAAACGTGACATCGAAAAAGATGGTCTGGCAGAAACCATGCAGGGGATGGCAAAAAATTATACTGATAAAATCATGCGTGATACCATTAAATACAGTCACGTAACGATTGAGAATTCACAAGTGCGTTTCCGTGGGGAAGACTGGGCATATTGTCTGCTTCCGGTGTGGACAATTACATACAAAGGGAAAAACGGTAAGATTTACTATTATTCTATGAATGGTCAGACGGGAGAAGTCTGTGGGGAATTGCCGGTAGATCATAAGAAGCTGGCAATGGTAAGTGGCGGTGTGTCCGCAGCCATTTTTATACTTGGATTGTTAGGAGGGCTCCTGACATGATGAGATTATGGAAAAAATTAATGGCAGCAGTTTTGCTGTGTATGATGTTTGTGGTACCAGTCACAATTGGAGCGACGGAAAGTTATGTCTATGACTATGCCGGACTTCTGTCATTTGATGAAATAGCGGCACTGGAGAGACAGATTGTCGATATGAAAGAAAAAACAGACTGGGATATTTTTGCAGTAACAACTTATGATGCAGAAGGAAAATCGTCTGTAGCGTATGCAGATGATTTTTATGATGAGCGTACTTCCGAAGATTCTGACGGTATCCTTGTATTGATTGATATGGATAACCGTGAGATTTATGTTTCTACTTCCGGAAAGGCAATCCGTTACTTGGAAGATAATCGAATGGAACGTGTTTTAGATGAAGGTTTTTACTATGTAAGTGATGGTGAATATGCATCCTGTTTATCTGTGATGCTTAGTATGGTGGAAGATTTTTACGATTCAGGCATTCCTCAAGACCAGTATAACTATGATGTAGAAACAGGTGCTGTTTCAGAATACCGCACTCTTACATGGATGGAAGTGGTTCCTGTGCTACTTTTGGCAGTGGGTGTTGGCTTGGCAATTTATATCATTGTAGTGAAAAGCTATAGCATGAAGGGCGGACGTTATGATTATCCTTATATGAAGTATGGGAAGTTAGACCTTATTGAACATGAGGATCGCTTTATTCGTCAGCATGTAACACATCAGCGTATTCAAACCAGTAGCGGCAGTGGAGGCAGTGGTCGTAGCAGCAGCGGACGAAGTTCTGTACATCGAAGCAGTAGCGGTCGCAGCCATGGCGGCGGTGGAAGAAGATTTTAGAGGCATCCCATACCTGTTTGTTTTATTATAGATACCATGAAATTAATTCATACCTAAATACCCGAAAAACGTATTGATTTACCAATCTCATTGTGATAATATCTTCCGTATGAGAACAAATGTAAGCGAGAGAAAAACAAAACGGAACAAATGTAACTCGCACATGGTGGAGGAGACAGTTCGATGATAGAAAAAAGTCAGTATTATGTACTGAAAGAAAAAGCTGTACCGGAAGTACTTTTGAAGGTAATTGAGGCAAAACGACTTCTAGATTCTGGAAAAATTACTTCTGTTCAGGAAGCTACGGAGCTGGTGGGAATAAGCAGAAGTTCTTTTTATAAGTATAAGGATGACATTTTTCCATATCGTGAAACAGAAAAAGGAAAAACCGTTACCATGGTGATGCAATTAGACGATAAACCGGGGATTTTATCAGTGGTGTCTAGAGTATTAGCAGAACATAAGGTAAATGTATTAACGATTCATCAAAGTATTCCGATTAATGGTATCTCATCTTTGACATTAAGTGCAGATTTACTTCCTGAGTCAGGTGAACTCGAGGAGATAGTAGACAGTATTGAATCAGAGGCGGGCGTTCATTACGTGAAAGTCTTAGGAAAAGAATAGAAGGGTTGGTAGAGAGATGATTAAAGTAGCAGTTATGGGATTTGGAACCATTGGTTCAGGTGTGGTAGAGGTCCTTTCTATAAATAAAGAGAGTATTGCAAAACGTGTAGGCGATACCATCGAAGTGAAGTATGTATTAGATTTAAGAGATTTTGATGGTGACCCGATTCAGAGTAAAATCGTACATGATTATAAGATCATTGCAGAAGACCCTGAAGTGTCAATTGTAGTAGAAGCGATGGGTGGAGTAGAGCCTGCATATACGTTTGTAAAGGCTATGTTAGAAGCTGGCAAAGATGTGGCAACTTCAAATAAAGCTTTAGTTGCGGAAAAAGGTGCAGAACTTTTAGAACTTGCGAAAGTGAAAAATGTAAACTTCCAGTTTGAAGCCAGCGTAGGCGGCGGTATTCCAATCATTCGTCCATTGAAAAATTGCCTTACTGCTGATGTGATTGAAGAAATTACCGGTATTATCAACGGAACTACCAATTATATGATGACAGAAATGTCTGAAAAAGGTGTGGATTTTGAGGATGTGTTAAAAGATGCCCAGGCAAAGGGATATGCTGAAAAAGACCCAACTGCAGATATCGAAGGATATGATGCAGGTAGAAAAATTGCGATTTTAACATCTTTGGTTAGCGGACAGCAGGTAGATTTTGAAGATCTTCATATAGAAGGTATTTCGCATATATCCAGTACGGATATTAAGTATGCAAAGACGATGGGAAGAGCCATCAAACTCCTTGCTACCAGCAAAAAGGTTGGTGATGACTATGCAGCGATGGTTGCACCATTCTTATTACCACCGGAACATCCATTATATAGTGTGAAGGGTGTGTTTAATGCTATTTTTGTAAAAGGCAATGTGTTGGGTGATGCAATGTTCTATGGTAGTGGTGCAGGGAAACTTCCAACCGCTAGTGCTGTAGTGGCAGATATTGTAGAAATGGCAAAACATCCGCATAAACATATTCCAATTGAGTGGAAACAAGAGAAATTAGAACTGGCAGATTATAAAGCGTTTGAACATAAATTCTTTGTACGTACCAGCGCATCCGTTGATGAAGTGACGAATGTTTTTGGGCAGGTAGATTTTATGACAGTAGAAGGCGTTTCAAATGAAATCGGTTTTGTGACAGGTGTGATGTCAGAAACTGAGTTTGAAACACGTGCTTCGCAGTTATCCAACATGATTCAGATGATTCGTGTAAAGTAGAAAATGACGCAGGCAATAAGTGCAGGCGGGAAAAGAGGACGGTTTATGAAATACTTAGTAATATTAGGCGATGGTATGGCAGACCGTCCGATTGACGTTCTTGGAGGCAAAACTCCTTTGGAATATGCAAATACACCAAAAATGGATGAACTTGCATCAAAGGGCGAAATCGGAATGGTACATACAATCCCGGATGGAATGAAACCGGGAAGTGACACAGCGAATTTATCTGTATTGGGTTATGATCCTAAAAAATATTATTCGGGGCGTTCTCCATTAGAGGCTCTTAGTATAGGTGTGCCAATGAAGGATAGCGATATCGCACTTCGCTGTAATATTGTTACTTTGTCTGAGGAAGAGGAAAATTACGAAGAACGCACGATTATTGATCATAGTTCGAGTGAAATTGAGACAGAGGAATGTGCAATTTTATTAGAAGCAGTTCGGAAAGAATTAGAGACAGAAGAATTCAAATTTTATGTGGGAACCAGTTATCGCCATTGCTTAATTTGGGATAAAGGAGAAGTTGTGGAGCTGGTACAGCCACATGATGTATTAGGACAGAATATTGGCGATAAGCTTCCAGAGAATCCCAAACTTAGAGAGATGATGAAGCGCAGCTATGATATTCTAGTGAACCATCCGATAAATATGGAGCGTAAGAAAAAAGGACTCAATCCGGCGAATTCATGCTGGTTCTGGGGTGCTGGTACAAAGCCATCGCTCTATCCGTTTGAGGAACGTGCACATGTAAAAGGTGCTATGATTTCAGCAGTAGATTTGTTAAAGGGTATTGCGGTAGGTACTTCTATGAAGGTGATTGAGGTAGAAGGTGCCAATGGTGGATTGGATACCAACTACGCAGGGAAAGCACAGGCGGCGTTGGATGTATTGACAAAAGAGGGGTATGATTTTGTCTATGTGCACTTAGAAGGCCCGGATGAGATGGGACATCAGGGAAGTGTAGAGAAGAAAGTGAAAGCGATTGAGTATTTGGATGAGAAAATTATCCGGCCAATCGTGGAAGGGTTAGAGGCTGCAGGAGAGGAATTCCGTATGGTAATTCTGCCGGATCATCCGACACCAATCTGTATTCGGACACATTCTGCGGATAATGTACCGTACCTGCTCTATGATAGCAGAAAACAAAGAAGAAAAATCAGTTTCTATAATGAGCGGGAAGCAGAAGCATCAGGAAACCTAATTGCAGAAGGTCATATGTTGATTGAATATTTGTTAGAAATGTAGTAAGCTAAGGGTGTGTGGCAATGAATTGTCATGCACCCCTTTTATATGTGCAGTTCGCTATTAGGAAATCATTCCGTAGATAAATCTGACGGACATAGCTCACGCACACAGAACCTGCATGCAGGTTCTGATATTAAGCATTAAAATTAGCTGTAAAATCAGCAGAAACGAGGAAATATGAAAAAAGTTGGAATTATCGGAGCAATGGAATTGGAAGTAGAAACTTTAAAATCAAAAATGGAAGTAAAGTCTACTACTACAAAAGCTCGTATGGAATTTTTTGAAGGTACATTAAATGGTGTAGATGTGGTTATCGTGCGAAGCGGTATTGGTAAAGTAAATGCTGGCATGTGTACACAGATTTTATCGGATTTATTTGGGGTTACACATATTATTAATACGGGTGTAGCAGGTTCTCTTGATGCAGCAATTGACATTGGGGATATCGTTGTATCGACAGAAGTATTACAGCATGATGTAGATGCTACTAATTTTGGATATCCTTTAGGTGAGATACCACAGATTGGCACATTGACATTCCCAGCAGACGAGAAGATGGCTGCATTAGCAAAAGAAGTTTGTGAAAAAGTAAATACAGAGATTAAAGTATTCCAGGGACTTATTGTAAGTGGTGACCAGTTTGTTGCAGACAAAGCAGTAAAACAGCGTATTACAGATAACTTCCATGGTCTTTGTACTGAGATGGAAGGTGCCGCAATCGGGCAGGCAGCTTATTTAAATGGCGTACCATTTGTAATCTTACGTGCGATTTCTGACAAGGCAGATGATTCTGCAGAAATGGATTATCCAACATTCGAGCATAAGGCAGCAGAACACTGTGCAAAATTAGTAGAAGAGTTTATTGTGGAGTTATAAATCGGGAAAAACAATGTTTGGGGTATGCATTGTTTTTGATGATGTTCTTATTCGTGTGCAGTTTAGGAGGAAATGGGTATGGCAAAATATGTAATGGCGTTGGATGCGGGAACTACCAGCAATCGTTGTATTTTATTCAACCAGGCAGGGGAAGTCTGTTCTATGGCACAAAAAGAGTTCAGACAATATTTCCCGAATCCGGGTTGGGTAGAGCATGACGCGAATGAAATCTGGTCGACTATGCTGGGTGTAACAGTAGAGGCAATGAATATGATTGGTGCGGGTGCGGCTGATATTGCAGCAATCGGTATTACGAATCAGCGTGAAACTGCAATTGTGTGGGATAAGGAAACTGGGGAACCGATTTATCATGCAATTGTATGGCAGTGCCGTCGTACATCCGATATGGCAGATGCACTAAAAGCAAAAGGTTTAGAAGAAGTGTATCGTCAGAAAACAGGTCTTATCATTGATGCTTATTTTTCCGGTACAAAAGTAAAATGGATTTTAGATAACGTGCCGGGTGCCAGAAAACTGGCAGAAGAAGGCAGACTGTTATTCGGTACAGTGGAGACTTGGCTTATCTGGAAATTTACAAAAGGTGCAGTACATGTAACGGATTATTCAAATGCCTCCCGTACCATGCTTTTTAATATTAATGATTTGTGCTGGGATAAAGATATTTTGGCGGAACTTGATATTCCGGAAAGTATGTTACCAAAAGCAGTACCATCCAGTCAGGTATATGGATATACAGACCCGGCTTTCTTAGGCGCTAAGATTGCAATTGCGGGTGCAGCAGGCGATCAGCAGGCGGCACTTTTTGGGCAGACATGTTTTGAAGCCGGAGAAGCAAAAAATACATATGGTACAGGATGTTTCTTATTAATGAACACTGGTGAGAAACCTGTATTTTCAAAAAATGGTCTGGTTACTACGATTGCATGGGGATTAGACGGAAAAGTGAATTATGCTTTAGAAGGTTCGATTTTCGTGGCGGGTGCATCTATTCAGTGGCTTCGCGACAATATGAAGCTCATTGATTCTTCTGAGGATTCCGAATATATGGCAAAAAAAGTACATGGTACACATGGCTGCTATGTGGTTCCGGCATTTACGGGACTTGGCGCACCACATTGGGATCAGTATGCCCGCGGTACAATTGTGGGATTGACCCGTGGTACGAATAAATATCACATTATCCGGGCAACCTTAGAATCAATAGCATATCAGGTTTGTGACGTTATAGATGCCATGAGGGCAGATGCCGGTGTAGAACTTTCTGCGTTGAAGGTGGACGGCGGAGCCAGTGCGAATAATTTCCTGATGCAGTTCCAGAGTGATATGATTAATGCTCCGGTTATTCGTCCACAGTGTGTAGAGACGACTGCTATGGGTGCAGCATATCTGGCAGGACTTGCGGTAGGCTATTGGAAAGATAAAAAAGATGTTATGAACAACCAGAAGATAGATAGTATTTTCTATGCAGAGATGTCTGAAGAAGAGCGTGCGAGGAAACGCAAAGGCTGGAACAAGGCTGTGAAATATGCTTATGGTTGGGCAAAGGACGAGGAAGAAGAATAAAGAAGAATGAATAAATTTCCAACATTTGATTTGTATGATTACAAGGACAAAAAATGCAATTTCCATACACATACGACCCGTTGCAAACATGCTACAGGGACAGAGCGGGAATATGTGGAAAATTCCATAAAAGCAGGTTTTGAAGTGTTAGGTTTTTCTGACCACGCACCGTATCTGTTTGAAGGTGGACATGTTTCGCGCATTCGTATGTTTATGGAAGAATTAGAAGGTTATGTGCGAACCATCGAAGAGTTGAAACGTGAATATAAGAATGAGATTCAAATCTTCACAGGGCTGGAGATGGAATATTTTCCAAAACTTTTTGACAGAACATTTGCTGAGATTATGAAGTATCCGATGGATTACCTGATTTTGGGACAGCATTGCTTTGATGATGAAGTTGGATTTGAATATACCGGACGCAAGTGGGAAGAGGAGTCACGGTTGGAAACATATGTGGAACGTTTGACGACTGCGATTGATACCGGATTATTTACCTATGTGGCGCATCCGGATATTATCAATTACGTGGGAGCGGCTGACATTTATGAAAAGCATATGCGTAGATTGGCAAAATATTTAAAAGACCACAACATGCCGATTGAGATAAATGTGAATGGTTACAGAGAGCAGAAACAATATCCGAAAAAGGCTTTTTTAGAGATTGCTGTGCAAGAGGGCTGCGACTTTATCGTAGGAGTGGACGCGCACAGGCCACAGGAAATGTTGGATGAAGTGAATTATCGGGGAAGTATCGAGTTGGCAGAGTCTTTGGGTGGAAAGGTTTTGTGGAAATAAATAATGAAGTGATGAAAAGGGTGCTTGCGTAGCAAGTGCTCTTTTTTTTCGAATTTCTCTAAAACCTATTGACAACTGCGTGTATAAGGCGTATATATGTATATATACAGATATACAGTTAATATATACATGCAATGGACGTGGCGTGTAGTAGCAGGATAAAGGTCAGAGGAGTTAGGAGGAATGCAGATGTTACAGGTAGCAAACGTTAGTAAAAAGCTTGGCACATTTCAATTACAGAACATGAATTTCGAGCTTCCGGCAGGTTACATTATGGGACTGATTGGACCGAACGGTTCCGGCAAGACCACATTATTACACTTGCTTATGGGATTATATAAGGCAGACGAAGGTGAGATTACCATCTTTGGAAAAAAATATGAGAAGGATGAGCATGCCATTCATGAAGAAATCGGTGTTGTATTACAGGAGCGATTGTTTGAAGATTACCGTACCTTACAGGAAAATGCAGATTATTACGGCAAGTATTATGTAAACTACAAAGCGGAGCAGATGAGAGCATATTTAGAAGAATTTGAGTTAGACCCAAATCGCAAGTACAAAGGTTTGTCAAAAGGTGAGGAATTAAAATTCCAGTTTGCATTTGCCTTAAGCCACAAGCCAAAGTTACTTTTTCTGGATGAGCCGACCGGAAACTTCGACCCGGAATTCCGTGAAGAGTTCTTAAAAGAATTAAAGAACTTCATTGCAGATGGCGAGCACAGCATTATTTTAGCCACACATCTGACAGAGGATTTAGACCAGTTAGCAGACTACATTGTGTATTTGGAAAAGGGCGAACAATTGCTGGCAATGGATATCGAAACGTTGCACGATACCTTCTGTATGGTGGCAGGAGATGCTTATAAAATCCGCACACTTCCGCAGGAAAGTGTCATCCACATCGAAGATAGCACATACGGTGCAAAAGCGTTAATACGTCACAGAAGAAGATTTACTTACACAGGTTTGACGGTGACGAAACCTACGGTAGAAGAATTGATGTATTTTATTACAAAGCGTAAAGGAAAGTTAGAGATAGAGTGAGGTGAACCACAATGCTAAGAAAGGTTTGGCTGGATTATTTAGAAGGTTTCCGGTGGAGCAAAATCAGAGCATTTTATAATTTTAGCAGAGCATGGATTTTTATCTACATGCTGACGATGCTGCCATTCATTGTGCAGAACAACCACGAGGAGATTGTTTTAGCCGAATATTATTTGGTAGTAATTCCGGTATTGTTAGGGTTTCATACGATGGCGATAATTCCTCTGCGTCTGCCGAAACAGATGTATCTTTGTCCGATGGGAATGAATGAGAGACAGCAGTATTTAAAGCAGATGTTTTGGGTACGTTTGATGATGCCGTTACTTTTTGGGGCGGTGTTATCTGCGATAGGAATGTTGGTATTACGATTTGACTGGATATATGTAGGAAAGCAGTTGTTCGGGTTGCTCTCTTTTATGCTTGCCGGTTCCATTACTTATTTTCCGGGAAGTGTCATGGATAGGGATAATGACAAAGACAAAGAGCATTTTACCGATAAGCGTCTAAAAGGATTAAAGACTGCCGGAGTCGTTGGTCAGGTTACGACGTTGATATATGTTGTACTTCTGATTTTTCAAGTGGGCGATACGGATATGTGGATAACAAAATTAAGTGATATATTGATGCTTCCAATTATAATTTCTGATATATGGTTATTGCGTTATCTTCCAACAGTTCTGGAATTGAACGTTGATTATGAGAACGCATATGAGGTGTTAAAGGAAAAGAAAGCATAGGGTGATTTTGATGTTAAGAAAGGTATTAGAGGATTACAGAGATGGTTTTCGGTGGAGTAGATTTAAAGAAACTTATCATTTCAGCATGTTGTGGATGTATGTATATTTGCTGTGTTTTTTTCCGGTTATCATAGATTTAAATGAAAAACCGGAATTGTTACCGCGTTATTATGCAATGGCACTGCCGCTTTTGTTTGGTATTTACAGTTTGTCAGCGATTCCGATCCGTCTGCCAAAGCAGATGTTCCTTTGCCCGATGAATGAAGCAGAAAGAGAAAAGTATGCAAAGACACTATTTATGGTGCGCTTATTGGGACCGGTTCTGTTTGGTGTAGTGACTTATAGTGTGGCAGCGATAGCAGGATGGCTGGATGCAAGATTGTTATTGTTTGAATATTTCGGATTGGTATCTATGATGATATGCGGTTCGATTACAAGTTGGCCGGGCAGTACCTGGGAGCGAAGCGATACAAAGCTGAAACGATTGATGAATCCGGAGTTGAAAGGTTTATATGCTCCGACGATGGTAGGACTGATTGACGCGGTTTGCTGCCAACTTTTGGTTACGGTCGCATGGGATGGTGAGTCGGATATGATGTTTAATGTACTGGTTGCAATCTTTGGATTGGTACTCATTGTGTGTGATATTTATGTATTGCGGTACTTTAAGCCGGTCATTAAAAATTGTATTACCTACGAAATGTCTTATGACATGAAACATCTGGAAGAAAAGAAAGCCTAAAAAGTGGAGGCTAAATCCTCTCCTCATCAAAGGATTCGGATTTTGCTTCGCAAAACAAGGAGGATTATGAAGATTATAATACAGCCGCAGGGAACGCTGGCAATTTATGAACAAATTGTAAGCCAATTGAAAGATGCAATCGTAACGGGAGATGTAAAGGCAGGTGAAGCCCTGCCTTCCATTCGTGCATTGGCAGGTGATTTGCAGGTAAGTGTGATTACGACAAAGCGTGCTTACGAAGAATTAGAAAAAGAGGGACTTGTCCGTTCTGTCGCAGGAAAAGGTTTCTATGTGTGTGAATATAACACGGACTATTTAAGGGAAAAACAGTTGATGATGATTGAAACCAGACTGGCAGAGCTGATTATCGGTGCGAAAAGTGCCGGTTTAAGTTACGAAGAATTTGCAGAGATGGCAGAGACTTTGTACAAATCGGAGGTATAGATATGTTATTAGAATTCGAGAATGTAACAGGAACGGCAAAAGAGTTCCATTTGCAGGATGTCAGTTTTTCGCTACCAGCAGGTTTTATCATGGGGCTTGCGGGTAAAAATGGTGCAGGTAAAACGACATTAATAGATTACATTATGAACCCGAAACAGCAATATACAGGAACTATTCGTATCAATGGCATAGACATTCGGGAGAACCATGTCATGATGCGTAACCACATTGGGTTTGTGTCAGATGTAAATCAGTTTTTAAAAGACTGGACTGCGATGCAGAATGTGGAGATTTTGGGAAGCTTGTATGAAAATTGGGACACAGATATTTTTAGGGACGCCATGAAAAAAATGGATTTGTCCACCGCCAAGACGGTAGGAAAAATGTCTCGTGGCGAGTTGATGAAATTTCAGATGGCATTTGCGATGGCACATAAACCGGCACTTTATTTACTGGATGAAGTGACGGCAGGCATGGATCCGGTTTTCCGTATTGATTTTTTCAAAATGCTGCAGGAAGTTATTCAGACCGAAGAAGCATCTGTATTGATGACCAGCCATATTCAGACAGAAATTGGGCAAAAGACGGATTATGTGGCGATAATGGAAAAAGGTCGATTAATAGAGTTTGGGGAGAGTCTGGACTTGGTAAAATAAAAGTCGAATGCGCATTGTGTAATAAAGTTTGATAAGACAACCTGTATTTGGTATGAATGGAAGGGAAAAGGAGTTTATATGAACAAAGAACAGGAAAAGATATTCTCATTTTATAAAGAATTCTGGTCATGGAAAGCAGAAAATATTGGTATGTGGATTGGGGCAGGGATATTAGAATTTCTATTTGGTATTTTTATGATGATACCTTATGCGGAAATGCAGAGTGATATGGGATTTGTGGTATTGCCAATGATGATGGGATTTGGTGGTGCGGCGATGTACATTGCACCGTACATATCCTTCCGTGAAGGGCAGGACACTGTCAGCATTTATGAGAAAATCAAATATCTGCCAATTGACTACCGGGAAGTGAAAAAAATACGCGTGAAGAAACTGGTTTTATTTGTTGCAAAAATTTTTGCGGTAATACTGGCATTCAAATTATTTTTTTCGACATATGGAACAGAGTGGATTCGAAGCATAGATATTATATATACAATACTAGTAGGTCTTGTTTGGCCGATTGTAAGCAATCTGCCTTATGCGTGGTTCAGTAAATAAAAAAGCGTATCGAAGTGGTCTTAATTGATTGCTCCGATACGCTTTTTCTTGCTTTCTAATCTACCATATTTTTCTCTCATGGTTTCACCCATTAGTTAAATGGAACGTAGTCTGTACCATTCACAAAAGCAAAACCCATAGCGATAGATTCCATGTTGTTTTCAAAAAATTTTCTTGCTTTCTTAAACATAATAACCTCCTTGTTTTGTTCATTTTTTTGGTTTTTATTGTTTTTGTATATCAGGAGATGTCCTCCTGACAAGTGTTATAATACGCGATTTTATAGGTATATTTTAGATGTATTATTAGCGAAAAGTAGGGTGATATTGACATTATAAATTGAAAATAAACAGAAAATAAATTATAATAAATAAGCAGTTTAGAAATTGCACAGAATGTTTAGAAATAAGAGTGTGAGGACGGAAGGAGATTAGATATGCCGGAATTACAGAATAATTATGAAAAGGTGGAATTGGAATCGGATGTGGGATTCGATGTTCGTTTTGTTACGATGCACCAGAATTCTCCGTATCACTGGCACAGAGAATTGGAGATACTATATATTTTGAATGGACATGCTACCGTGAATATGGACGGAGAAAAATACGAGTTGAATCCGATGGAGGCAATCGTAATTGATTATTCTAAGATTCATGAGGTATTGTATGCCCTTCCACAGACAATGGGGATCTGTATACATGTTTCTAAGAATCTTTTGTATCGTTTTCTGCCGAATCAGGAGCTGATGACTTTCTTTTGTGCTAAGAAAAGATTAAAGGAAGCGCAGAAGGAAGCGTATGATAGGATGTGTGGCATGTTAAAAAAATTGACGGTACTTTATGTAAACCAGACAAAGACCTATCAATTGCGAAGTAATTCTATGATTTTAGAGATTCTGGCTGATTTAATAGAATATTTTAGTGAACCCCTGCTCCCTGCTATGGGGTATGTGCGATTAAGTAATATAGAACGGTTAGAACAGGTCTGTGATTATGTAGAGCATCATTATAAAGAAGAAATTACTCTGCAGGAGGCAGCGGATGAATTGGGATTGAACCGTGAGTATTTTTGCCGCTTTTTTACGCAGAATATGGGGATTTCATTTATTAAATATGTGAATCAGGTGCGAATTAACCATATTTATCAGGATATTTTGTACACGGAGGATAGTATACAAGAGATTATGGAACGCCATGGTTTTTTTAATCAGAAGCTTTTTTACAAGACATTTAAAGAGCATTATGGTTGTACACCCAGAGAAGCTAGAAATTTAGCAAAAGAGAATTCGAAACCTGAGGAATAGCAGGATTTTCCAATGAATTTCCATATAATATCTGGTGTATTTGAGTTGAAAGCCTGGTAAGAATCTGTTAGAATGTATGTGTTAAATTGGGTCTATTATAAGCGAAAGAGGTATACATGAAGAAAATAGGTATTAAGCGTTTAATTGCGTCATTATTAGTACTGTGTTGTTTATCGGTGACTACTGTTTACGCGACTGTTACACAGGATGATATTAACGATGCAAAGGAACAGGTTGATAATTTAAAAGATCAGGTAGACGAAGCCGAAAAAGAATTGGACAAGCATAATGATAAAAAGGATGCGTTAGAAGGTAATCTGAAAGATTTAAATAGTAATCTGCAGGTTTTGGCGAATGAAATCGGCGAATTGGAAGAACAGATTACGAATAAGCAGGATGAGATTACAGTGACTACTGCAGAGTTAGATGCTGCAGAAAAACGTTCTATTAAACAGTATGAGGATATGAAACTTCGTATTCAGTACATGTATGAGAATGCCAATACGTCTATGTTGGAGATGTTTTTTGGTTCGGAATCTATGTCAGATTTTTTAAATCAGACAGAATATGTTGCTAGTATCAATACATATGATAGAGAAAAGCTGGCTGAGTACCAGAAGTTACAACAGGAGATTGCAGACAAAAAAGCATTACTCGAAGACGAAGAAAAAGAACTTTTGGCGTTAAAAGATACCATGGAGGCAAAGCGGACGGAAGTAAACAGTCTGATAGCCAAAACGGAAAAAAATATTTCGGATACCAAGATGGATATTGCAAATGCGCAGGATAAGGTAGATGATTTAGAGGCACAGCTTAAATACTGGGAAGAGTATGAGCGAAAATTAGAAGCTGAGAAGTTAGAGCAGGATTTGAAACTTTGGGAAGAAATCCAGAATATGGGGGGCGAATGGGCTAGTGGTAATTATACACCGGCAGAAGGCGAAGCGTATCTGTTGGCAGCCATTATTCAATGTGAGTCAGAGGGCGAACCATATGATGGTAAAATCGCTGTAGGAAGTGTAATTATGAATCGTGTTGCGCATCCGAAGTTTCCCAATACGATTACAGAAGTGGTTTATCAGAAAAAACAGTTTGCGCCGGTAGCCAGCGGACGTTTGGCATATCGCTTAGAAGCGGGTGTAAATGAGGAGTGTAAACGCGCAGCTTTGGAAGTGTTGAATGGAAAAATTACGAACAATTGTCTGTTTTTCCGTACCGTAATTCCGGGTATCGACGGTACGATTATCGGTAATCACATTTTTTATTAGAATATGGGAGAAATAAGGGCGTTTCTGCGGGTGCAGAAATGCCTTTTATATAACAAAAAGAAGAGATATTAATGAGGAATTAGAATATGAAATTAAGAAATATATATTATCGTGTGCGCCAGTTTGGGTTCAGTGCGTTTATGTATCTGGCACCATTGCGTGATGCAAAGGTGATATCCGGTGCAGGCAGTATTTATAAAATTCCGGATATGGTAAAACAGGAAGGTTTGAAAAAAGTTCTGGTGGTAACGACACCGGGATTTATCAGACGCGGTAGTCTGGTTCCATTTTTTGAGAGTCTTACACAGGCAGGTCTTTCCTATGCTATTTTTTCGGAAGTGCAGCCTGACCCGACGACAGATTGTATTGAGGAAGCAGTGGCACTATACAAACAGGAAAAGTGTGAAGCGATTGTAGCGATTGGCGGAGGTTCAGTAATTGACTGTTCTAAGGCTTTGGGAGCAAGAATTGCAAGACCAGATAAGATGATTTCACAGATGGCGGGTCTGCTTAAAGTTTTGAAGAGAATCCCGAATATCTATGCCGTACCGACCACCGCAGGAACTGGTTCGGAAGCGACAGCAGGAGCAGTGATTACCAATGCAGCCGACCATTATAAATTTACGGTTCTGGATTTATGTCTTGTTCCGAGATATGCGATTTTAGACCCGGAATTGACGGTTGGACTTCCTGCTTCCATTACAGCAGTGACCGGTATGGATGCGCTGACACATGCAGTAGAGGCATATACGAATCGTTTTTGTTCGCCGACAGCAAAAAAGCATGCTTTCCGCGCAGTAAAACTTATTTATGAAAATTTGTTGACAGTTTATGAAGATGGAAGTAATATCATGGCTAGAGAAAATATGCTTTTAGCATCCTACTATGCCGGAATGGCGATTAACAGTAACTTTATTGGTTATGTACATGCAATTGCTCATGGTGTGGGGGGACTTTATGGCGTAACACATGGTATGGCTAATGCAATTATCATGCCTTATGTGTTGGAAGCTTTTGGAGATGCTGTGACGAAAAAATTGGCGGATTTAGCAGACTTAGTAGGTATTTCCGGTGTATCTAAGCAGGAAAAAGCAAAGGCATTTATTAACTCTATTAGGGAAATGAATGAGAAAATGGATATTCCGTCTAAAGTTGCAAAATTACAGGAAGAGGATTTTAAGACACTTACAGACAGAGCGGTGAAAGAAGGTAATCCGACCTATCCGGTTCCGGTCATCTGGGAAGAAAAAGATTTTGAAAAAGTGTTGAAGTGGTTGAAATGAGTGAAGAAAAAAAGGGATTGAATGTTGGTGTAAAATCGTTTCTGACAGCGATAATTGTAATTTTTATTATGATGGTGGGGACTTATGGTCTGACATTTGTCGTACCGGGAGCTCATATGCCGTTTTGGCAGTGGGCGTTGTCTCCGATTTTGGTATTAGGTAGTGAGGGAAATGGGTCGCTGATTGCGATAATTATCTTTTTGCTCGTCATAGGCGGTGTATTTAACTGTCTGGATAAGAGTGGTTTGATGATTTATATGCTGGAGAATATTACGGAGCGTTTTGGAAAAGACCGATATAAGCTTTTGGCGTATGTAGCATTGTTTTTTATGGCTATGGGATCTTTTATCGGTTCCTTTGAGGAATGTGTGCCGTTAGTGCCGATTATGATTGCATTATCTATCCGGTTGGGATGGGATGCCTTAGTGGGAATCGGTATGAGCTTGCTTGCTATTGGTTGTGGTTTTGCAGCAGGTGTGTGCAATCCGTTTACAGTAGGTGTAGCACAGGAACTGGCAGGATTGCCAATGTTTTCCGGTATCTGGTTTAGGATTGTTAGCTTTGTATTAGTATATATGCTGCTGGTTTGGTTTTTAACCCGTTACGCGAAAAAGGTAGAACAACCATTGCTGGAGAATCAGGTCTATGTAACCGCAACAGATGCAAAAATGGACAAAGCATTAAAGGTGTTCTTATGTATTATGGCAGGCGGAATTTTACTGGTGCTTAGTTCTGTGTTTATCAGCTTTTTGCAGGATTTAACCATGATTATCGTAGCGATTACGTTTCTGGCAGCAGGCTTGATTTCCAGTAAAATGTCTTGCAGATTGGGGAATCTGTGGCAGACTTTCTGGCATGGTATGGTAAGTATTTTCCCGGCTGTATTCATGATTCTTATGGCGAATTCCATCAAGTATACACTGGTGGAAGGAAATGTATTGGATACGCTTTTACAAGGGGCGATTACGATTGCAGGAACACTGCCGAGCTGGTCAGTGATTTTGTTTATTTATTTGATTGTATTGGTGATGAATTTCTTTATTTCATCCGGCTCTGCAAAAGCATTTTTACTGATGCCGCTTATTGTTCCGGTGGCAGAAGCGTTTGGAATATCAGCACAGTTGTGTATCGTGGCGTTTGCTTTTGGAGATGGATTCTCCAATGTAATGTATCCGACGAATGCGGTACTTTTGATTGCGCTTGGAATTAGTGGTGTGGACTATGGCAAGTGGCTGAAATGGAGTCTGCCGTTTCAGGTGATGAATCTGGTGTTGACGAGCGGATTGTTGTTATTGGGATTTGCAATTGGATATTAAAAGTTGTATAATATCCTCATGTGATTTTAAAGCTACCGATACATGAAGCTAGTGTAGCGGTAAAAAGGGAAACGTAGGAGGATTATCATGGCAGATAAGAGTAGTTGCAGCAGTGCATCTTCATGCAGCAGAGAAAGCTGTGAAGGATGCCCAAGCGCAAAAGGTGGAAGCGGTATCGAAAAAGAACCAATGAATGCAGCTTCTAATGTAAAAAAAGTAATTGGTGTTGTATCCGGTAAGGGTGGTGTTGGTAAATCATTTGTGACAGCTTCCCTTGCAAGTGCAATGAATAAAGCTGGTTATAAAGTTGGTATTTTGGATGCAGATATTACCGGTCCATCTATTCCAAAGATGTTCGGTTTACACGGACAGATTTATGGAACTGAAGAAGGTATGGTTCCAATGGAAGCAGAAGATGGTACAAAGGTTATGTCTATCAACCTTTTATTAGATAACGAGGAAGAACCGGTTATCTGGAGAGGTCCGGTTTTAGCAGGCGTTGTTAAACAGTTCTGGAATGAGACATACTGGGGAGAAGTAGACTATTTATTCGTAGATATGCCTCCGGGAACAGGTGATGTTCCATTAACAGTATTCCAGTCCCTTCCGTTAGATGGTATCGTAATCGTAACATCTCCACAGGAATTAGTGCAGATGATTGTGAAAAAAGCATACAACATGGCATCTATGATGAATGTTCCGGTACTTGGCGTAGTAGAGAATTTTAGCTACTTGAAATGTCCGGATTGTGGCAAAGAAATCAAAGTATTTGGTGAAAGCCATGTAGATGAAGTTGCAGCAGAACTTAATATGAAGGTATTAGGAAAAATGCCTATCGACCCTGCATATGCACAGAGTGCAGATGAAGGACGCTTCTTTGAAATGGAGAATCCATACTTTGCTACAGGCGTTGAAGTATTGAAAAACTTATAAAAATGAACCACTTGGTGTAAAATTTACATCGAGTGGTTTTCTTTTTGCGGGGAAAGTGAGGTTACAAAGCAGTCTGGTGTGGAGGCGTTAATTTGTAAAAATCTTGCAATAGATTTTGACAAAGTCACAGTTACAAGGTTATACTGTATCTACTGTTGTTTATATAAGTTGACAGTAGAGATTGCGGGTAGAAGTACAGCAAAGGATAGGAAAGAGGATTTGTAATACATGGATATTATTTTAAAAATTTCAGAAGAACTTGGAATAAAAAAGACCCAGACAGAAGCAGCAGTGAAATTAATCGACGAAGGCAATACCATCCCATTCATCGCCCGTTACCGTAAAGAAGTAACCGGTGCTTTAAATGATGAGCAGCTTCGTAATCTGCATGAACGTCTGGTATATCTTAGAAACTTAGAGGAGCGAAAAGAAACTGTACTTAACAGTATTGAAGAGCAGGGGAAACTGACAGAAGAATTGAAAACCCAGATTCTTGCGGCAGAGACGATGGTAGTGGTAGAAGATTTATACCGCCCATATAAACCAAAAAGAAGAACCCGTGCGATTATCGCCAAAGAAAAAGGTTTGGAGCCGTTGGCAAATGTGATTTCCTTACAGATGATTAGCACCCCGTTATTAGAGGAAGCTGCTAAATATATTGATGCAGAAAAAGAAGTGAACTCCGCAGAAGAAGCTATCGCAGGTGCGAAAGATATTATCGCGGAAAGCATTTCGGATGAAGCAGATTACAGAAGAAAAATCCGTGACCTTACGGTGAAGAAAGGCCACCTTATTTCTGTTGCAAAAGACCCGGAAGCAGAATCCGTATACGAGATGTATTATGATTTTAATGAGCCGGTTGCAAAACTTGCAGGACATCGTGTACTCGCTGTAAACCGTGGCGAGAACGAGAAGATTTTGACTGTTAAAATCGAAGCTCCGGTAGAGGACATCATCCGCTATTTGGAAAAACAGATTATTGTAAAAGATAATCCGGAGACCACACCTGTATTACAGGAAGTTATTGTGGATGCTTACGAGCGTCTCATTGCACCATCCATTGAGCGTGAGATTAGAAGCGATTTGACAGAAAAAGCAGAAGATGGTGCGATTAAAGTATTCGGTAAAAACTTAGAGCAGCTTTTAATGCAGCCTCCAATTGCGGGACAGGTTGTATTAGGATGGGACCCGGCGTTTAGAACAGGTTGTAAGTTGGCAGTTGTAGACCCGACCGGTAAGGTTTTGGATACCACCGTTATTTATCCGACTGCACCACAGAATAAAGTAGAAGAAGCTAAATTAGTTTTAAAGAAATTGATTTCCAAATACCATATCACTTTGATTTCTCTCGGTAATGGTACTGCGTCCAGAGAATCAGAGCAGGTAATTGTAGATTTATTAAAAGAGATTCCGGTAAAAGTACAGTACATCATCGTAAATGAGTCTGGTGCTTCTGTATACTCTGCAAGTAAGCTTGCGACAGAAGAATTCCCGAATTTTGATGTGGGACAGCGTAGTGCGACTTCCATGGCACGTCGTTTACAGGACCCATTGGCGGAACTTGTAAAAATCGATCCGAAATCTATCGGTGTCGGTCAGTACCAGCACGACATGAACCAGAAGAAGTTAAGCGAGACTTTAGGTGGTGTTGTAGAAGACTGTGTAAATAAAGTCGGCGTAGATTTGAATACCGCTTCTGCGTCATTATTAGAATATATTTCTGGTATTAGCAAAGCGATTGCAAAAAATATCGTGTCATACCGTGAAGAAAACGGTCAGTTTGATAATAGAAAGCAGCTTCTTAAAGTAGCAAAATTAGGACCAAAAGCATTTGAACAGTGTGCAGGTTTCATGCGAATCAATGGAGGTAAACATCCATTAGACGCTACCGGTGTACATCCGGAAAGTTATGAAGCTACAGAAAAATTGCTTGATAAATTAGGCTATACTTTAGAAGATGTAAAGAACCGTAAAGTGGAAGGTATTTCTAAAAAAATCTCTAACTATGATAAACTGGCAGAAGAACTCGGTATTGGTGCCATTACATTACAGGATATCGTAAAAGAATTAGAAAAACCGGCGCGTGACCCACGTGAAGACATGCCGAAACCAATCCTTCGCAGTGACGTTTTAGAAATGAAGGATTTGACACCGGGCATGATTTTAAAAGGAACTGTGCGTAATGTTATCGACTTCGGTGCATTTGTAGATATCGGTGTGCATCAGGATGGTTTGGTTCACATTTCGCAGATTTGTGACAAGTTTATTAAACATCCGCTTGAAGTAGTCAGTGTTGGTGATATCGTAGAAGTAAAAGTTATGAGCGTGGATGTAAAGAAACAGAGAATCCAGTTGACAATGAAGTTGAACAGCTAAAATTGAAAACAACGGTTTCGGAAGAGAGCAAGCGAACATTGCTTGCTGTAAAGATTTGAAAAGCAAAGAAAGAAGGTGAGTACATGTCTTATCGTGTTGCAATTTGCGACGACTGCATGCAGGATGCAGAATTTGTGCAGAATATTTTAAGCAAATGGGCGGCAGAACGCGAGTTAAGCATTCAGACCGAATGTTTTCCGTCAGCAGAGAGTTTTCTGTTCCATTATGCAGAGGATAAGGCATGGGACATCCTTTTATTGGATATTGAAATGGGTGCCATGGATGGTGTAACCATGGCAAAGCAGGTGCGTAAGGATAACGAAGCGGTACAGATTGTTTTTATCACAGGTTATTCGGATTACATCGCAGAAGGGTATGAGGTATCGGCACTTCATTACCTGATGAAACCGGTGAACGAATCAAAGCTTTTGGAAGTGTTAAATCGTGCACTGGAAAAAAGAAAGCAGGAAGAACGGTGCCTGAATTTGGAATTATCTGGTGAAATGGTGCGTATTCCGTTTTATGAGATTAGTTATCTGGATGTGCACCAGAATTACATCACCATTCATTGTAAGAATGAGTATACGCTAAAGCGCAGTTTAAGCAGCATTGAAAAAGAACTGGATGACCGTTTTTGCCGTGTGGGAAGAAACATGATTGTGAATCTGAAGTATATAAAGCGTGTGACCAAAACGGATGTGTACCTTTCGGATGACGTGGTGCTGCCATTGCCGAGAGGTGCGTATGAACCATTAAATAGAGCAATTATAAATTATACGTAACTATTTTATATTATTGTTATAGGATAAAGGAGGTTGCTATGTCCCTCTTTTCAAAACAAATAGATAAGCGGATTGCGAATTATCAGCGTGAGCTGATTGAGACACACTATCAGGAAGTGGAGAATATGTACCGTCAGATTCGAGGATGGCGTCATGACTATCGCAACCACATTCAGATGATGAAGGTGTTGGCGGCAAATGGCGATATGGATGGTATCAAAGTGTATCTGGACGAACTGGATACAGATTTGAATACGGTAGATACCGTAGTAAAAACAGGTAATGCCATGGCGGATGCTATTCTAAACAGTAAAATTTCTCTGGCGCAGTCCAAGGAGATTACGGTACAATGTGATGCGCACATCCCTGTAAAATTAAAAATGTCAGAGTTGGATTTGTGCTGTATTATCGGAAATTTATTTGACAATGCCATTGAAGCCAGCCTGCATCTCCCAAGCGAAGAACGCCTTATTCGTGTGTATATGGATATGAAAGGTACACAGCTCTATATCTCCTTTACCAATTTTACCGCCACAAAAAAGTTGGAGAAAATCGGTAAAGTTTATCAGACTTCAAAAGGCGATGGGCATGGTTTTGGTCTGGTACGAATCGATAATATCATCGAGCGTCTGGATGGTTATTTAAGCCGCAACAGTGAGGACGGTGCTTTTACAACAGAGATTTTAATTCCGCAGGTGTAGCAATTCATCCCCCAAATTTTACAATTCGTCCCCGGTTTGTGCCGGGGACTTTTTCTTATGATAGGATACAATTGCTTACTTGGTTTGCGGATGGGAATGCAAACCATGAGAAAAAGGTGAGAGGTGATTTGTATGAGAGAAAAAAAGAAACCAAAATATAATATGCTGCAAAATGTTTGGTGGATGATGAAAAACGCATGGAAGGTCAGAGTCCGTGTTTTGGTATTTGTAGTACTGACGGCTACACTGGAAGTGCTTTATAATTTGACACAACTTTATATTGCGCCGGAGATATTGAGGCGAGTGGAAGAACAGGTGGCGTTGGAAGAACTACTTGGGACAATTGGCGTGTTTACGGTAGCATTGTTTTTGATTATGGGATTAAAAGAGTATATTAGCGAAATTGCTTTGTTTCCACGGGTGGATGTACGAAGCTATGTCATTGGGAAGATTGCACGTAAATGTAATATGACTTCCTATCCGAATAATTATAAAACCGATTTTATCAAACTCAGAGACAGAGCTTACCTGGCATGCAACGGCAATCGTGAGGCGACAGAGTATATATGGACGACTCTGACGAATCTTTTGAAAAATATAGGCGGATTTGTGGTCTACCTCACGATTTTATCCGATTTGGATGTGTGGATGATTGGGCTGATATTGCTTACCTGTATCGCAGGATTTTTCGTTTCCCTTTATGTAAATACCTGGCGGTATGCACATCGTGACGAAGAAGATAAAATTTATGCTCAGAAACTTTATATACGCAGTAGTGCAGAATCATTGACCTTGGCAAAAGATATTCGCATTTTTGGATTGCAGAATTGGTTAAATGATTTGAATACCAATATTCATGATGTCTATAGAGATTTTCGGTTTCGGTTTGAAAGAAGGTTGATTTTAGGAGATGTGACAGAAGCAGTTTTAACGATAGCAAGAAATGGTATTGCTTATGTCTATTTAATTTATCTGACCTTAGAGAAAAATTTGAGCATTTCCGAATTTTTGTTATATTTTACCGCAGTTTCGACTTTTACTATGTGGGTGACTGGTATCTTACAGGAATTGACGAAGTTGCATCAGGAAAGTATTGATATTTCTTGTGTCCGAGAATTTTTGGAATATCCGGAGGGTTTTGTGTTTGAAGGGGGCAAGGATGTTCCGAAAACAGCCGGTTATGAATTGAAATTGGAAAATGTATCGTTCCGATATCCGGAGGCGGAAGCAGATACGATACATAATTTGAACTTGACAGTACGTCCGGGAGAAAAGCTTGCCATTGTAGGTTTGAATGGCGCAGGAAAGACGACTTTAGTGAAACTACTGTGTGGTTTGCTGGACCCGACGGAAGGCAGGGTGCTGTTGAATGGACGGGACATCAGACAGTTTAACCGAAGAGAATATTATGGTCTTTTTAGTGCGGTCTTTCAGGAGTTCTCTGTGCTGGATGTAACGATAGCGGAAAATATCGCTCAAAGTAATGAGGATATTGATATCGAAAAAGTATGGAACTGTATTGAAAAGGCTGGGCTGACAGCAACAATTAAGGAATTTTCACAAGGACTAGAGACGCATGTGGGCAAGGATGTATATTTGGATGGTGTCCTGTTTTCGGGCGGACAGACACAGCGTTTGATGCTGGCAAGAGCATTGTATAAGGATGGACCGGTTTTGCTGCTAGACGAACCGACGGCGGCATTAGACCCGATTGCAGAAAATGATATTTATATGAAATATAATGCTATGACAGAGGGCAAAACAGCAATGTTTATCTCGCATCGTCTGGCATCTACACGATTCTGTGACCGCATTATTTTTGTGGCAAGCGGCGGTATCTTAGAAGAGGGTACGCACGAGGGCTTGCTCGCGAAGAATGGTGCTTATGCAGAGTTGTTTGAAATACAGAGTCGTTATTATCAGGAAGGGAGGGAGTTCTAATGAAAGAGAAAAAGGTATCATTAAAGTATACAGTCGGGCTTCATATCCGTGCGATGAAAGAATTGCATAAAGTGACTCCGCAATATCTCCCAACGGCTACAGTGACAGCATTTGTAGAAGCGATAACTCCTTATGTGACCGTATTCTTTTCGGCGCAAATTTTAAAAGAAATTGCTTTGCTGCGCAGAGAAGAGATGCTCTGGAAATGGGTGATAGCGGGTGTGCTATGTACAGGATTCTGCGCGATTTTAAGAGGAATTTTGAAACATCACAATGACACAATGTTCGATGATATGTATGGACGAAAGGATATTCTGTTTGCAAAGAAAATGTTTTCCATGGATTTTGCGGATATTGACAAACAGGAAACGCATGACCTAAGAGCACAGATAAAACAGAATGAAAATTGGAGTGGATGGGGATTGGTTCGTGCACCGATGTATTATGAAATTGCGTTAAGAAATATCATTGGTATCATAAGTGGTATTGCATTGACAGTTTCCCTATTTACTTCACTGGTGCCGGAAACAGCAGGAAATCTTGTGATATTGAATCATCCGGTTTTTATATTGCTGCTTGCAGGAATAATGCTTCTGATTAATTTTTTTGCAGGTAATTTAGCTGGAAAGGCAGCAGCGTATTGGGGAAGTGTTGGGGAAGAAGCAACCTTTGGAAATCGCCTGCATGGTTATTTCGGTCATATCGGGCAAAAGACAAACCGAAGTGCAGATATCCGCATGTATAACCAACAGAACCTAATCAGTGCATATTGGCAGAAAAATTCGGCTTTTGGAGCAGGAGGAAACATCGGAAAACTGGCACTTGGCCCAATGGGACTTTATGCAAGCTTAGGAGTTGGTATCACAGCGATATTTACTGGGGTTGTATACGTATTTACCTGTTTAAAAGCATGGGCAGGAGCATTTGATGTAGGTTCCGTAACGCAGTATGTAGGAGCAGTCACTGCTTTGGCGTCTAACGTATTTGCGCTAATTGAATTGAATGGTGAACTGAAAACCAATGCTGTATATCTGGAAATGACATATAAATTCCTTGACATTCCAAACTCCATGTACCAAGGCAGCTTAACTACAGAAAAACGTTCCGACCGCCAGTACGAAGTAGAATTCAAGAATGTTTCCTTTAAGTATCCGGGTGCGGAAAACTGGGCACTCAAAAATGTGTCCATGAAATTTAAGGTTGGCAGCAGACTTGCAATCGTAGGAGAAAACGGCAGCGGCAAGACTACCTTTATCAAACTCTTGTGCCGCCTGTATGACCCGCAGGAAGGTCAGATACTTCTAAACGGTATCGACATTCGCAAGTATAATTATCGTGATTACATGGACATTTTTTCTATCGTATTTCAAGATTTTCAGCTCTTGTCTCAGCCGTTGGGTACGAATGTAGCGGGAAACGTCTCTTATGATAAAGACAGAGTGATAAAAGCCTTGATAGATGCAGGCTTTGGTGAACGTCTTAAGACGCTTCCGCAGGGACTTGATACGCAACTTTACAAAGAGTTCACGGAAGACGGTGTGGAAGTTTCCGGTGGTGAAGCGCAGAAAATTGCGATTGCAAGAGCGTTATATAAAGATGCACCGTTTATCATTTTAGATGAACCGACAGCAGCGTTAGACCCGATTGCAGAGGCGGAAATTTATTCCAAGTTTAATGATATCTCGGGTGATAAAACTGCGATATATATCAGTCATCGTTTGTCCTCCTGCAAATTCTGTGATGAGATTGCGGTATTTCATGAAGGTGCGGTGATACAAAAGGGAAACCATGAGATGCTGCTTTCGGATGAGAACGGGAAGTACCATGAACTGTGGCATGCGCAAGCGCAATATTATACAGACTAGTATAAAAAAATGTATGTATAAAATATAATAAATCTTTAAAATAAGGCAGCTAATTGTTTTAATAAAATTAGCTGTATTATTTTGTGCATATTTTGTCTAATGCATGATATGTATTTTTATACTATATTTTTTTATAATGGAACAGAAAAGGATAGGGAATTGGTAAGGGAAGCATATGATAGAAAATAACAATTACTATGGAGGTAAAGAAATGTCAAATGTAATTAATTCAGTAGAAGCGTTACAGGAAAAAATGCAGGCAATGAAACAGGCCCAGAAGGTATTTGCTATGTTTTCGCAGGAACAGGTAGATAAAATATTTTTTGCGGCAGCTATGGCAGCAAATGCTCAGAGGATTCCGTTGGCGAAAGCAACTGTTGCAGAGACTGGAATGGGAATCGTAGAAGACAAAGTAATCAAAAATCATTATGCAGCAGAATATATTTTCAATGCATATAAAGATACAAAAACATGTGGAGTTATCGAAGAAGATAAGGCATTTGGTATTAAAAAGATAGCTGAACCAATCGGTTTAATTGCTGCAGTTATTCCGACTACAAATCCGACATCTACAACTATTTTTAAAACACTTCTTGCGTTAAAGACAAGAAATGCAATTATTATTAGTCCACATCCTCGTGCAAAAGGTTCTACTATCGAAGCTGCAAAAGTTGTACTTGAGGCTGCAGTAAAGGCCGGTGCACCGGAAGGAATTATTGGATGGATTGATGAACCTTCGTTGGAACTTACCAATCAGGTAATGAAAGATGCGGATATCATTCTTGCGACAGGTGGACCGGGTATGGTAAAAGCGGCTTATTCTTCAGGTAAACCGGCACTTGGTGTTGGCGCAGGAAATACACCGGTTATTATTGATGATTCTGCCGATATCAAGATGGCAGTTAATTCAATTATCCATTCTAAGACATTTGATAATGGCATGATTTGTGCTTCTGAGCAGTCAGTAACTGTTATGGAAAACGTATATGAAGCCGTAAAAGAAGAATTTGCATTTCGTGGCTGCTACTTCTTGAAGGAAGATGAAATCGAAAAAGTTCGTAAAACCATCATTATCAATGGTGCTTTGAATGCTAAAATTGTAGGACAGAGTGCATATAAGATTGCAGCATTAGCAGGTGTAAATGTTCCGGAAGAAACCAAAATCCTGATTGGTGAAGTAGAATCCGTAGAGCTTACAGAAGAATTTGCACATGAAAAACTGTCTCCGGTGCTTGCGATGTACAAGGCAAAAACATTTGAGGAAGCTTTGGAAAAAGCAACGCAGTTAGTTGCTGATGGCGGCTATGGACACACCGCGGCGATTTATGCACATCCATCACAGACGGAAAAAATTGCAAAACATGCAGCAGCAATGAAAACCTGCCGTATTTTAGTAAATACTCCAGCAGCACATGGTGGTATTGGTGATCTTTATAACTTTAAGCTTGCACCATCTTTAACATTAGGTTGTGGTTCGTGGGGTGGAAACTCTGTATCTGAAAATGTTGGAGTAAAACACTTAATCAATATCAAGACCGTAGCGGAAAGGAGAGAAAATATGCTTTGGTTCAGAACACCTGAAAAGGTGTATTTCAAAAAAGGCTGTATGCCGGTTGCATTAGATGAACTTGGAAATGTGCTTGGAAAGAAGAAAGCATTTATCGTAACAGACAGTTTTTTATACAAGAACGGATATGTAAAGGCGATTGAAGCGAAACTTGATGAAATGAAGATTCAGCATACATGCTTCTATGAAGTTGCACCTGACCCAACTTTAGAATGTGCAAAAGCAGGAACAGAAGCGATGAGAAGTTTTGAACCGGATGTCATTATTGCACTTGGCGGCGGTTCTGCAATGGATGCAGCTAAGATTATGTGGGTAATGTATGAACATCCGGAAGCAGACTTCCTTGATATGGCAATGCGGTTTATGGATATCCGCAAGCGAGTATATACATTCCCTAAAATGGGTGAAAAAGCATATTTTGTAGCAATTCCGACATCTTCAGGTACAGGTTCTGAGGTAACACCATTTGCTGTCATTACCGACGAAAAGACGGGGGTAAAATACCCGCTCGCAGATTATGAATTGCTTCCAAATATGGCAATTATTGATGCAGATAATATGATGTCTCAGCCAAAAGGATTAACCAGTGCATCCGGTATTGATGCTTTAACACATGCTTTGGAAGCATATGCATCTATTATGGCAACAGACTATACCGATGGTCTTGCATTAAAAGCAATGAAAAATATTTTTGCATATTTACCTTCTGCTTATGAAAATGGAGCAGATGATCCGATTGCAAGAGAAAAAATGGCAGATGCATCTACGCTTGCCGGCATGGCATTTGCAAATGCGTTCTTAGGTGTGTGCCACTCTATGGCACATAAATTAGGTGCATTCCATCACCTGCCGCATGGCGTTGCAAATGCACTCCTCATTACAGAGGTTATGAGATTTAACGCAACAGATGCACCTACAAAGATGGGAACCTTTTCACAGTATCAGTATCCGCACGCATTGGAACGTTATGCAGAGTGTGCGCATTTCTTAGGAATCTTCGGAAAGAATAACAAAGAAACCTTAGAGATGTTCATTGAAAAGATTGAGGAATTAAAAGAGAAGGTTGGAATCAAAAAGACTATTAAAGATTATGGTGTAGAGGAACAGTATTTCCTTGATACATTAGATGAAATGGTAGAGCAGGCATTTGACGATCAGTGTACTGGTGCAAATCCAAGATATCCACTGATGAAGGAAATCAAAGAAATGTATTTAAGAGTATATTACGGCAAATAAGAGGGGGTATAAGCATGTATAATTTAGAAGATGCAAAACTAATCGTAAAACGTAGGCAAAAAACATTTTACAGATATGAAGATAGTATGATAAAACTTTTTGAAAATACATATGCAAAATCAGATATTTGTAATGAAGCTTTAAATACTGCCCGTGTGGAAGAAACTGGTCTTGCAGTTCCGGCATTGGAATGTGTTGTAAAAATTGATGGGAAATGGGCATTAGTTACGGAATATGTTGCCGGAGAGACATTAGAAACATTAATGAATAGGCATCCAGAAAAATTAGAAGAATATATGGAACAGTTTGTAGATTTACAGATTGAAATACATAGTAAGCAGTCTAGTCTTTTACGCAGATTAAAGGGGAAATTACAGAGACAGATTAACAGTTTAAAAATGATTGATGCAACTACAAGATATGAATTGCTTACACGTTTGGAAGGAATGCCGAAGCATAAAAAATTGTGTCATGGAGATTATAATCCAAGTAATGTGATTGTAGCAGAGGATGGTACATTTAAAGTAATTGACTGGGCACATGCATCACAGGGAAATGCCAGCGCAGATGCAGCAATGACCTATTTATTGTTTGCGTTAAAAGATCAGGTAAAAGCAGATTTATATTTGAGACTTTACTGTAAAAAAAGTGATACTGCCAGACAGTATGTGCAGAAATGGATTCCGATTGTAGCAGCTGCTCAGCTTACAAAGGATAATGAATTGGAAAAAGAATTCTTAATGAAATGGATTGATGTAATGGATTTTGAATAAATATATATGAAGCCAGCGGAATTATTTATCCGACTGGCTTTCTTTTAAACAGACATAGAAATGTGTTATAATAGTCTAAATAGTAATTATTTGTTTATTGTTTGAGAAGAAATGAGGTATGCCTATGCCAGAAATTAGTGTTATGATAAAACCCGCTTCGGGACTATGCAATATGAAATGTGATTATTGTTTTTATGCAGACGAAATGAACAATAGGAAACAGGCATCATATGGAATCATGCAATCGGAAGTAATGCAAGAAGTCATAAAAAAAGTACTCAAGTTTGCTACTTCAAGATGTACGTTTATTTTTCAAGGCGGCGAGCCTACTTTGCCAGGGGTGTCTTTTTATCAGCAGTGGATAGATTGTGAAAAAAATACAATGTAAATAATGTAGAAATATTTCATTCGATACAAACCAACGGTCTTTTGCTAAATGAAGAATGGTATCAATTTCTTAAAGATAACAGTTTTTTAGTAGGATCATCAATTGATGGTGTTGAGGCAACACATGATAGGTATAGGAAAGATTCGCAGGGAAGGGGTACACATTCGAAAGTACTGGATGTGGCAAATAAGTTACAGTTATGGCAGATAGACTTCAATGTGCTTACAGTGGTAAATAAACAGACAGCGCCTCAAATTCAGCAGATATATGATATGTATAAAAAAAGAGGGTTTTTATGGCAGCAATACATAGCATGCTTAGCACCAATAAATGCCAAAACTAATACAGTGGATTATTCGGTTTCACCGGAGATGTATGGAAATTTTTTAATAACGTTATTTGATTTGTGGGAAAAAGATGTTTGGAATGGAACCCAACCGTATATCAGACAATTTGAAAATTATATTGGGATATTACTTGGAGTGGAACCGGAATCTTGTGAACAAAGAGGTGTATGCAGTTTTCAGATGATTGTAGAAGCGGATGGAAGTGTATATCCCTGTGATTTTTATGTTTTGGACGAGTATAAGATGGGCAATTTGTTGATTGATGATTTTGATGATATAGAGAGTGCACGGCGAAAGAGTTATTTTGTAAAACGCTCTTATAACCATGTCGAAGCCTGTCTGAAATGTGAATATTACGCTATTTGTAGAGGTGGTTGTTACAGAAATCGAGAACAATTTGGAGAAGAATATGGAAAAAATATTTTTTGTAGTAGCTACAAGAAATTTTTTGAACATAATTTAGGGCGAATGATTAAAATTGCAGAATGGGTGAAGACAAGATAATTATGGTATAGTGGGAATCCGCAAATAAATAAAAGCCGGTCGTTTGACATGTGATTTGTCAGGCGGCCGGCTTTTGATATAAATACTAATTGTTTTTTAGAGGTTCATAGAACCAGGATGGTGTATTGGCATTAGTAAAACTTTGATAGAATTTATGAGGAGCAATCCCGGTACTGTTTTTAAATACACGACTGAAGTAAAGTGGATCATCATAACCGACAAGTCGTGCAACAGTGTTAACGGACATAGTATTTGCAGTTAAGAATTCTTTTGCTTTTTCGATTCGTAAGGCATTGAGGTATTGCATGGGTGATACATGCATTCTGCTTTTGAATGTATGAGAAAAATAGCTGCTACTTAATTTACAGAAATCAGCCATATCGGAAATTGTCCAATTATCCATATATTTGGTATTTAATTCGATGATTAATCTATCGATAGAAAAGTCATTTTCAACAGGATAAAGTGTTGCATGGAATGAACGATGGATTTTAGACAGAAGTATATAAAATAAATCGACAACTATGTCTTCGTAGTGTAATTTTTTTAGTTGAAGCTCAGTGATAATATCTTGAAATAGATGCTTGATAGACAAATTTTCGCCGATATTACCATTTTGGACAGAGTACTTATTTAAAATAGATTCACAGGAACTTCCTGTAAAATGAATCCAATATATTTCGGGTTTTTCTTTAGCATAGTAAGAGTAGAACTGAGGAACAGATGGAGGAAATAAAACAATATTTCCGGCAGTCAAAACAGTCCATTCACCATTAAGAAAGAAGTGACCGGAACCTTTGTAGATATATATTAATTGATAATCAAGACGACCATTTTCTCGTTTTAGAAAGTAGTCTTGTGTTTGAAAAATTTGTTTTCCGCAGCAATTAATTAGGAGTGGCGAGTTTTCGTCCAAAAAACCAGAAGATCTTCGTTCATTTCGTAAATGTCCACATATATTAATCATATATATCCTCCTGAATGTTGTTGACGTACAATTAAAGGATAGCATATAAAAGCAGAAAAATCCATATTGATAGCATTAATTTGAATGGAATTTGACGATATTTTTTTTTATTATATGCGTAAAGAAAAGCACACCCCAGCAGTTTAGGAGGATAGATATGGACAAAAAAAAGCAAGTAGTTTTTTTAATGACAGATACAACAAGAAAAGACATGGTTGGGTGCTATGGGAATGAGAAAATGTCTACACCAAATTTAGATATGTTGGCTGCGGAAGGTATTCGTTACGAAAATGCTTACACATGTCAACCTGTATGCGGACCGGCAAGAAGTGCAATTTTTACTGGTACATTTCCTCATTCAAATGGAATGGTAACGAATGGAGTACCTTTAGGAGATAATGTAAAGACTATCGGACAAAGATTAACAGATAATGGAGTAAGATGTGGATACATTGGAAAATGGCATTTGGACGGAGGCGATTATTTTGGACTTGGAAAATGTCCGGAAGGCTGGGAAGAGGAATATTGGTATGATATGAAAACATATCTAGATGAATTGACAGAAGATGAAAGGGTACGTTCTCGCCAATCGCAGGAATCATTCAGACCGGATTTCTCAGAAGAATTTACATATGCCCATAGATGTTCCAATAGAGCAATTCGTTTTTTGGAGCAGTATAAAGAAGAAGATTTCTTTTTGACAGTATCATATGATGAACCGCATGGTCCATCGTTGTGTCCGGCTCCGTACAATAAGATGTACGAAGGATTTAAATTTGATGACTCGCCGGTTTTTAGTGATGATTTGAGAGACAAACCTATGATGCAAAGACTGTGGGCAGGCGATAAATTAGAAGCATCAGAAGAAGAAATAAATTGTGCGTCTGATTTTTTGTCTTTATTCTTAGGATGTAATTCTTTTGTAGATTACGAGATTGGACGTGTATTGAAGTTAATTAATGAAAAGGTGCCTGATGCACTGGTTATTTTCACATCAGATCATGGAGATATGCTTGGAGCACACAGATTGTTTTCTAAAAATGCGTCAGCATACAAGGAAGTTGCAAACATTCCATTAATTATCAGAGGAGGCGAAATCGGTAAGGTTGTAAATGAACCAGCTTCGCATATTGATTTAGTTCCAACTATTATGGATTACTTTGGTTTGCCAATTCCAAAATTGTTGGAAGGAAAAAGTATGTTGCCACAAATCTATAATACAAGTGAGAAAATAAATGATGTGGTGTATACAGAATTTACCCGCTATGAAATAGACCATGATGGCTTCGGCGGTTTGCAGATGATGAGAGCTGCCATATCAGATAGATATAAACTGGTTATTAATTTGTTAGATAAAGATGAGTTCTATGATTTAGAAAGTGACCCTCATGAAATAAATAACTTAATAGATAATCCCGAGTACTATGACATAATTAAACATTTTCATAACTTGTTAATTAATCATATGAATGAAACACGAGACTTATACAGAGGTTATCAATGGTCAATGAGACCTTGGAACAGAGACTTTGTACCGAAGTGGGACAATGAAGGGTTTACCAGACAGAGGGAAAACGAAGAGTATGAACCTAGACAGTTGGATTATGATACAGGACTACCGATGATTTCTGCAGTTAGAAGTAAGTATTTATATGAAATGGAGGAAAAAAATGAAAAGAGCAAAAAAGCATAAAACTCAAAAAATGAGTAAGAAACAATTTGTTGAGCGAGTAAAAACAAATTTGTGGTGCTGGTTGTTTATGGCACTAGCTGTTGGATTTTATATTCTTTTTCAGGGTTATCCTATTATTTGTAGTATTCAATATTCATTATTAGATTGGTCTGGAATGACTTCAAATGCAACATATGTGGCGTTGGCTAATTATAAAGAATTATTACAGGATGAGTTGTTTTGGAATGCATTCGCTAACAGTTTCAAATACATGGGAATGATAGTACCATTGGAGTTGGCAGTATCTCTATTTTTGGCATATATGTTAAATAATGAAAAGTTAAGAGGACGCGGTATTTATAGAACAATGTATTTTATACCTGTAATTACTACGGCATCAGTTGTCGGAATTATCATGGTATTTATATTAGGTGTACAGGGACCGGTAAATCATGCGCTTGTAGCATTGAATATTATTGATAATCCAATTAACTTTTTGGGAAATGCAAAGTATGCATTGCCAACATTGGTTGTTATTTCTTTGTGGAAAGATTGTGGTACATATATGATTTACTGGCTGGCAGGTTTACAGGGAGTTTCCAAAGATGTGTATGAAGCAGCAACCATTGATGGTGCTAATAGGAGCCAGACTTTCTTTCATGTAGTATTACCTTTAATTGCGCCTACGGGAGGAATCATCGCAATCCTGTGTGCTATTAACTCATTAAAGGTGTTTGATATGGTAAAGACCATGACGGAAGGTGGTCCATATTATGCAACTGATGTAATTGCGACTTATGTATATCGAACAGCTTTTTCGAGTGAAATAGGAATGCCTAGGTTAGGTTATGCTAGTGCAGCCGCGTTATTCTTTGGAGGCACAGTTATCATTATTGGGTTGCTGTTAAATTCGATTAAAGGTCGTTTAAGCAAGCATGTGTAGGAGGTTGGAAGATGAATAAAGATAAAAGTCTCAGAGGAATTAAGACGTTGTTTACGCATGTATTATTGGCGGGAATAGGTTTGACATGGATTTATCCATTTCTTTGGATGATTGCGGCGTCATTCAAAAGTCAGTCGGAGTTTTTCAAAAACAGGTTGGGATTGATACCTGATGAACCTACCATTGAAAATTTTATTCGTATTTGGAACAAAGCTGATTTTGGAACATACTTTATCAATACCATTATTGTGACGGTTTTTTCCGTTGTGATTGTTTTGGTGATGACAATGATGGCCGGATATGCAATGGGTAGATTTAAATTTGTGGGAAGAAATCTTTGTATGGCAATTTTCTTGGGAAGTATCGCAATTCCTTTGGTTAGTACAATTATTCCTACTTATGAAGTGGTTAAGAGCATGAACCTTGTAGGAACAAAGCTGGGCTTGATATTGTCGCAAGCAGGTGGAGCGCATGTAATCTTTTTGATGTTGTTTACTAGTTTCTTTGAGAGTGTGCCAAAAGAGCTGGAGGAGGCCTCCAAAATAGATGGATGTAATTTTTTCCAAACTTTCTTCCATGTTATGATGCCATTGTGTAAACCTGTGGCTACTACTGTAGTAATTATGGAAACTATATGGGCATGGAATGCTTTCATGCTTCCATTGGTATTAACCTTGAATAATCCTGCATCTAGAACATTGGCGGTTGGTTTATATGCATTTAAGGGTGAGAACACAGTAGATTGGACAGGTATCGCGGCAGGAGGAACAATAGCAGTAATACCAGTAATTATTCTCTTTATCTTCATGCAGAAACACTTTGTTGAAGGAATTGCAGGAGCAGTAAAGAGTTAATAAAAAAATAAATACAAGGAGGACGTAATGATGAAAAGAAAAATTTGTAGTATCGTGATGGCATTAACCTTAGTAATTACTTTATTTGCAGGATGTGGAGCAATGCCATCCACCAATGGTGAAAGTACTGAGAGTGCGAATACTCCGGTAGGAAATGATTCAAATAGTGATGTATCAGAGGATGGAAAGATTACTCTGCGTGTTGTAGACTGGAGTGATGGTTCTGCAAGTCAAAGAGAAGAGTTCCATAAAAAATATATGGAAGAGCATCCTGATATCAATATTGAATATACCATGTTAACTGTAGATCAGTTTAAAAACACAATTGTAACTATGATTAAGTCGGGGGAGGGACCGGATATTTTCCCAATTCCTGTAGGCTTGACATTAAGTACAGCTGTGGAAGAAGAGTGGTATCAGCCAATTAACCAGTATGTTACAGACGATTTTGCAGCACAGTTTGATCCTCTTTCATTTGCAGAGGGTGTTACCCATATTGGAGAAGATTGGTATACAATCACAGAGGTTATGCCAACAATTCAGTGTCTTTTCTTCTACAACAAAGATGTTCTGGCAGATGCTGGTGTGGAAAAAGTACCAAGTACATATTCTGAATTTATCGACGCATGTAAAAAAGTTACTGAAAATGGAAACGGTAATGTTTATGGTTTGATTGATGGTGGAAAACAGACAAATCGTATGGATGTTTTGGCACGTTCCTTAGCTGCAGCAGCAGGTGGAAAAGTTGCTGCAACAACAAAGGTATTGGTAGATAATGGTGTTGCACCATATAATACAACTGAGGTTAAGGCGGCTATGGGCTTTATTCAGGACTTAGTAGAAGATGGTAGTATTCATCCGGATACAATTAATATTAGTGCTCCGGAAGCAAGAGAATTATTTGCACAGGGACAGGCAGCATTTCTCTGTCAGGGTATGTGGTGTATTCCTTCCTGGGATACAAATTATCCAGATTTGAATTATGGAGTTATGGCGGTTCCGGTACCGGATGGTGTAAGCAATACATACGTTCAGGCGGGTGAGTTATCTCCTTGGATTGGTATTTATAAGCAATCTAAGCATCCACAGGAAGCGGCTGATTATTTAATGGCTTTGTATAGTGAGGAGTATGGATATCAGTCAAGCTGTGTAGAGGATGGTACATTTGTTTCGGTAATCCCTTCAATTAATGAAAAATATATGACAAATGAAGTTATGAAGGAGTATTACACGATAGCAGAAGAGACATCTAAGATAGTTCCGACAATTGTTAAGAGAGATGTGAAAGCCAACGATTTCTATACTGAGGTAAAGGATGTACAGCCTAGTTTGGGAGCTATTGTACAGGGAATCATCTCACAGAGTATCGTTGACTACGAGTCAGTTTTGAATAAATTGTCAGAAGAATCAACACAAGAATGGAAAAGAGCATGTGAAGCAATTGGAATGGATTATAGTGTTTTAGAATTCCCTAACTGGGATACAACGACCGATTATACAGATGCTGATTACGAAGCATTAAAATAAGACGCTTTGGTAATCCTCTAAGAGCAGACTTAAAAATTGTTTAATAATTAACATTAAAGGACATAGCGACGTTCATCATGCTTGCTGTGTCCTTTTTTAATGAATCCTTTTCTATTATAGAAATGATGGAGTTTGTAAATTATACGTTTATAATAATCGATAAAAATGGATTAAAAACGCATTTGTAAAATACATACTAGCCATTTCTTGCAAAAGTGTATTATTTTGTACATGTTTTGTCTAATGTATGATATGTAATTTTCGGAAATGTTTTTATATAATAGACTTAACAAAAAGAACGGCATTATAAAAGCTAAAAAGAAAAGGAGAACATTATGACAGAGAAAAAGTATTTAAAGTGGTACAACAAAGTTGGCTACGGATCGGGTGACATCGCAGGTAATGTGGTATATGCATTCCTAACATCCTTTGTAATGATTTATTTGACCGACACAATAGGGTTAAATGCAGGTATTGTAGGTACACTGATTGCAGTATCGAAATTATTTGACGGCATAACAGATGTATTTTTTGGAAACATGATTGACAAGACAAAGAGCAAAATGGGCAAGGCAAGACCTTGGATGTTCTATGGATTCTTCGGATGCGCGCTTACATTATTTGGTGTATTTGCAATTCCTACTGACATTGGACAGACCGCACAGTATGCATGGTTCTTTATTTGCTACACATCATTGAACGCAGTATTCTACACAGCAAACAATATTGCTTATGCATCTTTGACATCTCTGGTAACAAAGAACAGTAAAGAACGTGTAGAAATGGGATCGTTCAGATTTATGTTCTCATTCGGAACAAATCTTGCTATCCAGTCAATCACATTTGGAGCAGTAGAAGCACTTGGTGGTGGCGCTTCTGGTTGGAGGACAGTGGCAATTATCTACTGTATCATCGGTATTATTTCAAATACGCTTTCTGTATTCTCTGTAAAGGAACTTTCAGATGAAGAACTTAGAGAAGGGGAAGAAGTAGAAAACAAAGATAATGGACTTACATTTGTAGAAACATTTAAATTACTTATATCAAACAAATATTTCATCATGATTTGTGTTATTTACATTCTTCAGCAGCTTAGAGCAGCTATGTTAGGTGTAGGTACTTACTTTATGACATATGTGCTTTTACGTCAGGAATTGTTTGGTGTGTTCTCTTGGGCAATTAACATTCCATTGATTGCAATGCTTGCTCTTACACCAGCTTTGGTAGCAAAAGCAAAAGGATTATATACTGTAAATAAATACAGTTACATATTTGCAACAGTATGTCGTTTGGGATTAGTTTTTGCTGGATATAAGGGAAGTGTTCCTCTTATGTTAATATTCACAATTTTAACTTCTTTGGGCGAAGCTCCATGGCAGGGTGATGTTGGTGCTGTAATTGCAGCTTGTTCTGAGCATACATATTTAAAAACTGGAAAGAGAATTGATGGTTCTATGTTCTCATGTACATCATTCGGTACAAAACTTGGTGGTGGTATCGGTGTAGCTCTTTCAGGATGGTTACTTGATATGAGTGGATATATTAACGGTGCGCCAGTTCAGACAGATGGCTGTATCAGCATGATGTGTATTATGTATCTTTGGTTGCCATTTATCTTTAATGCAATCATCACAGTAATTCTTACATTCTTAAATGTAGAAGAAGCAAATAAAAAATTAGTAGCAAGTAAGTAATGATAAATGATAGCTCATGGAGTTTCAAAACTTTAGGGGCTATATAGAAAAGAGGAGTAAAATGAACGCAGATATTAAATGGTTAGATAATCCGGAAGTGTTCCGAGTAAATCAATTAGCCGCACATAGCGACCATAATTATTATAGGAGTTATGCGGATTTTAATGAAAAAGAGAATCCTCTTACGCAGTCCCTGAATGGAATGTGGAAATTCTGTTTTAGCCGGAATGCGAAAGTGAGACCAGTGGATTTCTATAAAGTGGATTGCAAAACAGAAGACTGGGATGATATTAGGGTGCCGGGGCATATTGAACTGGCTGGTTATGATCAAATTCGTTATATTAACACGATGTATCCTTGGGAGAGTAAAAATTATAGACGAGGCGCATATAGTATCGAGAGTGCTGGAGCAGGCAACGGAATGTTTAGCGAAGCAGACTACAATCCAGTAGGATCTTATATTAAGAAATTTGATTTGGACAAAAATTTAGTGGGAAAACGCATCAGCATCTGCTTTGAAGGTGTAGAACAGGCGATGTATGTCTGGCTCAATGGAGAATTTATCGGCTATGCAGAAGACAGTTTTACACCATCCGAATTTGATTTGACACCTTACATCAAAGAAAAAGGAAATATACTGGCAGTTGAAGTACATAAAATGAGCAGTGCTGCGTTTTTAGAAGACCAGGATTTCTTCCGTTTCTTCGGGATTTTTAGAAATGTATCTTTAAAAGCAAAGCCGGATGTACATGTGGAAGATTTATGGCTTCAGCCTATTTTAAATTCTGATAATAAGAGTGGTAGATTTATTGTTGATATTAAAATATCATCCATTTGTAATGAGAAATTTAAAGTAAATGTTATTTTAAAAGATATAAATGGAAAAGTAGTTTTAGAAAAGCCTGCTAAGTTAAATTATGAAGGCGAAAAAATAATTGCGAAGTTAGAAGTAGATATTGAACAGGTAAATGTCTGGGATAATCATACACCATATCTTTACAGTACCTATGTGGAAATCTTAAGTGATAATGGTGAGTTACTAGAAGTTGTACCTTACGAAGTGGGATTTCGAAGAATCGAGATAATAGATAAGGTAATGTATCTAAATGGTAAACGTCTGGTACTTTTGGGCGTGAATCGTCATGAATGGAATCCTAGAACGGGAAGATGCATCGGCATGGAAGAAATGCAGACAGACATGGATTGTATTTTGAAAAATAATATTAATGCAGTTAGAACCTGTCATTATCCAGATCAGATTCCTTGGTACTATATGTGTGACAAAAATGGCATCTATCTGATGTCAGAGACAAACTTAGAAAGCCATGGTTCTTTCCAAAAATTAGGGGCAATCGAACCATCTTGTAACGTTCCGGGCTCAATTCCACAGTGGAAAGAAGTGGTTATTGACAGAGCAAGAACAAATTTTGAAACCTTTAAAAATCATACATCGGTATTGTTCTGGTCACTGGGAAATGAATCTTATGCAGGCGATGATATTGAGGCAATGAATGTTTATTTTAAAGAACAGAACGATGGACGTTTGGTTCATTATGAAGGTTCTTTTTACAATAGAGCTTACGAAGACACTATTTCCGATATGGAAAGCCGCATGTATGCAAAACCATATGAAGTAGAGGAATATTTGAGTAATCAGCCTAAGAAACCATATATTTTATGCGAGTTTATGCATGATATGGGAAATTCTATGGGAGGTCTTGGTTCCTACATGAAGCTGATTGACAAGTATGAAATGTATCAGGGCGGATTTATATGGGATTTTATTGATCAGGCAATTTATGTGACAGATGAGGTCACAGGGCAGCAGGTGCTCCGTTACGGCGGTGATTTTGACGACAGACCTGCAGATTATGAGTTTTCGGCAAATGGTATCGTATTTGCAAATCGTAAAGAAAAACCGGCGATGCAGGAAGTGAGGTATTATTATGGATTGTACAAATAATGGAATGCTTAGAGTGGTATATGGAGATTTTACGTTAGGTGTTCATGGAGCAGATTTTGATTACATTTTTTCTTATGCACAAGGTGGCTTAGAGTCTCTTGTAAAAAATGGATATGAATGGTTGTATCGTTGCCCGAAACCGACTTTTTGGAGAGCTTTAACGGATAATGACAGAGGAAGTCAATTTCATCTGAAAAGCGGAAGCTGGTTATCAGCAGATATGTTTATCGGATGCAGAGATATTGAAGTAATTATGGATGGAGTTTCACAGGGAAAACCTTGTGCACCGGATAATAACCGCTATGGTAGCGATGTTTATGCAAAAGAGATGAAAGTCATTTTTGTATATGAAACTATCACAACACCAAAAACAGAAGTAAAGGTAACTTATACAGTGGGTGAGTCCGGAAAAATAAAAGTAGATGTACACTATGCTGGAGTAAAAGGTTTGCCGGAACTTCCGGCTTTCGGAATGAGATTTATTATGCCGACGCTGGCAGATAAATATGTGTACGATGGTTTGTCAGGAGAAACATACCCGGATCGTAAGGCAGGTGCTTTAAAAGGTACATATGCGGTGGATGATTTGACACTTACACCATATTTAGTTCCGCAGGAATGTGGGATGAGAATGGATACGAATCGTGTTACAGTTTACAGACGTGAGAGTTTGGATAATAGCAGAAATGACAATGTTGAGCAGAGATTAACATTTGAAAAGGATGAAAAGGAATTTGCATTTTCATGTTTACCATATACTGCATCCGAAATTGAAAATGCGACGCACCATGAGGAATTGCCACCGGCACGAAGAACAGTTCTTTGTGTGTATGGAGCAGTTCGAGGTGTAGGAGGAATTGACAGTTGGGGCAGTGATGTGGAAGATGAATATCACATTAATGCAGAGGAGGATATTACATATTCATTCTTTATTAATTAAAATTCTCTTTGGCAGCGTCATTTCAGGTAGGGAATAGGAGCTGATTTCATGTTTTTAGCCTATGAAAACAAAAATAGTGATATGATAGTGGAATGGAAAAAACCGACACATTTTCCACCGCATTTACATGAAGCTATTGAGATGGTTTATGTTACAAAGGGTACATTGGAGTTAGGCGTTGGGCAGGAATTATATCATATGGAAAAAGGAGATTTTGGCATAGTATTTCCCAATATGATACATCATTATCAAGTGTTTGGAAGTTCCGAAAGTAAAGCATTATATATGCTTATTTCGCCCAAATTTATACCAAATTATATGGAGGAAATGGAACAGTATTGTCCTAAGAATCCGGTTGTTAATAAGGAGCATCTTCATACAGATATTGTAAAAGCAATTAAGACATTGTTGGATGTGGATAAGGCGAATAAGCGACTGATTCAAGCATATGTGCAGATGATTTTTGCCCATATTTTTTCTGAAATGGAGATGGTGGAAAAAGAGAAAGCTGGCGGTGTAGATATGGTATACCGTGCTGTAGAATATGTTGCCAGAAATTATAGGAATAAGATTACACTGGATAAAATGGCATATGATTTAACAATGAGCAAATATGCGTTGTCCAGACTGTTTTCGAAAACATTTCATTGCAATTTTGTTACTTATGTGAATGGAATTCGTCTGGATTACGCAGTATCTATGCTGGATAATACAAAGGAATCCATCACAACAATATGTTATGAGTGTGGTTTTGACAGCCAGAGAACCTTTAATCGTGTATTTAAGGAGCGTTATAGAACAACACCCAGAGAATATCGGAATAAAAGGTTAAAAATGCTGGTTTAATTTGAAATAGTTTGCAAGAAACGGCATTACATCGTTTAATAAGTATTTTTTGAAGTTCATCATATTTGTGTGCCTCCTTAGTTATTTTTGATGAATTCAGTGTAATACAATAAGAAAAAAAATACTTGTCAAAATAGATAAAAGAAATAGACAAATCTTGCATTTGCTTCTTCTTTTAAAATTATATATAAACGAAGGGGAGATGACTTGGTATAAGTGCATTTCCCCTTTGTGTTAGTGTTTTTTCAGATTTTTTCTGTATTCGGAAGGAGATAACCCTTTTTGTTTTTTGAAAATTCGACTGAAATAAAGTGGGTTATCATAACCAATGATGCGAGAGATTTCAGTTAAGTTATAGTCAGTATTTTCTAATAAATTTTCAGCATTTACAATGCGAATGGAAAGCAGATATTGCATTGGAGTAGAACCGGCATATTGTTTGAAATTTCGTATGAACCAGCTTGTGCTCATACCAAGAGAGGAAGAAAATTCTTCAATACTAATATCTTCATTGTAATGTTTGTTAAGATATAACATTGCTTTGTCCATTTCTTCTGCAAGCATGTTGTTTTCAATCTTGGTATCAGATTTTAATTGACGGTGTAGTGTAATAAGTATTTGTCTCAAATGCATTTCTAACATTTCCGGATAATTATCTCTACATAATTGTAGTTCTTCAATCATAAGCCGAAAGTGATTCTGGTATTCTAAACTGGAACCACAGTAGAAAATTTTTTGATTATCTTCAATTCCATAAGAACGGATTAAGTTTTTAACATTTCCACCGGTAAAATGAACCCAATAAACTTCCGTTTGATCTTGTAAATAATATTCGTACTTTTGCGGTTCCTTAGGGCGGTATAATACCATATGACCTGCAGTTACAATTTCTTCTTTGTCATTAAAATGAAAATGAGCTTTGCCGGAAACGACATAGATTAATTGATAGTCAAGTCGTCCTCGTGGTCTTAAGGTTGGCAATTTAGGGATTGTATATAAACGGTAAGTGCCACAGCTTGTTACAATTAAAGGTTTACTTTTGTCCTTGATATCAATTTTTGAATTGTTAAGGTACGCAGAGTTAATATACATATCATTCTCCTGTGAATAGTAAAATCAAAAATTAAAAGTTTTACTTTATAATTGTATCATTTGGTGTATGTTTTGTCTAATATAGTATATGTATTTCTTGGTAAAATAAATTTTAGGATAATAATTGCAAAACATGTTTCTAAATAACTTGTTCTATATTTAGTGTAAATAATGTTGGGCTAGGCGTGGTATTTATCTCGGTTGTTGTAGGATTAAGTATGAATAAGCTAGGTTTGGAAAAAGACAGTGTGATTTATCAGTTCTGTAAAGAAGTAAGTAATATTATCGTAGTATTTTTTAATTTCACCGTGAAAAAGTTTGGTCCGGTAGCGATTTTTATGTTACTTTGCAGAACATTTGCAATTTACGGTACCGATTATTTAAAATCAGCATTTACTTATCAAGTGCGGCTACTTTACCATTGAACTTAGATACGAATACAAAAGAACTTGGTATTGGTGCTCATTGCAAGTATAGGTACTCCGGCAGCTCCGGGTGCAGGTGCAGTAATTCTTATCACAATTCTTTCGGGTGTTGGATTTACCGGTGAACAGCCATTGACTGCATATTTGTTGATTCTTGCAATTAACCATCCGATTGAGATGCTCGTTACTTCGTTAAATTGCGTAGGTGACTCGGTTGCATCTATTGCGGTGGCTAAGAGTGAAGGAAAATTGGATATGGCGGTGTTTCAAAAAGAAAAATAAATTTAAACGTCATGCATCTGGGGGAGATAAGGAGGAATTGACAGATGAATATTCCTTGACATTATGGCATAAGATGCATAGAATAGTTATTGTAAAATGAATAAAGGAATTCTTCGGGGCAGGGTGCTCGTGACTATCACGATATTCCCGACCGACGGTGATTTTGCGTAAGCAAATAAGTCCGTGAACCGCGCAGGCGGTCGATCCGGTGAGATTCCGGAACCGACAGTAAAGTCTGGATGAGAGAAGATGACATGTTTTGTTAGGTGCATGATGCTAGGAAGCGGATGCACAGGATTAGCCATGACTTACCCCGAATCATAGATGATTCGGGGTTTTTGCATGTGAAAAGAAGAAACATGAAAAACTGCAACCGTAAATTCCGAAAATAAAAAGGGGACAAAATTATGAGTAATGCAGTAGCAAAAAATGGTGTAAGGTACATAACAGTAACGGCGATGTTATCAGCAGTAGCCTATGTATTGATGTTTATTGACTTTCCAATTCCGTTTTTGATTCCATCTTTTATTCAGATGGATATTTCGGAACTGCCGGCGTTGATAGGAGCATTTTCTATGGGACCGGTGTGTGGAGTACTTATTTGTTTAGTAAAAAATCTCTTACATTTATTTATTACATCGACTGGTGGTGTTGGAGAACTATCGAATTTCTTGTTAGGAGTGATGTTTGTATTGCCAGCAGGAGTTATTTACAATAGGAAAAAGAGCAAAAAGAATGCGGTAAAAGGTGCATTAATTGGAGCAATTCTCATGGGATTTGTCAGTATTCCGGTAAACTATTTCCTGACCTATCCAATTTATTACAATTTTATGCCACAGGAAGTCATTTTAGAGGCATATCGCGCGATTGTTCCTTCTATGGAGAATATTTTGCAGTGTCTGGTGTGTTTTAATATGCCATTTACGATTGTAAAGGGATTGTTTTCAGTTGGAATTACAATGTTGATTTATAAACATATTTCTCCAATTTTAAAAGGAAACCGCTAAGAGGGGATGGGAAAAATTGAAATTACAAACAAAAAGGGTACTGGGTAAAATGTTTTACCAGTACCTTTTTGTTTGTAAATAAATCTCATTACCTGTCAAATTGGGGTATTATTTATAGGATATGGATTATGCTATCCTTGCCATTTAAGAAAAAGGATTCAAATCCGTATTCTCATCAATCGTACACAAGAATTCTGCCAACAATTCAATTGCATTTTCAATATCGTCCACATGACAAACTTCAGCCGGTGAATGCATGTAACGCAACGGAAGTGAGAGCAGTGCAGTGACAGTGCCTTCGCCTGCAAAATGGATTTTGTCTGCATCAGTGCAGGTTCTTCCGATAAAGGACTCTATCTGATAAGGGATGTCCTTTGCGCCTGCGCAGGTTTTTAATAAATCATTCACCTTGGCATTTGCCATAGAGCTATTGCAGATAACAGGTCCTTTACCTAAATGCACGTCACCGGATTCTTCCGGTTTGGTACCCGGATAATCCTGCGCATAAGTAACGTCCACGGCAATTGCTACATCCGGTTTGATTCGGCTGGCTGCCCAGTGAGCTCCACGCATAGAGGTTTCCTCGCCTACGGTTGTGGTTGCGTAGACACCAATCTTACAACCTTTTTCTTTTGCACGTTTTAATGCTTCTAATACGATGAAAGCTCCGCCGCGGTCATCAATAGCGCGCGCACACAAATGCCCATTTAATAATTCGGCATGGTAGGTATTCAAATGTACCGGGTCACCTTCCTGTACATAGTTGCGAGCATCTTCACGGTCTTTTGCACCAATATCAATAGTCAAATCGGTAGCTTTCATATCTGACTTAATAAGGTCATGTGTATTCACAACTGCACCGAAAACCTTTTGTTTTGCACCATGGATTACAACCTGATGTCCCGGATAAACCGCAGGATAGATGCCACCGACTTTGTCTACTTTTATAAGTTCATCTTCTAAAATGTGGGTTACAATTAAACCAATCTCATCAATGTGTCCTGCCAGCATGACTTTAAAAGGTGCATCTGGATTAAGAATGCTGGTGACATTGCCGGTATAATCGGTGTCGATGCGGTCACAGTATGGTGTCATTTCTTCGATAACTTTTTTCTGTAAAGGGATTTCATGTCCGGAAACAGACATATTATCCAGTAAAGTGTATAAAAATTCTTTGTTCATAAGTACCTCCCGTAATTCATAACTAAACTTAATTATACCATATCTTTTCTTTTTGTGAAAAAAATGATATACTTTTACCATACTAGAAAGTGGAGGATTATGCGATGCCATTAGAATTTGATATCAAATTAAGAGCAAAGGACATGTTCCGTTTTAATATGTACCAGACCTATACTGGTTTTAGCGGATGGTTTTCGATTATTTTTTCTATTGCATTATTTGGAATGGGTGGTTATGCAGCCTTTAATTATGGAAAAGAAGCGCTTCCAAATATTTTGTTGTATGTAGGTGCAGGTATATTTATGTTAGTTTATATGCCGCTTACACTTTGGCTTCGAGCAGGCAGAACCATTAAAGCGTCTCCTGTGTTAAGCGATACACTTCATTATCGTGTGGATGAAGACGGTTTTACGGTTACGCAGGGAGAAGCGAGTGGTGTATTAGCATGGAAACAGATTTATAAAATGGTTGCAACAAAACACCTTGTACTTGTATATAGTGGACGTATCAATGCTTATGTGATTCCACGTAAGCAGCTTGGGGAGCACTATGTTACATTGGCAAAGTTTGCGACAGGTAAACTGCCGAAATTTCGTTGCAGAATGAAAGTGACGATTAAAGACGTGTAGAGAAAGGCACATCATATTTATGAAAGAAATGATATATGAAACATTTTCTCCGGAAGAAACCAGAGAATTAGGACGAAAAATAGGAGCGGAAGCAGAACCGGGAGCAGTATATACTTTAGTAGGAGACTTGGGTGTTGGTAAAACCGTTTTTACGCAGGGGATAGCAGAAGGGTTAGAGATTGAAGAGTCGATTTGCAGTCCGACTTTTACTATTGTGCAGGTCTATGAAGAAGGGCGTATGCCATTTTACCATTTTGACGTTTATCGTATTGGAGATATCGAAGAGATGGACGAAATCGGTTATGAAGACTATTTTTACGGGGAAGGCGTCTGTATGATTGAGTGGGCGAATCTTATCGAGGAGATTTTGCCGGAACGCAGATGGGACATTACCATTGAAAAGGATTTGGAAAAAGGTTTCGATTACCGAAAAATAACAATTTGTGAGGTATAGTAATAAAAAAGATGAAAATATTAGGATTAGATAGTTCAGGTCTGGTAGCGAGTGTTGCAGTTGTAGAGGACACAGAGTTACGGGGCGAATATACGATTAATTATAAGAAAACACATTCACAGACATTGTTGCCGATGTTAGATGAAGTGGCAAAAATGATTGAATTAGATTTAGAAACGATAGATGCGATTGCAGTAGCAGGCGGACCGGGTTCTTTTACAGGACTTCGTATTGGTTCTGCTACCGCAAAAGGACTGGGACTTGCATTGAACAAACCGCTGATACATGTTCCGACCGTGGATGCGTTGGCATATAATCTGGTTGGACACAGAGATATGGTATGTCCGCTGATGGATGCCAGAAGGAATCAGGCATATACCGGTTTATATTCTTTTGATGGAAATGCTATGCAGGTATTGGTGGAGCAGTGCGCAGTAGGAATCGAGGAGATTATTGAAAAAGTAAATGAGCACAATCGTCCGGTTGTATTTTTGGGAGATGGTGTGCCGGTATTTACCTCTTTTATTGAAGAACATTGTAAGGTTCCATATATTTTTGCACCGGCACATATGAACAAACAGCGTGCGGGAGCAGTAGCAGTTTTGGGTATGGAGATGTTACAAAATGGTAAGGCAGAAAGTGCAGCAGAGCATAGACCGGATTATTTGCGTTTATCTCAGGCAGAACGCGAATTGAAAGAACGTGAGGGATAGAAGATGCTTACGGTCAGAAGAATGACACAGGCAGATTGTGTGAAAGCAGCACAGTTGGAAAAAGAGATATTTTCGCAGCCGTGGAGTGAACAGGGATTTTTAGATGCGATTTCAATGGAGCAGAATATTTTTTTAGTGGCAGAAGATGCGGGAGAAATCTGTGGATATATTGGTATGTATCAGGCGTTGGACGAAGGAGAGATTACCAATGTAGCAGTATCTCCGGAAAAAAGAAATGCAGGAATTGGTTGGAAACTGATGCAGGCTGCGTTAGAGACTGCGAAAGAGCAGGGGATATCACGTGTGATATTAGAGGTGCGTGTATCAAATGCATCCGCGATTCATTTGTATGAAAAATGTGGATTTGCAAATTGCGGTGTTAGAAAAGGATTTTATGATTTCCCAAAGGAAGATGCATACATCATGTTATATGACCGGTAATATAAATTGTTTTGATTAGAAAGGGTCACAGAAGATGCAGGGAAAAATGATATATTGTAATAAATGTGGCAAGCCAATCTGTATGGAGGAATGTGTAGAGAAAGCTGATTATTTGAAGATAGAAAAAAATTGGGGCTACTTTTCTAATAAAGATGGTATCAACCAAAAAATTAATATCTGTGAATATTGTTATGATGAGATGATAAAAAGCTTTCAGATTCCGCCGGAAGAGGAAGAAAATACAGAATTATTGTAAGCTAGGAGAACAAAGAATATATGTTAGACGTATGTCTGTTAGGAACGGGCGGAATGATGCCGCTCCCAAGACGCTGGCTGACAGCAGCGTTGATGAGATACAATGGAAGCAGTTTGTTAATCGATTGTGGTGAAGGTACGCAGATTGCCATGAAAGAAAGCGGCTGGAGTTTTAAGCCAATAGATGTGATTTGCTTTACACATTACCATGCAGATCATATCAGCGGTCTGCCGGGATTGTTACTGACTATGGGCAATGCTGAGAGAACAGAACCACTTATCATGATTGGTCCAAAAGGTTTAGAACGTGTTGTAAACGCTTTACGTACCATTGCACCTGAATTGCCATTTGAAATGAAATTTATAGAGATTACGGAACCGGAAGCAGATATAGAGATAAATGGTTACCATATTCATGCGTTTAAAGTGAATCACAATATTACCTGTTACGGTTATAGTGTAGAGATTAAAAGAGCCGGAAAGTTCGATGTAGAACGTGCCAAAGCCAATAATATTCCACAGCGTATGTGGAGTCGTTTGCAAAAAGGAGAGACTATAACAGGAGAAGATGGAGCTGTTTATACACCGGATATGGTGTTAGGGGCTGCCAGAAAAGGAATAAAAGTAACTTATTGCACAGACAGCAGACCGACAGAGTTGATTGTGAAATCTGCGATGGGTTCAGATTTATTTATTTGCGAAGGTATGTATGCAGAAAAAGATAAACTGGTGAAAGCAAAACAGTATAAACACATGACCTTTTACGAAGCAGCAGATATGGCCAAGCGGGCAGCGGTACAAGAGATGTGGCTGACACATTTTTCACCATCATTAGTACGTCCGGAGGAGTATATGCCGGAAGTTAGGGCAATTTTTTCACAGTCATACCTCGGAAAAGATGGTAAAACGGTAGAGCTTATGTTTAATGAAAATGAATAGAGAGAAATAAAGGAGGTTGCATATGAAGAAAACACATATTATCCTTATTATTGTAGTTTGTGTGGCATTGTTGGTGGGCGGTTTTGCTTTTTTGATGAATAATAAAGGAAATGCGTCTTCAGAAGATGTGGAATTGACAAAGGTACAACAGTTAATTACAAAAGATTTAGAAAAAAATTATCCGTCTACACCGCGTGAAGTGGTAAAGACTTATAATGAGATTATTACTTGTTTTTATAATGAGGAATATACAGAAAAAGAATTAGAAGCATTGGTAGAGCAGACATTGATTTTGATGGATGAGGAACTGGCTGCGATTAATCCAAAGGATAAATATTTGCAAAAAGTTAAAGCAGAGATTTTGGAATATGCGGCTGCAGAGAGAACCATCATGCGTTATAATCTGCCGAGTAGTAACGAAATACAGGTTCTGACAGTGGATGAACGTGAATGTGCCTATGTAGAGATGTCTTATTTATTAAAAGAGAAAAATTCTTTAAATAAAACATTCCAGACCTATGTAGTTAGAAAAGACGAAGATGGCAACTGGAAGATAGTATCATTTTACAAGACAGAGGGAGATGCTTCCGATGGAGAATAAAGATATAAAAGTTTTAGCGATTGAAAGTTCTTGCGATGAAACGGCAGCGGCAGTTGTCGTGAATGGAAGAGATGTGCGTAGTAATGTTATTTCTTCCCAGATTGATTTGCATACCTTATATGGAGGGGTTGTACCTGAAATTGCTTCACGTAAACATATTGAAAAGATAAATCAGGTAATTGAGCAGGCGTTGCAGGACGCAGATTATACCTTAGACGATATGGACGCGATTGCGGTTACATATGGCCCGGGGCTAGTAGGTGCACTTTTAGTGGGTGTTGCTGAGGCAAAGGCCATTGCGTATGCCAAAAAGAAACCATTAGTAGGTGTGCATCATATCGAAGGACACATCTGTGCTAATTATATTGAGAATAAAGAACTGGAACCTCCATTTTTGTGTCTGGTAGTTTCAGGAGGCCACACACATTTAGTAAGAGTATGTGATTATGGTAAATATGAGATATTAGGGAAAACGAGAGATGATGCTGCAGGAGAAGCTTTTGATAAAGTGGCAAGAGCTATTGGTTTAGGTTATCCTGGTGGACCGAAGATTGAAAAGGTGTCGCATGAGGGCAATCCGCATGCGGTGGAGTTTCCGCGTGCGAAAATCGATGATGGACCATATGATTTCAGTTTTAGTGGTTTGAAGTCTGCTGTATTAAACTATATTAATGGTTGTAATATGAAAGGGATTGAAATTGTGCAGGCAGATGTAGCTGCGTCTTTTCAAAATGCGGTAATTGACGTGCTTGTTGCAAATGCTATGCGTGCAATTGATGAATTTGGAATGGACAAGTTTGCAATTGCAGGTGGTGTTGCTTCTAATAAAACATTACGCGAAGCGATGCAGGAAGCTTGCAAGAAAAAGGGTGTGGAATTTTACTATCCATCTCCGGTTTATTGTACGGATAATGCGGCTATGATAGGTGTTGCAGGATATTATGATTATCTGGCAGGTAAAAGAGATGGATTAGATTTGAATGCAGTACCTAATTTAAGACTTGGCGAAAGATAGGGATGATGGTATGAAGATAACGGCGATTGTATTAGCGGCAGGTTCCGGTAAACGAATGAATTCAAAAGTGCATAAACAGTATCTTCTTATACAAGAAAAGCCGGTATTGTATTATTCATTAAAAGCATTCGAAGATAGTGCGGTAGATGAAATTGTACTTGTAGTGGGCGCTGGCGAGGTAGAGTATTGCAAAAAAGATATTATCGAAAAATATGGAATAAAAAAAGTCCGTGCAGTTGTTGAAGGAGGCAAGGAACGTTATCATTCGGTTTATGAAGGTTTAAAGGCAGCAGATAACCCGGATTATGTATTGATTCATGATGGTGCCAGACCATTTATTTCGCAGCCTATTATAGAACGTACCATTGTGGCTGTGCAGGAATACAAAGCATGTGTAGTTGGCATGCCTGTAAAAGATACGATTAAGATAGCTGATAAACAAGCCTTTGCAAAAGAAACTCCAAATCGCAGTTTGGTATGGATGGTTCAGACACCACAGGCATTTTCGTATCCATTAATCTTTGATGCGTACACCAGAATGCTGGAACAGGAAGATGCGGCTATTACAGATGATGCAATGGTAGTAGAGCGGATGACGGATTATAAAGTAAAATTAATCGAGGGAAGTTATCAGAATATCAAGATAACAACGCCGGAAGATTTGGATGTGGCAGAAGCTTATTTGAGCAAATAAATGTTGGAAAAAATAAAAATAAAAAAAGTTAAAAAAGGTGTTGACAAAATAAAAAAGTGGTGTTAGTATATGTCTTGTGCTGATGAGCACAACACGGAGAGGTATCGAAGTGGTCATAACGAGGCGGTCTTGAAAACCGTTTGTCCGAAAGGGCGCGTGGGTTCGAATCCCACCCTCTCCGCTTCATAATGGTCTAGCGAATAGCTAGACCATTATTATTGTCTTGAGACAATATCATTCGGAGAAGTACCCAAGCTGGCCGAAGGGACACCCCTGGAAAGGGTGCAGGTCGTTAACAGCGGCGCGAGGGTTCAAATCCCTCCTTCTCCGCTCGACAAATTTATTTGAAAAATTTGTTGAGAAAAGTTTAAAAAAGTTGTTGACAAAGCGAAACAGTTTTGATATATTAATCTAGCTGTCGCGAAAACGACAACACCACATCGAAAGATGTGAAAAATAAATTAAAAAAGTTGTTGACAACGACTTGAACTTGTGATAAGATATCAAAGTTGCTGAAAACAACAAAACGAACCTTGATAACTGAACAGTGAATAAACCTTGAAAGATTCAAAAACGAACAAAGTTCGTATGAGTAAATTTTAGTATCCGCAAAGAGTGGATGCGAACATCTTTGAAATTTCAAAGAACCTTTAAAACAGTAAATTCTGATTTATCAGAATGAACAAATTGCCAGATGTTCTGGTGAGGAAAAAACTTTTTAACATGAGAGTTTGATCCTGGCTCAGGATGAACGCTGGCGGCGTGCTTAACACATGCAAGTCGAACGAAGCGATTTGACAGAAGTTTTCGGATGGAAGTCAGATTGACTGAGTGGCGGACGGGTGAGTAACGCGTGGGTAACCTGCCTCATACAGGGGGATAACAGTTAGAAATGACTGCTAATACCGCATAAGCGCACAGTATCGCATGGTACAGTGTGAAAAACTCCGGTGGTATGAGATGGACCCGCGTCTGATTAGCTAGTTGGTGGGGTAACGGCCTACCAAGGCGACGATCAGTAGCCGGCCTGAGAGGGCGACCGGCCACATTGGGACTGAGACACGGCCCAGACTCCTACGGGAGGCAGCAGTGGGGAATATTGCACAATGGAGGAAACTCTGATGCAGCGACGCCGCGTGAGCGAAGAAGTATTTCGGTATGTAAAGCTCTATCAGCAGGGAAGAAAAAATGACGGTACCTGACTAAGAAGCACCGGCTAAATACGTGCCAGCAGCCGCGGTAATACGTATGGTGCAAGCGTTATCCGGATTTACTGGGTGTAAAGGGAGCGCAGGCGGTTTAGCAAGTCTGATGTGAAAGCCCGGGGCTCAACCCCGGTACTGCATTGGAAACTGTTAAACTAGAGTGTCGGAGGGGTAAGTGGAATTCCTAGTGTAGCGGTGAAATGCGTAGATATTAGGAGGAACACCAGTGGCGAAGGCGGCTTACTGGACGATTACTGACGCTGAGGCTCGAAAGCGTGGGGAGCAAACAGGATTAGATACCCTGGTAGTCCACGCCGT
>JAZSEF010000038.1:0-55419 GCA_045531555.1 Roseburia sp. | reverse complement strand
CTCTTTCCCCTCATCAAACCGTGCATGAGGTTCTCCCTCACACGGCTTTCCGACATTCTTCTTTCTACAGCATTACGTCATGCTCTAGCCATTTTCTTTAATCCTTTTTCGTATATGCTATTTCTAACAAATCCTACCTTTGACATGTGACTACGCCTTTGGTGTTTCTTGTTATACCATCTTGTAAAGGTACAGATAATGTACCAGTCTAGCGCCTGCATCCACTTTTCATTTGTTCTAGTAGAATAATAATTCTTCCACCCTGTGATTTTTGGATTCAAGTTCTTTATTAAATCTTCTTCCTTAGCAACTAATAAACTACGACTGTTTACATTCTTCTTGATTTCTGCTTTCATTTTCTTCATGGCTTTTCGACTTGGATACTGATAAGTTTCTTTATACAGTTGCCCTCTGCTTGTTTCCGTTGTCATTCTTCTGTGGTGCATTCCGAGAAAATCAAATCCCTCTTTTCCATCCCACATATTGACAATCTTTGTCTTTACTGGATGTAGCTTTAAATCCAATTTTACCATGATGTACTCCAATAAGTTCAGTGCGTGGTTTGCACTTTTCTTATTCTTGCAAATGATTACAGTATCATCTGCATACCTTACAAGAATACCATGAGTAAGTCCATACTTTTCCCATAGTCTGTCCAGTGTGTTTAGATATATATTTGCCAGTAACGGTGATATGTCCGACCCTTGGCTTGTTCCCAGTTCAGAGATTGTTAATTCATTTCCATACAATACTCCTGATTCTAACCATTGTCTTATCAGTTTCAGTATCCTACGGTCTGATATTCTCTGCTCTACCAATTTCATTAGTTTATCTTGGTTTACATTGACAAAGAACTTTTCGATATCTGCGTCTACTACATAATAGCCCTTGTTGTTACATGCTTTCCTTACTGTTTCCAGTGCCTGTTTTGCTCTTTTCTTCGGTCGGAATCCATAGGAACAATCTCTAAAGTCAGCTTCGAATACTGGCTCTATAGCTATCTTTGTAGCCATCTGCACGATTCTGTCTTTCACCGTTGGTATTCCAAGAGGTCTTTCACTTCCGTCTGGCTTTGGTATCATTACTCGCTTTACTGGGGATGGTTTGTATTTGCCATCCATCAGTTCTGACTTGATTTCTGTCAGGTATTTCTCTATTCCTATCTCTTCAATATCTTCGATTTCGATACCATCTATCCCACTGGAACCTTTGTTAGCTTTTACACGTTTCCATGCCTCGAAAAGTACATCATCTCGATATACCTTATCGTAGAGTGCATGGAATCTTCGGCTATCACATTTCTTGGCTGTCAGATATAGTTTGTTTTGAAGTTGTCGAACTTTTTCTTTGGAGTTGTTAGTCCTCATGACATTCTCTCACTCTTACCCTCTCTACAAACATGAATGAAGTAAGGAATCTTCCCATAAGCTGCGTTATCTTGCACAGCCATTATCGGTACTATGTTCCTCTCCGACTCCCTCCCATCAGAAATACGATTTCGCCAAACTTATACGTTTTCTTTTTACCTTTCAGTGATGGGTAGGGTCTCTCCAGTTCCGAACCACACTTTTCATACATACCGTTTCCCATATACCGAGGGATTCTTCCGTGCTGCTTTTCCAGTATCTTCACACGTTCCGTGGCTTTCGCCTATATTCGCTAGGCTCAGCTCCCCTTTGCTCTCCTTTTGGAGACCTTTTTAACGATACGGCAGAATTCACTTAATGTTACGGTCTGCATGATTGTTCGCACCTTTTAACAAGGTTACTTTATCCACTCGCTTAGCACCCTGCATTACTGCAACGCACCGAGTTTAACTACACGGCTCACTGGCGATTACCGTGACCGGACTTACACCGGCAAGTGTGGTCCAGCTTCGCTGGACACACCGATATATAAAAAAGAACTGGCATTTCACCAGTTCCTTCCTCAGACTAATTCAATATTTTAAATGCACCGATAATTGGCAATTCTTTTTCCTCTTCCTTGATTGCATAAACCAATCCTAAAATCCAAAATACGGTCAATACCAATCCCAAAATTCCCGGAATAAATGGTACATGAATTGCTGAAAGTATAGAATTAATAAGATTTGCAATCAATAATACCAACGACTGATTCAAATGAAATTTGGCACCTTCTCTGTCACCTGCTAAAAAGGCTATCAACCAGCCAATCCATGTAAGGTATCCAACAATACCTGTTATCTTCTTATCCATATTCTTAATCTCCCTTGTAAAAATTCTAAATAAATATCTCTTTTACATGCTATTCTATTTTCTGCATAATTCCAATAGGAATAAAGTACTACATCAAAGGGTAGTAAAAAAGACAGCTATGATACGCTGCCTTTTTAGGAGAAGGTATTTTTACTATGGGGTATAGTAAAAACTATATATAATGTATTGGGGGGTTTTTACAAAAATTATAATACCACATGCCTTACAGAAAGTGTTCACAAACTTCACAATTTTTTTAAATATTTTTTGTGCATATTCTACATAAAATAGGATTATTTTACTATTTCTACAGATTGATAACGTTTTCATTTTGTAAGCGGTTTCATTTTTAGAAACGTTTTCAGAAGCATTTATAACTCAAACACTTCGAATTTTCGTCTTAATTCTCTGTAAAGCATTATCAATTGCTTTGGGTGTCTTCTTCATTTCTACCGCAATCTGCTGATAATTTAACCCGGCCAGATAATAATCTAATACCTGACATTCCATTTTGCTCAATTGTCCTTTTATTCTTTCCAAAAACAAAAGCATATTTTCCTGATCTATCATCATTTGTTCTGGATTATCTGCCACTGCTGTGGTCAATGCATCGGCTAAAACCACGCCATCTTCATTCGTTCCGGAATATAAAGAAATATAAGAATTCAAAGGGGCATGTTTTTTTCGATTTGAAGCTTCCACTACCGTATACAATTGGCGGCTAATGCAAAGCTCCGCAAAATGAAAAAAAGAACTCTCTTTCTCACCATTAAAATCACGAATTGCTTTAAAAAGTCCTATCATTCCCTCCTGTATCAAATCATCTGTGTCACCACCGATTAAATACATGGCATTTGCCTTTTTACGAACGAGGGGTTTGTACTTATCTAAAATAAAGTCCATGATCTTCTCATCTCCAGTGCGTAACTGTTCAATTAATTGTTCATCTGTCAGATTTTGATATTTTTCCAATGGTTTTCCCCTTTTTATAATAAACGAAAAGTATTGCCTGCCATTTTCACAAGCAATACTTTTTCTTTTACTGCAATCTCTGTCTTACAATCTCATAAGCAAGTACTCCTGCTGCCACAGAAGCGTTTAATGAATCAATATCACCTTTCATCGGAATCGATGCGATAAAATCACAGTTCTCACGAACCAGTTTACTCACACCTTCTCCTTCATTTCCGATAACAAGACCGATTGGTCCTTTCAAATCCAGTTTGTACATTTCCGTGCCGCCCATATCAGCACATACAAACCACATTCCCTTTTCTTTCAACTCTTTAATCGTAGTAGAAATATTGGTTACTTTTGCTACCGGAGTATAATTAATCGCACCTGCGGAAGTCTTCGCAACCGTTGCTGTCAAACCTACTGCACGGCGCTTTGGAATAATCACACCATGTGCTCCGGCTAAGTTTGCAGTACGAATAATCGCACCCAGATTATGCGGGTCTTCAATATTATCCAGAATGAAAATAAATGGCGGCTCGCCTTTTTCTTCTGCTTTCTTTAAAATATCCTCTACTTCTGCATAAGTGTAGGCTGCTGCAACTGCAATCACACCCTGATGTTTTTTCGTCTCTGAAAGTTGGTCAAGACGTTCTTTTTCCACAAAGTTAATAATCGTATCGTACTTTCTTGCCTCTCTGACAATTGTACGCACCGGACCATCCTGACAACCATCCAGTACAAACAGTTTATCTATGGTCTTTCCTGAACGAAATGCCTCTAATACCGCATTTCTTCCTTCTATTTTCAGTTCTTCGTATCCCATGAAATCTCCTTAAAAATCACTACTCTTGCTACACTGACAGCCTTCTGACACACACAATCATCCGTATCCTATAGCTTCAGTTCCATAGCTTCAATACCAGCCTTTACTAATTCGACCATTCGAACAAACTCATCCTTTAAATACAGATAACCCATCAGCGCCTCGAATCCTGTTGCTTTGCGGTAATCCGCCATTGTTGCATTTTTTGCCATCGTTGGTGACTTAGCATTACGACCACGGCGATAAATGTCCATTTCCTCTTCTGACAGCATCGGAAGAATGGCTTCTATCATCTCTGCCTGTGTTTTCGCCTTTACAATCTGACTGGTGCGTTTATGTAATTCTCCGGCTCTGGTATTGCCTTTTGCAACTACCAGAGAACGGATTACCAAGTCATAAATACCATCCCCGATATATGCTAATGTGAGTGGTGAATACGTCCTCACATCCACATCCGGAATGTCAAATTGTTCTTTTAAATAAGAATCGATTCCTTTTTCTATCAATCTTCTCTCTCCTAAACGACTCTGTTGTCCTACATCTTTACAGAGTACTGCCACAATTCCTATGAGCCATTAAACTACGCTTCTACATGCCATACGACACCTTCACGTGTATCTTTAATCACTACACCTTTTGCAAGTAATTCATCACGGATTGCGTCAGCTGTTGCAAAATCTTTTGCCTTCTTTGCAGCCTTACGTTCTTCGATTTTTGCAAGTACATAAGCTTCTAATTCTGCATCCACTTCCGGTTTTATTTCTTCTGCCGGTGCTGCTGTCAAATCCAACGAAAGTACTTTATCAAAGTCTTTGATAAGTGCAAGTTTTGTAGCATCGTTAGTCTCTGCTTTTAATAAATCGTACAATACAGTAATCGCCATAGAAGTATTCATATCATTGCTGATAGCATCTTCGAATTTTGCTTTATATTCTGCAAAAACAGCTTCGTCTACTGCTCCTTCTGCTTTTAAACCTGCAATACGTTTTACTAACTTATTGTAAGCTGCTGCTGTATTGTCTAAGTTCTCAAATGTGAACTCTAATGGTTTTCTATAATGTGACTGTAAACAGAACAGACGGTAAACCAATGGATTGTATCCTTTTTGTTTTAATAAAGATACGGTTAAGAAATCACCTTTGGATTTACTCATCTTACCCTGTCTGTCATTTAAATGCTGTACATGTAACCAGTATGGGCACCATTTGTGTCCAAGGTAGCTTTCTGACTGAGCAATTTCATTGGTATGATGAGGGAACATATTGTCAACACCGCCACAGTGAATATCCATATATTCTCCTAAATGCTTGATACCGATGCATGAACATTCGATATGCCATCCCGGGTAACCTACGCCCCATGGGCTCTCCCATTTGAGTGCCTGATCTTCGAATTTGGACTTTGTGAACCAAAGTACAAAGTCATTTTTATTTCTCTTATTGGTGTCTTCTTCTACGTCATCACGCACGCCTACAAATGTCTCTAATTCTGCCTGTGATGAGAATACAAAATACTCTTTTAACTTAGAAGTATCAAAGTATACATTGCCACCTGCATGATATGCATAACCTTTTTCTAAGAGTCCTTCAACCATCTGAATAAACTCTGGGATGCAGTTTGTAGCCGGTTCTACGACATCCGGTGTCTTAATATTAAGTGCTGCACAATCTGCAAAAAAAGCATCGGTATAGAATTTTGCAATCTCCATAACCGTTTTATTCTCTCGCTGTGCACCTTTTAACATTTTATCTTCACCGGTATCTGCATCCGAAGAAAGATGACCTACGTCTGTGATATTCATAACACGTTTCACATCATATCCTACATAACGTAAAGATTTTTCCAAAACGTCTTCCATAATATAACTTCTCAAATTACCGATATGTGCAAAATGGTATACAGTAGGTCCGCAAGTATACATGCCGATTTTGCCTTCTTCATGCGGAATCACTGTCTCTACTGTTCTAGTCAGTGAGTTAAAAAATTTGAATTTGTTTTCCATGTTTCTCTCCTTTATATCCTATACTCTACCCATTTAAGTAATTATTCAGCACCTTCATAATTACTTATTTATCTTCACTATATAAAAAGTCCATACTACTATAGTTTATTCTGTTCTAGATGTTTCGTCAAGTTAAAAAGCGTGGCAAGATAAATTGCCACGCTCTCTTTTTCTCTCTATTCACTTTTATGTGGGCATCCTGCACATCCGCCTTCACTGTCAGCTACTTTTACACTATTTTCATAAATCGTAGTCAGACAACAAATCGCCTGCGAAGAAATACCTGCTTCTGTTCCAGTAAAACCGAGTCCCTCTTCCGTAGTAGCTTTCACATTAATCTGGTCTACGCTAATATTCATCGCCTTTGCAATATTTTCTTCCATCTGCGGGATATGTGGACGCATCTTTGGTTTCTGTGCAATAATAGTCGCATCAATATTCTCTACCACATAACCTTTTTCAGCAATCAATGCTGCCACATGTTCCATCAATTTTATACTGGAAATGCCTTTATACGCCGGGTCTGTATCCGGGAAATGCTTTCCGATATCACCAAGACCTGCTGCACCAAGCAATGCATCCATAATCGCATGAAGCAATACATCAGCATCGGAATGTCCCAATAATCCCAATGTATGCGGAATTGTCACACCACCAATGATTAAATCTCTGCCTTCTACTAATTTATGAACATCATAACCCATTCCAACTCTCATAACCATTCTCCAATCTCAATTTTCTTACTTATTATATCTAAATTACCATATTTTTATCAGTAAAGCAAACTTCTACTCTTCTTTTACTTAAGAAAAAATGTTACACTACGTTTTAGAAGGTTCGCACAATACATCTGCCTTCACTAAATAAAATATGTAGACACATTGGAGTTCATTATGACATTACTTACCTATCAGGTTTTTAAAACCGTCGCAGAAATTGGAAGCTTTCATAAAGCAGCAGATATCTTAGGACTTACTCCATCTGCCATCAGCCACGCCATCTCCTCCATGGAAAATGAGTTGGGCTTCTCACTTTTAACCCGCAGCAAATCAGGTGTCACATTAACAAATTACGGTGAAAACCTTCTTCCGTATATCAATGCAGTATTAAACAGTGACGAAAGCTTGCAACAGGCAATTTCTCAACTTAATGGATTAAAACAGGGAAAAGTAAAAATCGGTGTTTTTTCCAGTGTCTGCACGAACTGGTTACCGGATATTATGAATTCATTTGGAAACCTTTATCCAGAAATTGAAATCGAAGTATTTCAAGGAACCTACGATGATGTCGCTTACTGGATTAAAAATGGTGTAGTAGACTTAGGTTTTCTATCCGTTTCCAGTGCCAAAGACATCCCAATTGAACCACTTTACCGCGACCCACTTTACTGTGTTTTGCCAAAAGGAACTTTTTTCGATAATAATAAAAAATACGTAACGATTGAAGACATGCGTGATCACCAGTTCGTAACACAAAGAGAATCTACAGACGCCGATATCCAGAATTTTTTGAAAGAAAATTCTTTGAATATCCAATCTCGCTACCATGTGGTTGATGACTTATCAACTATCGCACTTGTGGCAAAAGGATTCGGCATCTGCCTTATGCCGGCACTCGTCATGCAAGATATTCCTTACGATGTGGAATGCTATCCGATTAAACCGGATGCTGCACGCATTATCGGAATCGCAGCTTTAAATATAGACCTTATGGCACCTGCAGTTCGCACTATGTATCGGCATATTGTAAAGAATTATAAAAGTGTTTAGACAACAATAGCCCCCTTGAGCATCCTCAAGAGGGCTATTGCAAATTATTTTATTTCTAACTTAATAAAATGGAGTTCTTCTCCCTGCTTTATTTCTTCTGTAACGCCTAAACGTGCTTCTTTCTCACCAATCAAGAATTCTATTTCTTCCAGTTGATCTATTTCTACGCCTGCTTCCTCAAATATTTCACTATAAATTCCATCCAAATAGACATCATCTTCTACACCATCCACATAATAAGAATAATATCTTTTTACATTTTCGTAATCCTCTTCATCAAGAATTTCCTCAAATCTAATCGTAGTCATAACAATCGTTCCATCATACTGCTTATCAGCAGCAACATCTGAAAGTGCACTTAATTTATCGTTCCAGCTAAAGGCCGTAATATCATACTCTTCTTCGATATAACAAATAAAATTCCACTTTCCGTCTTTATCGATATAGCTTTCTGACCAACCATGATTGGATGCACCGTTACTACCACCAGAAGTAACATAACCATAATAATTCAATTGTGTATCGGAACGTGCCCATGTTTCATAAAAATAACTACACTCTAATTTTCCCTCTATCTCTTTGATGACACATACGATTGTACTATCATCCTCCAAATTATATATACCCATTCCTTTGATTCTAAGTGCCATTTCCTCTATCCCATCCGCACCACAATCTAAATAGGCGTATTCTATTTGCGGTTTCATAGACATGTACGGATAGTGTTCCTGCAACTCCATCAATATATCATTCAATGTATATCCTTTCTCTGTTTCAAAAAAAACACCTTCATAATCTTCCGGCATGAATTGATTAAAATAAAGCCTCTCTTCTCCTTTTAAGAAGTTCTCATAACCCATTTTTTTATGCTCCTGCACAGTATCTTTACAAGCTATAAGTAGAGTACTCATTACGCACACCATTACCATAACTACTATTCTTTTTTTCATGTACACTACACCTACTTTTCTCTTTGGATAGACTAAATTATATTTAAATAGTTCTTCTATCCTAGTTTTATAGTTTCTCTACTATACAATTCCTCTACAGCTTCTTTCCACTCTTCCCTCTCATACGTCCGACCTTTTGCAAATACATGATAGTTTGTTTCACTAATATAAATTTCTCCATCCAGTAACTGCAAGAAATACATTACAAAATCTCTGATTGTTGTATCTTTGAAAGACTCTTGAAAAATTCGTACATAATCATCCCCATTTAGTGCCACATATATACTCATTCCTTTGTATGGTTCATCATAGTTAATCGCACCTGCAACTCTCGCCAAGTCGACACCATTATGGTATGTAGTCTTCCCAACCTGCGGATCAAACTCATACTCTCCCAAATCATAAATAATGATTCCCTTTTTATTACTGACATTGTGACCAAACTTACACTTTTTATAATTCACAAGACCTTCGTCCGACTTCAGCCAATCTTTTAACGGTTTTCCCTCTACTACAATTTCTCCATATTCAAATTCTGCCATCTTATTTCTCCCTTGTTAAAACGAGTTTCTCCTATAACAATATTGATTACATTATTCATTTTAACATAGACATTCTTATGTACAATAAACCTATGGTTTAGGAAACTTTAGTGTAACAAAGTGTAATCATTTAAGACAACAAAAAACCCTTGAATTTTCAAGGGTTTTGGAGTAGCGAGAGGGGGATTCGAACCCTCGACACTACGGGTATGAACCGTATGCTCTAGCCAACTGAGCTATCTCGCCATAGTTAAATATTTGTTTTATGATGGGACCAATAGGGCTCGAACCTATGACCCTCTGCTTGTAAGGCAGATGCTCTCCCAGCTGAGCTATGATCCCATTTGTTAGTTGCTGTCGCAACCGACTTCTATATAATACACCGTGGAATAATATTTGTCAACAACTTTTTTAAAGTTTTTCAAAAAAATTTTTATACTAGATTATAAGCACAATCACACCGGCAATTATCGACACAATAATTGCAAAAATGGTCAATATATGGCGCACATCTTTCTCCTGTTCTCCAGCCGGATTGTAGCTATTATAAAGCTGTATTACCAGTTTTTCCATAACCACATTCGAATGTTCCGAAAACTGATACGGATAATTCCCTGCGATTGCCTTTTGCTCATAATAACGGTTAATCATATTCTGTTCTTCTATTGTCACCATCAGACAATCCGAATTACACACTACCAGCTCACCCAATAGTCTGCGCATCCACGTTTCTGCCTGCTTCGGGACGTTTTTTTCTGCAACCTGTTTGCACAATTCAATCATATGCTTTCTTAAATTCTGTTTTACATACTGAATTTTCTCCTCTGCTACTTCTAACACCTCATAATATTCCTGTGCAAGCACAGCCGGCAGACTGGCCTTTACCGGACTATATGGATTCAGTTCTTTCTCATATCCCTCCAAAAGGACATACTCCTCCTGTTTTACGCGAGAAACTTCATCTGGATTTATGTATTTTTCCACCACCTGACTTATGAATGTCAGATCAACGTGACTTATAAACTTTTCACCAAAATAATCCTGAGCAGTGATAATTTTTCCCCATTTAATCGTTTCTTTTCCCCACTCAAACATGGAACTGCCCATCAGTGCACCTGCCAAAATACCGATACCTCCACCGATTACTGTTCCGATTCCCGGTGCAATTACTGTACCGAGATACATCCCCATCTGGGCACCTGCATTCGCAAGAACACCAGCCGCACCAACTCTTGCTGCGTCCATTACTATATTGGTTCCCAGTTCATACTTGCTCTGTTTTCCTTCTGAATAACGTTTATAATTCTGATAACTTTTAAATCCAAGCATAGCAAGGGCAAGGTATGGAACACTGTCACTTACATCGCCAACCTCTGCAATTTCTTCGAAAGCATTTTCTGCTGTTTCTGTCAACAACTTATCTGAAAACGCTCCATTTAAAATCTCAATACCATTTGTTCCATAATAATCTAATAATCCATTCTGTTCAAGTTCTGCATAACTCTCTGCGTTAATAATATAGTGTGTGGCATCTGTATTCTCAATACACTGCCTGATATATGCAGTATCTCCACATTTTACAGAATAGGCAACCTCCTTCCCATTAGCAAACGTTGCCACGATATCATTCGTCTCATTATTAAGCGTTTCATATAAATCTGCTGCAATTCCTTTATTTCTTAATAATTCAACTGCCATATTTTCGGCAGCCTGCCCTTTAAAACAAGATACATAAGTCGCTAATGCATTTGGAGAATTTTCCATCATCGCACTGATTTTATTGAACCATTCAACCACATCATTTCCCGCATTTTCATGAGGGAAACGCTGCTCTAATATTTCTAAAACGTCCGCATGATGTGCAGTTGTTGCATATAGGTCTAATAAAGTCATTCCTACTGCTCCGGCTCCAAGTGCCAGTCCATCCGCCATTGAACTATCCTTTAAGGACTTGCGGATCTGTATCCTTAATTGTTCAATCTCATCTCGCTTTTTGCATGCTCTGTACTCCACCACCGCAAGTATCAATGCTATTGCAAATAAAATAATAGAAGCCATTCCTCTTCTCCTTATCTCTTGTATAAAACACCCTGCTATTTTTATTATATCATAAAAAAGAAATCCATAATACGGACTTTCGTCTCATATTTATGGATTTCTAAATTACTTATAAATTCTCAGAAATACTCTTATGCTCTTGAACACTTAAACTTTAAGTCTTCCCAACGTCTGTCTACTTCCTTCTGGAACTGTTCTAACAAATGCTCATTGCCTTTTGCAAAGAGATGTTTGAATCTGCCCTGTTCTCTTAAGAAGTCTTCGATTGGAAGTTTTTTCTTTGGCTCATAAGTTAATGACCATTTGCCATTCTCTACTTCAAACATTGGCCAGTAGCAGGTATCTACTGCTAATTTACAGATTTTCATAATTTCAGCCGTCTCATAACGCCAGCCACGTGGACATGGAGTCATGATATTTAAGAAACATGCACCTTCTGTATAGATGGCTTTCTCTGCTTTTCTATGTAAATCCTTGAAATCTGCTGTAAATGTAGTCTGTGCCACATATGGTACATCATGATCTGCAATGATACTTGCTAAATCTTTACGGTTCTGCATTTTACCATTAGACTGTGTACCAACCGGTGTAGTAGTTGTATCTGCAAACATTGGTGTTGCAGAAGAACGCTGGATACCTGTGTTCATGTAAGCACCATTATCGTAGCATACATAAACCATGTCATGACCACGTTCCATTGCGCCGGAAAGTGACTGGAAACCGATATCATAAGTACCGCCGTCACCACCAAATGTAATAAACTTGTAGTTTGCATCTGCCGGAATTTTTCCACGTTTTTTAAGTGCCTTATAAGCAGTTTCTACACCACTAAGTGTTGCGCCTGCATTTTCAAATGCATTGTGGATATAACTGTCTTCCCATGCTGTATATGGGTATGTGAAAGAAGATACTTCCAGACAGCCTGTAGCATTACCGATTACGGCATGGTCACCTTCGTGAAGTGCACGTAAAACTGCTCGAACGCCGATTGTCGCACCACAGCCTGCACACATACGATGACCTGGAGCCAAACGCTCCGGTTTATTCATCATTTCTTTTAAATTATAGTTATTCATTGTATTTGCCCTCTCTTACTTACGGAAAGTTTACTTTCTTAATCCTACATACTGATACTGTTCAACTTCTGTACCATTCATCTCTGCCTGTTCTAACTCGTCAAAAATGCGATACACATCTGTCACAGTAAAGTCTCTTCCTGCTAAACCATAAATGTAGTTTACAGCAGAAATCATAACCTTATTCTTGAAAAGGGCTGAAGTTACTTCGTTACCAAGAGCTGCACCATTGCCGTTATAGCTTTCGCAACGGTCCATAATAGCCACTGCTTTACAGTTTTTCAATGCTTCTGCGATTTCTTTTCCTGGGAATGGACGGAACAGACGGAGTTTTAATACACCCACTTTTTTACCCTGTTCACGCAAATCATCTACTGCCTGCTTTGCTGTACCTGCTGCAGAACCCATGATTAACATGATATAGTCAGCATCTTCTGTTCTGTATTCTTCAAAGAAACCATATTTTCTGCCGGAAATTTTTTCAAAATCTTCTGCTACCTTAAGTACCACTTCTTTTGCATTTTCTAATGCAATTTCCTGATTTTTTCTAGCTTCCATTGCGTAATTAGAAACAGAATATGGTCCAACAGCAATTGGTTTACCTGGATTCAGTAAAAATTCTTCCGGTTCGTATTCACCAACAAACGCTTTTACCTCTGCGTCATCTAATAATTCAATATTTTCAACCGCATGACTTGTGATGAAACCATCCTGACAAATCATAATCGGAATATGTACATCTTTTGCTTCTGCGATTGGATAAGCCTGCACAAAGTTATCATAAGCTTCCTGATTGTTCTCGGAATAAATCTGAATCCAGCCTGTATCTCTGGCACCCATACCATCTGTATGGTCACAGTTGATATTAATCGGACCTGATAAAGTACGGTTTACAAGTGCTAATGCTAATGGCATACGATTGGATGCTGCAAGCAATAATTCTTCCCACATCAATGCAAGTCCTGCAGAAGAAGTCGCTGTTAATGTTCTGGCACCTGCTGCCTGTGAACCGATTGCTGCACTCATAGCTGAGTGTTCGCTTTCAACCGGAATGAACTCTGTGTCCATCTGACCATTTGCAATATAGGTAGAAACCATCTGTGGAATCTCTGTAGATGGTGTAATAGGGAATGCTGGCATAACATCTGGGTTAATCTGACGGATTGCGTATGCTACTGCCTCATTTCCTGACATTCTTTCTCTCTTTGACATGTTATCTGCCCTCCTTCATTTCAATTGCGTTAAAAGGACAAACGTTTGCACAAATGCCACATCCTTTACAATGGTCATAATCAAAATCACCACGTTTACTGTCTTTTACCGGAATCGAAGAGTCCGGACAAACCGGTGCACAAAGTAAGCACTGCTTACATAAATCTGCGTGGAATACCGGAGTATTGGTTCTCCACTCGCCTGTATTAAAAAGTTTTGTTGTACCGCCTGCAAAAATCATCAAACCTTCAGTCAAATCCTGATGCGGGGTCTGCTCATTTATTTTTGTAATATCTGTTCTCATGATATGTATTCCTGTTCTTTTCTTTTATTTTATGCATTAGCCGCAAGAGCTGGTGCCAGCTCTTCTAACGTTACGGTAAGTGCTTTCATATTACCTTCGATAACTTCCGGTTTCTTCGCGAATTTATGCTGATAAGACTCCTGCATCTCTTTTAAAAATTCTTCCTGACTCATAACACCGCTGACTGCAACTGCTGCTGCAAGCATTGGAGAGTTGGGGAAATTCTTTCCAAGTGCTTCTACCGAAATTCTTCTTGCGTCTACTGTAAATACTTTTCCCTGGTAACCATTTAAAAGAGGTTTAATTTCATCTGCTGATTTTGGTGTATTTACAATAATTGCACCTTCCTCTTTTAAACCTGCTGTTACATTTACAGAATGTAATAATGTCTCATCTACTACCACAACCAAATCCGGTGTATAAATATTAGAATGTACGCGAATCACCTCTTTGCTGATACGATTGTAGGCCGTAATTGGCGCTCCCATTCGTTCTGGTCCGTACTCCGGGAATCCCTGTACATATTGTCCTGTTTTAAATGCCACGTCTGCTAACAATAATGCCGCTGTTTTCGCACCCTGTCCGCCTCTGCCGTGCCATCTGATTTCAAGCCCGCTTTTCATGCGTTTTCGTCCTCCGTTGCCCTATCATTTTTTAGAATAGTATTTATAACCTCTAGTTATAAATACTTCTTACTTTTATTCATTTAATAATACCATACATTTTCATAAAGTAAAGTGAAAAATATGAAGATTTTTCATTTTTAAGATGAATGTTTTTAAACACGCAAAAAGAACGCCAGACTTTCAAGAAGTCAGGCGCTCTTTTTGTATTGTAAATATTTATTTTCCTAAATGCCAAATATCCTTGTTGTACTGTTTAATGGTACGGTCAGATGAGAAGAAACCGGCTTTGCTGATGTTTACTAACATCTTTTTCGCCCATGTCTTACGCTCTGCATAATCTGCATAAGCAGCTTCTTTAGCTGCGATATATTCCTGGAAATCAGGGAATGTCATGAACCAGTCTTTGTTCAATAATTCGTTATATAATCTCCATAAATGCTCTGCATGACCTACACGAAGCATTTCATCACTTACTAAGAAATCAACGGCTCTCTTTAACTCTTCATCTTTTTCATAGTAATCTCTTGAACAGTAGTCGCCTCTCTCATAACGAGCGATAACGGTTTCTGAATCTTCACCGAATACATAGATATTGTCTTTGCCTACTAAATCTGCAATCTCTACGTTTGCACCATCACTTGTACCAAGTGTTACAGCACCATTTAACATAAACTTCATGTTACCTGTTCCTGATGCTTCTTTTGAAGCAAGTGAAATCTGTTCTGAAATATCACAAGCCGGAATTAACTTTTCAGCTAATGTAACGTTGTAGTTTTCTACCATGAATACCTTTAAGTATGGAGATACTTCAGGATCATTGTTGATTAAGTTCTGTAAGCAAAGGATTGCATGGATGATATCCTTCGCAATTACGTAAGCAGGAGCTGCTTTTGCACCAAAGAAACATGTAATAGGTGTCTCTGGTTTCTTACCTGCTTTGATTTCAAAATACTTGTGAATAATGTAAAGTACATTTAACTGCTGACGTTTGTACTCGTGTAAACGTTTTACCTGAATATCATAGATTGATTCTGCGTTTACCTCAAATCCATGTGTTCTCTGTAAATATGCAGCTAAGTCTGCTTTCTTACCTGCTTTTACATCAAGTAATCTTTCTAATACTACATCATCCTTTAAGAATTTTTCTAATTTCTTTAATTCGTCCGCATTCTTCTTCCAGCCATCACCAATTAAATCTGTAATCATTGCTGCAAGTTCTGGGTTACAAGACATTAACCAGCGACGGAATGTGATACCATTTGTCTTATTGTTGAACTTCTTAGGATACAACTTGTAGAAGTTGTTAAGTTCTGTATTTTTCAAAATCTCTGTGTGAAGATGTGCAACACCATTTACTGAAAATCCATAGTGAATGTCCATATGTGCCATGTGTACACGACCATCTTTGATGATATATGTGCTTTCATCAGAAACTTTTGCTCTAACACGGTTATCTAACTCGCGGATGATTGGCATTAACTGTGGAACTGCCTTTTCAAGGAAGTGAATTGGCCATTTTTCCAATGCTTCTGCTAAAATTGTATGGTTTGTATATGCACAAACTTTTGATACTACCTTAATCGCATCATTCATAAGCATACCACGCTGCTGTAATAAACGGATTAACTCCGGAATTACCATAGATGGATGTGTATCATTAATCTGTACTACTGCATAATCAGCTAAGTCGTACAGGTTAGAACCTTTTTCTACCGCTTCATCTAAAATTAATCTGGCAGCGTTTGATACCATGAAATACTGCTGGTATACACGTAAAATACGTCCTGCATCGTCAGAATCATCCGGATATAAGAACAATGTAAGATTCTTGTCAATCCATTCTTTATTGAAGCTGATTGTGTCGCCAACAATAGACTCGTCAACAGACTCAATATCAAATAAACGTAATTTTGTAGTACGGTTGTTGTAACCAACTACATCCATATCATATAAACGTGACCAAACTGTAAATCCACCAAAGTTTACCGGATAACAGATATCTGTTCTTGTAAGCCATGTCTGATGTCTCATCCATGGGTTTGGCGTTTCTTTCTGTAAATTATTATCAAATACCTGTTTAAATAAACCAAAGTGGTAATTTAAACCGATACCATCACCATTCAAACCAAGTGTTGCAATTGAGTCTACGAAACAAGCTGCAAGACGTCCAAGACCACCATTACCTAAAGATGGTTCCGGTTCAAACTCTTCGATTTCAGCAATGTCTTTACCGGCTGCTGCTAATTCAGCCTTTACTTCATCATAGATACCTAAGTTGATTAAGTTATTAGATAATAACTTACCAATTAAGAACTCTGCTGAAATGTAATATACTTTCTTCTTTCCTTTGTTACTAGCTTTGCTCTGTGCCAACTCTTTTGTTGCCTCTAATAATGCAATATAAAGTTCTTCTGTGGAGCACTCAGCAATTCCTTTTCCATATTTAGTTGTAACTAATTCCTGTAATTTCATAATTACCTCTCATTCTGCCGCCTAACGGCTTTTTGATAACTCCTCAAACTACCTTTGACTGCATACTATTTGCAAGTCCTGCACTTTTTCCTGTGCATGATACTATTTTATCTTCTAAAAACATGCTTTTCTTGTAATATCTACTCAAAATATGGTACAATCCTATCACAACATTATCTCTGAATAAATTTTGATTACTATTTTTTTATTATAAGCATAGAAAACTCCGCTATTTCATATGATAATTTTCCTATTTTTCATTTTCAAAATCGTTGGCAGCACAAAAATGTTCTGTTATATTACTATTACACCGTACATTTTTGTACTGTCAGTAGTAGCAAAGGAGATATCTAAAATGACTTTAGGGGAATCCATAAGAAAACGCAGACTAGATATGGGTCTTACACAGAAGCAACTTGGTGAATTGTGTCATATTGCAGAATCAGCAATTCGGCGGTATGAATCTGATCGTGTTTCTCCAAAACTTGAAACTCTCGGCATTATTGCAGGAGCATTGAATACCAATTGCAAAAGTTTATTAGCTGATACCAACGATACAAAGCGTGCTTTATTAACCCCTCACGATTTTATTGTTCACTCCGAAGAAGCAGGAGATATCTTAATCGAAGTCCAACACACCACCCGCCAATTTGGTAATCGTGCGGCCCTTTATGACTTTCTCAACCGTACTACTATTACCGAACAGGAATATGCACAAATTCTTGCCTTTGCCCAGAATTTAACAAATACAGAAAACTAATATATTTACCCAGGTAGTTGGAGGACGTGCTCTCATCTGTTCCGAGCCTTACGGAAGGGATGATGCCTATGAGTACATATGAAGAGTTCATGATAATCTTGACCGCAGCGTTATTGATTGTAGCAATTCTTAATTTGGAAAACAGAAAGTAGCCGTCCTGCACCGACAAGTTTAGGAACGGCTACTTTTGTAACTAAGTAATAAATTCGCCGGAACAGGTGACCTGCACTCACCTTCCGACTACCTTGTTAAATATATTATAAAAAGATTCTACACTTTTGTCAAACATAATATAGTTCTCCACGGAAAGGTGCTCTTATGAATATATTAGAATACGAAAATTATCAGGAAAAAATTACACTCAGCGACCCTGACTTTGCATACATCACCTACCTTTGTTCGATTCCACTGGATTTCCCCCAGGTACCACTACACTGGCATGATGAAATGGAATTCATTTATATCAAAAAAGGAACCGGTATGGTATCGGTAGACTTTCAACCTTTTGTGGTAGAAGCAGGTTCTATCGTACTTATCCTGCCAGGACAACTTCACTCGATTGACCAGTTAGGCGATGCATGCATGGAATACGAGAATATTATTTTTCATCCAAATATTCTTATTTCCAAAACTGTCGATTCCTGCAATACTGATCTTTTATTGCCGTTTATAAATGGTAACATTGCCGTTCCAACACACTTTAAACCAACGGATGATTTTTATAACCAGATTGCAGCCTGCATTGATGCAAACGACGAAATCAGAAAAACCTTCCCGAAAGGGTATCAACTCTTTCTGAAAGGCCAGCTTTTTCTGCTCTTTTCTGTTTTAATTGAAAAATGCTCCGATATCATAGTAGAGCCTAAGAATACAAAGTCCTTAGGAAAATTGAAACATATTTTAAAATATATCGAAAATAATTACATGCATAAAATCACCATAGCCGATGCTGCAGCAGAAGTAACTCTTAGCCAATCTCATTTTATGAAGTATTTTAAAAATACTATGGGAACCTCTTTCATTGATTACCTGAATGAATACCGGCTCACCATGGCATCACGCCTTCTTCTGGCATCTGACTCCTCCATCCTCGCAATCTCAGAAGAAGTCGGCTATGACAACCTATCCAACTTCAACCGCTCCTTCAAGCGCAAATATGGCGTAACTCCAAGTGCCTACCGTAAGAAAACATAAGGGAACTTCTTATGTTTTCTTACGATAGACTTTCAAAAAATAATTGGTAACTATTTAGCGCCAAGGCAATTTTCGCTTATTCTAATGACTTAAGGTAAACTGCCAGTAATTCCAATGCAGTTTACCTATCTTTTGGTGAACATGCATTTAATCTCGCAAAAATTTCTTCCTGCTGCTCTACGGCTTTGCTCGTTCTTACCGTCAATATTTCATCTGGTGTAATGTGTAATGCATTACAGACATGGACAATAGTATCAACTCTCATTTTGACAGAGCCTCGTTCTATGTCAGCATATGTCCGATTGGATAATCCGGCAGCTTCTGCAACTTCGTTTTGCGTCATTCCATATTTTTTTCTTATTGCAAGTAATTTATTACCTATCTCTCTAGTGTCTAACAAAAGCACATTTATCCCTCCCAATTCCTTTATGTAGGAATAGTAGTTCCTATTTGCATTGACAAAAGGAACTACTATGGCATAATTAGCGGAAGTAAACTGCCTAATATAGGAAACAAAGCAGTTTTAAGGAGCGTAAAACAAATGAGAATTCCTGCAAATGAAATAAATGAACTTCATATGCAATTTAGTAGCTACGAAAAAATATTTCATACATTAGGTTTTCATATAGAATACCCAAATACAAAAAATGAATGCATTTGCTGCAAACAAGATAAAGAAGCTGTTTTCAAGTGGGGCACCGAAGACTATGTTAATGCATATTTTTGCCATAATTGCGGAAATGAAATCATAGCCAAACGAAAACTTTTATTTCGCTATAATGGTTATAAAAATGATGCTTTTGAATCAGTATTTGGCACCACCGATTCGAAAAAAATCTATAGACTGTTAAAACCGGAAATTCAAAGATTTATAGCTTATTTAAAAAGAAATCCTGAAGAAACGTGTCCTTGCTGTGGTATCAAACTATTGACCGACAAAGAATATCTCAACTTTTAGCAGAACACCAAAGCGACACTTTTGCTGAAAATATATCTGAAAACCTAAAAGACATAAAAAATATACCTTCAAAGTTAAACGAATATCTATACAGCTTAATAAAACTAGAAAAGGCTATGTACTTTTTGACGCAAAGACTTCCTATTTTAGAGGTTCCAAATCTTTTTAACAAAAAGAAGGTTCTTGCACATAATGAAAAACTACAATCTATTTATGAAAATGATGTTAAAAACTATCAGAAACAACTTCTACAATACGAAAAAGACCAAAACGATTTACTTATAAAAACACAAAACGAAGCTGAAAAAGCCCTAACTATTTTAAATCAATTAAAATCAGAAGCTACTGAATATACCCCGGTTGTCAGTCCACACTCGTTGTTCTCTACCTGTAGAGATATCCTTACAGAAGAAATAAACGATGCAGAAAATTTATTAAAACTTTTTGCGCAAAAACGTAATGTACTATACCAATCTGATATTATTTTCGGAAAATATCGTAATCTGATTGCTCTTTGTACATTTTACGAATACCTCACACTTGGTAAATGTCAATCATTGGATGGCATAAACGGTGCTTATCATCAATATGAAACTGCAATACAAACTGGGCAAGTTATCAAAGATATGAGCCAAATCACAGAAAATATGAATGCTATTATGGATACACAGTATTTGGCTTGTTCTGAGTTACAGATTGTAAATAATGAACTAAAAGATTTAAATGACACACTGAATTACATATTCGACTCCATTGAAAATGTAGATAACAGTCTTACTAAGACCTCTGTGTCAGAAAACATAGCTGCTTATATAAAAGTACGTCAATTAAGTTATTCAAAATTAAAGGATGTATTGACAGCTATCACCGAATTTTCAAATTGCTAATATCTATTCCCTTTTGATAAACCTTCGAATCCTTATTGCAAAAAATTACTTCATTACAATAAGGCATTCGAAGGTTTCTCCTTAATTATGCACAAGTCCTTTAGTCTTCCACTTGCCACTCTGCCATCTAAAGAACATACAGACTGCTCTGACACATTCGTCTAGTGCCATTGCAATGTAAGCCCCCACTGCCATCATGCCCATATGAAGACCAAAAAACCAGGTTCCGCCTACCATGCATAAATACATAAATATCGCAGCAATAATCGTTGTAAAAAGTGCATCTCCACTGCTTTTTAATGCCTGACCAAATACCAGGTTGCTTACACGTCCACACTCTAATACAATATCAACTGTCAATAACTTCTGAACCAATATTATCATTTCCGGGTCATCTGTAAAAAATCCAACCGTAATAGGTGCGGTAAACGCTAAAATCGCTTCAAAAATTGTTGCTACAAAAATACCCACAACTGCTGCTTTTTTTGTCTGCCTGTCACATTCCTCATACTCCTTCGCGCCAATTCGCCATCCCGTCATAATACCATTTGCTGTAGACAATGCTGCTCCGATACAATAAGAAAAGTTTGCAATCTGTACTGCATAAGAACGCGCCGTCACATTCATTCCTTCCGCATCCATCTGGTTCATGAAACGAATCGTAAGTGTCATCGCAATATTATAAAGCATGGTTTCTGCTGCTGCAGGAAGACCTATTTTTACAATTTTGACAAATACTTCTTTATTCGAAATTCGTTCCGGATTCTCTTCGGCATGAACCAGTACATGACCGGAAATCAAAACAATCATCAGATTTAATACTCTGGATACTACCGTAGCAATTGCAACACCCGCTACGCCCCATTCAAATACAAATAAAAAGACAGCATTTAACACTAAGTTGGCTATATTTGCTACAATTGTTGCTATCATCGGCTGTTTCGTATGTCCAAAGGCTCTCAAATAACTAGAGAAAATCGGAACCAATGCATTCAGAAAACAAAAACTTCCTACAATCTGCAAATACGTCTTGGCATGCTCCATCAGTAATGGCGCCACTCCTACGAGTTCAAGCAGTGTTCCTGAGAAAAAGCACATAAAAAGTGACATTCCAATACCAAGTACTGCATTAAATGCCACACCAAGATTTTTCGCCTGATATGCCACACCTTCTCTGCCTGCACCAATATACTGTGTCATAACCGCAATCATACCATTCGACACCACACCAAACATCATAATAAATACACTGATATAGGTATTCGCTGTTCCTACTGCTCCTACCGCTGTATCACCTACGGAAGATAACATCAATGTATCTACCATACCTGCCAACATATAAAACAATGTTTCAAACGCAATCGGAACAAAAAGTTGAAATAAATTTTTTCTCTGCATCTGTATCTTCTCCATTTCTCTTCATACTCTCACCAATAATTGTATGATATCTCACTTTTCTTATCTCAAATAGCATTTTTTCTATATATTATTGTACTTTTTCTATTTTTTTGATATCTTATTAAACAGAAGATTGCTTCAAACATACGTAAGCAACTAATCATGAAAATTGCAAACTAAGATAATAGAAAGAAACTAAGTATGAATCAGAATTTAAGAGAACCTATTACGCATGGTTCAACGGAATATCCATTTGCCTTATACCGCATCCGAAAATCAAATTATCCATTTTCCATTCCATTACATTGGCATGATGAAGTAGAACTTATCTATATTGAGAAGGGACATCTCCACCTCACGATTGATAAAACCTCTTATATTGGAACTCCAGGAAGTATTTTTTTTGTAAACAGCCAGGAAATCCACGAAATGTCGGTAACTGACCTTAACACGATATACTATACCATCCTTTTTCCGTTGTCTTCGCTCATTTTTCAAACGCAGGACAATTGCAATCTCTCTTTTCTCCTGCCATTAGCCGAACGAACCATGCAATTTACTACAGATTTATCTAAGTCAAAAGTTCATGCGACATATGAAAATAAAATAAAGGAACTGATCTCTATTTATTATGAGAAAAATGCTGCCTATCAACTTGGAACTAAAAGTTGCTTACTGTCACTTATCTACCTGCTATACAGCTTTTCGGATATAAAGCCATCAAAAAAGGATCTCACGTATAGCAAATTGCACCGTGAAATCCTCTATTACATCAATGAAAATTATCGGGAATCAATCTATTTGGATGAACTTGCAGAACACTTTCACATGGCACCCAAATATTTTTCCAGATACTTTAAAAACGTATTTCATACTACACTTACGGAATACATCACACAGCTACGCCTTGAAAAAGCAATGGAGCTTTTAAACAATTCCGACCTTTCCATTACAGAAATCGCATTACAATGCGGTTTTAGCAGTTGTAGCTATTTTAACAAACGTTTTAAGCATAGCTTTGGTAAATCACCAAAAAATTATTTAGAACACATAAAAACCCACAATACCACACAATAAACCAACTACCGCGCCTGCGATGACATCCCGTGGCTCATGCACACCGCCAAGTACTCGGATAATCGCCATCGCAACACCGATTAACGCAATCAAAATGCCTGGTCCCGGATGAGAATAGAAAATCGTTACTGCGATAATGAATACTGAAAAAACATGTCGACTTGGGAATGATTTCCCCTTAGTATCTTTCTCAATTACCGGTGGAATATCAAATTTCTCATAGGGTCTCGGTGCATTGACAATTTTTCGGAAAATAGTTACCAGTACAAAAGAAATCGCCGGCACTAAAACTACTTTTATAAGCTTCGGGTCTTTTTCTCCGTAAAGTACCGCCATATACAGAGGATACACCATAAACACAACTCCGGTAAGAACCTGATTCATACCAACGATTTTCTTCGTCTTTTCCGGGTCACTTCGCATTGGTTCTGTAATTTTTATGTACTGTTCCTTCGTCATGTTACATTTCCTTTCGTTATGCATTCTTTTGTCCTACTACAATCAATACGCTGCCAATAAAAATAAAAAAATCGGATACATTAAAAATAATACGGCGGAACCATTTCGGTCCAAATGAAAATCCTATATAGTCCACCACATGTCCTTTTGTATAACGGTCAAATAAATTATTCGCACCGCCACCTACTAGAAATGCCAATCCGGTATTACTGATTCTCCCACCATCTCTGCGTATGGAAAAATAGAACCAGCTACAGACAGCCAGCAAAAGTACTGTCTGAAAAACTTTTAATACTCCTGGTTTTTCTTCTAAAAGATTAAGTGCAGCACCGTTATTATAATACTTCTCAATAAAAACTTTATTCCCCAGCTTTGGATGCCTTACTTTTCTAACATATTTTTTGTCGACATATCTTTTTATAAAAAAGTCCAATATAAAAATCCCTGCCGCAATTCCCGCATACAACATCCCTACACTCCTGTTTCATTGCCAATTTCCAAACACTGCTTTCCAAAATACATTATCTAAACCGGTCTTTACTTCGCCTGCATCATTATAGGAACGCGCAAATCAATGGAATCGTAACAATCGAAGCTAAGGTACTAAGCACCACTCCTCTGGTACAATAGTCCGCATCACCGCCATTTTCCCTAGTCATCATAACAATAATGCTACCAACCGGCATTCCCAGTTCTATCATAAATACGCCAAATACATTCGCATCCATTGCATTCCATGCGCTAATCACTGCATCTGATGTGAGATTTCCTAATACACCGTTAAAAATTCCCAACACTGCAAGTGGAAGTGCAATCATACGAAATACAATAAATGCATACATCCGCCAATCCGTAAATACTTCCCGCGGATTCGCCTGCGCCATAGAAATACCAATCATAATCATTGATAACGGAATCGTACTATTTCCCATATAGTCGCAAAAAGTCACTACCGGTTCCGGCATCTGCATACCGGTTGTAAAAATAAACACCGCAAAAAACGCTGCCAATACACCCGGATTTAACATACGTTTAAAGAAATCTGTTACACCGCTTTTCTTTGTCTGATAAAAAACTTCATGAATAGCCAGCCGCTCTGCAAGCTCTTCTGTTAAATCCTCTGTATTGGCTGCCAGAGCTTCTAAATAAGAACTGTCACCAGAAACCTTTTCTTCGCCTGCCTTCTGTGCCAAAAACATTCCCACAGTATAAAGCATGATATTATAACCTAAAATATAAAACGCTACATAAATCATAGCTTCATCGCCTAAAATACTCTTAATCACCGGAATTCCCATAAATCCCACATTTGAAAAAATAGTCATCAGACGATAAATATTTTTATGACTTTTCTTAGGACGTAACAATGCCGGCAAAAGAAATCCTACTACCAACAATATAACAAAGTACAGCACCATGAATAAACTATTCCACACAACATCTGCTCCGGCATCTGCACTGTTCTGTCCTAAAACACCATTCACTACCAAAATTGGATTAAAGATGTTTACCACCAGTTTCGATAAATGTCCCGCTGTATCATCGGTTACCCAGCTTTTTTTATAACTGAAATATCCCAATGCCATCATGGCAAGAAGGACTAACATCTGTCCAAAAATAACTCCTATATCCATACCACATTCTCCAAATTACTTATAACTGTACCAAATCACAGATGGCATCCTGTGCCAAAATACACTTCCCATGTTCTTTAATGTAAGCAATGCCGGCCGGTACTGCAACACGCGCATTCTCATACTCTACTGCCATAAACGCCAATGGCTTTATCTCCTGTTTAGAAAAACCTTTAAAGTCCATGATAAGATAATACCTTTCATCCATTTTGTAGAATGAACTCTGCGGCACCTTTTCTTTTCCGGCAAATAATTTACTCATTCGCACAGCATCGTCAATACTCTCGCACGCCAATGCTAATGGTGTCGCTTCTGAGAAACTCTCTTCTTCCTCAGAATCTTCTAACTTCTGCTCAAATACTTCCTCTGTCTTATCTGCACAATCCTTACATCCCGGACAACTACTCTCCGCAGCTTTTTCTGTCTTGCCTGCCATCTGATTCATCATCTCAAGGATTTTACCAAACATGCCCTTTTTTTCTTCTTCTGTGATACCGCCAAACGTAATCGCCATGCTGTGATCCGGCAATAACTCTGCCCGTACCATTGGCGAAAGCAGCTCCACATCAATCGTTTCCTGCTCTTCTACTTTTTCTAATACAACACGCATAAACTTCTGCGTCATCTCACCATTTCCAATAATCTCGTCAATGCTAAAACCCATTTCTTCAATCTCTGCTTCAGTTAAAGCACAACGAATCTGATTGTCATTTAATCTTTTGATATCCATATAAATCCCTTTTCTATCATCCTTTATCAATCTTTGTAGCCTATCCATCAACGGCTTTTTCACCTATTTACTGCTTTACAGACTCATCTCGTGATACACTTCTCCCGCCAGAGTCTTCCATGTCACTACAGTATCCTCTAATACCATGTAGCCATGCGCACTCCCTTCTTTTGGAATGGATACTGAACCCGGATTCAAGTACAGATTATTTTCGCCGAACTCATTCCATGCCGGAATATGCGTATGTCCATGTAGTAAAATATCTCCATCCTGCAGTGGTGGCAATGATGCCACGTTATGAACATGTCCATGGGTTGCATATATCATGCGCTCTCCCACAGGTAAAATACAATAATCCGCCAAAATCGGGAACTCCAATACCATCTGGTCTACTTCTGTGTCACAATTCCCTCTGACACAGAAAATTCTATTTTTCATCGCATTCAATAATGCAATGACTTCCTTCGGAGCATATTCCTTCGGTAAATCATTACGCGGACCGTGATATAACACGTCACCCAATAACAATAGTTTGTCCGCTTCTTCTCTTTCAAATGCTGCCAATAATTCTCTACAATAAAACGCTGAACCATGAATGTCCGATGCAATCATTATTTTCATAAAAAAATACTCCCCATAGTTATTCATTGTTATTGTACCATTTTTTATGTACTTAGAAAAGACATAAAAATCTCCAACCGCTAGAAACGATTGGAGATTTTGTATTATTTTTACTTATTTTTTTATAAAACGTAGTGATACATGAAAATAAAATGACAAACACTGCCTGCCATGACAAATACATGGAAAATTTCATGACTGCCAAACCACTTGTGCTTATTATTAAAAATTGGACACTTTAAAGCATAGATAATCCCACCTGCCGTATAGAGCAATCCACCTGTCAGAAGCCACATGAATGCACTTATCGGAAGTGTTTCTAATAATTCTCTTACAACAAAAATACACGCCCAGCCCATCGCAATGTAGATTACAGAAGAAAACCATTTCGGACAGGTCACCCAGAAAAACTTGATAACAATACCTGCCACTGCAATCCCCCAGACTGCTGCAAGCAATGGATATCCCAGTTCATGCCGCAAAATCAGCATACACACAGGTGTATACGAACCTGCTATCAGTACAAAAATCATCATGTGGTCAATCTTTTTAAATACTTTTAAAACTTTTCCGGTTACATTCACGGAATGGTATAATGTACTGGCTCCATACAGGCATACCATACTCATGGCAAAAATCATCATTGCCGCCACCGCAGTCATATTCCCTGTCATACCCGCCTTTGCCAAAAGCGGCATAGCAGCTATCACCGCCATCATCATTCCTATAAAATGCGTAATCGCACTTCCCGGTTCTCGAATCGTTATCTGCATTCAATATCCCTCTCTTCTCATACTCCCTATTCTGCACCAAGACGCAGTCTTTATAAGCTTTACACATAGTTTTGATTACTACTTGTTATAGTCATCATACTACTATTATATTCAAATGTCAAATAACTATGTGAAATTTTAGAATTAATTTAGAAACGAGCAATTGTAAAATAATTATGAGGAACAACAAACTTTCGGTTGGTGTTCCTCATAATTATTTTGCAACTGCTCGTTATTTTATTCGTGAATTTCAAGTGGCAGTCCATCCGGGTCGGAGAAGAAGGTCATCTTCTTTCCGGTTACTTCGTCTATGCGTACTGGCTCTGTTTCAATGCCCAAAGCGTTTAGTTGTTTCACGGTTTCGTCGACAGATTCTACGTAAAATGCAAGGTGACGTAATCCTGCTGCTTCCGGATAACTTGGACGCTTTGGAGCATTTTTTATGATGAACAGTTCCAGTTCACAATCTGCTAAACGCAAGTCTATTTTATAGTCATCCCTATGCTCACGATAGATTTCCCGAATTACTTCAAATCCGAGTAAATCCACATAGAAGTGCTTGGATGCTTCATAATCGGTTCCAATAATCGCAACATGATGTACTTTTGTTAAATTCATACTAACTTCCTCCTGACATTATTTTATACTTCTATTTTTTTCCTAAATAACCTATATCAAAATTAGGTAGGATAAATTGCATCCTACCTAATATCATACTCTTATATAATTATTTTTTCTACTATTACTTAAAATAATCCGTTCTGTTATCTTACTTCAAAGTACATACCTGAAAATGCCGGCAATTCCAGTTCTATGCTGCCTTTTTTCAACTTATAAGCCTGCCTATATTCATAAGTAGTGCTTCCACTATAAATGTCTGCATCGCTAGACAATAACAGGCAAAGTTCTTTTGCATTTTCAACTGCCAGTTCATAAGTCTGGGTATTATCCGAAAAATTAAATGCTGCCACAATACGCTGTTTTTTACTTTTACGTTCCATAACATAGATGCATTTTTCTTCCTGATGACAATCTAGCCACTGGAAACCATTTTCTGTAAAATCCTGCTTCCAAAGCGCCGAAGAACCTTCGTAAACTTTGTTCAAATCCCTCATAAATCTTGCAAAGGAATCATGTATCGGATACTGTAAAAGATTCCAGTCCAATTCTTTTTTCTCATCCCACTCTCTAAGCTGTCCCAGCTCATTTCCCATAAAATTTAATTTCTTACCTGGGTGAGCAAACATGTACATGTAAAGTGCTCTTGCCTGTGGGAATTTGCCATCATAATCACCATACATTTTTTGTGCAATCGTAGCTTTTCCATGAACCACTTCATCATGTGACAATGGCAGTAAATATCGCTCCCCGTAATAATACATCATAGAGAATGTCAGCTTGTGATAAGCAGCCTTTCTATCATATGGATGCAAACGAAAATAATCTAACGTGTCATTCATCCAACCCATATCCCACTTGTAGTCAAATCCTAAACCGCCTTGCTCCGCTGGCTTTGTAACACCCGGATAAGACGTAGAATCTTCTGCGATAAGCATTACGCCCGGATATTGCTCTTTTATCGTCCGATTCATATGTTGAATAAAACGCACCGCATTATCGTTTACACCACGTGCCTTATTTCCCTGCCAATAAATAATATTGCTCAACGCATCAATACGTAAACCGTCAAAATGATACTCTTTCAGCCAGTAATACGCACTCGACTGCAAGAAACTCTGCACCTCACCACGGGAATGCATGAAATTTCTGCTGCCCCACTCACTGACTCCCACATCCGAATGCGGATACTCATACAAAGCCGTTCCATCAAACTCATTTAACGCATAACCATCCACGGCAAAATGCACCGGAACAAAATCCAAAATAACCCCGATATCACTCTGATGGAAAAGGTCTATCATCTCTTTTAACTGATTTACCGTACCGTAACGAGACGTTGGGCTGTAAAAACCGGTACACTGATAGCCCCATGAATTATCCGACGGATGCTCTGCTAACGGCATTACTTCCACGTGTGTATATCCTTTTTCTTTGATATAAGGAATCAACTGTCTGGCAATTTCCGGATAATTATACCAGCGGCCTGCAATGTCTGCATCCTCCTGCTGCCAGTCATTTTGCGGTTTCAACTTCCATGATCCCAGATGAACTTCATAAATATTAAGCGGTTTATCCTTGCAATCCGTACGTTTCTTCATCCAGTTTTCATCCCTGAACTGATAATTGTTCAGATTCCGTACCACAGATGCCCAATTTGGACGCAGTTCCATCCCAAAACCGAATGGATCACAGTGGTCGATAATCTGCCCATCTCTGCGATGAATACGGAATTTATACATCATGCATTCTCTTACACCATCTATATAGCACTCCCAGAAATTACCATCATAAACCTTCTGCATAAAAGTATCTGTCCAGCCGTTAAATTCTCCTGTCACAGAAACAGCCGTTGCCGCCGGAGCAAACACGCGAAAAACCGCACCAAACTCCGTCAGATGACATCCCAAATACTCATATATATCCACTGCTTCACCGCGATAGTACTTTTGCAAATCCATCGTTTTTCTCCTATGTCCTTTCCTTCTGCTAATTTTTATTTTCCCGACAGCAATCATTTAATTGACTACTGTCGCTTTTTATCCTAAAATAACAATAGCAAATTTTATAGGTGTACACCACCGACAATTTTATACATTGGTAAAATAAGCAACACTTTTAAAAAATTGACGAAAAAGGAACTATTATGGATTTAAGAACAGAACGCACCAGACAAAGCATCAAAAATGCTTTTTATGAACTTAGAAAACAGAAATCATTAGAAAAAATAAGTGTAAAAGAGCTGGCTGAACTTGCTTACATTAACAAAGCCACCTTTTACACTCATTATCATGATATTTTTGATTTGGCAGATCAATTAGAAAATGAATTCTTCGATTCTGTATTAAAAAATGCACAATATATGGACTGCCTTGTTACCAATCCTTCGATTGCCGTACAGGAACTTACACGTGAATTATCCTCCAACCGAGCCACCTCTGACATTTTATTTTCCGGCTCTCGCCAAGGCTATTATTCGCAAAAATTAAACCTCGCACTACGTAAAGTACTTGATGCGAAATATCCGGAAAGAATTCACGATTTACAATGGAATATTATTCTCACAATCCTGATACAAGGCTGCTACCATGCTTTTCAGGCTTGTTACACCGAAGATAACATAGAAGAAGTTTCGCGTATTATTGGTAATATAAACCAATGTCTGGTTGACCAATTTTTGTAAGAAAAAGAGAGCCATTGCAATTTAAACAATAAACTTTCATTTTACAATGACTCTCTTCTGTCTACTTCAATAAACTTTCCACAACCTTCACTGCACTGGCGGCATCTTTGCCGTAGCCATCTGCACCGATTTCTTCAGCAAAATTTTCATTGATTGCTGCACCGCCTACGATGATTTTAGCCATACAGTCTTGTGCTTTTGCCAGTTCTACGACTTCTTTCATGCGCATCATGGTGGTGGTCATAAGTGCAGACAGTGAAATGACTGCTGCATTTTCTTTGATGGCTGTATCTACGATAACCTCTGCCGGAACATCTTTGCCAAGGTCGATGACATTGTAGCCATAGTTTTTCAGCATCAGAACCACCAGGTTTTTGCCAATGTCATGGATGTCTCCTTCTACTGTGGCAATCACGATGGTTGCCATATTTTCTGTGCCTTCGCCGCGTTCTAACATCGGTTCTAAATACTCGATGGACAATTTCATGGTGTTGGCACTGGCAATGAGCTGTGGCAGGAAGTATTTCTGTTTGTCAAAAAGTTCACCGACTTCGTTGATTGCAGGAATTAAATGTTCATTGATGATAGCATTTGGTCTTATACCTGCGTCTAAAAGTTTTTTAGTTTCATCAAGGATTGCTCCCTTATTTCCTTTTAATACTGCCTGATAAACAGGAGATTTTGCCTTTGCTTCATTTACATCTGTATTATTTCCAACTGTAGCCGTTTCGTTTCCATTTGTTGTACTTGCCGCACTTCCTGCTACTACACTACTTCCTACAGGTACACGTACCAACTCAGTTCCCTCATATTTATCCTTAAGCGTATTCATACGCTCGATGTAACGAATATCGCTTCCCTCTTTTGCCATCAGCAAATCCGAAGCAAATGCTGCATTCATCAAAAGTTCCTGACTTGGATTGGCAATCGCCATCGTAAGACCATTTGCAATCGCCATTGTAAGGAACGCTGTGTTAATATGTGCACGTTCCGGCAAACCAAACGAAATATTCGAAAGTCCGCATACGGTCGGCACTTCGAGTTCTTTTTTACAATGCGCAAATGTCTCATAGCATTCTAACGCCGCACGCGGATTCGCTCCAACCGTCGCTACCAGACCATCCACCAAAACATCTTCTTTTGCAAGACCGGCTTTTAACGCTGCCGCTATTATCTTATCAATAATTTCGTGTTTTTCTTCCATAGATGCCGGAAGTCCCGCATCCGATAATGGAAGCAAAATGAACATCGCACCATATTTTTTTGCAAGAGCAAGAAGCGGTTCCATCTTCTCCTGCTCCATAGAAATCGAATTAATCAATGCACGTCCAGGATAGATGCGGAGTGCTTCCTCGATAATGTCCACGTGACTAGAATCAATACACAGCGGAAGGTCTACGGTCGTCGTCACTTCATAAATGGTATCAAGCATCATTTTTTTCTCGTCGATACCATTCATACCCATGTTCACATCTAAAATTTGCGCGCCCTCTGCCTCCTGCTGCAATGCCATCTCACGTACCATTTTAAGGCTTCCTTCGCGAAGCTCTGCCTGCAATTTCTTCTTACCGGTCGGATTGATTCGTTCGCCGATTACCATGAAATTGCCATCTAATAAAATCTCCGCCATACCGCGTTCTGAAGTCAACACACGACGTTTTACCGCAAGTGGTGCAGGAGCTTTTACATCTGCTAAAACCTCTGCCAGCGCTTTGATATGTGCTGGTGTCGTTCCACAGCATCCACCTACAAAAGCAGCCCCGGCTTCTACTAATTTTTTACCGCAGGCTGCAAATTCCTCCGGTGTCGTATCAAAAACGGTCTTGCCGTTTTCCAAACGTGGAAGTCCCGCGTTTGGCTTTGCAAAAACAGGAATGGTCGCATACTCTGCCATCTTTCTCACTGGAGCAATCATATCTTCCGGTCCGGTAGAACAATTGATACCAATCGCATCTGCCCCTAAATCCTGCAATACAATAGCTGCTATCTCTGGTGTGGTTCCATAAAGCGTTCTGCCATCCGTCTGATAAGTCAATGATACCATAATCGGCAAATCGCAAATCTCACGAATCGCGATAACTGCCGCACGGCACTCTTGCAGACTCATCATCGTCTCTACTACAAATAAATCCACGCCTGCTTCTAACAATACACCTGCCTGTTCTTTATAAATATCCACCAGCTCTTCAAACTGTAACTCTCCGATTGGATACAACTGCTGTCCCGTCATCGTAAGGTCACCTGCCACATAAACTTTACGTGTAACGTCTTCTACAGCTCCTACCTCTGCTTCACTTCCAATACCGCCACATACTCCGGCTGCCTGCTTCGACAATGCCACTAACTCACGGTTCATTTCTGCAAGTCGATCTTCTAATCCATACTCTCTCAACTTTAAACGATTTGCAGAAAAAGTCGGTGCATACAAAATATTCGTTCCTGCCTCCACATAAGCCCTCTGCAAATCAATCAACACCTGTGGATGCTCTAAAATCCACTGCTCTGGGCATACACCTACCGGCATCCCAGCTTCCTGCAGGTTCGTTCCCGTTGCTCCATCTAAAATCACTGTTTTACTTTTCCATAACTCTCTAAAAACTTCTCTCGTCATACGCTTCTCTTTTCTACTCTCAATCTCATGCAGACCCCAGCTATTCTGTTTCTCCCTAATTCCTTCTGCATATCATGTTCCTATTCTCTTATTAGCTACAGGAATAATAACATTATCACATTTTTCCCCTTACCTGACAACCACTTTGTTCGGATTTTTGCCCTGATATCCGGTATAAGATGTCTTTTCTAATAATTATTTATTGAGTTTTTTCCTAAATCACGTTATAGTAATTATATAGATTTTATCCGATACTACAGTTGTAGAAATTCACAAAACTATATAGGAGAAATATTATGGCACAGAAAATTAAACTTGTCGCCCTCGACATGGACGGCACTCTCTTTACCGATAAATTAGAAATCACTGCTGAAAATCAGCGTGCAATTCGTGCAGCGGTAGAAGCCGGTACACACGTTATCATCTCCACCGGACGCCCTTATGTTGCACTGCCGGTAGAGCAACTTACAGACCTTGGAATTCGCTATGTCATCACCTCAAATGGCGGTGGCATCTACCGTATCCCTACAAAAGAATGTGTATTTTCCAACTGCATGTCACCGGACATTATAGTGCCGGTTATCCGCAAACTTCAGACTTTTGACATCCAGTATGATGCTTTCATCGGCGGCAACCGTTTCCGTGAATCCAGCCGTCAGCATATTGTAGAACGCCTGACTCAGTTTCCGGAAGCAACTCGTAATTTTGTAAAGAATAACGCCATGTTTGTAGAAGATTTGGCTGCTTACATCGAAGTACTCGATCAGGACGTAGAAAAAATGACAATTAACTTCTACCCTCTGGCAGACGGCACTTACAAAGACCGTGATGCCACTTGGGAATACCTGTCTTCTAACCCACAGATTACTGCGCTCTGCGGTGGTTACATGAACATGGAATATACCAAAGCAGGTACTACCAAAGCCGTGGGATTGCGTTTTTTAGCAGAAATGCTTGATATACCTATGGAATGCACCATGGCTGTCGGCGACACACAAAACGACGCAGACATCATGGAAGCAGCTACAATCGGCGTAGCAATGGGCAACGCCAGCAACGACATTAAAGCCATCGCTGATTTTATTACAAAATCTAATAACGAAAGCGGTGTCGCTTTTGCAATTGATAAATTTGTGTTGGGAAAGGAATAATTATATGCAATACGTAACACTTGGAAAAACAGGACTTCAGGTTTCCCGCCTCGGTTTCGGCGGTATCCCGATTCAAAAAACAGACGCAGCTACCACCAGAAAACTTATTGAATCTATGGTAGAAAAAGGAATCAACTACATCGACACCGCGAGAGGTTACACAGTCAGTGAAAGCTTCTTAGGTGAAGCGTTAGAGGGCTATCGCGACAAATTCATCCTCGCTACCAAAAGTATGGCAGTTACCAAAGAAGCCATGGCAGCAGATATCGAGACAAGCCTTAAGAACTTCAAAACAGACTACATCGACCTTTATCAGGTGCACAACCCAAGCGAAGAAAACTTCGCCAAAATTATCGCACCGGGTGGAGCTTTAGAAGCCTTATTAGAAGCAAAAGCAGACGGAAAAATCGGACACATCGGTTTCACTACCCATACCACACCGCTTTTTGAAAAAGCACTCGCTTGTGACTGGGTAGAAACCATCATGTTCCCATATAACCTCGTAGAGACACAGGGCGAAGACTTAATGCGCCAGTGTACAGAGAAAAATATCGGTTTCATCGTTATGAAACCATTAGCAGGTGGTGCTATCGACGACCCGACACTAGCACTTCGTTTCATCTGTGCCAACCCGGACGCTACTATCGTCATCCCTGGCATGTGCGATGTCAAAGAAATCGACATCAACTTAGCTGCTGCATCAGATGCTTCCCCGCTTACTGACGAAGAGCTCGCTAAAATTGAAGCCATCCGCAAAGATTTAGGCAGCAACTTCTGCCGCCGTTGTAACTACTGCCAGCCTTGCTCCGCAGGCATCGGTATTTCCGGTCTCTTCATCTTAGAAGGCTACTATGACCGCTACGGATTGCAGGATTGGGCACAGGCACGTTATGACGCAACCGCAGTCAAAGCAAGCGCTTGTATCGACTGTGGAGCTTGCGAACCACGCTGTCCTTATAATCTGCCGATTCGAGAGATGTTAAAGAGAGTGGCTGGAAAATTTGAGAAATAAAACAACCTCGGCTTCTTACTAGACACCAGTATAGTCTGTGTGTCGTTTAAATACTTACAAAAATACCCCTGAGAATTAGAATTTTATTCATTCTCAGGGGTTTTCGTTTTTCATCTTCGTTGTCACACCATTTTGCTTTGGCACATTCTTCCCAGCGGATTCTGCTCAATTCTTTCGAATCTAGCATTTCGACAACTTGCTATTTAATTTTGAATAAACCCACTTAATCATCCAAGGTTCCGTACACTTTTCCAGTGCCTCATCAAGCGAAAACCACGCCACACCGCTATTCTCGTCCGGTTTCACCCGAAGCACTTCCGCCTCGTCTGCTTCCAGCAAATATGTAACGTTCAAATGCAGATGGGATGGCACGTATTTACCACGCTTCACATGCCCATCCACCGTCAAAATCTCAATAGAAAAAATCTCCTCACTCACCGGCGTAATCGTCTGCACTCCGGTCTCTTCTTTCGCTTCCTTCATCGCCACTGCCAACAAATCACGTTCGCCGTCGGCGTGCCCGCCTGTCCACGACCAAGAATTATATATATTGTGATAAATCATCAACACCTTCGTATACTCTCTATTCACCAACCACGCCGAAGCCGTAAAATGCACCACCTCATTTTCACGAGTGAAAATGTCCGGCTGGATCTCATCTGATAGCAGGCGAAGCATGACTGCTTTGTCATTTTCTTCCTGCTCGTTGTATGGTTGGTAGGATTTAAGTTCCTCTATCAATTTCATTTGTACTTCTCCATTTACGTTTCTTCTCTTATTCGTGCCAGCTTCGCTCCGATTTCCGTTGTTTTACTTAGCACTTGCTTGATTATCTACTGCTCGATGCCTCCATCCCAGTCCATAATACCACCGAATTCTTTTACATTCGTGTAACCTAATTCTACCAGTTTCTGCGAAGCCTGCTTACTGCGGTTACCGCTCCGACAATACACTAGAATTAATTGCTCCTTATCCGGCAGTTTCTCCGGCATTACATCACCGATACTCTCATTCGGTATACAAATCGCATCTGGAATATGCCCATTAGCATACTCTTCTATCGTTCTGACATCCACAATCACATAGCCTTCCTCGTCCGCCATCAACTGCTTTGCTTCTTCCATGCTAATCTGCTCGTATGTCATTTCCCGCTCGCTCCCTTCGTCACTGCTTTGACATTCACCACCGGTAACCTGCTGGCTGCTCATATCCGGCTGATTACTTTTATTCTGTACACAGGCACCAAATATCATACACGATAGAATGACTATAAAAAAATAATATTTCTTATTCATTTAAAAACTCCCAATTTGCTTAACACTCTCATTTACTGTTACGCAATTAAATCTCGCCACGTTCTGCAAGGAATTCTAAAAATCCCTCACAGCCCGCCATCACATCGCGGTATGTAGCATCAAAATCCCCTGTATACCACGGGTCTGCGACATCTCTGCCTTCTCCTGCAAAGGACAGGAGCTTGTAGATTTTGCCCTTCGGGTCGCCCCCGGCGATGGCGTTCATGTTACGGATGTTCGCCGTATCCATGCCAATCAGGTAATCGTAATCTAAGTAATCCTGGCGAGTCATCTGTATTGCATGGTGCGGGATTACCGGAATACCTACCTGCTGGAGCTTACGGACTGTGCCATAGTGTGGGCCGTTGCCGATTTCTTCGCGGCTGGTGGCGGCGGAGTCGATGTGGAAGAGGTCTGATAGACCGCGTTTGTTTACTAGGTGTTGTAGGACGCTTTGCGCCATAGTGCTGCGACAGATATTGCCGTGGCAAACCATGAGGACTTTTATTTTATCTTTCATAACTTGGTTTAACCTCGTTTTTCCTTATTTTATCTAGGTTTTATGCGGGTTTGCGGGCTTTTTCCCATTTTCCCGTATCCCGGCTTATTTTTACCTATTTCGGCATAATTTTCCTTGACATTGGTGTATAAATTGGAGTATTTCAAAAAATCGTACTCCACGGCAAAATCGCCATGGCATCTGCCATTTTTCCTCTAAAAAAATCCCATTTTTGAAATTTTTAATTTTCGGCAGATGTTACTCGGCATTCTACCATTTTTCTATGGCAGATAGCATACTCCTTGGCAAAATTGCCATAACATTTGCCGTTTCCCTATGGCAAAATTTACTCCATTTTTACACCACTTTTTATACTGATTTTTACTCCAATATTTTTTCGGTGCTTCTGCCATAGCGTTCGACTAAATCCCATGGCAGATTATACTCTAAAAAAAATTAGACCATTTGCTCCACTGCTCTTTTACGCTTTCTTGCGTCTATTTTTCATAGGCATTTCTTCCACTTGGTTCTGCACCATTTTTTCCACTTCTTCTTTCGCATCTTCAAACTTCATATGCGTATAAGTATTTAAGGTAACACCGATATCACTATGTCCCATCAAATACTGAAGTGCTTTTGGATTCATACCGGACTTCGCCATATTAGAGCAATAAGTATGTCTACATACATGTGGGGTAATCTTTGGCATCTGGACAATGTACGTTCTGTTATACTTTTCTACTGCATGCTGAAAATACTTCTCCCAGTGTAATGCAAGCATCGGTTTCTTATCCTTATCAAAATAAAGGAAACCACGATACCCATCAATACATGGTTCTACTTTTGGTGGCTTTCTATTTGCCAAGATAGTTTTGAAGCATTCATACACATCATCAGTCATCGGAATCACTCTCTTACCAGCTGTTGTTTTGGTCGTATCGATATATACCTTCGATCCAACTCTTTGTAGCTGATGGTCAATATTGATTGTCCGCTTTTCCATGTCCAAATCGTGAATTGTAAGTCCAACAAATTCTGAAATACGCATTCCTGTCTTAAATAAAATATACATTCCATCATAGTATTTAGAATAATGTGAATCGTTTTTCACAAAATCTAGAAATGCTCTTTCTTCTTTTCTTGAAATGGCTTCACGTGTTACCGAATCATTTACCAGAATGGTTGCCAACATAAATTCAAACGGATTCTTTCTTAAAAGGTCATCATCAACTGCCATTTGGAATGCAGGTCTTAAGACACCGCGAATCGTGTGGATTGATGAATAACTTTTCTTATCTTCCTCCTGGAGCTTAATGAGCCAAATCTTAGCATCGGATAATTTCACCTTATCAATTCTTTTCTGTCCAAAAGGGTCTTTCTTCAACAGATTAATGACGGTTCTATATCCGGCTTGTGTAGAAGGCTTAACACCTTTCTTCAATCGTATATAACGCTCCGTCAAATCTAGGACCGTATATCCACCACCATCCGGTTGCAGATAATCTCCTAAATCCTTTTGAATCATTTTAATTTGGTCTCGCAAGGCACCTTTATCCTTTTTACCATCTGGCAATGGGTCTGTGCCTACCAATCTCCAACTATATATTGTTTTACGGTTCCCATTCAAATCTGTATAACGATACATGTATGAACCATTAGGTCTTTGGCTCTCACCCGTGCGAAGAAGGCGATTTTTACTGTCTCGTCGTTTTTCACTCAAGTTTATCCTCTCCTTTCGATACGTCAAGAGAGCCTCAATGTGTGCTAACACATACATGGGAATATGTATGTTCCCATGTAACATGATCATAACACAAATAAGGCTCCAAATCCATAGTAAATTACATTAAATAATATTTATTTTTGAATCCAGGTACTTTTCAAACTGCTCCCGCTTAATTTGTGCACGATTTCCGTTCCACAAAATGAAATCTTCATCCTTATGTTCTGAAACAAACTGCTTTAATTTCTTGTACCCAATTCCAAAATACTCTGACGCCTCGTTCAAGGTTAAGGTATACTTTTGCCACCAAGGTAACTGCTGCTTATCTGACATCCTACTTTCCTCCTTCAAAATACTCGAAGCATTGGCTTCTAATGTTGTAAGGAAAGTTAGAAAGGATTTGACCAACACACCAAAAAAATAATGCCTAACGATATAACCACTAGGCATCACTTCAATCTCAATATGTTATTGTTGGCATTTCCAAATTGCCATCGGATGTTCCTTAATTCGTTCCACGATTTCTTTATCATCAAATAACAATTCCGGAACATACTCTTTGGCAATAAAACGGTCCATGTATTCCTGCTCTTGATCTGTCAGCTGCATCAGATCTGCAATATAATCTTTTGCCTGCCGCTTTCTTTCATCCAGCTTAAAATTATCTTTCTTGCTCAGTACCGGGAATAAATCTCTTCGTATCTTTTCAAACTTCAAGGAATCAATAGCTGATGTATCAAAATCTCGATTCACTATCTCTGCGGAAATCGTTGTGTAAAATGCAAAGCACTTACGGAACATATCTCTTTCATTGGCAAATAAATTCTCAGCTATCAGATTTCCCCAGTCGTACAAGTCTCTTGCTGCGGCTCTACTAATCAGAGCATTTCCTTTTGCTGCAAAAATCTCCATCGGATCTACCATACGAATCTCTAATCCATCATCAAATACTTCCGGAAGAATTCTTCTATGTACCGGTTCCAAAATATGTGCACGCAAAGAATAATTCAATTCTATCTTAATCATATCTCTGTTGCCACCGGTGTTCTGATACTGATAATAGAATGCATCCAAGCTGTGCGTAAAGCGAGAACCTTTGGATAGCTGATATCCTTCTGCCTCCATATAATCTTTTATAAGAGTCGTAATCTTATCTCTGGCCTCTAACATATCTTCTTTCGTGTCGTTTGGTGTGTAGTCCATATCGATATCCACAGACAAACGTGGCAGGTTGAATACAGTCAAATTGATGGCAGTTCCACCCTTCAAAAGAAGATGCTCTCTTAAATAGTCTTCTTCATTCAGATAACGCAATATTTCCTTCAAACGTAGGACCTTTTCAAAAGTATCTCTTACAAATCCGTGCTGCTGTGCAACACGCCCAATTTCAACTTTATTATATATCGGCATCCATCATCACTCCATTCTTCATATTCTGTAAATCATCCGGCACTACAAGCTTCCAAGTATCATCATAACAGCCACCATCCTGTTCTCGTGTAAGATAACGTTTGCTTTTACCAATTTGTTTCTTGCACTTTTCAAAGAACGAATCAGACAATCCCATCTGCTCCTTGTGTTGCCATAACAGATATCCCATCTTCTGATATAAAAATTGATTTTGGTAAAGTTCCAAATACTTAAGCAGTCTTTTCTCCTGCATTCGATGTACACTTTCTATATTCTGCACCACTTCTTCAATGCCGGAAATCTTGTCCATATCCTTAATACTATCTACGATGGTACGCTCTAAATTGGTTACTGCCACGCCTCCACTATAAGGCGGCTTCTCAATTCCTTCTGAATTTTTTGATGATACATAACAATACGTATAGCCATCAAATGTAAAATCACGGAAACTGGTTTCTGATGATACATACACATCATAAAAAACCTGATCTGTAATTCCATAATACTCCATTGCTGTGTGATGAGACACGTATGAAGTTGGCGTGATGTGACTGGCTATCTGAAAACGATTGGCAACCGGGGCACCTGTTTCTCCACTAATACAGGTGTACATGCTATTACGAATCTTTGCCACCATACCATCTTTCATCAATCGCTTAATCGCAGAACGTGCGCTATCCATATTATTATAAAATTCATTTACATCTTCCATATTGAACACTGGTTTTTTCAATAGTTCAAAATATAGGTTCATGTTTCACCTCCGTTTATTTTATTGTCGTTTTAGTTTCTTCATAAACCATTTTGTTATTCTTTTAAACCAATGATACTGCCAACCATTATACTTGTCAAGTTTATAAGTTTATAATTTTATCATTTTGGCTTTTACAGAAACTATTATAAGAAAAAATTAAACTTTTATTGTTATAAACATAGTATTCTCATCAGAAATCAGTTTCATACCAACAAAAAACAGGTCTACTGAAGCACTTCCACTCCAATAGACCTTGTTCCTTCGACTTATATTCTCTTTGCAAAATCCAAACTAATCCATCCGGCACCACTTTTCAGCTTGCCCCACTTCGTTGCTCCTTCACCATCAGATTCTGCAACAATAGTAAAAACACCGATACCAGTATATTTGCCAGTCTTATCATAATTTGTTCCCGGTCCTTTTCGGATATTCAGATTCTTAATGCTGACACGCACACGATAAGAGACCTTTTTCTGCTCCGGCTCGGATGTTTTTGATGGTGCATACACCACATTGCCATTCCAGTCATAAACAGAATATCCATCATTCTTATCTGCACATGCTTTCGCATTCTTCAGCACCTTATAGGCACCCTTCTGGCTCTTTGCATCTGCCCATGTTTTACGGACTCTGTACCACTTTTCCGGTTCTACAGCAGCCTCTTTCACATCATACTGTGTCAGATTCCATTTCTCAATGATGGAACACAGCTTCTCCACATAGGTCAGGGATGTGGCGTACTCGCCATCCTTGATAAGCAGCACCACCTTCTTGTAATCCGTCATTCCGACAATGCCCTCATACCTCTTCTTACTGCCATTCATGGCACCAAGCAGATAAGCACTGTGGTCTGCAATGGAATCTTCCACGCAGGCATATTTACGAAAATCTGCTGTGATAGTTTCATAAGAACCATCTGCATTCTGTTCTTTTGTCAGCTTTGTGTACACAGACTTTCCATCCCAGACAGAACCACTCCACGTGTTACCAGACAGAGATTTCTTCATACCAAAACAGTTATTGGTATTCTGGGCAAGTTCGCTCTTTCCGTATCCACTCTCCAAGATGAACTGAGCAAGAGAAACAGATGCCAGAATACCGCTTTTCTTCTGATCTGCGGTAAACAGCGCCCCTACCTTTGCAATCACTTCCTGTTCAGAAAGATTTGCAAATGCCGTTGCCTGTGTACCGGATACCGTTTCTTTCATGGCAGATTTTACATCTTTACGGAATCCATCCATAGTATAACCCATACTAAGCTGTCTCCAGAGATGTTCTGGGTCTCCGTGATTGCTTGCAATCCCTCTCTTATGACCTTCAGCATGGCTGATGATGACGCCATCTGCTGTCGGATTCAGATCATACTCTTTGCAAAGCATGGCAAACAGTTCCACAGCCGCTTCATAGTTTCTCTTTGCTACAGCCTTTGCCGTCGCCTTGTCGGAACAGGTAAATGTAGAACCACCGGTGTATTTGATACAAGCCGGCTCGCACATTTCCACGCCGATATGGGTATTGTTGCACGCACCGCCACCATGCCACCCCCTGTGATTCCACGGAAGTGTCTGATACACAGTCCCATCATTGCCATCAATGAATGCGTGGACACAGGCATTATCATAATCCGCCCTGTTCCAACTGTTAATAAAAACGGATGCCCTCGGCTGAGGACACCCTACACTATGGAGCATAAGCCCCTTTACTGTAATTTTTTCCCCTACTGTATAGCAAGGGTTCTTTGTCATAATCGAATTAACCAGCTTCATTTTCATCACCATCACTTTCCGCATTCTTGTGAAGCTGTGCCAGAACTGCCTTTAACTTCTCTGGAATCGGCAAGCCAAGATGTGCTGCATTCTCCAGTAAAGACACACCCTCATTAGACAAATAGAAGAAAATAACCGCTGTTCTAAGTACCGCCCCAGTTCCAATCACTTCTACATCCAAGAGATTGGCAATGCCCACAAGCATCAAAATAAGTACTTTCCTACAAATGCCCTTAAATCCAACTGCACTGGACAGTTTCTTATCAGATACCGCACACATTACTCCTGTGATATAATCTGCTACCATAAAAACAACCAGTGCATACAACAGCCCGCCATATCCGCCCAGGAAATAACCAAGCCATCCACCAATCATGGTGAACACAAACTGAATACTGTTCCAAAACTCTTTCATTGTGAAAATCCTCCTTAAATTTTTGTATAGAAAAAGCGACTGCCTTTTACAGCAATCGCCTCATCCCTGATTTATTCTGTTACTTCTGACAATGTGTAGGTAACCTTCATTGTCTTATCTGCGGTCTTGACCACAGGTGAATCCAAATTATTGATAGTTGCCAGATAATCCGTCCTTATTCCAAACACACCATCCGATGTTCCACATGACATGAAATACGTCATCGGTACTCCCTTTACCGGAACAAACTGTCTTCCACTTGAATCATAAAGATACTTCGCTTCCGGATATTTCAGCGTAAAGGAATCCGTTTCTACGATATACAATCCCCATGAAGGAGAATACGAAGTCGGATTGGCAAAATAGAGCCTCTTATCCTTTGCAAATATTGGCCAGCTTTGTCTGACTGCCACATCTATCTTCTGTACATTCGCTGCATTTCCGATTTCCTCACGATAGATGTTATAAGTACCGGAATATGGCATCAGATAGATATATCCGTCATAACACATGGTATTATCTCTGGAATAAAACATACGCAGAGTAACGCCAGTCTTATTGGTCATGGAATACTGCTTAACCGCATAATCATTGGCCACATCAATCTCTGTAATGGTAAATGCACCACCATTGGAAATATTCACATTTGACCCGGACACAACATACAGTTTTTCCGTTTCTTCATCATAATTGTATGAAAAATACTGCTGACTGATGGCTGTGCTAAATACAATGGTCTTTTCAAATAACAGTGTTCTTCCTGTAGAAGGTGTATCAAACAATGACACCGTATTGATGTTTGCCCGATACCCTCTAATCGTAATCGATGTTGTACTGTCAACCGAAAAATAATACACCATATCCTTTGCCGCATCGATCAAGAAAATGAATTTATAATTTGCTCCATATGTGGTATAGGATAGATTTCTGTCATAAGCACTGATTCCGGCACTGCTGCTTGAAAGCCTCAGCGTACCACTTCCAATACTCATAAAGTATGGATATTCCTCTCGGACAGGTTCCTCCACACATCCTCTGTTGCTGTATCCCCCATATGCATGTGTAAGTGCCGCACAAGCAATAGTCCCGTTTGCCTCCGCCGTATCAAAATCATATACATATTTGATGGTACGATTCACAACATCAATCTCCGTTTCCGTTGCATTGTAACTTCCCCTTAATGTCTGATCAGAAGTATTCTGTTTATCAAATACCGCACATCCGGTCACACCTACACTGGTATCCAGAAAGATGTTATCCGCATCTTCTGTCACCGCCTTATCCAGCAAAAGCAATCCACCTGTCAGGGTAGCATAATAATTCACATAGTCCGAACCATACATTACGGAACCTGCTTTGATGTACCCTACTGGATTAAAAATATACTGTAGGGCATTAGTAACCATATTTTCCGTTTCAATTACCTCCGTCTCTCCAGTATGCACATTCGTCAATTCAATTTTTGTTTTTCCTTTTATCATGTTTCTGCATCCTCCTCTACTGCATTCACACCGTCTGTTAAGCCAAATAACGTCATTGTTCCTGCAATGCTATATATACCTACAGTCTCTTGAATATCGCCTTCCATATCAGTACGTAAGGTACATCCAACATTACCGATAAGTCCCTTCATGGTCACAACTGCGTCAGGCAATGACAACACAGAAATCTGCTGTTCAATCACAATCTTTCCATCCCATTCGGTATAGCCACTTGCGATACCAGAACCTGCCACCGCAGCTTTGCAGTTTGCCGGAGCAATTACAAGTTCTCCACCTTCAATCAGCATATAAACTTCCAGACGTTTTGCACTGTTTGCTCCAAGGCTTCCCATAGGGAATAGTAAAGACAAAATATTTTCCCCATCCACAACTTTCTGCTTCGGCTGGTAATCTTCCACCCAGGTATCATCCAACTTATATAAAAATGTCACCACCGGAGACACTTTCTCCGTAACAGGAAAGCTCACCACAGAGTCTATTGTTTCATATTCCACTTCCGGAATGGTAGCTTCTTCTGTAACTTTCTCCCCGGTGCTTTCCTCCACAACCTCTGTTTCTTCCCCAGATTCCTTTTCTCCTTCTGTGGCACTTTCCGACGCAATCTCTTCTTTCGCCATTGCTACTGCCCTTGCAATGACACTGTCCACCGTAGGAACTTCATGGCTAACCGTATATTCCTTTGTAACCGTTTCTTCCGCTGCACTGACCACACAATTTATATTTCCGATAAATAATGCACTTGTTGATTCAATGGCAGCAAAGGTCACATCAATAATCCTGATGGCATCTGCTCCCACCATCAGCTCCGAAGCATTCTCATAAGCACAAATAACAAACTTACCTGTCTCCACCTGATTTAAAAGCCCAATGATGTTCTTATCTGCCTTACTCTTTGCAGAAGAAAGTAATGGATTCTTACCAACACCCTTTAATGTCTGCTTTCCATTGATTTTATAGGTTACACTGGTAATACAACTGATGGAATCATCATCTGCATGACCACCAGTAAAACGCACCACATCCATTGGTTCCAATGCGGGATTGCCAATGGTATCTGAATCGAAAGGCACATAATTGATTACCGAAATGGCATTTAAGATATTGGTGATTACCACTTCTCTGGTATTCACAAGACCATACTGTAAAAGAGGATTCACGCCCAGATTCATGGTCAGACCATCATCCGGATCTAAACAATAATACTCTGAAATTGCATCAACCTCATTGGTAGAATACACTGCCGTATATCTGGTCACAAAGTCAGAATAAGAACTGGAGAAACGATGCTTTGCTTCCATTGTTACCACCGGCTCTGCACCATAGGCTTTTAACTCTAACTTTCCCTCTCTGTTAATCTGGCACACTCTGCCAAGCACCTGTGCCACATAAAAAATCATGTCACGATAAGTTTCAATATTTCCATCTTGATAGATACCAAGCAACTCCGTACCATTTGGCATTGCTTCAATCTCTTCCTGTGTATGTGCCAATTCAACCTTACATTTTTCACACGCTAAGTTTAGAAAATCATAGGGATATCCACTGGTCATATCTCCTGCTGACTTATCAAAACGGAGCATATAATCATATCCCACCAATTCAATGGTCTTGATATGTCTGTTTGCTTCACTGATTTCAAAAATCCCCATCGGAATGGTTTCCGTTGTTCCATCCGGCAAAGTCAGACTATAGAACAGTTCCACAATGGCATCTTCCATTGAATACCTGTCCACATCCAAAAACAAAGTGATTTTCATTTCTGCAGCATATACGGAACCCAGTTCAATCTCATTATTTCCGCAACAGGATCTGGTAATATAACCACTGCCTTTTACAATGTCCTTTGATGTAAATTCATACACATTTCCTTTTACTGTAGTTATCTTCCCAGACCATTCATATTTTCTTGTGTTCTCCTGCACCGCTGACAGGAATGCTTCACTTACCGGGTACATTCAAACACCGCCTTCCTAAAATTCTTTCAACGTAAAAGAAACTGTCCAAAGACCTCTATACGAAGTATCCTTTTCCAGTTTCGCCTTAAATCCCTCAACATACATTTCTGTATTTTTTAGTTCTGCTGTCTCTGTATCAAAATAGTCCACCGACAACTTATCCTGTTTGGAATAGGCCGTCAATGCTTTCAGCCATTTGGCTGTCACGGAAAATGAAACAGAAATATTCACCACACCCTGACGAACAACATCCCTCTGTGTGGTACCCGCCTCTGTTTCACCACCACTATCTGCTTCCACTGCGGACAAAGACACATCATAAGAATCCGGCAGAGGAAGGACAGTTCCATCAAATATCAAATATTCAAAAAATGCCATTCTACCTTCCTCCACTTCTTAAATTCATTCTCTGCTGGGCATTTACAATCACTTCATCCAGCATTGTTCCACCCAGATAAACCGGAATCACAATGTCTCCACTCTGTCTATTCATCTGCGAAAATGCTTCTGTAATGGCAGATGTGATACCAGATAGTCCCGTGCTTGTTACCGCACTTTCGGATGCAGTAACATTTCGTGACTCCATAGCTGCCATCTGCGGGCTGATTACCATATCTCCAGCAACACCATCCACAGCCTTTACCACCATACTCTTGCTCTGTTCAATCCCCTTTGCCAGACCACTCATGAAGTCAGGCATCCAGCTTTCATAATCCGTAAGTGGTCCTTCATCCGGTACAGAAAAATGCAAGAAGGAACGGATTGTCTCTGCAACATTTGTTACGGCATCTTTGACCTTACCGATACAACTCTTGATACCATTCACAATTCCCTGAATAATATCTGCTCCCCACTGGAATGCAGACGACGCTAGGTTCTTCACAAAGCTGACTGCATTGTTAAATCCAGTCTTAATGGTATTCACAATACCAGATACCGTGTTCTTAATCCCATTCCACATAGAATTGAAAGCACCGGATACAACCGATTGAATGGTATTCAGCACTGTTGTAAATACTGTTTTTATCGTATTCCATACTGTTGTAATGACCGTTTTTATCGCATTCAGCACAGTTGTGATGACCGTCTTAATTACATTAAAAACTGTTGTAATGATGGTCTTATAAACATTGAAATAGGTTGTGACAATGGTTTTTATCACTTCAAATACTGTGGTAAAAATCGTTTTAATTCCTTCCCAGATAGCAGAAAAGAAATTTTTAATCCCATTCCAAATGGTCTGAGCCGCATTACTGATTGCTTCCCATGCAGATACAAAGAACTCCTTAATGGCAGTCCATACCGCAATGGCAACCTCTTTGATATTCTCCCAAAGGTTAATCCAAAACTGCCTGAAATCCTCATTGGTATTCCACAGATAAATAAAAGCCGCTACCAGTGCGGTAATGGCTGCAATAATCAGGAATATCGGATTAGCAAGCATTGTGGTATTCAATGCCAGCATAGCCGTTTTCACAGCATTGATGGCCGCACCAAGTTTCGGAATGATTGTCATGATTGTACCAACCGCAGTAATAATCTTTCCCACCACAATCAGTATCGGACCAGCAACTGCAAGGATACCGCCAATCACTAAAATTGCTTGCTGTACGATCGGATTCATATTGGTGAAAGCATCTACCGCAGAAGTAATCTTCTCCACAAGTCCGGTCAGAAATGGAATAACATACTCAGATAACTTGATTGCCAAAGATTCCAATGCACCACCAAGCTGTTCTACCTTACTCTGCAAATTGTCCTGCATAACCGTTGCTGTCTCCCCAGCAACACCGGTACAGTTATTCATGGAAGAAGAAAGTGTATCATACTCTTCCTGTGTCAGATTAAGAAGCGAAATCAGACCTGACATACCTTCCTTACCGGCAAGTGCTGTAGCATAGTATGCTTTCTGGTCATCCGTAAGCCCCGAAAAACTACTTCTCATAATGGTCATAATCTCATCCAAAGATTTAAAAGAACCATCTGCGTTTGCAATTTCAATTCCCAAATCTTCCATTGCATTTGCCACGGTATCTGATGGCTTTGCCATATTTGCAAGAACCGTTCTAAGGGAAGTACCTGCCTGGGAACCTTTAATACCCGCCATAGACATAGCGGACAATGCTGTGGTCACATCCTCAATGGATAATCCCATAGACTGCGCCAATGGTGCTACATATTTATAGGATTCTCCCAAATCAGAAACACCGATAGTTCCGGAGTTTGCCGCTTGTGTCATAAGGTCAGCTACTCTTGCTGAATCCTTAGCAGATAATCCAAAACCGGTAATGGCATCTGCCACAATCGTTGAAACCGTACCAAGACTTTCCCCGGAAGCGGCTGTTGCATCCAAAACTCCTGCCATGCCATCAATAATCTGTGTGGTAGACCATCCGGCTTTCGCCATTTCGGTCATTGCCTCTGCTACTTCTCCGGAAGAAAACGCTGTGGTCGCACCAAGATCAATGGCTGTCTCACGAAGTTTCTCAAATTCTGTTCCGGTTGCTCCCGTAATCGCCTGCACCCCGGACATAGCTTTTTCAAAATCTGTGGCTACTTTAAGCCCTGCCACAGCCACACCGGTAAGTGCTGCGGAAACAGGAAGAAGTGATTTTCCGACACCTTCCACCTTTCCGCCAACTTCCTGAAACTTGGTACCCGTGGCAGAAATCTTCTGCAACGCCACCGCGGACTGCTCTGCCTGTTCTTCCAAATCTTCCAATGCTTGTTCCGTAGCAATGATTTCCCTTTGGAGTGCATCATACTGTGACTGGGTAATCGTTCCCTGTTCCAAAGCTGCATTTGCCTGTTCACTGGCACGTTTTAATTCTTCCAATTTTTCCTTGGTTGCCTGAACCTCTTGATTCAACAACCTCTGTTTCTGGGATAAGAGTTCTGTATTGCCCGGATCTAATTTCAGCAATTTCTCCACATCACGAAGCTGTGACTGAGTATTGCGGATTTCACTATTTACTCCCTTTAATGCAGTTGTAAGTTTCGTGGTATCCCCACCAATTTCTACGGTAATACCCTGTATTCTGCTTGCCACTTACCTCTCACCTCCCGTTTTTAAGCAAAAAAATAGAAGCATCTCTGCTCCGTCAAAATTCATCTATTCATTAAAATTCACAAGACCTTTTGTTTTCCGGTCTACATCTGTTTTATATGGTGGTCTGTCACTCTCCCCCCATTTTCCTGTTGTCCTATTCTTTACCCGCCAAGACAAATCATCGTCCTTTGGTCTGGGAAGTCCCAAGTCAATCAAACATTCAGCCAATAACCTCTTTTTCTCCTGTTTTCCACACAAAAACATCAAATACCTATACTGTTTCCCCTTAAAATGGAGAATGTTGTATTTTCTCATCTGTTCTGCTGTGGGTCTGACTGTAATACGCTCATCTTTTTGTCCTTCCGGTATCAGAAATGATTTCATCTGTCGGACATGAATCTTCACGCCATCCTTCATATACATCTCGCCCTCTGAATATCCGGCATAGATAAAGTTGGATGCCTGGTACACATATCCGACTTTGCCAAGCATTCCATCCGCCCAGGTAAACAATATCTTTAATTCCGGAATATTTTTTCGTATCCACTTCACAAGTTGTGATAACATCTGGGATTCACTATTCCGTGGCATCTCTTCCGACATGCACATTCGCCCTATTTCCAGGTAATCCTTTGTATCTAAACTTGGAAAGATTCTCTGAATTGTATGGCGTGGTCTTGTACCCCAACCAAGTGTTACTACGCCCACAAGTTCCTCATCTAAATAGAATCCCAGAAAATATTTATTCAACTTCGGAAGCGTATTGGAATAGTGATACTTCTTAATCATTTCCAAGGCTACTTCCTTTGAAATCTCTTTTATATCAAATTTGTACATTTCCTCACTTCCTTAATATTAAGCATGAAAAAGCTCGGATTTCTCCGAGCAAAAAAAGCACCTGCCATTTCTGACAGATGCTTCGTAGAATATAATCAATGGTTAATTATATATCCCTTTGTTTATACAACATCTTTTGAACTTATTTCCACTTCCGCATGGACACGGATCATTCCTTCCAATTTTTTTCTTTTTCGCATGAACAGAATCTAACACCGGATGATTGTATCTTATTCCATGTTTTTGAAAATATATTTTATCTATTATACTAGGTCCATTGGGTGCAAATGAAAGAACTTTGCCTTTTATATTATTCCTTATCTTTGGATTAAGAAAATATTCATCAAAAATATCTAATTCGTCAGACGACACTATTCTTTGATGATTTACACCTCTCCATACAATATACTCTATAAAATCCTTTGGACCCTTTTTTAAATATTGTAATATTTCAACTATATCATCTAAATCGTGCCAATTACATACCCATGGAAATGGTTGTTCATCTTCCTTTTCAATTACTAAAGAGGTATTCACAGCTAAACTACCAAATTGATTTAATGTTAAAACAACTGGTATTATCATTTTTTCTGATGCATTTTCAATCACAAACTTTTTATTTTTATTTTCGTATAAAATAGCATCCTTTTCTTTTTCAATAAACTTCTTTAGCATAATTGCCTGTTTATAAGCTCCCCCTATTCCATTATCCGAATTATAATGATCTCTAATTCTAATGTATGCCTTTTCAGGATTAAACAATGGCTCTCTAACTTTTGATGCCTTTGCTTCTGCTATTATAATATAGTCTTCATACTCAATTAAGATATCATGTTCATTTGTGCCTCTTTGCTCGCAAACACTTGTATGATACTTGGCAGAGTCTCCAAATATATCCTTAAAACATTTAAGAAATAGATTTTCTACTACTTCACCCTTTATTTTTTTATATCTATCAGCAAATTTGTTATTAGGATTTTCTAATGCTTCTGTAATATAGTCATATATTGCATTCAAAACAAATTGTGGATGAACAATAAATAAGCTTTCTCCTTCATCAATCCAACAAAGTGGTTGTTTAGCAAAAGGATTTTTCCCATTGTAATAAACAAAATTTCTTTTTTCTCGATAAAGACAAAATAATTCCAAAAGCTTATTTCCTTTTTCTTCTCCAAAACTTTGCAAAATCACTGATGCTTTAATGACATTTAAACCATCCATTGCATCTTGTAATTCTGAAGCAGCTGGTCCTTGTCCATACTCAAGTAATCTCTGAAAAGCACTTTCAACATCACTATCAAATGGATTAAAAGAATACAAAAATTTTTTCAAATTATCTGTCGCCAATTTTGAGGAATGCATTGCTTCTGAAAACACATCACAAATCAACTGATAAAATGCCACATAATCTTCTGTTGTTAAACCTGTAATTTGTTCAAGTTCGCTGTCAAAATTAGAATATAATTTTCTCATAAAATCTATGGTCTGTTCTGGATACCTTAATATTCCAGTATCAAAGTACGCTGTAAATGCCTCCATAGAAACCACATTTCTTTTTACTTCATCCATATTCGGACCAGTTGAACCTATATCTATATCCATGAAATTCTTAATGTATTCGGATGTAATTCTTTCAACATCATTTTCCAAATCGATATATAAGTTAGTCCCTATCTCATTCCTCCTAGCACTTTTGTCTTCTGTACTCATAAGCAAACCTGCCAAATAAACATACTGTTTCTGTGGTGAGCTTAATTTTGTCTTATTAAATATGTCTAACTCTTCCGGTAAATCTTCTGGCCCATTTGAAAATGTAATAAAATGTGTACCTATCATCCCCAACAGTTCTCTAGTGTCAATTTTTTCTAATTTTTCTTTTAAAATACGTATCTTTTCTTCCATATAAACCTCGTTAATATTGGTTTTTTACCACTTTTAAAACATTGTCTCTATGTCTCATTTTTTATTATACACTAATTAATTATTTTCCTACAATTAGAACCTATCAAAATCCTCCTGTGTTGCAATCTGTGCATACTTGCAATCATCATTTCTGCTTTCCGCATACATATCATTGATAAGGCCTATCGACAACAGCTCCAAATCTGCCATCGACAAGCCTAATTGTACGCATCGGAGAAGGAACAGCGGTGTTGTCATTTCACGGTCTGTCGGACGAAGTTTTTTTTAGCTTCCACATCGGTCTGCACATTCAATCCCCAGAGTTCAATGAGCTGTGGAAGTACCTGATAAATAGAAAAGGTGTTGAACCCATCCAGCCACTCTTCCGGTGTATTTGGAATACTTGCATCTGCATGTTTTGCCATGACAAATGCGATATTCTCAAACATCTCCAAAGAAAACATGTCCAGATTGGAACTTTCCTCACTGTTGTCTCCAATGGATTTTTCCAATGCTTTCAGGTCCTTATAAATATCCCTCTGGAACTTCATACGGTAAATTCTCGGAATGGCAGCAGATGCCTTAAAAGACACCTGCTTACCGTCAATCTCAATCTGTTTAATCATACTCATTATGCTACGCCCTCACCTTCATCAGATTCTGTTGTAGTCGGCATATACACAGCTTTGTACCAGTCATTGTAAACGGTTGTATCTGTAGTATTTCCTGTCTTCGCCTTCACAAGACCACTGGAAAGCGGTGTTGCTTTAATGGTAAGTGTTTCTGTCTGTACCTCTCTGGTATCCTCATTGGTCTTGCCCTCTATACCCGGTCTGGATGCAGCACAATTATAAAGCACGTGGCGGATGTGTCTCTGGTCGCCATCAAACTCAAAGAGTAATGCAAAGGACTCCAATTCCACCTGTGCATTCTCAATCAGAACACCGTTATCATCTAACTCTTCCTTCAGGATTTCTGTACGGAAATCTTCTGGGATAAGTGCAAGTTCCAGATCACCCTCATAACCCATGTTGTTATTGATAACATAGTAGGCGATACCATCCGCATAGAAGTTTTCCGGTTCTCCGTTCGCATCCAGTGAAATAGACACCGAACCCGGAATGGATTTCGGATCTCCATAGGAAACCGTGCCATCTTCTGCAATGGTGAGTAATGCGTAATGTGCATTTTTCAAATTATATTTTACTTTGTTATTTTTCTCTGACATCTCTATACCTCCATCTCAAATGTGTAAAGGACTTCATAGAGTTTTTCACTCTCTATCCAAGTTTCAGATTTGTTGTAAAAGATTCCGTGTTCATCCAACACATCCTCCAACTGCTGTTCCACCGCCAAATCTTTCAAATCGGTGTACAGTTCTATATGAACCTCATTTATCTTGTAATAGACCTTGCCATCCGCTGAGAAGTTATTACTTCCCGGAAGCAGATAGCAGATAAATGGTGGCTCCGGTGATTCCCCCTCTGCAAAGTGATGGTACGCAAAGGGAATCTGAGTTTCACTTAAAATCTGCAATAATTCTTCCATCTTCTAACCTCTCAGTGCTCTTTCTATCTCTTCCTGTAACTGTCTGATTCCACGCTGTTCCGCCGGTGCGATATGGGCTTTCCCTTCCACTCTGCCTCCATTTCTTTTGGCATGACCATATTCCAGAAGATGTGCAAGCTGATACCAGTTCTTAGAATGAACCACCATTGTCAGAGTCTGGGGTGTTTCCCTGACCTTCTTTGCTGTCCAGCTCTTTGCATACTTTCCGGTATCCTCCGGAGCATTTGCCTTTATCTCCTTACGGACTGTGGTACTTGCATGTTTCACGGCTTCTTTCATGTCATCCGTGGCAAGTTCTGCAAATTCTGTCAGCCCTTGCATGATTACATCTGCCATGTCATTGATATTTACCGTGGACGCCACTTTTACCGCCTCGCTTTCTCACATCGGAATTTCAAAGATTTCTTTTTGTAATTCATGTGGTCTACGGAAAGAATGTTGTAAATCTCCCCGCGAAACAGGATGCGGAAACCTGTGGACACGATGTCCACAAGCCTACTGCAATACCTGACTGTAAATGTAATACTTGCACCATCCACTGTCTGACCGGCTTCTGATTTCTCATTCCCTCCTTCCCCACCAATGGTGGCAAAACAGGAATAATAATCTTCCCAGGCATTTTTACGGTTGCCAATGGCATCCGACACCACATCGCTCTTCTGGAACAGGATTTTCTCATTCAACAAAGATACCTTCATCAGAATCCCTCCTGTCTGCACCCAAAGAGTAACGAACGGAGTGACAAGGTTAATGCATGATGGTCTGCCTCTTCCCTGTGTTCATACAGATACGCAACCGCATACATGACCGCAATTCTGGCACAAGGTTCTTCCTCAAAAGCATCTTCATCAGCAATCCTTGCCACGTCCATGCATAATGTCTGGGCAGATTCCATGATATTACGAAGCAGTGTATCATCATCTTCAAAGTCCACACGAAGATATTTTTTCATTTCATCCAATGTAACTACCACGTTTCCACCTCCATATTAAGATGGTGCCGGACTAAGCCGACACCACCAAATTTCCAGAATTAGGCACCCATCTTGAGTACCTGAACTGCTTCGGCAAGCACTAACTTACCATCCACACGTTCCTTTGCAACAAAGCCGACCATACCATTTCCGGCAAAGAGTTCCTTAAGCTCTGCGAAAGAACGAACTCCACG
>JAZSEF010000033.1:0-44029 GCA_045531555.1 Roseburia sp. | reverse complement strand
AAGAAGATGATCAACGAAGCAGTTAAGACATATCCTAACTTCAAAGCAGTTGCTACAACTCTTCGTGAAGTTAAAACAGCTACAGTTAACGACTGGTCAGCTCTTTGCTGGGCAGGTGGCGAAATCTACAAAGCTAAAGACTACAAGGGTCTTGAAATCATGGACCGTGTAGGTGGCGGTGACTCTTTCGCTTCTGGTTTAATCTACGGCTTAATGACAACAGGTGATGCTGAAATCGCAGTTAACTACGGTGCAGCTCACGGTGCATTAGCTATGACAACACCTGGTGATACAACAATGGCTTCTAAGAAAGAAGTTGAAGCTATCATGGGTGGTGCAGGCGCTCGTGTACAGAGATAATTATTCTCTATATTAGTCCTAAACAAAATGATAACTTTAAAGGCTGCCGGTTTCATACCGACAGCCTTTTGTTATGACTTTTATTCATTTGTATCAAATGTGCTATTTTATCTTCCTGTATATAATGTGAAAGATTTTACTAAACCATCTAATTCGGTTGCTCTTGCAGCAAGTTCTTCACTAACTGCTGAACACTCTTCAGATGCTGCTGCATTTGTCTGTGTTACCATAGAAATCTGCTCGATTCCTTCTTCTACCTGCTCTAATGCCTGTGCCTGTGACATTGACACTTCGCTATTCATCTTAGCAGATTCTGCAAACATTGCTAATTCTTTAATAATCTTTTCAAATCCCTGAACCGTTTTGTTTGTTACTTTATTACCCTTATCAATCTCTTCAATCGTCTTACCAATTAATGCTCTGGTGTTCACTGCAGCCTGTGCACTGTCTGTCGCCAATTTACCAATCTGGTCTGCTACTACTGCAAATCCTCTTCCAGCTTCACCCGCACGGGCAGCTTCAATAGAAGCATTTAATGATAACAAGCTTGTCTGAGATGCAATCTCCTCAATCGTTGTAATAATTTCTTCGATTTCAGTTGAAATTTCTTTGATGCGGTTCATTTCTTCCTGTAACTCGTTCATATTCGCACGTTCTGCTTCTGCTTCATGAACAGATTTTGTCATATTAGAATATGCAGCGTCTGCCTGTTTTGCTGCATCTACTGCCATACTGCTAACTGTCGCGATAGTTGCCGTCAATTCTTCTACGGCACTCGCCTGCTCACTTGTACCCGCTGCCAAATCATTTGCCGCATGTGCAATCTCACTTGAACCACTATCTACATGTAAAGAAGATTCCTGAATCTGTGTTAATGTATTATTAAAATCTTTTAAAATACGTACAAAAGATTCTTTGATTGTCGCAAAATCTCCCCTAAAATCTGTAATATTGTTAAAGTTCTTTGTTAAATCCCCTTGTGCGATTTCATCTAATGTAGCTGAAATTTCATTTACGTAATCCGCCAATGTTCTTACCGTAAATCTCATAGACTCAGCCAACTCACCAAGCTCATCTTCTGATGTATGTTTTACCTGAACACCCAAATTACCCTGTGTCATCTCATTTGCAACATATACCAATTCCTCAATCGGTTTTGTAATACTATCAATTGTGATGTTTGCAATTTTCGCGCCAATCACTGCTGATGTTACTGTTAAAACTACTACTATTACGAGCACAATATAAAACATCAACTGTGCATGCGCAGCCGCATCGTCTGCTCCTGCCAGATTAAACTCTAACAGAATATCAAAATGCTCCTGGAAAGATAAAAATGCTTCATATCCTTCTCCCAACATAATGTCTCTTGCTTTATCTGTCTGATTTGCATGGCTTAAAGCAAAGAAATCATCTCCTGTAATATGTAAATAGTTTGCCCAGTCATCACAGGCACGGTTATAATACTCACGGTCTGTTTCACTTGAAATCGTTGCCTCATACTCTGTTATCAAACCATTAATCGTATTTAAAACATCTTCCAATGCAGCTTCTATTTCTACTTTTTCCGCTTCTGTATTTGCCAGCATATGCTCATACTGCTTGATACGAACCTCAGAAGTATAATAGTCCAAATCACTAATAATGTTATTTGCAACCATCCAGTTATCAGATAATTCCTTTGTCTGCATATTAAGTTCCAATGCACCAATAATAGCCCCGATACCCATAATAATCATTGCTATGATGGAAAATTTTGACATAAAATTCAATTTTTCCTTCACTTTTTTCTTACTAAACTTCTCCATAAATGCACCCATCTTTTGTTTGTCTCCTTTAAATAGTTTTCGCATAATTTTTCACAGTACTATTTTACCATACGCCCTTATGATACACAATACTCAATTATATTGTGTATAAATCAATTTTCTTCATACACTTTATAAATCATAATCTTTTGTTTCCTATAGAGAACAAGAGTGTCACGTTCTTTCCTCTATAGAATAAAAACCCCCTGCCAAATATCAATTCTGACAGGGGATTCCTTTATTCCATATATCATTTAAATATGTTTAAACTGAGCTACTTCATTCGAAAGTTCGTCTGAAATTGCCTGATTGTTCTCAGCATCATTCCTAATATTACCCAGCATTTCTACTAACTGTCCCGCACTATCCGCTACCATAGTAACTCCTTGTGCACTTTCATCAACTGCTGTATTAATGCCATCAATACCTTCATTAATGCTTGTAATGTTATTCTCTAACTCTGTCGACTTGTCATCAATTACACCCATCATGGAATCAAGCTGATCTGCATCATCATAATATTGATTTGCCACATCTACCAACTTATCATAATCTGAAATTACTGTTCCATCAATGAATTCCAACATGCCATTTGCATTATCCGCAAGTTTATCTACCGCATCAATAACCAATCCACTAATCTTCTGAATATTATTAGCAGTATCCTTAGAACGTTCTGCCAAATCACGAATCTCATCTGCTACGACTGCAAAACCCTTTCCTGCTTCGCCTGCTCTCGCAGCTTCAATAGAAGCGTTTAATGCTAAGAGATTTGTCTGGCTGGAAATACTTAAGATATCGTTGGTCAATTCGTTAATCTTGTCTACACTACGACTGTTTTCAATCGCAACCTCTAAAAGTTTTCTGTTATCCCCTATCATTACAAGCGTATTATTTTTGCTCTTTAATGCATCTTCACGGATTCCCTGTGCCTTTACTTTAATCGTATCTGTTAAACCAACACCATCTTTTGCAAGCCCCTTCATATCAGAAACGGCATCTAACATCTCTCGTGAACCGCCCGCAATCGTATCAAGTGTCGCTGCGATTTCTTCCATACTGGCTGACATCTGTTCCATCGTTGCAGATACATCACTCGCACTGTTTTCTGAAACCACAATGCTTGTATTAATATTACCCACCTGCACATTCAGACCTTCTGAACCACTGCGAAGTTTCAGCATAATCTTCTGTAACTGGTCTAAGAAACTGTTAATACCCATAGAAAGCTGACCAATTTCGTCTTTTGACTTCACTTCAAGTCTCTCTGTCAGATTACCTTCGCCACGTTCAATACCTTCCATAATGGCATTTAAGTGTTTTGTAGCATCTTTTGTAGGCTTTACAACAAAACGGCTGATAATGAAAATCACGACTACTGCTGCAATCATAATAACTGCGTTAACCGCAATTGCAATACGCTGTGTAAACTGAACAGACTTCAATCCTTCCGCTGCATCTTCTGCTGCGCACTTTGCTAAAATATCTGTATATAATGTCTGATGCTCTTGCATAACCGTTACGATTCCACGAAGCTCCGCGTTATTTGCAGCAACCCCTGCCATATCATCCGCAAGACGTGCCTCTGCTGTAGCCGTAATATTTGCCTCTACTACTTTGGTCTGAGCAATATAGCCATCTAACGCATCAATCAATTCCTGATTGCCAACTATCTGCGCGCATGCCGCCATATCATCTAAAGCTGCATCAATAGCTGTGATAAAATTCGGAACTAACTTTGCCATATCCTTCGCACTATTTTCATCTGGCAGTAACATAATCAAGTTGCTGTACAAACGTGCTTCCGCTACATTCTTACTTACAGCCTCGTTATCCTCCTGCATCTCCATATATGTACTGGATAACTCTTCAATAACATCCTTTGCCTGATTCAACCCCAATGTCGCCAAAAAATTATAAGCCACAAATGCAATAATCAGAATTCCTAACACCGAGTACACTTTTGCACCAAGACTAAGCCCTTTTGTTGCCCCATTCTTCATACCTTTTTCCTCCTAAAGTATAAATTATGGTAATATTATACTCCCATGCTTTTCATACTTCCAGTATATTTTTGAAAAATTTGTTAAAAAATCTCCAAAGCAGACATTCGCATCAGCCTTGGAGATTTTCTAGATTTTTATAAATTATTTTATTCACCAACAGATTTATTTGTCAGCATAGTTTTCCACAATTTGAACTGGCTTGGTTTGCCCATGTGTGGAAGTTTTTCACCCCACATCATAATCTTTGGCTGACTTGCAGTCGTCGGATGCCAATTTGGGAGACCAGCGCCGTTTGGATTGCCTGTCTTGGCAAAATTGCACAGGGCGGTAGCCATCGCATCACTGATTTTATAATCATGCTCTGTGAATGGTCTCCAGCCATTTTTCAATGTACCGAAGAAATACCACAATTCACTACTGTGCCATGCACCGTTTTCATCGCCCGGAAGCTGGCGGTCAAAGAACCAACAGTAACTTGGTTGTTTGCCCTGCTTATCCTGGCGGATACACCAGTCTTTTGCCATACCCCCGATGAATACCGGCATCATATCCTCACTTGTAGAGCCCATCATATATGGGATATTTTTCTGAATTCCCTGATTTGCTGCATCAAGACCGGACATTGTTAAGGAAATACCATCAATACACGGAGATGCAACCATACCGTATTTCGGGCTTGATTTCATCAATTTCATGAAACTTGCAAATAATTTATCTGCATCTAAAGCACGGAGTTCTGCTACATTCTTGCAGCCACAATCCTCCATTACTTTTTCCCAGAATTCAAAACGATCTTTGGTTGTAGCATTACTGTTCATTAATTTATGAACACCACCACCACTGTTCATCGCTGCTTTTGTAAACATACCATCTGTCAATGGGCTGATGCAGAGATTGAATACACTCATCGCTCCTGCACTCTGTCCAAAAATAGTAATATCATCTGCATTACCGCCAAATGCCTCGATATTATCGCGCACCCACTGCAATGCACAAATCTGGTCGTACATACCATAATTACCGGTATGTCCCGCTTCCGCTTCTAATTCCGGTAAGCACATGTAACCCATAGGTCCAAGACGGTAGTTACAGGTAACGGCGATTACATCTTTAGTCGGCCAAACCGGACCGTCAAAATGTTTCTCATGTGCGCAGCCACCCTTGTAGCCTCCACCGTGAATATAGAAGATAACCGGCAATTTACTTGCTGGTGTGGCAGTTTCCGGTACCCAGATATTCAAAAACAAGCAGTCATCATCATATGTGTAAGTAGCTCCTTTACGGAACTCGTTATAATAAAATATTTTTTCAATGACTTCTTCTTCATTGTAGAAGGCTCTCGGCTGATAACTGCAGTTACCATACTCAGTCGCCTCATATACACCATCCCAGTGTGTTACAGGAGTTGGATACTCCCATCTGCCGGCTGTTGCATAACGGATACCCTTATATGCCACTACGCCATCCCACTGGCAGGTTGTTCCGCGGATTTCTCCGCATTTTGTCATAATTGTATTTGGCATAAACACCCCTCATTAAATATTAAAAACTCTCTGCGCATTCTTAAAACAGATTTTCTCGTAAGTCTCTCTGCTTAATGTTCCCTTTTCTACCTGCTCATCGAGCCATGCACCAAGCGGGAATACCATCTCAGAATTCACCATGTCAGTCGCAAAGAAAAGTCGGTCTGCATATGTCTCTAAAAAATTTAAACCGAACTCAGGGTCACGCATAATCGCCTGACCTGCACTGTTAGCGCTTAAATCACCATAGAGATTTTCATATTTTGCAAAAAGCTCCGGCACACGTCCGCCTGGCACCACTGGACCTTCGCCCCAACTGTTACGCTTTTCTTTTTCGTCCGGTGCATCTGCACTCATCTCAATCCAGAACGTCTGGCTGTGACCAAGCACTTTTAACTTCGGATATTTCTGCAATACACTTTCTAAAAGTGGAAGTCTTGGTTCATCCACAACACCATAACTATAGCCTTCTTCCGGACTCATGTGAATCGTAATCGGAAGTTCTAACTTTTCTGCTGCTGCACAAATCGCCTGTACAAAACTACTGTCTAAGCGTTTGTTAATGCTGATTTCACCGACACCGATAGCTCCCTGCTTCTTATATTCCGCAAGTCTGTCATAGATGGTCGCTTCGTCTTTTTCGTCTAACATACACATCCATGCAAAATGCTCCGGATATTTGTCACAGATTTTCTTACAGGTACTATTTTTTCCAAAAGGAATTTTCTTTTCGCCGCTGGACATCAGAACTGCTTTTCCAATGCCAAGTTCCTCCATGTGGGCAATCATCCCTTTCGGACTGGAAAGATTAAACTTTCCAATCTTCGGGATTGCCAACGTGGTCATAATATGCATATGTAAATCAATTTTTTTCATAATTTTTCCTATTTATTTTCTGCAGCTCTCTTAGCAGCCATGTCTGCGTACATTGCATCTGTTTTTTCTTTATTCAAGTTAAAGATTAAACCAATACCGATAAGCTGGAATAAGTAGCAAAGTAATGGAATAATGTTACAGATGTAGTAAATACCTGTTACAGCTTCCGGAGTCTGAACTACATTCTGTCCTGAAACGTATCCTACAAGACCAAGGCTTGCTGCGATACCAGAAGATGCGATTGTAGAACCAATCTTACGGCTGAAGGTATACATACTATACATACTTCCGTCGCTACGGAATCCTGTCTTCCATTCACTGTAATCCAAACAGTCAGATACAAGTGCCCAAATAAGCATTGTAAACGCTGTCTGACCGATCATAGAGATAATATTTAATGCTGTGAAGAGAATAACGTTTTCAATGTAGAATACTACTTTTAATAAACATACTGCGAAACTGATTGCACTTGTAATTAAGATAACGTTACGTTTACCATATTTAGATACAAGCTTTGGAATAAGTGGGAATACCACGATCATGAATGGAATAGCTGCTACAGTTGAAACCATAATCATGTCTGTGTTGTGGTATACTTCTTTGTAAATGTAGCTGTAGGTCTGGCTGGAACCGGTAATAGTAAGCATTGAACCGATAGTTGCAAACATTACACCGATAAGTGGACGATTCTTAAGTACTGCTTTGAATACTTTCTTAAACTCAAATTTTTCGTCTTCTGCCGCACTCACACGTACACGTTCTCTTGTGAATGTACAAAGAATCATGTAACTTACGATACAAAGGATACCAAATACTACTGCTAAAAGAGTAAATCTTTCCGGTAAGATATTGTTATCTGCGTCGAAGCATAATACAGGTACCGCACCTAATGCAACCGCACCTACTAAACCACCACCGATAGAACGGGCACGGCTTAATTTACTTCTGTCGATTGGGTCTAAAGATACTACGTTTGCCATAGCACCGAATGGCATAGATGTACCTGTGTAGCTCATACCAAAGAAGATATAAGCAAATGCAACCCATGCGTGTAACATCACACCTTCAAATGGAACCTTGCTAAAGCAAAGCACACCGGATAAAGCGAGTGGAATCATGAATAATTTAATCCATGGAACAAACTTATCTCCACTCTTTCCTAATCTCCATCTGTCAGGGAAAGAACCGATGATTGGGTCATTGATAGCATCCCATAAACGTGAAAACAGGAATAATCCTGACATCCATAATGGATCGATACCTAAGGCGTAAGTACAGAAAGTAAGGAAGTATGCGTCAACGAATAAGTTTACAAAACTACCCGCCATATCGCCAAATACATATCCTACCTGGTCTTTTACGCCAAATGCTGGAATTTCTTTTGTTGATTTCATAACGTAAAGTCTCCTTTTCTTATAAAATTTTTCACAACAGATGCGACTTTTTGCCAGTGCACCTGCCATTTTTCCTTATACACCTACTATACAACGCCAAAATCACATTTTAAATTGTTATTTTATTACAAAACATTGTAAATCTCGTATTTTTCTGGTACTATTTACACAGATTATACAAATATACTCACTTGCGGCTAAAAATTCCGTTTAAAACTGCTTCACACCAAGCTTCTTAGGGAGAAATTGTCATGAAACTTTCTGAAACAAAAAACATTTCCGGTGTCTTAAAAAAACTAGGCATTCATGAAGATCCGAAGAACATGTCACCGGAAGACATAGAAAAACTTGCGAAAAATCCAGCTATCCGCAATGCTCTTTTTGACGCTTTTGGTGGCAATTCTCATAATTTTTATCAGGAATTAGAAATGGACTCCCCTTATGTAAATACGCACCGTGACGTCAGCTATGTGCCGGAAAGTCTACAGTTGCACAGCCACTCTTTCTATGAGATTCTTTACTGTGAAAGCGGCAGTATCCAGTACCTGATTGCCGACAGGCGATATCGTATCCGTACCGGTGATATCGTTTTAGTACCTCCGGGTGTCAGTCACCGTCCAATTTTTTACGAAGAAATGACAGAACCTTATTCCCGTATCGTGCTATGGATAAGTGCGGACTTTTTGCGATCTCTTTCCGATTACTGTCCGGATGACCTCGTCACCAGAATCCGTGCACAGGAACATTTTTTGCTTCGTACCGAGGGTACACAGTATAAATATCTGGAAACACTTTTCAAACGCGGTGTTAAAGAAGCGACCGACGCATCTCCTCTCTGGGAGATGTCTCTTTACAGCAACACAGTCACTCTGCTTATAAATCTGTGTCGCGCCATGCTCTACACCGGCAGCATCATCCCAATTGAAAAGAAAGAAGACATCGACAAAATCATTACTTATATCGAAAATAATTATGCCGAAAAAATCACATTGGAAGATACCGCAAAAGCATTCCATATCAGCACCAGCACCCTTGGCAAGCTATTTTATAATAAGCTCGGCATCAGCTTTTATCGCTTTGTAACCCAGCGGCGTCTGATTAATTCGAAGCAGAAAATAGAAGAAGGCAACTCCATGGAAGAAGTTGCCCTCACTTGTGGTTTTTGTGATTATTCTGCTTTTTACCGCGCCTTTAAAAAAGAGTACGGCATTTCACCGCGCGAGTATAAGAAGCTGGTTTCAAAAACAATTGAATTATAATTATTCTGCAAATAAAGCAGTTTCTAAATCCTCCAGCATAATTCCCAACGCAGTAAAGCCACCTTCTGCTTTGTACCATACGCCCGCATTTTCCATAATAATCATGTTACCGTTTTTGTAGGCGTCTGTAGACATAACGAGTTCATTTTCCATGATGTCTTTTGCCAACTGTGCACCTTCCGCATTTGTAGCAGCGTCGCGGTCTAATACAAAAATGTAATCCGGATTCTTATCCACTACAAACTCGAAAGAAGCTTCGTTACCATGAGAAGAAGTATCAATGTTAGCATCTACACCGATGTTGTTGAAACCTAATTCGTTACCGATGATAGAGCAACGTCCGTCATTACCTAAGAGATTGAATGCACCACTTGTACATAAACCGACGATTGCACTCTTGCCTTCAGAAACTGCCTGAATCGCCGCGACTCTCTCATCATATGCGGATAATTTTGCACTCATTTCTTCTTCCATACCGAAGATAGAAGCGATTTTTGTAGCGTTCTCATAAGTACCTTCTACCACATTGCCACCTACTGTCAAACGAACAACCGGAGCAATTTCTACCAAAGTGTCATAATACTCACCGCCACGGCCTGACATGAAAATTACATCCGGCTGAAGTTCCATAATAGCTTCTACGTCAAAAGTTTTTGCCGTACCAACATTTACTGCGCTTGCAACATAATCAGCCAAGTATGCTTCCGGAGTTGTTGTACCAACGATGCGGTCCGCAACGCCAAGGTTTGATAAAATATCTGTGGAGGCTGCATCCAGTGTTACGATAACCTGTGGATTATAAGGAACTTCTACTTCGATGACTTCTGAAGCACCATTTAATGCTTCCACTGTGATTGAATCCGATGTCTGTGCTTCTGTAGAAAACTCTGTCTGCGAAACCTGCTCTGTTTCGGCAGTCCCGCTGTTACCACCTGAACTTCCACAAGCAGCCATTGTAAATGCCATAATCATAGCAAATGTAATTGTTGTAAATTTCTTCATTCTTGAATCTCCTTTTTTAATTTCATTTGGCCTAATGGCCGGCACTAACCTTGCGGTTAATAATATATCGTTAACGGTTTCCCGCTCACTTCCATAATTTCAAAATCCACCTTATAAATCTCAGATAAGGTCTCTTTTGTAACAACCTCTTCTACGGTCCCAAATTTCACAATCTTTCCATCCTTGAATGCACAAATATAATCCGAATAGAATGCCGCATAGTTAATCTCGTGCAGTACGAGAATGACTGTTTTTCCAAGTTCGTCACAAAGCTTGCGAACGATTTTCATCATGTTGGTTGCGTGGTAAATATCCAGATTATTGGTAGGCTCATCAAGAAGTACATACTCTGTATTCTGTGCAATAACCATGGCAATGTATGCCCGTTGCCGCTGCCCGCCGGAAAGCTCATCGATGAAACGCTCTTCGAATTCTTCTAGTTCCATATAAGCAATTGCTTTGTCTATAATGTCATAGTCTTCCTGTGTCAAATGACTTCCGGAATAAGGAAACCTTCCAAAGGAGACTAACTCTTTTACGGTTAATTTCATCTGCACGTTATTGTGCTGTGTCAAAATCGCAAGGCGTTTTGCAAGTTCCTTGCTTTTCCACTTCGACAAGTCTTTCTCTTCAAAACTGATTACGCCGGAATCCTTTGTTACCAGTCGGGAAATCATGCCCATGACGGTAGATTTACCCGCGCCGTTTGGACCAATCAAAGAAATCACCTTCCCTTTTGGAATCTCAAAACTAACAGCATCTACGACTGCTCTACCATCGTATTTTTTTATTAAATTTTGTACGTTCATTCTCTCACCCCTTTTTCTTCAACAACAGATATAAGAAGTACATACCGCCGCCCAGGTTAATAAAGACAGTAACCGGTACTGCATAGGCAAACACATGCTCCAGGAGGCACTGACTGGCTACTAACGCCATCATGCCAAATAAGGACGCTCCCAAAATAAGATGTGTATGACGGTAGGTACGCATAATCTGACGACCCAAATTTGCAATAATTAATCCCAAGAAGGAAATCGGACCAACCATGGCCGTGGCAATTGCGATACAGGCGGTTACCCCCATCAACAATCTACGAATGCAACAGTCATAATCCACGCCCAGATTGACGGCCTGGTCTTTTCCTAATGTAATCACATCTAACAGTGCCAAATCTTTTCTAAGAATAAATGCCAACAATGCTAAAAGCACAACACAACTAAAAATAATCCCGCCGTTAATATTTTCAAATCCTGCCACCAAAGTAAGCAGCAATGCATCGTACTCATTTGGGTCCATCACACGAACCATAGTCTCCTGAATGGAACCAAAGAAAGAAGTAAGTACCGTACCAATCAAAAGCACATAAAGCACGTTATAATTGGTTTTCTTAAATAAATATCCATAAATAAAAGTTGCCACTACAATCATCAATAACAGGTCTGCGATAAATGCAGCATTTTCATTAACCGCCAGAAAACTGGTTGACCCAAAGGCAAAATATACTACTGTGTGAAGCAAGGTATACAAAGAGTTCATACCCAGCAAACACGGTGTCACAATCGTGTTATTGATAACCGACTGGAACACGATAGATGCCGCTCCGATTGCGAAAGCCGCAACCAGCATCGCCAACAATTTCGGCGTTCGAATCTTCATGGAAAACCAGAAGAACTTCGGATTCGAAAAATTCACATCCACTACCATGAAAAACAAGGCTGCCAGCAGCATTAACACTGCTAAAATCACAAGTTTTCTCACCTTTGCTTTATACGCCGTTGTTCTCATCTCTTGGCACCTCCCCCTGTCGCAATACTTGCAGTGGCACACGGTGCATCAGTAGCTGCGCCTAGCCGGATTGCCTTCCTGCCGTGTTTTAACCGGTAGAACAAGTTGACAATAAAAATAATGCTTCCCACGATACCGCTGATTAACGCAATCGGCAATTCATAAGGTGTAATCACAATTCTCGCAATCACATCACACAGCAACACGTAAAGCGCTCCGGCTAACGCAGTATCCACAAGGGTTCCACGGATTTTGTCCCCTTTAAACATAGTGACCAAATTGGGAATAATCAGGCCTATGTAAGAGACCGAACCGACCACCACTACCACACTGGCAGTAATTGCTGCCGCAATAGTAAGCCCCATGAAAAGCACCAGTTTATAATTCACGCCTAAGTTCTGTGAGAAATCTTTTCCCATTCCCACGATATTAAAATGGTTTGAAAAAATGAATGCCAACACCAGCAACGGTGCCACCAGATATACAATTTCATATCGCCCTCTGAGCACCAGTGAAAAATGTCCTGTCTCCCATGAGGAAAGCGCCTGTGTCATCTCGTAACGATAAGCAATAAAGCTTGTGACACCGCCAATAATATTGCCAAACATGATACCGATTAAAGGAACCATGATGGTATCCTTAAACTGAATTCGCTGAATGAACCATACAAAAACCCAGGTTCCCAAAAGCGCAAACACAAAAGAAAAAAGTGCCCTGTCCCACAAAGTGGAATTTGGCATGAATACCAAGGCAATCAAAATGCCAAGCTTCGCCGCCGAAAGTGTAGAACCGGTGGTCGGTGACACGAATTTATTCATACAAAGCTGCTGCATAATCAAACCTGCCACGCTCATTCCCATTCCGGTACAAAGAATCGCCAGCAAACGCGGTAATCGTGAAATCAAAAGCAATTCTAACGTCTGCATATCCCCACTTAATACTTGCTGCGGCGTCACATCAATTACACCTACAAACAGCGATATACAGGAAAGTATCACAAGAAGCGTTCCTAAGATTACCGAGCCACTCCATCCCTTTCCGCTTATCTGTTTTATCATCCTTCATTACTCCTTCTATCTCTTCCGAATTAGTCTTTCCAATCTTTTATTAGTTACAACTAACTCATGTTCAAAAATAAATGTCAGTTCCGGACTGACTAGGTGAGTATAACACAGGATTTCTTTCTTGCCTACTGGTAAATATTTACACTAAAAAAGCTGCCCACACGGACAGCCTTTCCTTGCAATAATTTTTACGTTCTATGATGCGCTCGGCTCCAACTTATAGTTTTCCGCCTGAGACATGAACAATTTATAATATAGGCTTTCGGTCTTTTTCATAAGATTCTCGTGGGTATCGTAGTCTGCTACGGTTCCGCCATCAATAATCAGAATCTTATCACAAAATACAGAAGAAGACATACGGTGGGAAATATAAATCGCCGTCTTGTCTTCTACGAGACCGTTGAATTTCTCGTAGATTTCTGCTTCTGCGATTGGGTCTAATGCACTGGCAGGTTCATCTAAAATGACCATAGAAGCCTTTTTATAAAGTGCTCGGGCAATGGCAATTTTCTGTCCCTGTCCACCGGACATCTCGATACCCTCTTCGTCATAATCTTTTCCAAAACGGCTATCGATACCCTCTTTTAATTCTGCCACTTTTTCCTGTAAACCAACCTCATAAATCAAACGATTGATTTCATCACGGTCAGCATCCTTCTGCTGGCAGGATACATTCTCCGCAATCGTAAAATTAAACAGACGATAGTCCTGAAATACTGCAGAAATGGTATTCATATAAGAAAAATATTCATAATCGTAAATATTGCGTCCATTCACATAAATCTCCCCACTGTCTGCCTGATACATACGGCAAATCAACTTCACAAGTGTCGATTTTCCGGCACCATTTAAACCAACGATAGAGATTTTTTCACCTTTGTGAATTGAGAACGAAATATTCTTTAATACCGGCTTCTCTGCACTCGGATATGTAAATGTTACATCTTTGAACTCTACCTTCTCTACGTCGCCCTCAAACGGAATCTTACCGCTCTGCTTGGTCTCCTCCGATAACGCCATAAAGTCCATATAAGGATCTAAGAACTGCAGGAATTGCAACATATTCACAATAGCCTCTCCGAATGAAGATACCATGATTGAAAAATTAATTGCCGCTGATACATACATGGTCAACTCGCCCACAGAAAGCAATGGTCCAAAGGTTGTAGTCAAAGTACGCACACCCACGTATGCATAACTAATGGCTGCAACGCCCTCACTGACTGCCGACATCTGACCCATAGTCTTGCCCATTTTAATCTGAATTTTCTCAAAATAATCACAAGTATTATTGGCATATTCTACAATGCGGTCGGTAATCATCTCTTCCATATCATAGAGACGAATATCCTTCTGCACTTCCTTTTCTGTAGACAGATTCAGATAATAACCGAAACGTCGGTTAATCGGGACAATTTCCTGCATCAGCTCTGCCTGCTCCTTAGACATTCCGCTGTAAATTACTAACATCAGAATAATTCCCACTACCAATACTACGATTAACACCGGACCTAATGTAATCAAAATACTAAGCAAACCTACTAAGGTGAGTCCTTTGCTGAACACATCCGTAACCATGGTAATCATATTAGAAATCGCATTCTGATTCTGAATTGCAAACACCGCGCGTTCTTTCAAGTCCAGATAAGTCGGATTTTCCAGATAGGAATACTCTAAGTTCATAATTTTTTCCGACATGAGTTTTAACATTTCCTGACTCGTCTTTACCCTGCCCACCTCAATGAAGCGGTCGAAAGTATTGCTAAGGAATGTCATTCCCACATTATTTAAAATAATCAAACCGGTATATACTGCCAGCATCTTAACATCTCTGGCACCGATTAATTCGTTTACCAAAAACATCGGTAAAACCGTATTTAAAATGGTCTTTCCTGCCGTACAAACCGACTGTGTCACCAGCAATATCATATAGGACGGCGAAACAGACCATGCCAATTTTAAGAAATGAATTAACTTTTTCATGCCAACGCCTCCTTGTTTTGCGGAGCAAAATCCGAGCCCTCTGGCGAGGAGAGGGTTTTTGCCTCCTCTTGATAATATTTGCCCTGAATGACAAACATATCATAGTATTTTCCCTTTTTTTCCATGAGTTCTTCATGGCTGCCATACTCTTCCAGGCCGTCTGCGTCGAACAACGCAATCTTGTCACAGAAGCGGGTACTTGCCAGGCGATGTGAGATATAAACTGCTGTCTTTCCTTCTACTAGATTACTAAAGCTTTCATAAATCTCAGCTTCTGCCAAGGCATCCAACGCTGCGGTTGGCTCATCCATGATAACCATAGGCGCATCCTTATAAAGACCTCTGGCAATAGACAATTTCTGACGTTCACCACCAGAAAAATCCGTGCCATCTTCGTCGATGACTTTAAGCATCATTTGGTCTAAACCTTTTTCAAAGCTCTCAACCTTTTTCCACAGTCCAACACGCTCTAAAGCCGTCTGCACACGGGCATCATCCACATTTTCTGAAGCACAGCCCACGTTCTCACGAATCGGGAATGCCAGAATATTCACATCCTGAAATACTGCGGAATAGAGGCTGTATAATTCTTCCTTTTTCATCTCGGTAATATTCACACCATTGATGTAGATATGTCCTTCTGTCGGTGCAAAAAGTCCTGTCATCAACTTAACCAATGTGGATTTTCCGGCACCGTTGACACCAACTACCGCAAGACGCTGTCCCGCAGGAATGGTGAAATTCAAGTCGGTAAAAATATTTTTCTCCGTACCCGGATAACGAAAAGTCACATGTTCAAATACGATTTCAAGGGTATTCTCCTTTGCATTCGCCATCACGTCCGCCTTAGTTTTCTCGCCCTCTACAGTCAATTTGGCATCTAAAAAATCATAAAAATCGTGTATATATTCACCCTCATTCCAGATGAATGACAAATCCTTACCAAAATCCAACATCAACGCCATCAGCGAAGTAATCATGGTCACATACATCGTAAACGAGCTGACCGGCATACCGCCTAACACACGCTGTACCAATGTTCCGTACATCAGAATATTGGTGAGCAATAAGGTTACGATTCCTACCATGCCAAGTAGATATTCACGGTTTTTAATCATTTTTTGCAACTTCACATAGGCATTGATTTCTTCCTGATAGTTATCCATGATACGGTTTCTCAGGTTGAAAATACGGATATCTTTACCATACGAAAAATCCTGAGATGTTTTCTTATAATATGTGATTCGTCTGCTTGCTTTAGAAACCTCCTCCTTTTTGGAATATTCGTAATCGTGAGTCAGTTTTGAAATCCACATAATTACTAATACATGCACTACTAAGGCAACCAATAAAGCCGGACTTAACACACCTGCTAAAATTACCATTCCTACCAAAGTCAGCACTTTCGCCAGCAAGAAAGAAATGTGATTATAGACACCCTCAATACCGTTAGCATTATTATTACCTGCGTTCAATGCTTTGTCATATTTTTCAAAAAAACTTGCATCCTCATGATGGCAATAATCCATGCGCTGTAACTGCTTTGACATATCCGCCAGATACAAAATACGGATACGCATGTTGCGGGTCTCGATGTACCCCTTAAAGTAATTCATAAGCACTGCCAGCACACCTGCCACTACCAAATAACCCGCCATGACAATCACTAAATTCTTAGCGGCATCCTCGCCGCCCTGCTCTAAAATCCCAATGGCAAGCTTCGGTAAAATCACTGCCATAAATGGGTAAATCGCAGCAACTACGGTATAGAACGCAATTCTACCATATTGCTTTCTATCCTGCTGCCACATGTGTGCTAACATACGTTTTAAAACAGCTAGCACATTGTACTTTTGCTTTTGTTCCATCTTATCCTCTCATTCTGCCACATTTGCGGCACCCTTTTTTCTATAAACGACACTACATCCCTTGCACTTCCCCATTTCAACAGTTCCAAATCATGTGATAACTGTCTAAATGCAAGAGGTTATTTTTGCGGGTGAAATTAACATTCACTTGGCAAAACATCGCTATATACAGCAATCATAACTCCCTTTTTCTGAGCATCCGTCAACGGCTTTAAAGTTCCCCTCTTTAACAGCTCATTGATAACCATAACCGGATTGATATGCTTTGCACTTTCATACACTTCCACTAACTTATGCATATGCTCCGGCATGTATTCTTTTTGCAAATTAATCTTCTGTATTGCCAACGCTTCTATCTTCCCTTTCAATTCAGGCGACATTTGCGGAATAAATTTTCTTAAGGCCCCTACGTTATCCACCTTTACATCCTCACCAGCCTCCTGCTTATCCAGTTGTACAAACAGACCATTTTGCGGATTCTCTTTTACTGCGATGACATTGACCTTATCGTCCTCCTGCCGCAATAGTCCACGTTCATACAATCTGACATACTTATCCAAGACAGCCTCCGTCTTTGGCAATTTTCCTTTCATAAATAAAACCAGATTCTTATAATCAGCAGTCTCATTCACCTGCCAGCCATGCTCTCTGTCTTCAAAAACAGTCGATAGTGACCACGAATACACACGTGCTTCATTGCTGCCCACACTCATCGGTCCACAATAATACTCTTGCTTCATCAGTTCATCCACTTCCTTCTGATAAAGCGCTGCAAGTGCCACAAACTCGCCACCATCTTTTCGCTTCACCATATAATTATTGCGACGCAGCATATCCCAATTTAAAGCCGCTTCCATGTGATCTGTCACCGCCATAATCAACAACGTCCACAAAAAATAATTAAAGTCTTCATCTGGCACATATATTTCTTCTTTGGAATAATCCTGTGCCAGTGCGATTACTTCCGGTATATATTCGTCACAAATCAGCTTCGCCACTTGTAAGGAAATCTCCCTTTCCTGCTGTACAATTTCAAACGGAACACACTCTATGTAAATATTCGTGCGGTATTTCTGTCCCGGCATCAAATCGAGAAATCCGTATTCTTCCAAATACAGTACTTCATCTTCCACAAACGCAATACCAACATTCAGTTCTTTGGCAATTTCTTCTATGGTTTTTGGTTCAAAATATGCCGCGAAAGCAATGTTCTGACGAAGCTTCGAATTCAGAAAAGACGCTGTATCTCCCATCGTTCCTACGCTGCCCGTATTCCCCAGGCGCACCAGTTCAATCGGTTCCAAGCCCAAATTATGCTCTCGTTTCATCTGTCCGTCTCCTCTCCGGTAATGCATCGCTATATACCACAGTCATAACACCTTTTTTCTGCGAATCGGTTAACGGCTTCAAAACACCGCGCTCTAACAATTCTTCCATTACCATGATAACGTTAATCTTTCTCGCATATCGATATATCTCCAATGCCTTATGCATATGTCTTGGAAAATATGGTTGTTCTAATACAATTCTTTTCTCACAAATTTCGTTAATCTTTTCAAAAATTTCTTTTGGCATCTCTGGAATGTATTTTCGTAACGTTCCACAAAAATCAATTAATCCTAAATTTGTTTCTCCATGTTCTTCCATCTGCGCAAAAACACTATTTTCTCCATATTCTTTTACTACTATTACATTAACACTATCATCTTCCTGCCTTACTAACCCTCTTTCATACAAACGAATATATTTATCTAACACCGCCTCTGTCTTTGGAAGTTTTCCTTTCAAATACATCATAAAAATTTCATAGTCCTCTAGTGGACTGTCATCCCAATCGAATTTTCTACTTTGAAAGTTTGTTCCTAGCGCCCATGCAAAAAAGGGAATCTCTGTTTCACCGGCATACATCGGTCCGCAGATTTTCTCTTTCTCAAGCAATTCTTCTACCTCTTCTTGATAAAGAACTGCTTCTGCCGCATAGTCTCCACCATCTTTCCGTACCACACGATAGTTATATTTCTTTAACTCTTCCCAGTTCAAATCATCCACACAATACTGTGTAATTGCCATTGGAATAATCGACCATAATAAATAATTCAAATCATCATCCGGCACATATAGTGCCTCCCTTGTTTCTGCTTTTATTTTTTCAATCAAAACAGGAATATAGATATCACAAACCAGCTTCACAACTTCGACATCAAGCTCCCTTCGTTGTAGCTCTACCTCATATGGAGTGCACTCAATAAAAATATTTGTACGATATTTCTGCCCCGGCAGCAAATCAAGAAATCCATATTCCTCCAAGTAAGCCACTTCTCCTTCCACATATACCGGGCTTACATTTAATTCTTTTGCAATCTCTTCTAATGTTTTGGGTTCAAAATAGGCTGCATAAACAATATTCTGTCGCAGCTTAGAATTTAAATATCCCTCCACATCTCCATTATCTCCGGGACTGCCTACATGCCCAAAATGTCCTAACTTAATCGGTTCTTTTGCCAGGCTTCCCGTTTTTCTTGGCTGCTTCATACCCTCTTTCAAAATCTTCTTTGCATCCGATAAATGCCACTTCACCGTACCTTCCGGCAAATCCATGATTTCTGCAATCTCAGCCAGCTTTTTATTATGATAATAGTGCAGTAACACTATCTCACGATGGCGCTTAGAAAGCCACGCCACTTCACGCTTTAATAATTCCAGTTCTTCTTTTTTTATGTAATCAGATTCGAAATTCTCCTCGCTTGGCACTTCCATTCCGGAAATATCATCCGACTTATGCTTCCTCTGTTCCTGCACATAACGGGCGTATACATTTGATGCAATTTTGTGCAAATAGCCTTCCCAATTGTACACGTTCTCTACCGTTCGAAGTGTGATATAGGCTTCACAGGTAATGCGTGCCGCCAGTTCCTCCGCTTCCGTCATGTCATTACATTTACTTAGCGCAAAGCCAAAGAACTTTTTCTGAAATTGTGCAATCATCGTGTCTGCAAATTTTTTATCCATGGTATATTCCTTGTAATTTCCAATGTTTTTCTTTTACTTACAATTATATAGTGTACACGAAAAAGAAAAGGTTGGAAAATTTTTTAGAATTTTCCAACCCTTTTCTTTGCAAATTATTTTTAATGGCTAGCTCTTTTTTCTCATAGTTACTTTTATTCTCTCCTCAGTCTTCTTAAAATCTCCACGCCTCGTTTTATAATATCCTCACTTGTTTCATACATGGCGATTCCCTTTGCTTCCAAAATCCGCTCAATTGCATTAAGCGGATCATGTGTGTGATATGGAACATATAATTTTCTCAGTTCTGTAGCATTAATGATTTTATAAATCCGTCGACTTTCCCACGCGAGTATATAAGCAAAGTATCTGTATATATATCCCATCCAATACATTTCATCAGTCGAAAACTTTTCTACTCCATAGGAACTCACTCCGTACTCCTCGTTAATATCTTCTAATATCTGTTCAACAGAACATACTTCTCCTATAAAATAAAGACTATCCATTCTTTCACAGACTTTTGAATTCATATATCTTCTGACAAAAATGCCGGAACTGCACTGCTCCTGTTCTATGGATTTCTCAAAAACTTTTGCCTGTATTTCGCATAATAACAATCCGTCTTTATCCATCTCTCTCATATCAATATCTCGTCTATATACAGACCCTTTCCCCTATATTGCTTCTTTGCTACTTTAATCTTGTCTTCACTAACTTTATTATCTAATTTTCTATTTTTTATATACAACTCTTTTTCAAACTCACACAAATAACATCTTTCTAATATCTCGATTTGACTGACTGCTTTTTGTGTCTTAAAAACATATTGATATCCAAGATTAGTCGCAGATAGGCAATGCCTGCATTGTTCATCCGTTATCTCGCCTTCAATAAAACTATCAATAATCTGAAACATTCGATTATCTGTAATTGGTGCAACTATATAATCAGCGTCCTCTAATTTTTGAATCAATGATTTAATCTTCGTTGTTTCACAAAATGTACTCAAACGCCCTCTGAAATACGCAATCGTCAACATCCAATCCTGATTTACACTATAGTGAATACTACTGAGACCATCCCCGCAAAAACTCATCATATAAATACTTGATTTTGGATATGCACTTACAAACATTGCTGCCTGCTCTAATGTTTCTCCACAATAAAAGCCTTTTCCAAAATCATTATTTTCTCTTGACTTACTAACCTCCAAGTTACCTTCTATTAGGCTTTTTGCCCCATGGAACAACAACTTATGCCTGTCATCTTCATAGTCTTCCCTATATAACTGCTCTTTGATTTTATTTATGTTAATATTATTACTATATGCATAAGTGTATAGTTTCTCTATATTTGCTTCTGATATTTCAACTTCTTGCTGTTCCCATCTCTCAACAGTTGTCCTTGCAACTCCTAAGTCCTCTGCAAGCTTTTCCTGCGGAATATCTCTTAGCTCTCGAATCATTTGTATATCTTTATCAACCAAAAATTCTTTTTGTCTCATATAATCCGCCCTCCAACTTCATATTAGCATATGCGTCAAAGAACTTCAACCGTTGTTTCAAAGTTTTATATTGCATATGCATCAAAGAACATTTCTGCATAAAAACACCCCCGCTTGTCACAACGAGGGTGGAATTTTACTTTTTATAAAATCTCTTTTCTTAACTGTTCCGGTGTCTTCATAGACAATAACGCAGGTGCCACATCAAATACTGATTTCGCACCGCAGTCGCCACTCTTTGCCATGCGGTAGGCTGCTCTGGCATAAGCAACGAGTACACTGGATGTAAATTCTGGATTAGAATCCAGTTTCAAAGAATACTCAATGACATGCTTATTTCCACTAACACCCGTTTCACCCGTGCGGATAACAAAACCGCCATGAGGCATTTTGCTATGATTTGCTTTTAACTCTTCTTCTGTCACAAAAGTTACTGTGGTATCATAATCTGCGAAGTAATTTGGCATAGTCTTGATCGCTTCCTCAATTGCCGCCTTATCAGCACCTTCTTCTGCCACTACATAACAGTCACGGAGGTGCTTCTCTCTTGTGCTTAACTCAGGTTCACTTCCGCTGCGCACACGTTCTACCGCTTCTTCAATTGGCACCGTATACTGGATAGCATTTTTTACGCCCGGCACGCGGCGAATCGCATCTGAATGTCCCTGGCTCACGCCTTTGCCCCAGAATGTGTATGTGCTGCCCTGTACCAAAATGGACTCTGCATAGATACGGTTTAATGAGAACATACCCGGATCCCAGCCCACAGAAATAATACTAATGTTATTACCGGATTTCGCTGCTGTATCCATTTTTTCAAAATATTCCGGTATCTTTGCATGTGTATCGAAACTATCAATCGTATTAAAATGCGCTGCCACTTCCGGTCCCATCACCGGAAGGTCTGTTGCAGAACCTCCGCAAAGCATCATGACATCTATGTCATCCTTCATAGACAGCATATCGTCCATGTGCACTACTTTTACGCCCTCTGTTTGCACAGAAACGCTTTCCGGATTTCTTCTTGTAAATACTGCTTTTAATTCCATATCTTCATTGCGGGCAATTGCAAGCTCCACACCTTTTCCTATGTTACCGTAACCAACTATACCAATTCTGATTTTACTCATCATTATAATCCTCCTTGTTTTGCGAAGCAAAATCCAACTCTGCTTACAGAGTATATATGCTCAATAAGCGGATGATTCATTTTTGCATTTGTTTCCTCGGAAACATTTTAATTATACACTATTTTGCAAGAATGTAAAGAATTTTTTCATTCTACGATACGCAGAATGAAATCTACGTTAAGAAGGTTTACTCTTTGTTCTCTTATTTGCTAAAATCTTATGCTTGTGCTGGAGGGACTGCGTTATACATTTCCAGTTGCACTAAGCGGCCTGATATATGGATTTATTGGGTATTTGCTCTTGCTTCCTGTACATACCAAACTAGATATTCTTCTTAAAAAACAGATGATATAAATATTTTCTATTACATAAAACGTATATTACTGCGACACACAAAACATCCCCGCGTTTCCGCGGGGATGTCCATCATTGTCTTATAGGTTCAGATTAACCTCTGATTTCTTTTACTAATGCAACTGCTTCAGCTGTCATTTCTTTAATCTTATCGAATTCGCCAGCTTCTACTAAATCGCCTTTAACCATCCAGCTACCGCCGCATGCAACGATTTTCTTGAAGCTTAAGTAATCTTTTAAGTTAGAAGCACTGATTCCGCCTGTTGGCATGAATTTTGTATTAGTATATGGAGCTGCTAAAGCTTTTAATGTGTTGATACCGCCAAACTGTTCAGCTGGGAAGAATTTGATTACTTCTAAACCACGTTTTACAGCCTGAGCTACTTCTGATGGTGTGATACATCCTGGTAATACTAAGATGTCTTTTGATAAACAGTAGTCAACGATTTCTGGATCAAAACCTGGGCTAACGATGAATTTGGCGCCTGCTGCAACGGCACGGTCAACCTGTTCAATTGTTAAAACTGTACCAGCGCCAAGGAGCATCTCTGGATACTCTGTAGCCATGATACGGATACATTCTTCTGCACATGCTGTACGGAATGTTACTTCTGCACATGGAAGACCACCTTCACATAATGCTTTTGCAAGTGGTGCTGCATCTTTTGCATCGTTTAATACAACTACAGGAACAACACCTAAATCTGATACTTTCTGTAATAAATCGTTCATTGGAAAAACCCCTTTCTACATAAAAACTCTTTTTATAATTTGGTATAACTCCATTATACACGCAAAAAGCAAGTAATTCCACTATTTTTTATGAAGAAAGTACTATTTTATTGTTACAATTCGCTCATACCGCTTAAATAATAGCATTTTATCTGCAATACTCATATTCAAAAGATGCTCTATACGTCTCGAACTCAAAAAACGTTGCACCTTTCCACTTGAATTGATAGTACGCATGACATGTTAAGCTTTCACGAACACTGCGAATCATATCTCCTCCTTTCGGAGCTCTCAAAGTTTTTTCCGCTGGTTCTAGCAATTTTACTTCCAGTTCCATATCTTTTTGCACAACCCGAATCACACCCTTTTTAAGACAAATTACTTTTGCACCCAGATACGTGGCAAACCGATATTCTTTTCCCTGCCAGAAAACGATGCCGATAATTCCCGAAAAATACCTTCCTGCCATCGGTATCTCTGCAATAGACAGCATAATACTCCCCTCTGAAAAATGACACTGAGTCCAAAGATATTCTTTGGGAAAAGACCTTCCCTTATCACCTTCCCAATAACCGACGGCATTCTGAAAAACATATTCCTTGTCATTTATCAGCAAACATCCATCTACCCTATGCTTCATACTAAGGACACTATGTCGACACTCCATAAAAGGTATCATTGCAAACGGTCCCATAATATCATAATTCAAAGGTGCCAGTGGTCCAAATGTCAGTTTTCCTCTTACACGCAAATCCGGTGTGTTCATACATAGACGAATTCCCCACGGACTAAACATGTTATTTTGAATAGAGATTTTCCTCCCCCGTTTACAAAACATTTCCGCAGGATATTCTATATTCCAGACATTTTCCTCTGTAATAAGCTGCACCGAGCAACTCCTCTTTTGCCCTGCTTCATGAATTGCCGGTATAACCGCAAATGTGTGCGTATCCGACTGACACTTCATGTACCATCCTTCAAAAAAATTATGCATCCTAATTCCTCTTTTCTAAGCATCGTTCCAAAAACTTTAGCGCTTTTTTCTAAGAATTAGAATGCACAATTCAATTTTTATTATTCTTTTTGTTTACCACTCCTGGCTCTGTATAACTGCTTCCGTACTACGTTTTCCCTGCTTATATTCCAGTTCCTGTGCCTTAATGCTCACTCTGGTATAACATGGAATAGAAGTTGTAATAAAAGCATTACCACCGATAACCGTATCATGACCGATAACCGTATTACCACCAAGAATAGATGCACCGGCATAAATCGTCACATTATCTTCAATGGTTGGATGACGCTTTTTGCCATGCAGTTTCTGTCCGTCTCTGGTAGAAAGTGCACCAAGCGTAACACCCTGATAAATCTTTACATTGTCACCAATCTCAGTCGTTTCACCGATAACAATTCCGGTACCATGGTCGATAAAAAAGTATTTTCCAAGCGTTGCACCCGGGTGAATATCAATACCTGTTTTGGTGTGTGCATACTCTGTCATAATACGTGGCAGCAGCGGAACATTTAACAAATACAATTCATGTGCAATACGGTTCACCATAATCGCATACAAACCCGGATAAGAAAAAATAATCTCCGGTTTATTGAACGCCGCCGGGTCACCATCATAGGCAGCTTCCAAATCTGTCTGAATTAACGCACGGATATCTGTCAATTTCTCTAAAAACTGTAATGATAATTTCTCACCCTCATAAAGTAACTCTGTCTCGCTCTTATCTGCATGTTCCGGCAGATATTTGAGCACGATGGAAATCTGTTTGCTCAAATTATACAATACATCTTCTAACTGCATAGATAAATTGTTACGGACTGTATACACGCGATAATTTTTATTTTTATAGTATCCCGGAAAAATAATATTCTGAAGCTGTGTAATGATTTTCACGATGTCATCCCGATTTGGATGGTGAAAATCTTCTACTACATCAATGTCTCTCCCCTGTTCATAATCCGTCATCAATTTTTCTACAAGACTATTTACATCTTTTTCAAGTCTATGTGCCATTCTTATACCCTCTCTTATTTCGTCTTCTACACTATTTCTTGATACCCATGTATTCCTTAGCACAATTTCTCTATCTAAAACATGGTATTCTCTCTATCATATCCTGGAATTTATTCTGCAAACAACGGTGTCGATAAATATCTGTCACCCGAATCTGGCAATAATACCACAATATTTTTACCGGCATTTTCCGGACGTTTCGCCACCATTGCTGCCGCTTTTAATGCCGCCCCTGACGAAATACCTACCAAAATGCCTTCCGTTACTGCAAATGCTTTTCCCTCCGCAAATGCATCTTCATTTTCAATCGCAATCACTTCATCAAAAATCTCTGTATTTAAAATCGTTGGAACAAATCCCGCTCCGATACCCTGGATACCATGTGCGCCTGCCTTACCTTGTGACAGTACCGGACTGCTTGCCGGTTCCACTGCTACGATTTTAATATTTGCATTCTTTTCTTTTAGATATTCACCTACACCGGTAATGGTTCCTCCTGTTCCCACACCTGCTACAAAAATATCCACGTTACCTTCCATCTGCTCCCAGATTTCCGGTCCGGTTGTCGCTTTATGTGCTGCCGGATTCGCCATGTTATCAAACTGTCCCAAAATAACCGCTCCCGGTATGGCATCTCTTAATTCCTCTGCTTTTGCAATCGCTCCCGCCATTCCTTTTGCACCTTCTGATAGTTCCAGTTTCGCACCATAAGCTTTCAAAAGATTTCTACGCTCCACACTCATCGTATCCGGCAACGTTAAAATAGCGTTATATCCTTTTGCTACAGCAACTGCTGCCAAACCAATTCCCGTGTTACCTGACGTCGGCTCTATAATTGTCGCTCCCGGCTCCAAAATCCCCTTCTGCTCCGCATCTTCTACCATCGCTAACGCTACGCGGTCTTTCGCAGAACCTGCCGGATTAAAACATTCCAACTTTGCGTATATTTTTCCTTCTCCTTCCACCACACTAGCCTTTGCGGCATATCGATCTGCCTTTAAAATTGGTGTATTGCCTATTAATTCTAATGCACTTTCTACTACTTTCATCATATTCCCTCCAAATATTATAGAATCTCACTTGTAAGATTTATCGCACGCGAGCTGTGTTGCAACGCAACATTCTACTTTGCTGCGAGCTGTGCATCCTTTCGGAACTTTTTTAATTGGATAGGTATTCCTATCCAATTAAAAAAAGGTACCATTATGGTACCTGTATCTGCTGTAAGTTTATTCCTCAAGGTATCATAATGCATAAAAATTAAGCTGTATTCATACATACAACCTGACAACAACACATCATAATACAGATAGTATTTGTCATTTTCTTCATGGCATCATGTCCTTTCTACGATAAACAATATCAATAGCTTTTTAGTATTGTACGCTTTATTCCCACAAAAGTCAACACTTTAACGTGTTACTACAAGAAATTTCCAATTTTCCATTTCATTTACCTGACTGTCAGCTACAGAATCTATTTATTTCATCTGAAAAATCATAATCTGCTCCCGCGCATCGTTTCCCTCAAACAAGTCTCCACACGCAATTTCATCATAATATTCCAACTCATCCACTGTCATCAGATACGATATATATTCATCTGACGGATAATAAAAAAACAATAAGATTTCTCTCGGATTCTCATAATAAGACTCGATAATTCTTGCCATTACTTTCCGCAACAACTCCACCGAAAATGGATTAAAAAAATAACAACTATTTACTTGCGGTGGCACCTCGTACTCCTCTGCATTCGCCAATACAAACTCGGCTCTTTCTCCCGACACAGCAGACTTCTGATTCTCTACTGCTCCCTGATAAATCCGCTCATCATACTCAATCCCTATGGTCTTTGCCCTAGTCTGATAAGACAGGAAAAAATCTACTCTTCCTTTCCCGCAGCCGTAGTCCAATACCACATCTTTTTTTCGTATCAATCCACTGTTCGCCAAACGCTCAAGCACACAGTAAGGCGTCGGCTCATATGGATAATGATACTGGTCAGAATTAGAATCATCTCGACCGGTTGTTTTTATTTTTAGGAGCTTGTCCCATGTGTTTTCGTTATCTAACATTTTTCTTCCTCATATAGATTCCATCTATATCATCCTTTTATCTCATATCTCTAAAGAGTCATTGGCTACCTATTAATACCTCACAGACCGTCCACATCTAATTCTACTATCATCTGACCAATTTTATGTTCTTTCAAAAGATAGCACATATAAACCGGAAGATAAATTACATTTCCTTCCGTTTCTACATTTCCAATTGAAAAAACATAGGCTTTCTCCATATGATAATCCGGCACATCCATGAAATTATTTAAAGCTTTGTGTGTTTTATATGTTTTTCCGGATTTAACTTCAATTGGAACAACTTTTCCATTCATTTCTATCACAAAATCCAACTCACCAACATTTTTCTTTTTACAGAAATATGGCTCAAATCCATTGGTTATTAATTGTTGTGCAACGGCATTTTCAAAATGAGCTCCATTGTTCACTTCCCCGTTTTTATTTATTAATTCAATTTTCGTTTCTGCCGGGTAAGCACTTGTGAGCAATCCGATATCACTTGAAAATAATCGAAATACGTTACTGCTCTTACTTGCCAAAAGAGGAATTACCGGAGCGTCAACGTTATAAACAGGTAGCGCCACTCCGGCATCTTTTAGCCACAAGAAACTATTTTCATACCTGTCAAACTTTAATTCCTTATCCAACATGGTAAAAACGAATTTTTTGTTCTGCTTATTTAATTCAGCAGGAATAATGTCATATATAGACTTTAATTTCAGTTTCTTATCCTCTAGTTCATATTGAGAAAAATCCTCTTTGTACATTGTCACTATATCTCGCTGTACTTTATCAACTTCCCGAATATCTTTTGTCTCTATATATGTTTTTACAACATCCGGCATGCCACCTACAATAAGATACACAAAAAACATATACAGAAGTTTTTGATGTATAAATTCATCTATAGGACTACATGTTTCAAATTTTTCCTTTAACATATTCAATGTTGTATTCGATACATTATTTGCAACCATGAATTCTTCAAAATCCATAGGATACATCCTTAAGACAGTTAAATATCCTACGGGAGCCGATGCAATACCTTTGAGTTCTATCCCTAATAAGGAGCCGCTCATCACATACTTAAAGCTTCCATCATCTACCAGAAATTTTATTTTTGTTACTATTTCAGGACATTTCTGAATCTCATCAAAGAAGACTACGGTTTCATGTTGTTTACAATTTTCTGGCATAATCATTTTTAGTTTAGTCAAGAATTCTTCTGCACTCATTTCTGCATTCAAATATTCGACCATGTCCGGCTGATCAATAAAATTCACTTCGAACTTAGTATATCCGTTCTTATTTATCACATCTCTTATAAGCCAAGTCTTTCCAATCTGTCTTGCACCAGTTACCAACAGTGCCTTATTTGAATTGTTAAGCCATTCTTCTATCGTAACGAAATCTTTTCTGTACATAAATCTCTACCTCCAACTCTACAATACATCTTTTGCCCCGTTTTTTCAATCACTTTGTTTTTATTTTGCCCCGTTTTTAAGGTAATTATTTGCAATTTTTGCCCCGTTTTTCTCTTTTTATGGCAATATAAAAGTCAGATGGCAAAAATCATACCATCTGACTCACATTAAACTAGTACACTTATATCACTGTATATATCAATAAATATATCAACGTCACGCAAAGTCCCAGACAAAATAAAATCAATCCATAAGACAGGCTTCGCCCAATAAACGATGCATTTTCTTTAAATGCAGCATACTTCAGTGCAAAAGCATGTTCAAAATCCTTTTTACGCGGACGCTCTTTCCAAATAAAGCGGTTGCAAATTGCTTCCACTGTATTTAAGAATGAACCCAGTGCATGTGTCATTTCGTTTCCTTCTTCTAATTCTGTCACAGGCGAACTATCTCTATAAATCGTCTTTCTAAGGAATACAACAAATCCGTCCGTTAGAACATCAAACAAACCTGCAACAAAACCGCCTGTCGCAATCGCAATACGCACCAGAATGTCTGTTATTTGGTCTAAAACTTTACAAACACCACCGCATACAGAAGGCAATACCTTTAAGATAACCGGACGATAAACCAACTCTTCCAAATCCAGTTTCGCTGGCCACCTATTTACATACTTTGTGGTTCCGTCTGCCTGTTTTTCCATCATAAATCCACGTACTACCACAAAGTAGACCACTGCACCAATTAGAATGGATATCACACTACCTTTTAAATTCGTCCATGTAAAGTAATGAACTTCATGCTCCATGTGGACATGTCCCATAAAATTCTGTCCCATATCTGCAATGCGGTTCATTGTCGCATATGGCAGCATACCCATAATCGGTATTAAAACCGCACTTGCCCCAAGTGCAAATGCACTGCATGGTGTCATATAATTTTTACGTTCTTCATATGCTTTCTGTACGGCTGCATCATTATTTTTTTCTAAGAATACAGCCACAAATAACTTACACATGTATGCAAGTGTAAGACCACCACTGACCAAGAAAATTACTTCTATCAGTTTCATATCACCAATTCCAATGAATGATATAAGAAACTCTCCATGCTCCATACCGTGAATGTATTCCACAATACTCTCATGCAATAACGTTTTACTTATATAACCGCTAAACATCGGAATACCACCGATTCCAAGTGCTCCCATCAAATAGATTGCACCAAGCAGCGGTTTTTTATAACCGAAGCCGCGGATTTCATTCAAGTCCAGCTTGTGCAGATTCATATAAATCACACCCGCTACCATGAATAAAACCAGTTTAAATGCAGAATGGTTTACCATATGAAGCAAGGTTCCTCTGACTGCCAGTGCGTTATGCTCTGCAAGTAATCCCTGCATACCTACGCCTACCAGAATAAATCCAATCTGAGACACGGAAGAACATGCAAGCGTTCTCTTAAAGTCTATTGAAAATACCGCAAGCAAAGCACCTAAGAACATCGTTACTACACCAAGTAATAATATGAATGTTCCCCACAACACATCATGCATCAATATCTGACAACTGATTACCAAAATACCAAACACACCCGTCTTTGTCAAAATGCCCGAAAGCAACGCACTTGCCGGTGCCGGTGCTACCGGATGGGCTTTCGGAAGCCAGATGTGTAACGGAAAAGCTCCCGCTTTGGCACCAAAGCCAAACAAAAGGCAAAGGGCTGCCGGATACACATTTTTTCCATGGCATGCTTCATGCAATAAATCAATCTGTAACGTTCCTGCCTGATGATACAACAAGAATATTCCCATAAGCATGACCAGACCGCCAATTACTGCCACTGCCAGATAAGTAGCCGCAGCACGTAAAGATGCTGCCCTTTCATCCTGCGCTACCCATACATAAGATGCCAGGGACATAATTTCAAAGAAAACAAATGTGGTGTATAAATCTGCCGACAGGAAAATCGCCTCTGTCGCACCTAATGTCACCAGCAAAAATAAATAATAACGGTTTCGATTGCGGTAATGTCCAAAATACTCTTTAGAAAGAAGTGTTGTCATCATCCACATAAACGCTGCAATCGCAGCATATACCACACGAAAACCATCAATGGTAAACTGCAAACCCATACCGCAGACTTCCGGAATTACAAAAAGAATTTTTTCAGACAAGTCTGCACCAAATACCAATAACAAGTTGCATGCAAACTCTATTATTGTAAGACCGCAGGCAAATATATCTCTGCCGGCCTTGCTCTTTCTTCCTATCATATAAGAAAGAAACGCGCCCACGATTGGCATAAACACCATTACACACATTATTATATTCATGAGTTTCGCTCCTTTCTAATATATTCCTGTAGAAACCTTAACAAAGAACTCTACCAATGGTTTTGAAAACATTCCTAACACCACTGTACTTAACGCGCAGAAAATAAGTGGCAGGCACATTTTCCAAGTCGGGTCAGTGACCTTTTTAATAGTATCCGGATTGAATTCCTTTTTCGGGAAAAAGGCACGGATAACCACATTCATCATATAAATCGCCGTCAACAGTGCTGAGACTAACAGGCAAGCAATCCCACCATAAGCCAGTGTATTTCCACTCTCGACTGCTGCATTGGTCAGATTCCATTTGCTCACAAAACCTGCCAATCCGGGAACACCCATAAGTCCCAGTGCTGATACCGTAAAACAACCAAACACGACAGGCATTCGTTTTCCCATACCATCCATTTCGTAGATATAGCTCTTACCTGTCTGGTGCATAAAGGAACCGGCACACAGGAAAGAACACATTTTCATAAATCCATGAAAAACAAAATGGCAAAGTGCGCCAACAAGTCCTAACGGCGTCATTATCGTCACACCCAAAATAATGTAGGACAAGTTGCTGACCGTCGAATATGCCAAGCGTCTCTTAATGTGTGTCTCTTTCACCGCTCTGCTGCAACCATACACAATCGTAAACATTGCGAAACCCATTACCACATACTGCACCCATGTTCCTCGCAGGAATTCTGTACCAAAACTGTAATAGGTCAAACGAATCATCGCGAATGCACCTGCATTTACGACTGCAACCGCATGAAGTAACGCAGTAACCGGAGTCGGTGCAACGCCCGCCTGCGGAAGCCACGATGACAATGGCCAGATGGCTGCTTTTACACCAAATCCTATAAACGATAATAAGTAAATCCAAAGCAACAACGGGGCATGCTCGCCAATTCTTGCCATATCCATAACACCACCGAGTTCGAACTCAGTCGTTGTACCATACACAATAATAAATACAATTCCCATAAGAGCAAATGCTGCCCCACCAAGAGAATAATACAGATATTTTCTACTTGCCAAAACTGCCTCGCGCTTTAACGTATGCATAACTAACGGTACCGTCACAAGGGTGAGTAATTCATAAAAGAAATACATAGACAAAATATCTGATGCAAAAGCAATACCCAAGGTTACGCCATAAGTCATGCTATAGAACATAAAAAAAGTTTTTTCGTTTTTCTCATGTTCCATATACTCGAAAGCATAAAGCGTTGCTACTGGCCACAAAATCGAAATCAAACCAGCAAATACCATCGTCATTCCATCTATTTTAAAAGAGATGGATAACTCATGCACAAAATGAACCACATGAAATACCTCTGTCGCTCCTCTCGCAATCAATGCCCATACAATTCCCGATGTAAGCAACACGAAAGCCTCTATATAGAAAAACATCTGGTTTTTTCGTGTAAACGGAAGCATCGGTATCAGGGCACCACCGATAACCGGCAATAAAATTGCCACAATAATCCAATACTGACTCATAACTGTGTCACCTCACCCTACAAAACCATGTTTACCATTGCTGAGATATAGTCTGTTACTGGTGTTGGGAACACACCCAAAAAAATCGCTAACGCAGCCAAAATCATAATCGGAACCACCATCATTTTCACTGGCTCTTTTTTCTTCAAACTTCCATAATCAAAATCTGCCCCCGGTAAAAATCCGTTTACCGTAATCGGAAGCAGATAGCCCGCAGTCAAAAGCGCACTCACCAGTAAAACAACCGGTCCTAACCATGAAAATGTAGCTATACCGGAATCCAATGCTCCGATTGCTAAATGCCATTTACTGATAAAACCGCTGGCTGGCGGAATACCGATAAGCGCTGCCGATGCAAATGTATAACACCAGATTGTAATCGGCATTTCTTTTCCAATACCCTTTAATTCATCCACAGAAGTTTTTCCGGTTTTGTAGATAATCGCACCCGCACACATGAACAGTGTGGATTTAATCACTGCATGAAAAATCACATGCAATAAAGAACCCGTTAATCCTTCCGGTACAAGCAATGCCATACCGAAAAGAATATAGGAAATCTGACTTACCGTAGAATATGCCAGACGTTTTTTCGTAACCTTCTCGCGGTATGCAAGCATCGAACCCATGAACACCGTAATCAAAGACAATACAAGCCATACGGTCTGTACCCAGGTGCCACGGATAAAGTCTGCGCCAAAAAGGAAAAATACGACACGCAGCATACCAAGTACACCCATTTTAACAATGATACCGGACATAACCGCACTCGCAGGTGCCGGAGCAACAGGATGCGCAGTCGGCAACCATGCATGTAACGGAAACATACCCGCTTTTACGCCAAAACCTACAATCATCGCAAATGCTGCAACTAAAAGAATTCCTTCATTTCCTGCTACAGCCTGCATATCTAATGCACCACCTGCGGTAAAATTCAAGGTCAGTGCATACTTATTTAAGAAGTAAATTCCGAATAGTACCATGTATGCACCAAAAAGGGAATAGAACAAGTATTTCAAACCGCCCATAATCGCCTCTTTGGATTTGGAATGAAGAATTAATGGCATAGATAACAATGTCATCATTTCATAGAACAGATAATAGGTTACCATATTGCCTGCAAATACTAACGCATACAACACACCAAATACTAATACATAAAATCCAAAATATCTCTTTTCTTCTTTTTCATGCTTCATATATTCAAAAGCATAAAAACCTGCCAATACCCATACCACTGTCACTACTGCAGCAAACAATCTGGATACTGCATCTACCCGGAAAAAGATATCCATATTTTTTCCAAGAGAAAACAGAAACAATTCCTGTTCTCCACCAAAAATCACTGCACAGCCCAAGATACCTGCTAATACCAGACCCACACCGCTTGCAGTTAAAAGTGCTTTTCTATTTTTAAATTCCGGTTTTATAAGGAGTACCAGTCCCCAAAGAATCGGGATAAATATTGATGATAAAATTAACATTTTTCTCCTCACTCTCGTTGCACGATTACATAAAATTATGTAATCCCATTTTAATCAACTGAATAATTGGTTCAGAATTAAGACCTAATACAAGGTTCAAACCAATAAACAACAAAATCGTTACTGTATATAATTTCTGTTCCTTCCAGGTACGACAGAAAAATCCCTTTTCCTGCTCTACTTCCGGTTTTTCCGGAATATAAATTCGAAGCACGGTTTTTAAGAAGTAAATCGTATTTAAAATCGTACTAATCGCCAAAACAATCAAAGTCGGGAACATTCTCCAGGATATCGCATTCACTGCTGCCTCTGCATACAAGAATTTACTAATAAATCCTGCAAATATCGGCATACCAACCATCGAGAATGAACCAATGGTAAATCCAATACCAGCTATTTTGTTACGATAAGCAGCACCTGTAATATCAATAAACTTACGGCTTCCGGCAGATACATCTGTCAAACCAATTGCTGCAATAAATAACAATGCTTTTGTAGCACCATGTGCAAAAATATGGAAAATACTTGCCACCATACCTGCTTCCGTTCCCAGACCAAAGCCCATATAAATGTATCCAATCTGCGCCACAGAAGAAAATGCTATCATTCTTCGAATATCATTCTCCCAGATTGCACTTACAGAACCGAAAATCATACCGCACAAGCCAAATGCAAACAACACATTTAAAACATGGCTTCCTGCAATATACTCAAATCCGATGACTCTGTAAAAAATCTTAATTAACAGGAAAATATATCCCTTAGAGACTAAACTCGACAAAATCGCTGCCGAAGATACGGTAGAATAACCATATGCGTCCGGAAGCCATGAATGGAACGGAAAAAGAGCACTCTTAATCGCAAGTCCCACTGTCATAATACCAATCGTTACCAACATCGGAATACGATAATTGCCTGTCTCCATAATAATAGCTACCTGCTCCTGAATATTTGGCATTAACAAATGTCCTGTCAAATCATACAACATACAGATACCTAACAGTAACAGACCAGAGCCGAGCAGACTCATAATCATATAACGTACTGCCGCCTCAATCGTTCGTCCATTCTGGCGAATCATAATCAAGCCGCATGCAGCTATCGTGTTGATTTCTACGAATACATAAGCAGTAAATAAGTCGTTTGTATAAATCAATGCCAAAAGGGAACTGAGCAATAAGTTTGCTAATATGTAATAAATATTATGTTTTGTTTCTTCTACTTCATCAAAAAGTTTCTTTCTGCCGCCTAACATCGAAAGCAGCATCACCGCCGAAACAAATAACGCCATTATTGCTTCTAACACACCTGCTCGGATTTCATTTCCCCAAGGTGCCGGAAAATGTCCCATCATAAAGGTGTAGCTGCCGATTCCACTTGTCAGTAAAAATTGAATCAGCCATGCAGACATCACACCTACCGTCATAATCATTACTGCATTTAAACGTTTCGCATATTTTTCCGGCAATACGGATGAAACAATTCCTGAAAACATCGATATCATAATTGAAAAGAAGGGTACGTTCTGTACAAACTGCATTATAAGCCCTCCTTTCGAAGTCTCTCAGATATTTCATCCAAATCCAATGTCTGATAACGCTGATAAAGTCGAATCGTCAATGACAACATCAGTGCCGTTACCGAAACGGATACTACAATACCGGTCAATACCAGACCACTTGGAATCGGATTGATATACATCTCTACTTCCTGTATTCCATCTACCACAATCGGAGCCATACGTCCACTGATATATCCTTTTTCTGCAAGGAACAGATAAATGGCTGTATCCATAATATTAAAACCAATAATTTTCTTAATCAGATTCTTTTGAAAAAGCAGATTCGCAAAACCGATTCCAAAAAGAATCATCGCTACTTCTTCTCCAATATTCAAAAGGAAGTTTGCTCCAAACATATGCTAAAATCCTCCTTTTTTAAACAATGTATAGAATGCGTACATAGTACATGCTACTACCATTCCCACACAGATATTAAGCGGCAAAATCAAACCGGAACTGATAATATCTCCCGCTGTTCCTAACGGAATACCACTCTCTAAGTGATGAGCTCCTGTATAGAAAGAATAGCTTTTTGCCAGACAATAAAATGACAACGCACAAAAACTTACCCATTTATAAGTCTTTTCTGTAAAAAACTTCTGTGTTTTTTCAAATCCATATGCATTCGTATATAAAATCAAGCCTGCGCCAATAATCGCACCTCCGGAGAAACCACCACCCGGAGATAAATGTCCGTTCAGAATTACATAAATTCCAAAAATTACGATAATTGGAAATAAAACCGCTGTAATTTTCTGCAAAATACTGTCTGATTTCGGCTCATATTGTTCCTTTGCTGTCGCAGCCTTTTTCTCTTTCTTCTTATCATCTCTCATAAGAATCAAAACAGTACAAGTCGCCACAAATAACACGTTAGATTCTCCAAACGTATCAAATGCACGATAGTCTAAAATCATACCGGTTACGATATTCACCGCTCCGGTATCCTGCATACCATCCTCGATATATTTTTCTACTACCTCATTATTTGCAGGATTATTCGCATTTCCTGTTGGCGGCAGATATGATACTGTCACTAAAAGCAATGCCACCAATACTACACAACAAATAATCGCAGTTGCTTTATAAAAACGGAAAAATAATTTATAAAACTTATTATGTTCAGTATCAAATACACTTTTGATAACCTGTTCTCTATCCTCCTGATGGCGCTCTAGCACCTTAGCATTCGGCGTATAATCCCGATGTTCCCGCGTTTCAATATTTCCAAGGTAAGGGTCTGCCTCACCTCTTATCCACTGATGCACACGATTGAACAGTTTTTTCTTATATTCTTCTTCTGAAACCGGTCTACTCATTTTCTGTGCCTTCTTCCCTCATCGCATGTATTTTCTTTAACGTCATAAAAAACAACAAACTGGTAACTCCCGCTCCAACTGCCGCTTCTGTAATGGCAAGGTCCGGAGATTCCAACAATGTCCAGATAATTGACATAACTAAACTATATGACATAAAAATAATAATCGAATTCAATAAATTTTTCGAAAAACTAACGGATATGGCACATACCACTAAAAATATGAGCAGAATGTATTCTAACACTTGCATATTTCATCCTCCTTATCCGCAATCTCTTTCTGTTCACAAAAATCATCTATATGTTCATTTGTAGTTACTTCTAAACGAGCAATCAAATGTGATGACACCGGTGATGCCAGCCACAGGAAAATAATGACCAATCCCATTTTTAAAGTCACAAACTTAAATCCTGATAATATCATTAATCCAAGCAAAGAAATACCCAATCCAAACGTATCCCCAATGGCTGCTGCATGCATACGATTCAGCACATATTTAAATTTAAACGTTCCAATTAATTCCAACACAAAGACTGCCATTCCGAAAAGCAAAAGTCCTGTTCCCAAAAGGAACTGCATCCATTCTATCACCATACTATGACTGCACTCCTTTCTCTTTTTCGTCTTTTTCTTTCATATATACCCCGGTATATACTTTCGTTAATACTACAATAGCCAAAAAACTAATCATGGCATATATCAGGCAGATATCAACCAGATAATCTTCCTTCATAATCACTGCCAAAATACAGATACTTACCATTACCATCGTGCCAATCATATTAACTGCCACCAGACGGTCCGCTATTCTAGGTCCGATAATCGCACGTATCAGACATAAAATTACCATTGCTGCCAGTACCAACAGCACAATGTGAAAAATCCAAGAAAATTGCGTTACTAATTCCATGCGCTATCTTTCCTCCCTTTCGAATTCTTTTAAACGCTGTTCAAATACGGAATCTTCGATTCCTTCTGCCAGACTCTTATCCAGACAATGCACAGTAAGTTCATCTTCCTCAATCGACACAGTAATCGTTCCCGGTGTCAATGTAATCGAATTTGCCAAAATTACCCGTGCAGTTTCCGTTTTCAAATTTGTGCGAAACGTTACCAATACCGGCTCCATGTGTTCACGTTGCGTCAAAATCATATGAAAAACCGTCATATTCGCACTGATGATTTCTTTTATCAGCAAATAGACATACGCACAGAAAGAAACACTTCTCTTATAAAACAACTTCTCTTTCTGAATACTGTAATCCATAAACTTGCAAATAAACCAAAATACGAATGCCGATACTGCAAGTCCTATCCACACAATCTCTGCTGTAATTTTCCCATTAAATACAATCCATACAAAAAAGAATAACAAAAACATGTCTATCTCCCCTGTCTTTCTCTTATTGCTCTTGTTCGTCTCTTTCTCAATAATGAATATGCTTCACGCTACAAGAACGCCGCATTATAGAAAAAAAGACTAACATTTTAATTCTAACACTTTTCGTCAGCTTTTCAACGTTCCAAATGTACTAAATTCAGGTCCGTGGGACTACAAAAAATGAAAATATGCACAAAAAATCCCCGGCAAGGCACGTTTCGTAACCTTACCGGAGATTTTTATCATTTAATTCTCAATATTTCCTTATATTTTTACACTCACAAAGTTTCTACAAAATCCATCCTGTAGACTAATATCTCAGACCAAATCCTGCTCGATAATAGTTGCCGTCTTCATCATAGTAAGCATAGCTGCCGCCTTTTACCTTTGCAAGGATTGCAGGGTCGATATACTGGTCTTTATCATAACCCGGAACATCGTTTGGAGATGCACATACCTCGCGCATCACGCCATCAATTTCTTTTTCTGTAATCTCAATAACATCCATGCAGGAAACCATAGTCAGACTCATCTTACCGGTTGGATTGTAATCACCGGATAATACGTCAAGCTGTGCACCTAACGCCTTGCCCATTGCAACCGGACTTACCGTATACTGGAAAGTCAAACCATCTACATATGGCTCTAACTTATCCAATAACCATGGATTACATACCACACATGTTGCGATTACTTTACCGCCATTGTTATGAACAAGTTCTGAGATTTCTTTAATCTTATCCACATCTTTTAAAGTAGTAATGGCTACTTTTTCACCTGTCTTCTTCTGACTCTTGTTTGCTTCACGAAGATCAAATAACTGGTTATCCACCATTTCGATAACCGGCATTGCATACTGGTAGAATACCATACCGTTACTTCTTGGCCATACATGCAAATATGCATAATCTGCTTCTTCCGGAGTCTCTACTACTACATAACCTTTTGCTTCAAAAAGTCCTGCAAGCTGGTTCTTCAAACCGTCGTCACCACCTGCTACACCAGCTCCCATAGACTGTGCAATCGCAGCACCTGGGTCTACACCCTCGAAGCAACGGATGTATACTTTTTTACCTCTTTCCATTGGAAGTACATTGCCATGATTTTTCGCAAGAACTACCTCCTTCTGATTTGCAGCATATGCTGCTTTCTTTGCATTCTCGAAGTTTTCTTCGCGCACTTTATCTGCATGGTCAGGATCGAGATATGGGTTGTCCACACGACCAACCTGGAATAAGCTCAACAAACGGTTGTAATTTGCACGATCTAAGTCTTCTTTTGGCAACCATCCTTCTTCTACTGCTTTTACGATATTTTCAGAGTCAGAGTTACCACCGATAACATCTGTACCTGCTGAAATCGCTTTTGCATAACGTTGCGGAATTGTCAAATCTTCCACACCATAAATCTGAACTGTTGTGATACCTGAGTCAGAGTTTACATAACCGTTAAATCCCATGACATCACGTGCTAAATCAGTAATCAACTCTTTACTGTATGTAGAACCAACTTCTTCTGTGGAAGTCAATTTACCTCTGTAATACTGTGGTTTGCTACGTCCATCTGTTCCGACACGTGAGTAGTCAGGCATAATAGCTGACGCCTTCATGTCAAACGCTGCCTGGAATGGAGGCAAATGATATTTTTCCATAGAACCTTCTGTCGGGTATAATCTCCACTGACCGATAGGCATATGTGGCTCAAAACCATTTTCTGCTGGACCATCACCTGGGAAATGTTTTACGGTCAATACAACAGAACCTTCCTTTAAACCATCTTCGCCATTCTGGTAACCGCGAACCAATTCTTTGATAATGCCGGATGTGATATCAGGACGCTCACCGTATGTACCACTGTTACGAGGCCAACGTGGGTCTGTCGCGATATCTACCTGTGGACCATACATAATTTCCTGACCTGCAGCTTTCATCATCTTACGGTCTGTGTCAGCCATATTATAAATCAAATCAAAATTACCATCACCCATAACTGCTGCACCGATACCAAGGAAGTCCGGATATCCAATATTGATTGGGTTAGTATGTAATGAATACGGAATCGCTACACCGCCCTGACAAGCTTCATATTCACAATACTGTGTACCAATATTGTGATACAACGCACTTACACCTGCTTCCGCGCGCATCTCACCACGGTATACGCCTGCTGCGAGTTTATGTTCTAATACATCTGAATCATCAACGCGCATAGACACACCCGGTAAAATAGACTTTGGTTCCGGTTCTGTCGGGTCAAAACGTTTAAAAATCTTTGATGGAACGATATTACCATTCTCATCTTTCGCACCTTCTCTCGTCATAGAAAGTGGTGTATTCCATAAGGTATTTAACACAAGACCTGCCTGCTGTGCTAATGGCAGATGTGCTACCATATCTTTTGCACGAGTCTCGTGGTCTAATCTCCAGTCTTTGTATGGGTCTAATTTGCCGGAATTGTCCATATCTTTGAAAAATAAACCATCCTGTACAATTACCCCACATGTTGTAACACCGATAGTCGGACCATTTTCATTTTCAAACAAAACCGGTTCAAGGTAGAAATCATTGATTTTATCTCCCTCTTCCAATACGTATGGTGCAGGAATGTAGCCATCTTTCATCGCTTTAATCTCTGCCCAGTTTAACTCTCTTTTTTGCATGTTACTTCTCCTTTTCTAAAAACTACTTGCGTGGGTGTGACGCAATGTCATATTATAATCATAAGACACAGTGTCGCACACATCAAGAGTCAAAATAAATAAAAATGTCGCATTATTCACCAAGTACTTAAATCCATACGAAAGGAATCCCGCATGAATAAACAACCGGTCGTTACAGAAGCTACCAGAATCCATATTTTAAACGCTTTTTGGGAACTTTATAGAGAAATACCTTTTGAAAAAATCTCCGTGAACGCAATTGCCTCCAAAGCAAATATTCACCGTAGCACATTCTATCGCTATTTTACTGATACACAGAATGTATTAGATGCACTGGAAGATGATTTATTAGAAAAAATAAAACAGGATAATCTTTATAATTTAGGAAAGCTTTTTCCAATGCTCAAGAGCATGCCCTCTGAGGAAGCTATGGCAAAAGGAGACGAATTTATCTCCAAACTTCTTATGAAGCATGCAGAAAAAATCTATTACTTAACCAACGTCCGAGGAGACTCTCATTTCAAAGACAAACTCTATGACTGGTTAAGAGAACAAGCGCACGAGTTTATAACTCCTCAGAATTCCAACGAATTTGATTATCTTTTTACGCTCATTTTTACAATTATGATAACAAATGCGAACTATTGTTATGAGCATCGCAATGAATACGACCCCAAAATGATTACCGCAATTTCCCGCAGAGTTTTAAAAAATTGTACCGAGTTTCTTTAAGTATACATCCTTCGGGAACTGACAGATTGTTAATTCTTTACTAAAACATGACTCGCATGTAAATTGGTTTGACTAAACATTGATGACACAGATTTTTCTGAATGCCAATGTGTCATCTATGGTAAGTCAAAATAATGTAAAACTGTCGCATAGGTAATATATATCTCAACCGCCACACTGTAATGACAATGTATTGACGCATGATGAGGAGGCGTGCTATGATTAAGAAAAGAGGAGGTATGTTGTATGAATACAAATTTGAATGTTGCTATTGCGCCAAAGGATTCAACCTTTCAGGTAAGGATAAATTCAGAAATAAAAAGAGCCGTTGAGGAAATTTATGCAAAAACCGGAATGACATTAACAGATGCATTTAACACCTTTATTCAGCAATCGTTAAACGTTGAAGGTCTTCCTTTTATCGTTACCAAGAATAGCAAAGAAGCGTTGAGGGAACAGGCGATTGCCATGCTTATGCTTGATCTGAAGCGAGCTGAGGAGAGAGCTGATTCAGAAGGTTGGATTGATGCAGATGATTTGGAACGAGAATTGGGGGTAATTGATTGAAAAAAATAAAATATACTCCTGATGCAGCGGATAAACTACGTGCATTAAAATCTGCAATATCCAGAGAATATGGTGAGGATAAGGCAAAGAAAATTATCAAAAGCATAACAAATGCAATAAGAGGGCTTTGTGATTATGAAGAAAAGGGACCTAAAGTATCGAAAATGTTTGATGTGGCATCAGACTATCGTTATATATATGTGTCTAGAAATTATGTGTTTTATAGGATAGAAGATAAATACATTCGAATAATCAATCTTTATCATGAGAAAGAGGATTTTATGTGGCAGTTGTTTGGAATTGATACTACACCTCAAGATACGATAGATTATTGGGATGAATAGAACAAAAACTTGATTAGAAACCAATCGAAGTTGGTGTAAACGATAAAGCAGCTTGTATCTTTTGATAAACTGCCCTATCGTTTGCACCAATTTCGATTTTTCTATAGTGAACAAAGTCGCGTCCCCGAAGCATGGATGTATGGGCTTTCAATTTCTTCACTTTGGTTGAAGCGAGAAGCCCATGTCATTACAACTAATGCCGTTTTTGGAAATCCGGGCACGCCAAAAAGACCTCATTACTGAGGTTTCGAAAAAGTATGGGTATTATTCTTTAAATTCGTAGAGGTAACCGTTGCTGTGGTTTGCCAAGGTGTCCGCCACAGCACTTACAGATAGTAACCTTGATGCCATAGAGCGTTTCAAGCATCTGTGGGGGGTCCATATCCTTCAGTCTGGAAAGATACTGCTTGCATGCAAGGAGATTTCTGCATAAGGTTAGGTGTCTGGTCTTTGTTCTGGTACACAATAGTCCGTAGTGTCGGATTCTGACAAACCGCTTCGGAGGTACATGCATCAGGAACCGGCGTATAAACTCAATACCGGAAATAGTGTACTCTTTCCACTTGCCTTCTTCGCGGTAGTCTTTTACGTAATAGGTAACGGTATCCTCATCCATGCGGATGATACGGTGGTTACTGATAGCAATCCTGTGAGTATATTTCCCAAGGTAGTTAATAACGGACTGCGCACCGTTGAAGGTTTTCTTGCAATGGGGAACCCAGTCTTTGTCATAACAAAGGTTTAGGAGTTCTTTGAAAGTATAACGGTTACTGTACTTTTCACTACTCCCATGAAACTGAAGCTTTTTTGCTTCATACAGGGATTTAAGTTCGTCCATGTATTTACCACGGAACAGCTTTGACATTACCTTAACCGGAAGAAAGAATTCTTCACCCTTATCGTGCCATTGATTTTTTGCTGTCTGCCCGCCACCAAGATGATTGACATGAATTTGAGGATGATTGT
>JAZSEF010000024.1:0-20807 GCA_045531555.1 Roseburia sp. | reverse complement strand
TTTTTATGGTGTAATAAATTATTTGTCATAATTAATTATACCATGGATAGCAGGTTCTTCGGAGCCTGCTTTTCTATTTTTAGACAGAAAAAGGGAGCTGTTGCTCCATAGATTAATCATCTATTTTGCAACAGCCCCTTTATTCATTCTACAAAATAAGCCTAAATGAATTAAAAATTGATTTCAATAGTTTTTTACCAAAAAGTTAATCGGTCACTTCCAGATCTCCGATTTCTTCATTCCCCAAATAAACTTTATATGCTTTTCCTTCATACAAATTCATAATCTGTCTGCGTAGCTTAGAAGGATATAACGGAGTTGTATTCAACGTCTTAATATCCAGCCAATCGTACCCTACCTGATTTGTATCACCCTGCAAAATGGCATTTTCAATCTCACCCTTATACTCGCACAAAAACACAAGGTCAACACGATGAAATTTTTCTCCATGCAGCCCTTCAATCACAAATGCTAAGTCTTTTACTTCTACCTGTAAACCTAATTCTTCCGCCACTTCCCGACATACTGCCTCCGGAAGAAGTTCTTCTACATCCTGCCCGCCTCCGGGCATGATATACCACTCCTCTTTGCCGTCACTGACTTTTATTGCAAGCATTTTGTCATCTTTTATTATCAATGCTTTTGCGGCATTTCTTATCATTCGCTCCATGGTATGTTACCTCTTCTCAAGATTAAACTAACGTTACTTTTTACTTTTCCGCCGACACCTTTTCCACAGTATTTTTTATCGCCAATTACAATCGGCATGTCCTCCTGCCAAAAAGTCACATCACCGATTGGTACATACTTAATATAAATCAAATTCCCATTTACCATTTTCTTTGTGATAGTAAAACTCACTTAACTCATCCGACTCAAAAATTTTTACCATCGCTTCCATGTCCTCTGCCAGACGATACTCGCACAGTTTTTCTCGTGGAATCCAGAAAACTTTTCCCTCATGCGAAGATTGCAATTCCCCTGAAAACTTATTGGTCTTATAAAACATAATTACATAACGCACATCATCAGTTCCCTGGAACTGCTTCACACCACACAAAATTGGATTCTCGATATCGAGTCCTGTCTCTTCTTTTACTTCTCTAATAACCGACTGTGTAAATGACTCTGTATATTCAACATGACCTCCGGGAAACGTGACTCCCGGCCAGTCTTTTTTGAGTCTGTCCTGCACTAAAATATTGTCTTTATCATCGTATATCATGCACATGTTCATGAACACTGCCTGCTCTGTTTTTGCCATGCCATTTCTCCTCGTTTTTACACCTTAGAATGTAATTACATTCTAAGGTGTTTAGGAATTCAATTTCTCATTTATTACCATTACTCATGGTCACTTTCACAAGTGAACACGTGCCTTACATTAATTCATCTCTTAACTGTAAAATTCTGTCCTCAATCACTTTAATTATTTTCTTAAACTCATCATCTGATTTTCCGGTAGGGTCTTCTAAACCCCAATTATCATCAAATGCTCTGCCTATAAAAGGACAACCAACATTACAGCCCATAGAAATTGCTATATCTGGACTTGGAATTTCTGAAATCAACTTTGAATATTGTGTCTGCTCCATATCAATTCCATACAGTTCTTTCATAATACGAACTGCATCCTGATTAATCTGTGGTTTTGTTTCTGTTCCTGCCGAATACGATTCAAAAACATCTGATGCAAAATGCTTTCCCAATGCCTCTGCAATCTGACTACGGCATGAATTATGAACACACACAAATACTACTTTTTTCTTTCTCTTTTTATAAAATGGGCAGTTCTCTTTTATACATTGCTCATTCTTTTCGCTAAAACAGCATTCTATCTTATCGTTTTGTAACTCAACATCATAATTTTCATTTATGTATTCGATTGCCCTTTGAAAACTTAAAAATGCATCTCTTTTACAGCATCTTGGTCCACCCACTTGCGATAAACTGTATAATGCACTTGATGTAAACTCCATATGCTTTCCCCATGATGCATCTAAGCTTAATGGACCTGTCTTATCAATAATAGAGAGAGCTGCTCCCATAGAGCTTACAGCACCACAAACACCCCACATACCACAGATCGCTCCCGGCATTTGTAATCCCCTTTTCATAAGTTCATTCAAACTTTCTTGTAATTCAATCTTGCCACCTGCATTGTAAAATGCGGTTAAAAGTGATGCTCCATCTAATACATGATGCTCCGGTCCATGTATTCTGACAAACTCCTTATGTGCTATGTTATAAAAAATCTCTACCGGATTCTTACTTTTTTCTTGTAAACACGCCTCTACAATTTTCTTCGCTCTTTCTTCCATGAATTATCTCGCCTTTCCAACTCTATTTATAAATATACTAATTTTATTCCATACATTTGAATTTATAGAATAATGATGCTACTTACCTTTTTTCTGTGATTATCGCCAAACGCTTTGTATATAACTGCTACATCTATTGTGTTCATTTCACGTTATACTAATAGCGAAAACTACCTGGAAATACCCATTCTTCTACTACCTGAATTGGAATCAACGCTGCACTAGAAAATTCTATTTGCATTTGCAATCATAATATCTAACAAATGATAGCTCTTTTTCTTACTTACAACAATAAATTTCAATCGCCATTGCTGTAAATTCTGCGGTTCCTTCACCACCAGCCTTATCAATGTTTTCTGTAAACTCTCCGCCACCATTATACATGTGTCCAAGTCCTGACAAAATCTGTGTCGTGCAGTGATAGAAATGCTCGGTAATATAATCCTGCAATTTCTTCACCTGCTCCTGGACCTCTGCATCAGCAGGGTCTTTGTCTTTCATGGAACCGAATACTACAAACATCTTCATAAAGTCATTGGCAATATTCTTTGTGCTCTCTTCGGTCCAATCCTTGCTCTTTTCTTCGAACTCTTTATAAGCCTCAGTCTTGCCCCACTGCTCTTTTGCACGTTCGCTGTACTCATCAAGTTTTCTTGTATCAAATGCCGAAAAATCCATATGCTTCACTCCTAACATTTTTATTCCACGAGCAAAATTTATCAAGTTTTCCAGATGTTCTTTTTTCAACGTCAGAAGCTCAATTTGCTGTTCCAATGCCTTATTACGGTCAAAGTCCGGTGCATCTAGAATTCCTTTGATTTCCTTTAACGGAAACTCCAATTCACGAAACAATAAAATCTGTTGCAACCGTTCCAACGCCGCATCGTCATACAACCTGTAACCGGCTTCCGTAACTTCCGTCGGACACAACAATCCGATAGTGTCATAGTAATGCAGGGTGCGTATACTCACTCCACTTAATCTGCTCACTTCGTTTACTGTCATCATGGCAATTCTCCTCTCGTGTAAGTATAGCATAAAGTATGACGTAACGTGAGAGTCAAGAGATTATTCTATCATTTTCTGTTCCTAATCTATCTTCAACTTAAACACATCCACCGCATTGCGCCACATCAAATCCTCATAAGCCTCTGCGCTGATTTTCTCCGGTAATACATGAAAATAATCCTGATATACAGAGCGCTCGCCTTTCGGATTACAAAAATAGGTATCAAGTCCATCAATCGGTGTATCACTTCCAAACATCATCTTCTTGCTGCCATATCTGCGAATTGCCTCAATGGTCGTCGACATCGGTACCCACGCAGTATCACCATACAAATTGTCTAATTTACCAAGTAAATCTAACGCTTCCGCATTGTCACTGCCAAGACCCATATGTACCATTACAAACGGTATCTCAGGAAACATTTTTGCCGCCTCATATACATGTACCGGGTGGTCTTCCTCACCGGTTCCTGTGTGCGAAACGACTGCCAGTTTATATTTATTTGCCAGTTCCAAAAATGGAATGGTTCGTTCATCTACCGGCGAAATCTTTGAATGGAACGGATGTAATTTTATCGCGTAGATGATATCTAAATTATCTGCGATTAATTTTTCCAAACGCGGTGTCACTTCTTCCTGCAATGGTTTTACCCATACGCCGACACCAATTTTTCCCGGATTACTTCTTGCAAATTTCAAAACACGCTCCAACGCATCTTCCTGTGAAGTCTGATACTCAACAGGCAAAAGCTTCTGTTCATGGTCTACCTCTGAGGAGTCACCGTTTGAGACTAACATGTAATCAATATCATATTTTTCCATCGCTCCTAACACCATTTCTTCGCTCATGTTAAAACCTAATTTGTCGCCACCGACATGTACGTGTGTATCGATAATCATAGTTTCTTCCTCCCACTTCTCTCTTTTTCTCTAAACAAAATTATAGCACATGTAAAGGATTTGACCACAAAAAATGCATGCCTTGCGACCAATGTCATTTAGTTAAGTTCAAAATCATTAAGTTAAGGTTTTAAGAAAAAATACCGTTCACTTTTTCAAAAAGTGAGCGGTACTCTTTTTTATGACAATCTGCACCAAAATGAAAGCTTCGCGTGCCCGACAAATTGAATTTTGATAATAAAAAGACAATTATAGTATTAGCTATAATGTCGCTACATTTTCTTTTATATAAACTCTTTACTTATCAGCTCATATCCCCATACAGAAGGCTTTACAGCACCATCTTGAAGCAAATTATGAGCTGTTTGTTGTTCTTCATATCTTCGTTTAAAACAATGCCTTTCAACACAATACACTTCAATGTGGATGTTCTGATTGACACGAACTAAATAGAGTTTCCCATTCTTCTGTTCTATTTGTATCTTGCCTGGCAAATAAGTCCCTGTATACTGCTCTAGCTCAGTAGGTGACAATACTATTTCATCAGCTTTTCGAGCATGTTCCACCTCACCATTATGCATAATAGTTGCGAGAGCATTTCCAAAGCGATATTGGTCTAATGATTCTGTATTTGCAATGATTATAATACAAATATCTTCTTCAAAATAGTATTGCGTATATGCAGAAATTCCAAGATTGTCGCCACCATGAGCATATTTGATAGTACCATATTCTTCATATCGTTCCAATCCATAGCAATAATGATTTTCATTTTCTGCAAAATAGATTTCATATGCTTCTGAAGATAATATCTTACGATTTTTTAGACATTCATACCACCTTTGCAAATCATCACAATTTGTAACCAGTGAGCCTGCTCCAATGCCAAAAAGATTATTTGTATAAGGAACTTTGACTAATATCCCATAATCATGCATATAGTTACTTGCCTTATTTGAAATAATATTTTGACCATTATCATATGTAGTACTGTTCATACCCAAAGGACAAAAAATATTTGAAATCAAAAAATCATTATATGTCTGTCCAGAAACATATTCAATAATCCACGCAAGCAATGTGTAATTAGAATTGTTATAGTCAAAATAGTTGCCTGATTTACCTATAGGCTCTTTTATAATCCAATTCTTGAAAAAAAACTCTTTATTATATGGCATTCTGTCTTCATACACATAGAAATCGTCTTCAAAATTGTAATTATTATGTAGACCCGATGTATGTGAAAGCAAATCATGAACCGTAATGTCGGAAGGCAACTGTAAATTGGTCGGAAGGTATCGATTGGCTTTTTCATGTAATTTCAGAAGCCCCTTATCATAAAGCATCATAATCGCAAATGCTGTAAACTGCTTTGTAACAGAAGCAACCGAAAAACGCGTAGCCATGGTATTTTCTATGCAAAATTCAATATTTGCGTATCCTCGGCTAGTCTCATATATAGTTTCACCGTTATGTGTAATTCTAATTACACCTGAAAAGTCCCAGTAATTAATTTCCTCGCTTATATAAGCACTCAATTTTTTCTGAATATCTGCCATGAAAATAGTTTGATTTTTCACGTGTTCACCTCACAAAATTCAAGTTGTTCTTCTCTATAGTATACGGTTATCATACGTCTACGTCAATAAATCACTGTTCTTTTTCAATTTATCAACTAGTCTGTTCAACGCATCAAAATTTCTGTATAAATTCATAAAACAGCAATACTTCAAAATCTTAACTAGTCGCTAAATTGTCTTAAAAATTATCTATTTTATTTCAAATCGTAAATAATTCTAAATTTTAGCATTTTCTCACTTGTCTCTGTACGGCATCAAAAATTTACCTATTTTTATAAAAATGCCGATAATGAGAAATTTCCATACGTCTATGTCATTCTTAACTTAATACACTTTTCTATATATGCAAATTGTGAAAGAGTGGGGGTGCTAAAAATGCAATCGTTTACTTTTCAACACATTGCAAGGACTGGTTGATAAAACAGTAACATCATTCTGTTTTCACTCAAACAGAAAACCGTGCCATTTTTATATACATCACCATGACTAGTTGATAAATTTTCATATGCTTTCACTGTTTTGGTATTTTTTACCCCTTGTTAAGCAATAGCAAAATAATCTTTTTTGTAAAACCTTGTTTTTGGCATGGAAAACGCTAGTTTTTACAAAAAATTATGAAAGGGGGCAGATGTCGTAAAATTCTGCCCCCTTTCTTTTTCGTCAGTTTGCCATATACTTTTATGCAGATACTCGGTAGATAAAGCCGACAAATGACTTTGCTTTTATGTTTCTCTCGTCGCGTCTTCCCGGTCGCACCGGTTCGGTGTATCTTGCAATATCTTTTAATAACTGTTTCGCATCGGCATTGGGAGTGCGAAAGAACTGTCGGCAGATATGGATTGCCATTTTCATGTTTACCTTATATTCGTGGATGTTGGTATCATTTTTCTTTACCACAACCTCATTTACTATCCGACTGCAGAAGTTTGCCATAATCATTGCTGCATATACTTCCTGCTTTACAAAATCGTCCTTTTTGCCATGCAGGTTTACCAAGCCAAGACCATACTTTAACTCTCGGAATGCTGTTTCGATACCCCAACGGGCATGATATAGTTCTTTGATTTCCGCAGGAGTGAAACTTCGGGGAAGGCTTGTTGCAAGGGTTTCATATTCCCCAGTTTCCAGTTGGAACCGCACAACACGAAAGGTCATGGGATAAGGGGAAGGAAAATCCCAACGTCCTGCTCTTGTCTTGGTGCTGTATATTCTGTCTTCGTTTTTGCGTGTCTGTAGCAGAATATATCCCTTTTCCTTATCTTCCTTTGTCTGCGTGGTGGTAATCGTAAACGACACATCGGTATCTAACTCCGTCATCGGTAGTTTACTGATTTCACGCATGGCGGTGCGGTCTTGCTTTACCCTTATCAGAAAATCCGTGTTTGGTGTGTTCTGTAAATGGGCAAAGGCATTATAGGACTCGTAACCTCTGTCGGCAACAATCAGTGTCTTTTCCTTAAACTCATGCCATCCAAGCAGAAAGGTGAGTGCCCCCACTTCGTCTTGCTTCGGCTGTGGCTGTATGACGCAGGAATGATAGGTTTTGTTTAACACATCATATAAGGGATTTACATGAAGCTGATTGTACCCCTTTTGTGTGCTGTCATGCTTTACAAAATTGTCCGATTTTGGGTTTCTTGCCATATTTACGGTAGTACCGTCAATCGCAAGTACCTTGTAGCCTTTGTAGGTCTTTTCGTCTTTGCATAGCGAATTAAAGCGTTCAAATACTTCGTCCATAACCATTGACGGTATTTTGGCTCGCTGTTGCACAAATGCAGAAGCAGTTACCGCAACTTCTGCATCGTACAATTCTTTTTTAAGGCTTCCGCCTTGCATGGAAATCAGCAGTTTTATCACTTCGTCCATGGTCAGTACACGTTTGCGGGAGAAGTGCGGATTGTACAGTTTATTATTTGTCAGATAGTCGGCAACTGCTTCTTGGATTGCAATATCCAAGTTCTCTTTTAACTCGTTCGGAGTAGAATTTACAATTTTCATTTTCGTTTACCTCATTTCAGTAGTAATTAGCAATGGGCATAAAAAAACAAGAAAAGCACCCCTTTTTCAAAAGGAGCAGACTATTCTTGTGGTGTAAGTTTTACTAATATTCTCTCTTAACCGTTCAAACTCTCTGTAACTGCTGTATTCTCTCTACTAACTGAAACTCAATAAACTCTGATATAAATTCTCTCTCTGTTTCGCATAAACTTAACCATGCCCACATTTACATTATACACCATTTTTTCAAAAAAGGTATGAAAAATCAATAAATTTTAATATAGGAGAAGTGATTAACTTAATGAACTTTTTTCTGTCAGCAAATTTTTAAGGGACAAATCTGAAGACTTATCCCTTAACTTAATGCTTTTGAACTTAACTAAATGACATTGGCCTTGCGACATGCATTTTTATTTACTCATTATCAATCTTTAATTCTTTAAAGTTCTCTACTAGCCATTTCGTCATCTTCTTATTTATCTCGAAGATTTCCAGATATTTTTCCTGCCCAGAGAACCATGCCACACATACGAATTGATTTGCCAATAACACATATGGTATGGCTTCTCGCTCATCTTCCGTCAGCTTTGCAACACTGTCATATCCCCAGATAATGTTCTTATAAATCTCTACCCATTTTTTCAAATTAGTCTCATTATCTGCAAAAAAACTCTCTGACAAGATAGCCGTTGCCGCATAGCAGACATCATATATTCTCACATTCTTCTCCGATAGTTCAAAGTCAATAAAGCCCCACTTGTCTTCACTACACAAAATATTTCCCGGGTTTAGGTCTCGATGAATAATTTGCCTTGGTAGCTTTTCAAACAATCCCCAAAATGCTCGTTCAAATTCTTCACAAAAACTATCGGAAAGTGCCATAACTTCTTTTGTTTTTGGAAGTGCCCAGTTCTTCACTGTTTCTGCCAGATTATTTTCCTCTACAGCAGCTTCAACCTGCTTTAGCACCAGATGAAGTTGACCAATGATTTCTCCTATAAATCTCGCTTTTTCTTTATATGCGTCTTGATACAACTCTCCTGCCAGAATCTGCTTGCCTTCCACTCGCTTTGTGAGATAAAAATATAATTCGCCCTCTTTCACGTATACTTCATCTCGTGAGGTGTTTACGAAAGTTGCTGTGCTTAATCCTACATTACCAATAGCAGACGTCAGCTCCATATGCTTTTTCAATTTTCCCAAATTAGCGGTTACTTTGAGAACATATCTTTCTCCGATATAATAAGCATTTTCATTGCGATTTCCGCTACCTTCATAATAAACATCTGTAATTATCTCATTTTCCATGTTCCAGCATTTTAAAACTTCGGCAATCTTTTTATGTGTCACCATAATGTGTTCCTCCCTCAACAAATTTATCCGATAAGGCTTTTTTGCTTTAAAATTTTTTAAAAAAGAAGCCGGTGTAAATCCTATCTCTCGCTGAAACGCCTTGTAAAATCCTGCATAGGTACCAAAGCCATACTCCTGTGCCACATCAATCTTTTTTCTGCCCTGCGCAATCTCGTAAATTCCATTCAATAGCCGCCGCTGCAAGATGTATTGCATGATTGGCATGCCCATCTCCGCTTGAAATAACCGATAGAAATGAAACATTGAAAAACCTGCATGCTCCGCTATCTCGGAGGCAGTTATTTCCGCTTTTAAGTTTTCTTCTATATAGTCGATACTGCTTTGTATCATTTCTATTTGATTCATTTGCCTGCTCCTTTCGATTTTCTTGTAGCTACATGCTTATGATAACACAGCAATACCAAAAAATATTTCCTGCCTTGCGGAAACAAGAATAAGGGTTATACGCAGTTTATGAAAAACAGCGCAAACCCTTATTTTTCCTAGCATTTAATATTCCCGCACTTCTGACCCTACCAAAGTATCTCCTTGATAGGTTAGCTTAAGTGAAAAAAAACTATCACTTTTTACCAATAGCCGAAAGAAGATTTTATCCCCTTCCCAGATATTCAGGCTTTCAATATCTGACTTTGGCACCCAGACCAGCTCGCCCTCGTCACAGGTTTTCATCTCACCTTCGAACCCGGTTGCCGTAAAAAGATGCATATATTCCGTGCCCCACTCATCCGACACGAACGTAACCAGACCCCGATATCGATAGTCCGTCAACGTCAATCCTGTCTCTTCCTTTACCTCACGTAGCAGACAATCTTCCGGACTTTCGCCCGCTTCGAATTTACCACCGACACCAATCCACTTATCGTGATTCTCGTCATTCACTTTCTTCACCCGATGAAGCATTAAATACGCATCATCTTTTTCAATATAGCATAGTGTTGTATTTTTCATTACACTCACTCCCCGTTATTGTTACACTACTTCTGCCACAGCATCCCTATCCCCGACTTTACCGCAACAACTTTACAATCTGCTTTTCCGTCGCTTCCGGGCACAGTTCGTGAACACGCTTGTAAATTCGCTCTTTTACACTTCCGCCTGCTCAGCTTTCCAATCCCCTCTAATCTTACGGATAGCCCACACAGCCACAACCGCCATCGCTGTCAGGAAGACATACGTAATAGCATAGCTTACATTCTGCGAAACCACAGAACCAAGATATGGTGTCGCAAGTCCACCGATAATTCCCACCATGCTATCCATTACAAAATGGTACAGTACACAGATACCGATACCTTTTAACGTCTCTCCCTTTGACATAAAATAGAACACTACTAATGTCATAGCCACATGTCCAATCATCGCTAAGATACGCTCATATCCTGCCAATAAATACAGATATGCCGGACCATTTACTAAAGTATCCACCAACACATAAACTTCTGATGACACATCTACACCCATTGCCTCTGTCTGCGCGATGACACCTTCAATCGCTCCGGTGTTAATCATCGCCGCATACAAAAGATTACTAACATATGTCATACCAATTAAAATGATTGCTTCGATACCACCATGTCCAAGACCCGCTGCAAATCCCTTTGTAAAAGTAAGATTCTTACTCAAAATCTTAGCAGAAACATAACGTCCAACCACTTCGAATAATGCTGCTGTCAATCCAAGCATCAGCGAATATACCACATAATGATTTTCTGCAAAAGCCATAAATCCCGGCATCAGACTAAGCGTTGATAAAATCGGCACGCGAATAACCATCTGTGTTACAAAAAATCCTGCTGCGCCTAAAAACCATGCACTCGCCACACCCTGTCTTCTATTTTTAAGCGCGTATACAATCAGTGCAATTATCGGTAAAACTAATGAAATAACTAATGTTACGCACATTGCAGCAATGCTGCTGCCACTAACTGTTCCCATGTCTAATCCTCCTTAGAAATCCCATGTTTTCTATAATACAAATATGAATAAACCGTCGGCACCAACACTGACACCGCGAGCACAACCACCAACAACCAATCCCATTTCAAGAAAATATTAGCCAACATAAGTAGACCGCCTAATATCCACAAATATCCCGCCATACGATGTGTATGATTCCAGTTTTCCTCATCATGAAGTGTCCATGGAATTTTTATTCCTATCGTATAATTTTGTCTGCATTTTGGAAGGTAGTTCCCTATCACAATAAAGAGAATGCCCATAGTCGCAAAAGCAATCGTTCTATCGGAAGTTTCGTAGCCTAATTCATATCCATAGCATACAATCGCAAGAAGAAGCGATGCCATCGGGACAATCCATAAAATCATTCGAAAAACTTTCTCGCTCAAATTTTTATGTTTCGGATCTGAAAGTGTGGCTGCCACAGCAACCCACTGACACACCAACAAAAACAGCGGAATACCAAACACTGTAAATTCTCTACTCGTCCACCCATTTGGGTTCCCTTCAAAATCAAAATGTGTCGCCACCTGCTCCGGCAGACGATTCCACAATAGCACGCCTATTAATATCGGTATCAACATAACGACACTGGTAAGTATCAGTGTTTTCTTATACTTTTTGAAATTCTCCATTTTTTGCACTCTCCTCTATCTAATCATTAGACCTCAATCCAACCCCGTTATAAAATGCACCTTTTATCCTGCATATCAAGTCTTAATCAGTTCGCACCCAGTTCCTGTAAATTTGCCTTATTATTTTTATTATATAAAATCCACGTTACACCGGCAAACACAACACAAAGTGCACCTTTCACCAAGTTACTGTACTCTGCCGGAACAAGCAACACCGGCACCATACACACCAGAATCACCACAAAACCGCCCAAGCCGCCAAGTGCAGCGGACGCACTCTGTTTTACAACGCTTACTTCATTCTCCCAGGCAAAAACCGGCATTTTCAAATTGATAGTGAGTCCAAACACCTGACTGAACACAATCAGGATGAAGGACAGCAGCACCATCCATACCAGTTCCATAAATCCCGGGCGAAGTGCAATGATTAAAAGAATTTCTGCCACGAACCAGAATGGCAAATACAGACTCAGTCCAAACAACAATTTACTATCCAGTAAATCTTTTGTCCGAATCGGCAGACTCTTTACAATCCACCATTCCTTTCCTTCCATGGAAACAGAAGTACAGGTTGTGGTCATCATACTAAAAATTCCCGCCAATAAAACCGGAATAGCTCCGGCGATATCAATCGGAAGCTCCATCGTCTGCTGTATGGTATCTAATCCAACGCCCAGTACTGCTCCCGCGAATAAGATCGCCATAATCGGGCCGACAATCGTATTCTGCACATAAATGCTGCTTGAGAAATATCGCTTCAGTTCTCTCTTATATAAGGTTCCGAGAACAGATTTGGCTTTCAACTGTTCCATTTTATAATTGTGCTTTGCGTGGGTACCGTATAAACCTCTGCAAATCTCATGGAACTTTACAGAAATCAGCGCTATCGTCACTGCAAATGCTGCCAACCCGCCAAGCACACACAAGAGACCTGTCAGGATATCACCTTTTACCATTGCATTAGAAAGCCAGATAGCCGGTGGATAAATGCCTTCTATCGTCTGAGTCACCATTTCAGACATATTCTGAAGCATCTCAATCGAAAACTCTTCCTCCAATGTACTCATGGTTCCTGTAGATGCCATAATCGCAACCACAAGCCCCACAGACAATGCTGCACTCACCAGACTTTTATGCTTCATACGTGAAGCAATCGCAGTCACCAATGCACCTAAAAATGTCGCAATTGTTATCGGAATCAGTGGCACAAAAACCGTCACTATCACACCGATAAAGTAAAAACTTATTGCCGGTTTTACCATAACGCCATACACCGCAGTTCCCGGCACCATGACCAGTAATGTCAACAATAGGTTCTCTACATACATACGCAGGAAACGGCTTACTACAATCGCCATCTGACTCACCGGAAGCGAACATAAAATATCATAAGCATTCTCCTGAAAAATAACACTTCCTGCCTTAAAAATTGCAAACATCAGAATGACCAAACTTGCAAGCATAATCAGGTACGCCGGAACGATTTCTGCCATACCAAGATACACATAGCCATAAGCTGCCCCTCCGATGTAGGTTGCTATCATTACGATTAACAACACCCATACTACACCAAGCCCAATCGCCGTCTTCTTTTTCTTTTTATCCTTTGTATAACGAAATACATTCAGTCCATATAGGTTCTGCAACTGAAGCTTCGTCAATGTTCTAATTTGCTTCATCATCACACGCCACCTCCATAAAGATGGATTCTAACGATTCTCCCTGTTTTACAATTTCATCCATTTTACCAGATGCAATTAACACACCATCTTTGATGATTGCTACTTTATTACACAATTTTTCAGCCACATCCAGGACGTGTGTGGAAAAGAAAATCGCTCCGCCGTTCGCACAGAGTTCGCGCATCATATCTTTTAAAATAACTGCCGCCTTCGGGTCTAGACCTACAAATGGTTCATCTAGAATCAACAATTTCGGTTCATGTACCATTGCAGAAATAAGTGCCAGTTTCTGTTTCATCCCATGTGAATAGGAAGAAATCAAATCCCCCAGCGATGCAGTAATTCCAAATGCATCTGCATATTTTTCAATGCGACTCTGACGCACCTCTGCTGGCACTTCAAAAATATCCGCAATAAAATTCAAGTACTGGATCCCTGTCAGATATTCATACAGATCCGGATTATCCGGGATGTATGCGAACTGCCGCTTGCAAAGCATTGGATTTTCTTTAACAGAAGTTCCGTTAATTAAAATTTCGCCTTCTTCAAATCCATGGATACCTACCACACATTTTAAGGTAGTGGTTTTTCCTGCACCGTTATGGCCGATGAATGCATAGATATCGCCCGGTTCAATTGATAAACTAATATCTGTAACGCCCTTGCTACTTCCCTTATAATGTTTGGTCAAATGATTAATTTTCAGCATCGTAATCTTTCTCCTTTAACTCCGACAACCAGAGCATGATTTCCTCCACTACCGAGGTGTTCAGCTCGTAATACACAAAATTCTTCTGTTTGGTTTCTTTCACCAGCTCTGCCTTTTTCAAAATGCTCAAATGATAAGAAATCGTCGCACCTGTCATGTCAAAATGACCGCTGATTTCTCCCGCGGACATGCGCCGTTTTTTCAGCATTTCTAATATTTCCCTTCGAATCGGGTCTGATAATGCTTTAAATGTATCTGCGAATCCCATAATCGCACCTTTCTTCATACTTTTCTGCAAACTATTTAGAATTTTTTCTAAATACAACGTACCACTTTCCTCAATAAAAAACAAGAGCTATTTAGAAAAAAATCTAAATAGCCCTCACTCACTTTTATCTGATATCTCTATTTTTTACAATCAAACCATTTATCCCAAACCACTTTATTCCTTGCCATCCCAACAATAAGTACAAAGCTGACATCTCTCAAGTCCGGTAGATTCCAACATATCGTCTAAACGACAATACTGTAAACTTGTGAAACCTAATTTCTTACGAATCTCTTCTACCATCGCTGCATATTTTTCTGATTCAGGATTAGCATACTCTTCTAATACTTCTCTGGAAACAGAACCACCTTCTAAATCTTCAATTACTCTGCGTGTAATTAAATCCATTTCTGAAGTTGAACGTGAAAAATTCAAATACTTACAACCAAACATAATCGGTGGACACGCTGGTCGAATATGCACTTCTTTTGCACCACGGTCATACAAGTATTCTGTAGTCTCACCTAACTGTGTTCCTCGTACAATCGAGTCATCAATCAATACAATGCTCTTATCTTTAATCAATTCATCTACAGCTAACATCTTCATCTTAGCAATCAGACTACGCTGTGCCTGAATCGTTGGCATAAAAGAACGTGGCCAGGTCGGTGTATATTTGATAAATGGTCTGGAGAATGGAACACCTGACTCATTTGCATAACCTACTGCTGCTGCAATGCCGGAATCCGGAACACCTGCGACAATATCCGGCTTCACATCATCACGCTGTGCCATTTTCGCACCACAATTATAGCGCATCTGCTCTACACTTAAACCTTCATATGCACTCGCAGGATAACCATAATATACCCAAAGGAAAGTACAAATCTTCATATCCTTGCCCGGTTTTACCAATTCTAAACATGCTCTATCGTTAATTACTACGATTTCACCCGGTCCGAGTTCTTTATAATCAGTATACCCTAAATTCTTATACGCATAATTTTCAAATGATGCACAAAACGCACCTTCTTTTTTACCGATTACAATCGGAGTTCTGCCATATTTATCTCTGGCTGCATAGATACCAGCCTGATTCATCAAAAGAATCGAAAGCGAACCATCTACCATCTCCTGCGCATACTGAATACCTTCGATTAAATTCTCTTTCTGATTAATCAAGGATGCTACTAATTCCGTCGCATTAATCTCCCCACCGCTCATTTCTAAGAAGTGTGCATGTCCCGTATCGAACAACTGCTGAATCAATGCAGATGTATTATTAATTTTAGAAACAGTAGTAATTGCATATGTACCATGATGAGAACGCACAATTAATGGCTGTGGCTCATAATCAGAAATACAGCCGATACCAAATCTACCTTTCATCTCCTGAATATCACTGTCAAATTTCGTACGGAATGGAGAATTCTCAATATTATGAATCGAACGATTGAATCCCTTCTCTCCTAATACCGCCATACCGCCACGTCTTGTTCCTAAATGTGAATGATAATCAACACCAAAAAACAAATCAAATACGCAATCTCTGTGCGATGCTACACCAAAAAATCCGCCCATGTTCTGCCTCTTTTCTTAATCTTTTATGTAAAAATAAATTGCCATCATATAATAGCGGTTATCTAGTACACATTATACCACAATAACCGCTACAATTCTAACCTAAATTAGTTATGACTGCAATTTATTTCATCTAATGAGTATCATTAAAAACTCTAATGTACTTTTTTCAGAACATAGGTCTATTTTTTGCCCTCCTCATAAACTCGTTTAAATATCAAAATCACTTTAAACAAGTCGCCATCTACAACCAAATCAAACTGCCCATGCATCAGTTCCATCAAGCTCTGTGCAATCGAAAGTCCCAAACCACTGCCTTCGGTATGACGCGACTCATCTCCTCTCACGAAGCGTTCCATCAACTCTTCACTCGTGATATTAAGCGGGTAACGCGAAGTATTTCTAAATGTTATATAAACTTCTTCACTTGTCGCTTCTAAATTAATATAAACACGAGTATTTGGCTGGGCATACTTACAAATGTTATTCATCAAATTATCAATCACGCGCCAAAAATGTCTGCCATCTGCATGGATATAAATCGGTTCTTCCGGTTTCTTAATAATTAATTCCAAATCTTGCGCAGCCGTTTTTTCTTCGAACTCGCCCACCGTCTGCACCATAAACACGCCAGCTTCCAAAATCTCGAATCCTACCGGAAGCGTTCCTGTAGATGCTTTCGATGCTTCCAGCAAATCCTCCAGTAACTTCTTAAGGCGTTTTGACTGACGTTCTAACACCTCTAAGTACTCTACAATTTTTATATTATCCACTTCTTCTTTTTGCATTAAGTCTACATAATTGATAATCGAAGTTAAAGGTGTCTTAATGTCGTGGGAGACATTTGTAATAAGCTCTGTTTTAAAACGTTCACTCTTCATACGCTCTTCTACCGCAATCGCAAGACCATCACTTACACTATTTAAGTTCTCGCCATGCTGCTTAAAGTCCCACAACAGTCCTTTTGTGTCTACACGATATGTCAGGTCACCTTTTGCCATGTATTCTCCAGCATCTTTTAATTTTTTCAATTGAGAAACCGCACTTAAAGCCAAAAGCAATACAGCAGCGGTCTTAATAGCCAGTAAAAATAGCCCGAATGCGCCCTCATCCATCATGATTAGAAAGATAAAGAAATCCACAATGGCATTTGCACCTACTACAATCACCGCTTTCCACACCAAACTGGTATGGTCTGCCACAAATCCGACCGCCTGTTTCATGCCGCCAAATAAGTTACTGATAATCCAGTAGCAAATTGTATTTTTCCATAAAATTCGAAGCTTAATACGGGTAATAAATTCTAATCCTGCCGCTGTCAGAAGCAATCCCACGAAAAGTACCAACGTAATCAGGACTAGCGTCCAAAATACATCGTCAAACCCTGCAATTTCCCGTGATACCTCATCTGCCAGTGTAATTAAAAACATCTCTGCAAATACAAATACCGTCCCATAAACTTCAAGCGGTATATGGTTCGCCCATGACTGTACCAGCTCCGTTTCACCCCTTTTATGTCCTGCTGCGCAGCAAAGGAAAATGAACGCCGCCACAAATACTGCCAGACAACCAAAAAAGATAGCAAACACCTGATAACGCATGCTGTAAAGTGTGCCAAATATAATGTCATATTGCCCGAATAAATCTGTTTCCCCTGCTGTTAAATCTGTAATATATGAGTATCCCTCATCGTGATAAGACACTACAAAATAGGAATTAGACTTCATATTTGCCGGTTTCACATACACAAACATTTCACCGTACTCGTTAATCATCATACGCACTTCTTTGTTCAGATTTTTCGTGGCACTCTCTATATCTAACGCCGTACAGGAAAATTCTACACCGGAAGTTGTCGCAGTGATATAATGACTACCGCTGTCTATTGCGGAATTTTCATCCATAGGCATTGCTACCGTTGCATCCGTGACCAATTCGGTATTCTCATACACTTCCTGTCTGGTAGTAAACTCCATGTTGGCCCAATTTTCTATGCCAAGTAACGTACCTTCCAACCACGAGAAGTCCATTCCACCGTTACCGGTTTTCTCATGAAGATCATTTAAAAGATTAAGAACACTTACTGTATCTGCATCCGCTGTAACTGAAATCTCTAACACAACATTATACTGATGCTCGCCAAATTCCACATGCATATTATCTTCCAGCTTATAATTCCCCTGCTCTCTATCAAACACAAAGCCCTGTTCCGTAATGTTACCGTGATTATCAGAAATATGCATCAACACTTTTGGAATTGGATAAACTTCATCATTGGCCGCAACAAACACAATCCCCTGCGTCAAATCAAGCAAAATAATGTCTACTTCATAACAATCCCAATTATCACTGGTATTTGAAATCCAATAATGCCCCCAAAGAGACTCCGGATTCTTATAGGAAAAGTATGTATTTTCATTAATCGTACACTGGAACACATGCATATCTTCCAACAATAACGTCTCTTCGAAATCAAAATTACTCTCTACATAGTTTTCTCTGTCATTTAAATTCATTTTTTCAACATCAGACAAAAAATCTGCTTCAATGACACCATACTTAAAATTCTTATCCGCAAAATACGCCTGATTATTATTTTGCTTTTCGCCCAAATAATTTAATACGCGGGCAGAATAACGGTCATGAAATTTCTCAAACCGCTCGTCTCTTATTTCTTTATAAGTCTTACTATAAAATCCCGATTCCTCCATTCCTATGACTGCTAAACCACTTCCAACCAGTCCCAGACCCGATATCGCAATCAGAATCCACGCCAATCCTTTCGCAAGGATAGATGTTCTTATCTTCATAATTAATACCTCGTATCCTCAATCTTATATCCGCGTCCCCAGACTACCTTCAAGTAGCGTGGCTCCGCCGGATTATACTCTACTTTTTCTCTTAAATGACGAATATGTACCGCTACCGTATTCTCCGTGCCGTATGGGTTATCCTTCCACACCTGTTCATAAATCTGATTCGGTGAAAATACCTGCCCCGGATGTTCCATTAAAAGTTTTAAAATATCATACTCCGTTCTAGTCAAAGATATTTTCTCACCATCTAATGTCACTTCCTTGGTGCGGTCATCCATCTCGATTCCGCCAATCACCAGATTATCCTGCTTCACCTGTCCGCCACCCAAAAGCATGTAACGTCTAAGCTGTGACTTCACGCGTGCCTGCACTTCAACCGGGTTAAACGGTTTTGTCACGTAATCGTCTGCACCTACGGTGAGTCCCAAAATTTTGTCTGTATCTTCACTCTTAGCCGTCAGTAAAATCACCGGCACATTCGAGAATTCCCGGATTCTCGTCATGGCAGTGATACCGTCCATCACCGGCATCATGATATCCATTAACACCAGATGCACTTCCTGCGTCTTAATCACTTCTAACGCTTCCTTGCCATTATAGGCCTCATACACCTGGTAGCCATCAGCCGTCAAATATATATTTAATGCGGATACAATATCCTTTTCGTCATCGCATACTAGTATGTTGTACATAGGTAACCTCTTTTTCTAATTAACTTTTTCTTCTAGCAGGATAAACGTGCACATTTATTCCTGCCAGCTTACTTACATTGTAGCGGTTTAATTATGAAATAAAAAGATGGGAAATGATTAAGATTTGATGAAGATTTCCTTTTTCTCTGAATTTTACTATAAAATCAATCCTCTTTATATTCTAATAAATTCTGTTTTATCGTTTTCATTGTCACTTGATTCCGGTTTAATATTTCAAGTTGCCGATATGCCTTTTCACGTAATATTTTTAATCGTTCCATTTTAGGCACTTTTTGTCTAATTAAATCTGCATTTGTATCTTCAAGATTTATAAGGACAACTAACTCCTCTGCAGATGCAAAATCTCTAATATTAGATGCCTTTCCATTTATACCATTTTCTTCCCGCCATTGTGCCGCCGTCTTTCCAAACAATGCCATATTGAGAATGTCCGCTTCAGATGCATATGTACAAGCCATTTCTTGAGGTGTCAGAGTCGGTGTTATCAAAAATTCTTTTACAGTATCCGTATGAATACGATAGTTAATCTTGGAAATCTCTCTTCTAACATCCCACCCAATCGCAAGTCGTTTCGCCTCGTCTTTCTTCAATCTTTGATAATCTTTAATAATATAAAGCTTAAATTCTGGCGAAATCCATGACGCAAATTCAAAAGCAATATCAACATGTGCATATGTTCCACCATATCGTCCTGATTTTGAAATAATACCAATTGCATTTGTAGCTCTAATCCACTGTTGCGGTGTCAATGTAAACGAATTATCTCCTGCTTCTGTTTTAAACCTATCGAATTCGATAGGTTTAAAATCAGGATTATGTATCTGCTCCCATAATCCCAAAAAAGAAATTGTAGAACGATTACGCATCCAGTTCGCAACCACAATAAATGCGTTATCTAAGTTTCTATATTTTGCAATATCTGTCAATGAAATATAGGCTTCCTCATTTGCAACATCTCCCATTACACTAATTTCCATTCCATTAGCAATAATTTTCATGTAGACCCTCCTAATACGTTAAATTACCTCTATCTATAACGTAGTACTCATATACATGAACTTATTCTAAACACCCGATTTCTCCAAAACAATCCCTCAAAAAAATCTTTGTGCAACATAAATAAGGGGCTGTTGCAAAATAGATGATTAATCTATGGAGCAACAGCTCCCTTTTTATGTCTAAAAATAGAAAAGCAGGCTCCGAAGAACCTGCTTTTCATGGTATAATTAATTATGACAAATAATTTATTACACCATAAAAATT
>JAZSEF010000054.1:0-7295 GCA_045531555.1 Roseburia sp. | reverse complement strand
GAAAGCATAATTCTTCTTAAAGAATTACCAAGTGTAATACCGTAACCTCTCTCTAAAGGCTCCACTACAAATCTGCCGTATTTCTTGTCCTCAGAGATTTCTGCAACCTCAATATTTGGTCTTTCAAAATCAAACACTGCAAATACCCTCCTTTAATGAATACAACATCACTAGCTACTGCTAATTACCGCCAACTAATTATTATTTAGAATATAATTCGACGATAAGCATTTCGTTAACCGGAACATCAATCATTTCTCTTGTAGGAAGCTGCTTGATTGTACCCTTTAATGCGTCGATGTCTACATCCATCCATTCAGGAGTAAGTCTGCCGCCGGTTACTTCAACGATATCTTTATATCTCTGTAAAGATTTAGACTTTTCTCTAATTTCGATAACGTCACCAGCTTTGATTAAGTAAGAAGGAATGTTGATGCACTTTCCGTTTACCAATACATGCTTATGACCAACGATCTGTCTAGCTTCTCTTCTTGTTCTTGCAAATCCCATACGGAAAACAACGCTGTCAAGTCTTCTTTCAAGCATAACCATAAGGTTTTCACCTGTAAGACCTTTCATTCTGTCGGCCTTTTCGTAGTAGTTACGGAAAGGTTTCTCAAGAACACCATAGATGAATTTAGCTTTCTGCTTTTCTCTTAACTGAAGACCGTATTCACTCATCTTCTTACCAGCTCTTGCTGATGTTCTGTTAGATTTTTTGTCATATCCTAAAAATACAGGATCTAAGTTGAGAGATCTACATCTCTTTAATACAGGAACTTTGTTAACTGCCATTTTAATAATCCTCCACTATTGTTTACAGCATAATGCCTTCTTCCAACGTTTTCTTTGTTTTTTAATAAGTTACTGAATATCTGTTTGCAAATTAGACACGACGACGCTTAGGAGGACGACATCCGTTATGAGGTACCGGAGTTACGTCTCTGATGCTTAATACTTCGAGTCCGCATGCGTTTAATGCACGGATTGCTGCTTCACGTCCTGAACCAGGTCCTTTTACAAATACGTCAACAGTCTTTAAACCATGGATTAAAGCTGCCTTTGTAGCTGTTTCTGCTGCCATCTGAGCTGCATAAGGAGTAGATTTCTTAGAACCTCTGAATCCAAGTCCACCTGCACTTGCCCAGCTTAATGCATTACCCTGTGCATCTGTTAATGTAACGATTGTGTTGTTAAAAGATGCCTGAATGTGTGCCTGTCCGTGTTCAACGTTTTTCTTAACACGTTTCTTTGTTACTTTCTTTACTGCTTTTGCCATTTTAAACTAACCTACTTTCTTTGAACTTAATAGTTTCAATTTACCTGCACTGAGTGCAGCGTTTAAAAAGTTACTTATAACTAAGAAGATTATTTCTTCTTGTTTGCTACTGTACGCTTAGGACCCTTACGAGTTCTCGCATTTGTCTTAGTCTTCTGTCCACGAACCGGAAGAGATTTTCTATGACGAATACCTCTGTAGCATCCGATTTCCTGAAGTCTCTTGATGTTAAGAGCGATTTCTCTCTTAAGATCACCTTCTACAGTCATTGTAGCGTCAATCACTTCACTGATTGCCTTAACTTCATCGTCTGTTAAATCTCTTACACGGGTATCAGGATTAACCTTTGCCTGTTCTAAGATTTTTGTTGCACTTACTCTACCAATACCATAAACATAAGTTAAACCGATTTCGATTCTCTTATCTCTTGGTAAGTCGACACCTGCAATACGAGCCATTTACATTTCCTCCATTTTTCTGTTGTTTCTTACAACTGATAACTAATTGATTGGGGTAACTGATAAGTTCCAGGTCTCGTCATAGGGAACTTCTGCCACCCGGCCGGGTATCCACCCGACTTTTCCGATACTGTGTTACATTATTCTCGGTACCAAAAAGTAATCTCCCGTAGGCTCCTACGTTCAATTATCTTTACGCAGTAATCACTGCTTGATTAATAACGAATAATGCGAGAGGGGACCAATTAACCCTGTCTCTGTTTGTGCTTAGGATTCTCGCAGATAATTCTGATAGAACCTTTTCTCTTAATAACTTTACACTTTTCACAAATCGGCTTTACTGATGATCTAACCTTCATGTTAAACCCTCCTTTCATAAAAAGACCGTTTTACATTATAGCACGCATAAAACCCCTTTGCAAGGGGTTTTTCCAAAGTTTTCTTTATTATTTATCTCTCCAAATAATTCTTCCTTTTGACAGGTCATATGGTGATAATTCCAATGTTACTTTGTCGCCCGGAAGGATACGGATAAAATTCTGACGGAGCTTACCGCTGATATGTGCAAGCACCTTATGTCCGTTTTCCAATTCAACCTGAAACATGGTGTTTGGTAATTTTTCCACTACTGTTCCTTCGATTTCAATTACATCCGCTTTTGACATGTTTTTCCTCCATTTAAAACTACTTTTACTGAATCGGCAACTTTTGTTTGTACAATTTGATTGCCCGTTTTATGGTTTCATTTACGCAAGCCGGATTGGCAAACAATTGCTCATCCGCTGTCTTTTTGATTACCTGAATATGCTTTCTGCTTTTTTTCTTCGGATTATCCGCCTTGCGGATATCACCGTCTGCAAGCCAGACATATTTATCTGTTTCTTCTATTATAATATAAATCTTATCTTTGTCATGTCCTGCTTTTGAACTAGCCATCCATCCAATCATAAGGTTCCTCTTTCCATTATAATAGTGTCAATATTTCCGGTTCTCCGTCTGTAATGAGAATCGTGTTCTCATAATGTGCAGAAGGAAGACCGTCCCTGCTTACTACTGTCCAGTCATCATCCAGCCATTCCACTTCCCATGTTCCCATGTTAATCATCGGTTCAATCGCAAGTGTCATACCCGGCTGTAACAAGAGACCTTTCCGTTTCTGTCTGAAATTCGGAATCTGAGGATCTTCGTGAAGTGCTGTCCCGATTCCATGACCAACCAAATCTTTTACAATGCCATATCCGTATGGTGATACATAATCATCAATTGCATTGGAAATATCATACAAATGATTACCTGCTTTGGCCATCTTTATTCCTTCAAAAAAAGCCTGCTTGGTAACATCCATAAGCTGCTGTACTTCTTGGCTTATATTTCCGACTGCATACGTTCTTGCCGCATCAGAATGATAGCCTTTATAAATACAACCACAGTCAATACTAATGATATCGCCATCCTTAAGTACTCTGTTCTTACTTGGGATTCCATGTACCACTTCTTCGTTAACCGATGCACAAATAGTTCCCGGAAATCCGTTATAATTCAAAAAGTTAGGAACGCAACCGTAACTTCTGATCAATTTTTCTGCCAGTGTATCCAATTCTTTTGTGGAAACTCCCGGTCTGATTGCTTTTTCCAGTTCTTCGTATACTTTTGCAAGAATCTTACAGGACTCACGCATTAACTGAATCTCACGTTCCGATTTAATCGATACTGCCATAAGCACACCTCTGATTATGCCAAAATCGCCTTAATAGCTGCAAAAACATCCATCATATCAACTGTTCCGTCTACTGATTTTAATACACCTTTCTTTGTGTAGAAATCAATAAGCGGCTGTGTCTGATCGTGATATACTTTTAAACGGTTGCTTACTGTTTCCGGTTTATCATCATCACGAAGAATTAATTCGCTACCGCAAGTATCACAGATACCTTCTGCTTTTGGCGGAACATGTTCAATATGGTATGTAGCACCACATGTTACACATGCTCTTCTTCCACCCATTCTTCTAACGATATTTTCATCCGGAACATCTACATCAATAGCAAAATCAATCTTGTCGCCAAGTTCTGTTAAAGCATTATCAAGAACTTCTGCCTGCGGAATGGTTCTTGGGAAACCATCGAGAACATAGCCGTTCTTACAATCCTCTTTTGCTACTCGATCAAGTAAAATCTTTACTGTTAATTCATCCGGAACCAACTGTCCGGCATCCATATATGTCTTAGCTTCTTTGCCAAGGTCTGTTCCTTCTTTAATATTGGCACGGAAAATGTCACCTGTGGAAATATGAGGAATTCCATATTCCTTTGCAATCATCTTTGCCTGTGTTCCTTTTCCGGCACCCGGAGCACCTAACATAATAATCTTCATAATATCCTCTTTCTGCCGATTGGCCATTGTTTTTGTCTATTTTATAAGGATTTGACATCCTTTTACATTCGATTTCAAGTATTTGACCGGCTATAATAGCCATTTAGGGACAAAACGAAACCGCTTTGTCCCATACTATTAGCTATTAGTCATTTAAAAAGCCTGTATAATTACGTACGAGCATCTGAGATTCAATCTGCTTAACTGTTTCCAAGATAACACTTACGATAATGATAAGGCTGGTACCACCAAATGATACGCTGGCTCCAAATAAACCGTTGAATACAAATGGTAAGATACCGATAATTGTCAATCCACATGCACCGATAAAGATGATGTAGTTTAAGATTTTGTTTAAGTAATCACAAGTTGGACGACCCGGTCTGATACCAGGAACGAAACCACCCTGTTTCTTCATGTTTTCAGAAATCTCAAGTGGATTGAATGTAATGGATGTATAGAAATATGCAAAGAAGATAACCATCAATACATATACGATTAATCCGATTGAATACAACGGAGCATCTAATCTGCACCAGTTGCTTGAACTCATTCCCTTTAAAATTTCTGCCCCAACGCCACTTGCATTAATTCCGAAGATTGCACAAATAACGTTTGGTGTTTCCATAATGGATGATGCAAAGATAATCGGAATTACACCTGAAGTATTCACTCTGAGAGGAATATTGCTTGACTGTCCTCCAACGATCTTTCTACCCTGCATTTTCTTGGCGTACTGTACAGGGATTTTTCTTACACCACCGTTTAATACAATTACCATAATAATCATAGCAAGCATGATTACTAAGATAATGATTGCTGCAAGAACACCTACAGCGATTGCTTTTCCTTTGATAAACTGCTCATAAAGACCGGTCATATCCTGAGGAAGTCTTGACAAGATGTTGACTGCTAATACAACGGAAATACCGTTTCCAACACCATGTTCTGTAATTCTTTCACCAATCCACATTACAACCGCACTACCTGCTGTCAAAGCGGCAATAACGATAATAACATTAATTGCATTGTACTCCTGTAACAAACCGCTTCTGCCAAATCCGATTGCCATAGCTGCTGACTCAATAAGAGCAAGACCAACTGTTACATAACGGGTAATGGAAGCAATTTTCTTTCTTCCTTCTTCACCATCTTTCTGCATCTCTTCCAATTTCGGAATCGCAATTGTCATAAGCTGCATGATGATGGATGAAGTAATGTATGGAGAAATGTTAAGTGCGAAAATAGACATGTTCATAAATGAACCGCCTGTAAATGCATCAAAAAAGCTAAATGCATCTCCGCTCTGTGCTGCAAACCATGCTGCGAAGTATGATCTGTCAACACCAGGAACCGGCAGCTGTGATCCTAAACGGATCACAACTATCATAGCAAAGGTAAAAAGAATTTTATTTCTTAATTCTTTAATTTTGAATGCATTCATTAACGTTTTAAACATTAAATCACCTCAACTGTTCCACCAAGTGCTTCAATCTTTTCTTTTGCAGATGCACTGAAGGCATTTGCTTTAACATTGAGTTTCTTGGTAAATTCTCCGTTTCCGAGGATCTTTACGCCATCACGAGTATTCTTGATAAGTCCTGATTCTACCATCTTTTCGATAGTAACTGTAGAACCGCTTCTGAATCTTTCTAACTCGCTGATATTGATAGCAACGATTTCCTTAGAGTTACGATTCTTAAATCCTCTCTTAGGAAGACGTCTATATAATGGCATCTGTCCACCTTCGAAACCAGGTCTTGGAGCGCCTGAACGAGCTTTCTGACCCTTGTGTCCCTTACCGGCAGTCTTACCATTTCCTGAACCGTGTCCACGACCTCTTCTAAAATTATCACTGTGTTTTGAACCAGCTGCTGGCTGTAAGTTTGATAATTCCATGCTGACACCTCCTTCTTAATTTATCTTATTCTGCATCTTCAACTTTAAGCATATATCCTACTTTACGGATCATACCCTGTGTACAAGCGTTATCAGGTAAGATAACGGATTTGTTCATCTTTGTAAGTCCCATAGCTTCAATTGTTGCTCTATTCTTAGGAACAGCGCCAATAGGAGATTTTACCAAAGTGATTTTTAACATTTTTTCTGCTGCCATCGTCCTATTACCTCCTAACCAATAATTTCTTCAACAGACTTACCACGCTTCTTAGCAACTTCTTCAGGGCTCTTTAATGCCTGTAAACCAGCGATTGTTGCTAATACAACGTTCTGTTTATTGTTGGAACCTAAAGATTTTGTACGGATATTCTTAATACCTGCTAATTCACACACGCTACGTGCTGGACCGCCGGCGATGATACCTGTACCTTCAGGAGCCTTCTTTAATAATACTGTTGCAGAACCGAATTTGCCTAAGAAATCATGTGTAACAGAGTTATTCTCATCAAGAGCAACTGTTACTAAATTCTTAGTAGCATCTTCTTTTCCTTTACGGATAGCTTCAGGAATTTCAGCTGCCTTACCTAAACCGGCACCTACATGTCCCTGACCATCTCCTACTACAACTAAAGCAGTGAAGCGGAAGTTACGACCACCCTTAACAACCTTAGTAACTCGTTTGATAGAAACAACTTTTTCGGTTAATTCCATGTTTGTTGTATCAATGATAGTATGTTTCATGTGATGTTCTCTCCCTTTCCTAGAATTCTAAGCCAGCTTCTCTTGCTGCTTCAGCTAATGCTTTGATCTTGCCCTGGTATATAAAGCCGCCTCTATCAAAAACAACTTCTTTAATACCTTTTTCAATTGCCTTCTTAGCAATTACTGTACCTAAGTATGCTGCTGCATCAACGTTATTGGTTTTCTCTAATTCAGCTTTAACATCTTTTTCAAGTGTAGAAGCTGCTACTAAAGTATTTCCAACTGTGTCGTCAATAATTTGAGCATACATATGATTATTGCTTCTAAAAACCGCTAAACGTGGTCTTTCAGCTGTACCGCTGAAACGGTTACGAATTTTCATGTGCTTTTTAGCACGTACTTCTTGTCTTGATTTCTTACTAACCATTGTTTACTCTCCTTATTTATTTCTTACCAGTCTTACCAACTTTACGTCTGATAACTTCATCAGCATATTTAATACCTTTACCCTTGTAAGGTTCAGGTCTTCTCTTATCTCTGATTTCAGCTGCGTATTGGCCAACTTTTTCTTTGTCGATACCCTT
>JAZSEF010000082.1:0-188385 GCA_045531555.1 Roseburia sp. | reverse complement strand
TTCGATAAGACTTCAGACTATCCTACCGGATGTGCTGATAACGCATATTTATTATCTGCTCAGAACTGTTCTTGTACCTATGACTCAGAAGGCAAGATTCAGTTAGTAACCGAAGATATCAGAAATGGTAACGGTCGTGCTATCAAGTCTAAGTTATGGTCTCCTAACCGTGTAGACAAGATTGAAGCTCCTGTAAACGCTATCTTCTGGATTATGAAGGACCCTGTTCTTCCTCCTGTTGTTAAGCTTTCAGGTTCTGCTCTTGCATCTGTTATGGGTGCTACCCTTGCTACCAAGACCTCTACTGCAGAGCGTGTTGCTGCAGGTACCGACTTGAACGCAATCCGTATCGTACCTTATGCAAATCCTTTCAGAACCTATCCTCTGGTTAACGACTATGAGAAGTTCAAGAAGTTAGTAGAAGAGAAGAACGTAGACTGCTACATCGTTAATACAGGCGATTTCATGGGAACAAAATGTAAACCAGCTGATACATTAGGTATTCTTGAAACAATCGTTGAAGGAAAAGCTAAATTCGAACAGTGGGGACCATTCTCTGATATCGAAATCATGAACGATTGGTCAGGTAAGACAGCAGACTTCACACCAAACTTTGGTGATGCTGCTTATGTTGAAGCATTAAAAGGTGCTTTACAGAGCCGTGTAAATGCAGTTGCTGACTTTGCTACTAAGAAAGAAGGCTATGACAAGTTACCAGATGAAGCTTTAGCAGCTTTACAGAAACTTGTTGATGAATTAGCAGCAATCTAATAATAATTGATAAGTTGAGGCACGCGGAATTGTTTTCCGCGTGCTTTTATGTTATCATTTTATAAAATGTAACGGGAAGAGGAGTTTGTTGTGAAAAAAGAATTAAAAAGCGAAGTGCTTATATTTAAAGATTTTATTGATAAATATAAATGGTATATAATTGCTTCATCCTGCATGTTATTAATAATGTATGGAAGCTGGCTTTTTAATGTGAATCCCAGAATAGATACAGAAGTTGTTATTATTTATCCGGAGACATTCTATAATTGGTTAGAAGTAGGAAGACAGGGATTAATATTGACAGAGCATGTTTTTGGATTAAGATGGTTTAATCCCTACCTGTCTATCATGTTTGGATATTTACTGATTTGTGTGGCAGGTGTATTATTTGGATATTTATTTTGGCGGTGTAAACATACCACAATGGCTATGATATGTGCCGGTTTTGGTATCTTATTTTTTTCTTCCCCTATTTTTGTGGAACAGTTTTATTTTGAATTGCAAATATTTCATATTGCATGGGCATTTGTTCTCACAGCGTTAGGTGTTGGGTTTAGTTATTATGGTATATTACGTCAATCTATAGTTGCAAAAATCTTATCGGTACTTTGCATGATATGGGCATTTAGCAGTTACCAGATGTTTGTTATTTTACATATTACAACCGTTGCATTTTGTTTTGTATTGTTATGTCAGAAATGGCAGGAAGAAAAAATTCAGGACGTTCCTGTGACGAAATATTGGAAGGTTTTAATAGGACAGATTGTATTGTTTCTCTGTGCAATAATAATAAATACGATTATTACAAATATGTTTTTTTCTGGTAGTGAGTATCTGGAAGGACAGATACTTTGGGGAAAAGGTGACTATATGTATCATGTCAGAGCTATTTTAGGACAGATATATAAGAGTTATATGGGAGCAGATAATTTTTATACAGTTTTTTATGGAATTATTGCAGTATTGGTACTTGTAAGTTCGATTTTTTATTTGCTGAAAAATAAAAATATGAAATTGCGTTGGTTATACTTTATGGCAATTGTGTTTATACAGTGTTGTCCATACTTGCTGACGATTTATATGGGAGATACCCCGACAGTTAGAGCACAATTTGTCTACCCTTTTGTTTTGGCAGGAAATATTGTATTATTGACCAATTATTATCAAAAAGAAAGTGTCAGAATAGTGATTGCTTTACTGGCAATTGGTGCAGCTTGGAGTCAGATTGGTGTTTCAATGAGACTTATCTATACGCAGGATATATGTGAACAGGAGGATATGCGTTTAGCAAGTTATATTGAACAGAGGATTGATGAAGTTTGTGTAGAGGAAAAAACTATTGCATTTGTAGGGTATTATACAAATCGTTTAAACGAGGCTTGCATCAAGGGAGAGATGATAGGAAAATCCATTTTTGCTACGGATTATTCGCTTACACCACATTATGTGATTAGCACAAGCAGAGCCTGTAGTTTAGCACAAGTGTTAGGATTTCATTTTGAAGAAGTATCAGAGGAACAAATGCTGGCTGCAAGAAAGATAGCATTAGAGATGCCCACTTGGCCCCAATTGGGATGTGTAGTAGATGCGGGAGAATTTATAGTTGTAAAATTAAGTGAAGATGAGTGGACGGAAGAATTGAAATAATATGATTTTTAGAGTTATAAGTTTAGAAAAACTTTCAAAAAACTCCAAAATTTTAAAATAAAAAATATAAATTTTTACTTGTAGAAATGCACATATTAAAGTATAATAAAAACAGCAAATATTATAAAAGAATAATTGTAACAAAGGCCTGGGATGTGCGACAACCCTACCATTTTGAACCTACATTTACGTTTATGGGATTCCTACATGAACAATCGGATGTCAGGCCAAAGTAATTTCGCATAGGCGAGCGTTGGAAGGCAGAAAATTGTCTGCGGTTACCCACCTAGCATTAGCTAGGCGTCAAAATCGTAGGAAACGGCATTTTGGGTATAACAGAAGATAAAGCGTAATGTACTAGTTGTCCAAAAGATTAGTTACAAAAGAGACTGTATTTACAGAAGATACGCATGGAATACAAAAGAGTTTTAAAGTACAAAAGAGAAAAAATAAGATACAAAAGAGAGAAAGAGGCTGCATTTAGCAGCCTCTTTTATAAATCATAGGAAATCTTTATGATTTATAACGCTCCGCAAGGATGTACAGCTTGGCGGAAATGCAACGGAAGTTGCACGAAGTTTATTGCGTCGCAATACCGTAAAAAGCATGCAGTAAGAAAGGAAAAGCGTCGGATGAGGAGAAAGTATCTGAATGCATCATATGATAATAGAAAAAAAATAAATTTGATGAAAGTGTTTATTGCATTATTATTGTTGGTGATTCTAGCATCGTTACTTAGTGTTAGAACAGAGTTTCATGAGGATAAGTTGATGAATACGCATGTGTCTGTAAAAGAAGCGATTGCAGAATTACAGTTTACCGTGTACGAAAATGAGGAATGGAATCGATTTTTTTCTGATTATAAAGAAGGCTATCTGACAAGAGCGATGGTTTTTGATATTTTGGAAAAGCTTGGAGCTGCCAAGGTGATACCGTTTGATGAGGTAGGCAAACAAAAACCGGTAAGTAGAGCAGAGTGGAATGAGGTTTTGGGACAATTGGTAGATTATCTGGATATCGAAAATCAGATATCTGTTCAGAATATGCTTGTATTAGAATGTGAGAAGGGCGAAAAAGAACAAGTGCTGTATACGGATAGAGGAACTTACCATACTTCACTTCCGGATACATTTTTTTTAAGCAGTGCAAGTTATGATGTGTACCTGTTGGGAACAGAATGCGTAGGTATAGTGGGAGAAGCCACACGGGAGAATACACTTGCCAATACATATATTATAGGAACCACAAAAGATTCATTGACATTTTTATATGACAAACGCATTTATGAGAAAAAAGCCAATTTAAATGGACAAACCATTTTAGAAGGTGTTGCAGATATTGTTTTTTCGAAAAAAGAAATAACTGCAATTGCTCAAAAACAGGATTACATAGAGGGACAGTTATTGTCTTATGATAAGAATACTATTGAAATTGAAGGGTATGGAAGAGTGGCCTGTGATGATAGAATTCCGGTATATCGTGCCTATGATGTTGTAGAAGAATTAGCGATGGAAGATATTGTGTTAGGTAACGAAGAGGTAAAATTTATTGTCGGCAATCAGGAAGTTTGCGCGATTTTACTTACTGCACCTGCAGAGATTTCTAAGGTAAGAGTACTTTTATTAGCAGAGGATGGCGGTAAATTTCGGGAAAATATTTTTCTGATTGGAGCCGGAGAAATGATGATTACCTGCGGTGATACCAATAATACGATTCAGGCGGGAAGTGTGATTAGCGTAAAAGATTATGTTAGCAGTACAGAGCAGACTATGGTGTTGAGGCCTATGATGGAAGATTCATTGATGTATATTTGTACGGAAAATGGAGAGAAGATTAGTAATGGTTATTCGGGCAGTATGGAAATACGTCAGTATGAGAACGGATATTGTATTGTAAATGAAGTAGATTTTGAAACGTATCTTTATTCAGTAGTTCCGAGTGAAATGCCTTCAAATTATCAGCCTGAGGCATTAAAAGCACAGGCTGTATGTGCCCGTAGTTATGCATATATTCAAGTGGTAAGGTCTGATTTGGCGGCATACGGAGCTCATATCAATGATAGTTCTTCCTATCAGGTATATAATAATATTGCCAAAACAGAGGCTTCTATGAGAGCAGTAGATGAGACTGCCGGTATGGTGATGCTGCATGATGGTGATGTAATGGAAGCATACTATTTTTCGACTTCTATGGGATATACAGATACGGCAGAGGTATGGAATCCGATGGAAGGAACGAAAGTGGAATATTTGAAGCAGGCATGCTTAAATAAGGAATCTTTTGACGGGGATTTGTCTAAGGAAGAAGTTTTTAAAGAATACCTTAAAACAGATACTGTCGGATATGACAGTGATATTAAATATTATCGTTGGGAAATTGAGGCGGATTATTCAAGGTTGACAGATGAGATAAAAAATATTTTGATGTCCAGACGAAATGCATTGGAACGCCATATTACTTTTTATAAGGAAGATGGCAAAACAGAGACGGATAGTATGAAAAAGTTTGGGGAATTTGAATGTTTTGAAGTGGCAAAACGTAGTGCTTCGGGTTGTATCTTAGAACTTTTGGTACATTTTGAAAATGGTTCTGTGAGTGTGAAAAACGAGTATAATATTCGAAAAGTTCTTGGATGCGGAGCAGAGGACATAACATTTAAGAATGGAAGTACGGCAGATGCGGGAAGCCTTATTCCTAGTGCGTTTTGTACAGTAGAGAAGCAGACCGATGGAACATATTATTTATGTGGAGGCGGTTACGGGCATGGTATTGGAATGAGCCAGAATGGAGCGAACGGGCTGGCAAAAGCAGGGTATAATTATATTGATATATTGAACTTTTTCTATAAAGATATTGAATTGGTGGATATACGGTCATGATTTGGAAGTTAATATTTTATGTTGCAAAATTTTTAAAAGAGTGTAAGGAAGACAAGATAAATGCATATGCTGCGCAGTCTGCGTTTTTCATTTTGCTGTCCATCATTCCATTTTTAATGGTTCTGTTATCGTTACTAAAATACACGCCGATTACAGAAAGTATGTTGCTTAATGTATATAAAGAAGGACTGCCGGGATATATTTCCCCTTTTTTTATTACGATTACAGATGAGATATACACTAAAAGTTTTGGTGTGACAGCGGTAAGTGCGGTGGTTGCGATTTGGTCTGCGGCTAAGGGGATGCATGCTTTGATGGATGGATTGAATGCAGTGAACGATTTGGAAGAGAATCGAAACTGGTTTATTCTGCGGTTTTGGTCAGCTATTTATACTGTTGTATTTATGGTAGCGATTGTTTTTACGTTGGTTGTAATTGTATTTGGCGGCTTTATAAGGACGTTAGCAGTGGATTATTTGCCAATTTTAAGGAATTTGTCGGTAATTTTGTCCAGTTTTAAAGGGCTGTTGCTATTTGGAGTTCTAGTGATTTTTTTTGATGTGGTTTTTGCAGTATTGCCAAATAAAAAATTAAGTTTTATTAGTCAGTTGCCGGGAGCATTACTTTGTGCATTGGCATGGAATGGAATTTCGCTTTTACTTTCTATTTATATTAACTATTTTAATGGGTTTTCAATGTATGGAAGCCTGACCACAGTAGCTCTTATGATGTTATGGCTCTATTTTTGTATTTACAGTACGCTAATGTGTGCAGAATTCAACGTAACGTTTGAAGAAAATATGAAAAAATGGGTAGAACGTCACAGAAAGAATTAATGTGATGAAAAAAATATGAAAAAAGTAAAATATAGGATTGCATTGCACGGCAAGATAATATAAAATTTTAGCTAATATGTTTTGGGGAACTGGATTTACCAGCAAAATGATTAGGAATTACAGTTGAGGAGATGTTGGAATGGAAAAAGATATTCTGATTGAACTAAAAAATATTAAAAAAGTTTATGACCAGGATACGATTGTAGTCGAGGACTTTAACTTAGAGATTAAGAAAGGGGAATTTGTAACTCTTCTTGGTCCTTCCGGTTGTGGTAAGACTACTATTTTACGTATGCTGGGCGGTTTTGATAAACCGACAGAAGGAACCATTCTTCTTGATGGAGTAGATATTACGGAAATGGCGCCGAATCAGCGTCCTATTAATACAGTATTTCAGAAGTATGCCCTTTTTCCACATTTGAATGTTTATGATAATGTGGCATTTGGATTGAAATTAAAAAATATGACAAAGTTCGAACGTGATAAAAAAGTTCGAAAGGTTTTGGAACTGGTTGACTTAGAAGGTTTTGAAAAGAGAAGCATACATACACTTTCCGGTGGTCAGCAGCAGAGAATCGCGATTGCCAGAGCGATTGTTAATGAGCCGGAGGTACTTTTGTTAGATGAGTGTTTGAGTGCTTTGGACTATAAAATGCGTAAAGAGATGCAGTTAGAGTTAAAGAGTATGCATAAGCAGTTGGGTATTACGTTCATTTTCGTTACACATGATCAGGAAGAAGCATTAACGATGTCTGATAAGATTGTTGTTATGGCAGATGGTGAGATTCAGCAGATTGGTACTCCGGAGGAGATTTATAATGAGCCGGCAAACCTTTTTGTAGCCGACTTTATCGGTGAAAGTAATATTTTCCATGGTCGTATGACCGGTCCTGAAAAAGCATTTTTCTGCGGTGCAGAATTTAAATGTGTAGACCCATATAAGAAAGGTACTGTAATCGATGCCGTAGTTCGTCCGGAAGATATTAAGATTACGGATGTGGAAAAGGGACAGATTACAGGTGAAGTATTGTCTGCAGACTTTAAAGGTACTTTTTATAATGTAGTAGTACGTTCTGGTAAGACTGAGATAGAAGCGAATAGTTTGAAATATTATGAACCGGGAACGATTGTAGGTATGAAGATTGCTGCGGATAATATTCATATTATTCCTTACGATAATAGCATTAATCATTACGATGGTAAGATTGTGAATTATTTTGCCGGAAAAGGTCTGCTTGTGGAAGTTGCCGATTTTGAGTGGTATGTAGAACCGGAACGTATTTTCCCAGGGGCAGTGGTAGAAGATGGTATTGTGATTGGTGCGTCCGGTAAAGCAATAGCAGTAGAGGATGTGCGCATTGAAGCGTATATTGCACCTTCTGATATTAAATTAAGTGATGATGCCGAAGAAGGTCTTATCACAGGTAATATTGTGTCGTTTATTTATGTGGATGACCATTATACTTATACGGTTCGTACCAAATCAGAAGAAGATTACGTGGTACATGATGTTGACCTTTGGAATCAGGAAGACTTTGTCAGCTTAATTATTCCGGAAGATAAAGTTACTTTCCGTGTGGTTCGTTCTTAAGAAAGTGAAACAGTGGTTACTTTGTGAAAATGTGAAGTAATCTCATGGAGGAGAAAAGTTGAAACGATATAGATTTAAAAGAGAAGATTTAATGCTTCCTTATGCAATATTTTTGGTGCTGTTTGTAGTATTGCCATTATTTGTAATCATTTCGTATGCTTTTACAAATGGTAATGGTGACGTATCCTTTGAAAATTTTATTCATTTCTTTCAGAACGAGAAAACAATTGGTACGTTATTTTATAGTGTGGCAATTGCGTTGCTTACGACCGTTTTCTGTTTGATTTTAGGATATCCGGTGGCATATATCCTTGCAAAAGGAGAGATGTTTAAGGAGCATTCCTTATTGTTTTTATTTGTATTACCGATGTGGATTAACTTTACATTACGTATTACGGCAATGAAAGAGATTTTGACTTTCTTTGAAGGCAATCTGGCATATCATCCGTTTTTTAATACGGTACTTTGTATGGTGTATGATTTCCTTCCATTTATGATTCAGCCGCTTTATAATGCGCTTACGAAGTTAGATGACAGTATGATGGAAGCGGCACATGACCTTGGTGCTAATAAAATACAGGTGATGTTAAAAGTAGTATTGCCACTGTCCATACCAGGTATTGTGAGTGGTGTGACGATGGTATTTTTACCATCTATGACAAACTATGTTGTGTTAGACCTTGTATATAATAGTACTTATATTATGGGTAGCTTGATTGGAAGTTACTTTAGTGCTTACGACTGGCACAATGGTTCGGTTATTTCGTTGGTATTATTGTTGATTATTGGTATTATTACGTTTATTTCCAATAAACTGACAAGATTTGAACCGGCACCGGAACCGAAGGCAAAGCGTGCCTAATTTTACGCGGCAGGATGTGGAGCAGGTTTGGTGATGAGAATGAGCTTGCGAAACAGAAAGGTATGAGTGTTATGAAGAAAGTATTTCAATGTGCATGGATTGGAATGGTACTGTTGTTTTTGTATGCTCCGATTCTGATTTTAGCAGTATATAGTTTTACCGAGTCTACTATGATTGGTGCGATTCGGGGATTTTCTTTGAAAAATTATATTACGTTATTTACAACGCCGGAATTGCTGCAGATGATTTTCGGCACGATTACATTGGCATTTATAGTTGCTGTTTTTTCAACGATTTTAGGAACAGCAGGTGCGGTCGGAACGTTTTATTCAAAAAAGAATTCACAACGTATTATTGAACTCGCGAATCAGATTCCGGTTGTAAATGCAGATGTAGTAACAGGTTTTTCTATTTGTATTTTGTTAATTGTATTTTTTAATATGGAAAAAGAGTCCTTTATTCCGTTATTGGTGGGACAGATGACGCTTTGCACACCTTTTGTGTATTTGCAGGTTATGCCAAGATTACAGCAGATGGATCCGCATCTTTATGAAGCAGCATTGGATTTGGGGTGTGATACCAGACAGGCTTTGGTAAAGGTTACTTTGCCACAGATTTGGCCGGCTGTATTGTCTGGTTTTATGACTGCGATTACATTGTCATTGGATGATTATTTCATCTCTACCTATACAAAACCGGCAACATTTGACACAATTAGTACTTATGTTGTAAATGCGACAAAAGGTTCTCAGACAGAGATTAAGACTGCATTATGGGCATTATCAACGATTATTTTTGTATTGGTTGTTTTAATGACTGTAGCAGCAAATAAATTACCGGAAGTGGAGGAAGAATAATGAAGAAAATGAAATGTTTGTTATTCGCCTGCATTTTAGCAGTGCTTACATTTTCTGGTTGTGGAAAAGATGATGACAATGTCATTGTTTTGCGTGTGAATAGTTGGGAAGAGTATATTGATGAAGGTGATTGGGAAGATGGCGAAGAAATCGAATTAGCAGATGGCAGAGTAATCTTCTCAGAAACTGGTATTGTGGAAGATTTTGAAGAATGGTTTTATGAAACTTATGGCATGAACGTAAGAGTGGAGTACTCTACGTTTGGTACGAATGAAGAATTATATAACCAGATGACTATGGGTGATACGTATGATTTGGTATGCCCATCTGAATATATGATTATGAAGTTGATGGCGGAAGGGTTGTTAGAGCCATTTTCAAATGAGTTTTATGATACTTCAAGAGAGGAAAATTATTATAGCAGAGGTGTATCACCTTATATCAAAGATGTATTTGATGAACTTTCTATTAATGATCAACCTTTGAGTAGATATGCTGCAGGTTATATGTGGGGAACATTAGGTATCGTATATAACCCGGAATATGTTTCGGCCGAAGATGCAGCACACTGGAATCTGCTTTTATCGGAAGAATTTACAAAGCGAGTAACCATTAAAGATAGTGTCCGTGATGCTTATTTTGCAGGAAGCTGTATTTTGAATGAAGAGACGATTAATTCAGAGGCCTTTTTAAGTGCACCAAATTATTTGAATAATTTATCTGAGTTATTAAATGCAACAGATGCAGATACGGTGGATGCAGTGGAAGGTATCTTAAGTGATATTAAAGACAATGTATATTCTTTTGAAACAGACAGTGGTAAAGCGGATATGGTAACCGGTAAAGTGGTTGCAAATCAGCAGTGGTCTGGTGATGCAGTGTATACTTTAGATCAGGCAGAGGAAGATGATGTGGAACTTTGTTATTCTGCGCCGACGGAAGGAACAAATCTCTGGTTTGACGGTTGGTGTATGATCCGTTCCGGCATTGCGGAAGACAGAGATAAAAAGATCGCCGCAGAGGCTTTTATTAACTATGTATCAAAACCGGAAAATGCTGTACGAAATATGTATTATATCGGATATACATCGGTAATTGCCGGTGGAGAGGATGATACGATTTTACAGTATATCGACTGGTGTTATGGTGCAGATGAAGAGGCAGAAGAAGCATTGGTAGAGTATCCGATAGGATATTTCTTCGGCGACGAAGAAAGTGACGATTATAATATCACCACAGTGGAGAGCCAAACCAGACGTCAGCTTTTTGCGCAGTATCCAACAAAGGATGTTATGGAGCATTGTGTAGTAATGGATTATTTCGATCCGGAGGAGAATACACGTATTAATCGTATGTGGACGAATGCGAGATGTTTTTCATGGTGAAACAGAGAATTCTCTGCTAGAAAATACTTGAAGTTTCATAGCAATTATGCTAAAATAGCAAAAGATTTTAAAACAGTAAAAGGCAATGAATGTGCAGGCAGTAATGCCATAGAGGACTATACTTTTTTCAGAGAGAGGGAATCACCGGCTGAAAGTTCCCTTAAGGTAAGGTAGGAATCGAATTTCACACAGGAGCTGCATTTGTGAATAATAGTAGCAGATGACGTTTGTGCACGTTACGCATATTGAGAGCTTTTTTATAAGCCACCGGACGATGGTTCGGTTGTTGTGTAGAAAAGAATCAGGGTGGTACCGCGGAATATTTCGTCCCTTGCATGGAATGTGCAGGGGATTTTTTATTGCATAAAAAATTGCCAAAATCAAAAATAAAGGAAAGAGGGAGCACAAGATGAACGCAAATTTAGAACAAATTAAGCAGGAAATCATTGCGGGAGCAGAAGAATTGAATTCATCCAAAGAAGTATATGAATTCAAAAAGAAATTCTTAGACGGAAAGACCGGTAAAATTGGTCTTTTAATGAAAGAAATGAAGAACATTCCAAACGATCAGAAAGCTGAGTATGGTAAGGGTGTGAATGAATTAAAAGTTTGGGCGCAGGAATTTTTAGGCGGTCTTGATGAGAAGATGAAAGCCAAAGAGTTACAGGCACGCTACGAAGCAGAGAAAATTGATATTTCTTTACCTGCTACAAAGACAGCAGAAGGTAACTTACATCCAATTACATTGGTTCGTAACGAAATTATTGATATTTTCTCAGGTATGGGCTTTGAAATTTTCGAAGGTCCGGAAATCGAGACTGATTATTATAACTTCACAGCTTTAAATACTCCACAGGATCATCCGGCAAGAGATATGCAGGATACGTTCTATTTATCACCAGAGTTCTTACTTAGAACACAGACTTCAGCAGGTCAGGTTCATGTAATGGAGAAAAAACAGCCACCAATCAAGATTTTATCACCGGGTAAAGTATTCCGTTCTGATGACGACGCGACACATTCACCAATGTTCACTCAGATGGAAGGTCTTGTAGTAGACAAAGGCATTAACTTATGTGACTTACAGGGGATGTTAGACGAGTTCGTAAAACAGATTTACGGTGAAGGAACCAAGACACGTCTTCGTCCTTCTTACTTCCCATTCACAGAGCCATCAGTAGAAGTAGACTGTAGCTGTTTTGAATGTGGCGGTAAGGGCTGTAAACTTTGCAAAGGCACAGGCTGGATTGAAATCCTCGGTGCAGGTGTTGTTAATAAAAAAGTATTGGAGAACTGTGGTATCGATTCAGATGTATACAGTGGTTTCGCTTTTGGTATTGGTATCGAGCGTACTGCAATGCTCAAATACGGCATTAATAACATCAAGTTATTATTCGAATCAGACATCAAAGTATTAAATCAGTTGAATGATAAATAGTTTCGTTGAACGAAGTATAGAGAAAGGTGGATTTAAAATATGATAGCACCATTGAGTTGGTTAAAAGATTATGTTGATATCGATATCACACCACAGGAATTAGAAGAAAAATTATTCTCTTGTGGTTTCGAAGTAGAAGAATTATATGAAGTTGGAAAAGACATTAGCAAAGTAGTTGTAGGTCATGTACTTACATGTGAAGCAATTCCTGAGACGCACTTACACGTATGTCAGGTAGACTGTGGTGAGCATGGGCAGTTCCAGATTTGTTGTGGCGCAGATAACGTGCATGCAGGCGGTAAATTCCCGACAGCATTAGTAGGTGCAACTGTTTATGCAACTGCAAAAGACCATAAAACAGTAGAAGGCGTTATGACCATCGGCAAAGGTAAATTAAGAGGTTATGAGTCATTCGGTATGCTTTGTTCAGGTGTAGAGCTTGGCGTAAGCGAAGATATGTATCCGGGTGCTGGCTATAACGGATTATTAGTTTTACCGGATGATGCTCCTATCGGTGCAGATGTAAAACCAATCTTAGGCTTGGATGATTGGATTTTTGACATTGCAATTACAGCAAACCGTCCGGACTGCCAGAGTATTGTAGGTATCGCGAGAGAAATCGCTGCTGTATTAGAAAAACCATTCAAAGCTCCTGCTTTGGATTACACAGAAGATGATGTAACAATCGAAGGCTTCAACGTAACCGTTGATTGTCCGGAACTTTGTCCAAGATACAGCGCACATTATGTACACGATGTAAAAATCGCTGAATCTCCAGCATGGATGAAACGCAGATTAGCATTAGTTGGAATCGGAGCTATTTCAAACGTAGTAGATATCACAAACTACATCTTAAAAGAGCTTGGTCAACCAATGCATGCATTTGATTACACAACACTCGAAGGTAATGCAATCAACGTTCGTCGTGCGACAGAAGGCGAGAAAATCGTTACATTGGACGAGACAGAATTGACATTAACTACAGAAAATATGCTTATCTGTGATGGTGTGAAACCAGTTGCGTTAGCAGGTGTTATGGGTGGTCTGAACTCAGAAATCAGAGAGACAACCAGTACAGTTTTATTCGAATCTGCTAAATTTGCTCGTGATAACATCCGTCGTACATCAAGAGCCGTTGGTAAATCATCTGACTCAAGTGCGCGTTATGCAAAAGGTGTAGATGAGTACGCAACTGTTATGGCAATGAAACGTGCCCTTCACTTAATCGAAGAATTAGGCTGTGGTAAAGTTTCCAAATTACATGTAGACGTGAACACAGGTAACAGCGTAGAACCAAGAGAATTATCGGTAAGCATTGCAAAAGTTAATTCTGTTCTTGGTATTACCGTTCCAAACGAAGATATTATCCGTATCATGACAAACCTTTGTTTCGAGCCAAAGGTAGACGGTGATACATTGACATTACAGATTCCTGCATATCGTGAGGATATGGAAGGTTATCAGGATGTAGCAGAAGAAGTAATCCGTATGTACGGTTATGAACATATCGTTCCAACCTTCATGCCGACAGCACAAGTAACTGTAGGCGGCGAGAACATGGTTCAGAAGACTGAATTACGTTTGAAAAAAGCACTTTGCGGCGTAGGCGCACATGAGTGTATTCACTATTCATTCTTCTCACCATCTGATTTAGATTTATTAAGATTGCCGGAAGATGCTCCTGAGCGTCATGCAATCCGTATCATGAATCCAATCAGTGAGGAACTGTCATTAATGAGAACTACTTTGGCAGCTTCTATGATTAACGCAGTTATCCGTAATCAGAAGAAGGGTAACTTAGAAGGAAGATTATTCGAAGTTGCTAAAAAGTTTATTCCAAAGGAGCTTCCATTAGTAGAGTATCCGGATGAACGTCAGACACTTTGTGTAGCTACATTCGGTACAAAAGAAGACTTCTTCACAATGAAAGGTATTGCAGAAAAAGTAGCGGAAGTATTACACGTAGAATTTACTTATGCAAATACAACCAATACTTTCTTACATCCGTTCCAGACAGCAAGCATTAGCTGTAACGGAGAAGAAATCGGTTATTTTGGTAAACTGGCTTATGATATCGCAGATGAGTGCGACCTTCGTACACCGATGTTTATCATGGAAATTGACTTAGAAGTATTGTCAAAATACTATGGCAAAAAAGCAATGTTCACTCCACTTCCAAAATTCCCGGAAGAACAGCGTGACTTAGCAATCGTAGTAGATAAGAATATCACCTGTGGTGAAATTGAAGAGACAATGAAAGAAGCTTGCAAATACATCACAAGCATCAAATTATTCGATATTTATGAAGGCGCGCAGATTGGTGAAGACAAGAAGAGTATGGCATTTACCGTACTGTTCACTCCAAAGGATGAGGCATTTGGTGCAGAGTCTGTAGATGGTTTCGTTAAGAAAATTTTGAAACAGATGAACAAGAAGTTCGGTGCAGAACTTCGTAGCTAATTTCTAAAGACTATTAGGTAGTTTGAAAATTTATTTATAGTTGTAGAAAATAGTAGTAAAATAGTTGCTTGCATGAGATATTCATGCAGGCAACTTTGTATATAAATGAGCAAATTTTAATTTCAAAAATTTCAGGCATTACTCATTTTATAGCATTACAGATTTAGGAGGATTTATGGAACAATTATTAAAGTCCGATTTTTATTATGATTTGCCGGAAGAACTGATTGCACAGGATCCGTTAGAAGATCGTTCCAGTTCCAGACTCATGGTACTGGATAAAAATACCGGTGAAATCAGACATCAGATTTTTAAAGACATTGTATCTTATTTAAAACCGGGCGATTGTCTGGTTATCAATAATACGAAGGTAATCCCTGCACGTCTTTTCGGCGCAAAAGAGGGGACAGATGCAAAAATTGAAGTGCTTCTATTGAAACGTCATGAGAATGATGTATGGGAAACTTTAGTAAAACCGGGCAAGAAGTGTAAGCCGGGCACCAGAATCAGTTTTGGTGACGGTTTATTAATTGGTGAAGTAATGGATATCGTGGAGGAAGGGAATCGTCTGATTAAATTCCACTATGAAGGTATTTTTGAGGAGATTTTGGATCAGCTTGGTCAGATGCCTCTGCCACCTTACATTACGCACCAGTTACAGGATAAGAACCGCTATCAGACTGTTTATGCAAAACATGATGGTTCGGCGGCTGCACCTACAGCAGGACTTCACTTCACACCGGAACTTATGCAGCAAGTACGTGATATGGGTGTGGAAATCGCAGAGGTAACCTTACACGTTGGGCTAGGAACCTTCCGTCCTGTAAAAGAAGATAACGTATTGAATCATCATATGCATTCTGAATTTTATCGCATTGAGCAGTCAGAGGCTGATAAAATTAACAAGGCAAAAGCAGAAGGCCACAGAGTCATTTCGGTTGGAACGACCAGTACCAGAACCTTAGAGTCTGCGGCGGATGAGAATGGTTTCCTCACAGAGAAGAGTGGCTGGACAGAGATTTTTATCTATCCGGGCTATCAGTTCAAAGTAATAGATACATTGATTACGAACTTCCATTTGCCGGAATCTACACTTGTCATGTTGGTTTCTGCGTTGGCAGGCAGAGAACAGGTATTACATGCATATGAAGAAGCAGTTAGGGAAAGATATCGTTTCTTTAGTTTTGGGGATGCGATGTTTGTAAGTGATTTGTCTGGTTTTGATAAATAGGATACAGTTTCGTTAAAATAGACAAAAAACAGCATGAAAAACAGTTAAAACATCGAAAAAAATCTCGTTGAGTAAAATCTATTGAGAAAATAGCCATGAGGGAGCTATAATAAAATTATTAGGGAAGTTCGAAAATGTACAAGGAGAAGCGGTTATGAAAAAGGGGCAAAATTATGGAAAAAATGTCATGTTTTTGAAGCGATTTCTAAGTATGTTGATGGTGTTTGCGATGTTAATCACAAGTGCACCAATCACAACACTTGCTTCTGAAACAGGGGGGACTTTGGACACAGAAATAGTTCAAAGTGAACCGGAGTCTGAGGACACGGAAGTTGTTGAGACTACAGAAACAACTGAGCTTCAAGCAACAGAAGAGATGCAAACGACAGAAGACCCTCAAAGTGTGGAAGATACCCAGATTTTAGAGGGAGAGGTGGCGAATATCGAGGAGTCACCAAATGTTAAAGAAGACATCGTAGTGGAAGAAATTACAGATACGGTGGCGGCAAATAGCCCAAGTATAACAGTACACTATTCAAATCCAAATGGATGGAGTAATGTATATTGTTATAGTTGGTACAATAATGGAAGTGACCAACTACTGGCAGATGGTTGGCCAGGTACCAAAATGACAAAAGGTTCAGATGGTACATATACTTTAAATTATAGTTATACTTCTGGAAAAGATATATTAGTTATCTTTAATAATGGTAATGGTGGCGATGGTAATCAAACAGGGAATTTAAATCTCGGAGTTATTAAGAATAGTGTTGATGTATACTTTACACCACCGGTTGTTAATGGTAAAGAAGTAATTTTTAACCATATAGACTCAAGTTTATCTAATGCAGATCTTTATATAAAAGGTGACTGGGATGGTTGGGCAGGCACTAAAATGAGTAAAAATGGTGGTGTTTTTACTGCGACTTTGACAGTGCAGCCGGGTGTATATGGTTACAAGTTTAACTCCAGCACTGGAGGATGGTATAATGATACATATAATTCACAGAAAACAGGAGATAACAGTAAGCTTATCGTACCCGGTTTAAAAGATGCCATGGCAGAAGGCTATAAAGGTGAAGCCATTACACTTCCTTCAACACTTGAATATTATAATACAAGTGGTACAAAATCGACACCAACAGTATCGTACGTAGTTCCGGAAGAATATGCGGAATATGTAACCATAGAAAATGGTAAAATTACGGTATCGAAGTCATTTTCGGGAGATACTCTGTATTTAACTGCAAAAGCAAGTGGTGTTTCGGAGACTTCTACTGTAACAGTAAAAGCTTTCAATCAGCCATATACTTATACGATTTATGCACATAGCGCAATTGATGATAGAAATACGCTTGCCAATGCAGGATTATGGATTTGGGATGAAGCAGGCGAGACTTCTTTAGTATCGGCCGAGCATGCCTTTACAGAGACAGAAGTATTGGCAGACGGAAGAACCTGGCTAAAAACTGAAATTGAATTGAACTGTACAGAAGAGATTGGTTTCATTTTAAAGAGTAAAGGTGCTTGGACTTGGAAGACAAAAGATTTATTCTATAGCAATACTCCGGCACAGAATAGAACCCTTTATATCGTAGATGGTTATCCTCAGGTTTATACTTCTTTAGAGGATACACCAGAAGATGTTTATTTATATGTAGAATATACGAATGCAGAGGGCAGTTATACCAATCGATATGCTTATGCATGGAATAATGGATATACATTTTGGGAAAAAGAAGATGGACAGGACGTAGAGAAGAACTTAGATTATCCTGTTACACAGATTGGCGGCAAGTATGTTGCGAAGATTCCGGTTGTAATGGGTGAGACTGCAAAAACAGTTGGTTTCATTATGAAAAAAGGAGCCGGATGGGAGACTAGCGTAAAAGACGGAGGAGATAACTTCTATGAAGTACCTGCAGGCGAAAAGATTGTAAAAGTTCGTTTTGCAGATAGTAAGATAAAAGAAAAAGTTCCAACCGGTATGGGAAATAAACTTGATCGTAAGTCAGGTAACCTTTACTTCTATTACAGAGACGAAGCGTTATTTGCACAGAATAATCTTGCAGCTTTAGGAGAGGTAAATGTAGTGGTAGTGACATCGGATGGCGTATCTACAGGTGCAGAAACAGAGTATTCGATGACTTATGACAGCAAAGACGACCGCTATGAAGCAGAATTAAAATTAACAGACGATACTGATTATTACTACTATTATAAAGTGGGTAATACAAAAGTATTAGATGCTTATAACAAGAGAACGGGCGAATTAAATGGTACTACATACAGTCTTCGTAGAAACAGAGCTTATAATGTAGCTTTTACAGCGGAGTTGGCATATCCATCCATGAGTTACGACGATAATAACGTGGTAACAGTTACATGGGGACCAAAGACAGAAAACGATGATTTGGAAGGATTTAAGATTGAAGCGGCTTATGCAGATTTAAGTGCGCTTGGTTTAAGTGCCAGAACACCGTTTGATGTAAATATCAGTTCGGAGTATCTGGAATTAACCTTCGGATGTTTAGATGGAATTGAAGTGGGAACACACACAATTCCTATAACAGTAGTAGATGACTGTGAAATGAGTTATACAGTAGACGTAGCTGTGAATGTTTCAGGTGCAAAAGCAGATAGCTTTAACTGGGATGAGGCAGTAATCTATTTCGCAGTAACGGATCGTTTCTTTGATGGTGATACCACAAATAATCCATTAGTTGATACAAATGATACTACAGACGGTTCCCGTTATCACGGTGGTGACTGGAAAGGTCTTACAGAAAAAATTGATTACTTATATGATTTAGGTGTAAATACAATCTGGATTACACCAATTGTTGACAATATTGATATTGAATTGTCAACAGATGATCCTGCTGAGGAAGGTCACGCATACCATGGATACTGGACAAGTGATTTTACAAAATTAAATCCACACCTTGGCAGTGAGGATGAATTCAAAGCATTAATCGACGCTGCACATGCAAAAGGCATGAAAATTATGGTAGATATTGTAATCAACCATGCAGGATATGAAACAGAAGGTTACTTTAATAACATTATCGAAACAAATGCAGTGGATGGTTCGGGTAAACCAATTTGCAAACCAATGCTTCGAGATGAAACGAATACTATCCCTGGTGATCAGCGTATGGATTCGTTATCAGGGCTTCCGGATTTCGTAACAGAAGACCCGGAAGTAAGAGCGAAGTTAATCGAGTGGCAGACTACATGGATGAAAGAATATGCGATTGATTATTATCGTATTGATACCGTAAAACATGTGGATGATACGACATGGGCTGTATTCAAGAACGAACTTACTAAGATTAATCAGGACTTCAAGATTATTGGTGAGTATTATGATGCAGGATTCTATAATGATTTTGAACAGTTAGATACCGGTAAAATGGATTCAGTATTAGACTTTGATTTTAAGTATATTATGATGAATCTCGTAAGTGAGAATCTTTCGGCGATAGAGGAAGCATTAGAAGACAGAAATACGATGCTTACTAACACAGCTACTATGGGTTCTTTCTTAAGCAGTCATGATGAAAGTGGTTTCTTATATCGTTTAGTAGAAGAAGGTGGAGAGTCTGCATCCTGGGCAGAAGCATTGATGAAAGTTGCTGCTACTTTCCAGATTACAGCAAAAGGACAGCCGGTTATCTACTATGGTGAAGAAATCGGACAGACAGGTGCGAATAACTGGCCATGGCAGGACAACCGTTATGACTTTGACTGGGATGAACAGGAAGCACAGGATGGTACAGCAAATAGCATGTTCGAGCACTATAGGAAGATGCTTAATATCCGTAAAGAATACTCTGAAGTATTTGCAAAAGGTGACAGAAGTCAGGTTGTAGAACCACTCATTTACAAATACGAGGGTGATGAATGGAACCGTACAAAAACAAAAGTGGAACAGGGGTATGAAGTATTCAGCAGAAGTTACGAAGGCACAACGGTTTACGTTGGTGTGAATGTTTTTGGTGAAGCGATTGAGACAACCTTTTTCGTAGATGGTGCTGAAGGAGATATTTATACAGATTTGTATAATGATGAAACATACGAAGTAGAAGATGGAACCATTACCATTTCCATTCCGGATGCTACAAAAGGCGGTACAGCAGTCATTGTTCGAACATCAGGTGCTCCTTCTGAAATTGAAGATACCAATAAAATTACGATTAAATTACACTATACGAGAGACGATAATAAGTACACCGATTGGAATGCATGGATTTGGGGAGATGGTGTTGCCAGCAAGCAGCACGATTTCAAGAAGGAAGATGGTGTAAGAACTGCTACAATCGAAATAGAAAACGGCAGAGCTGCAAGCGACATTTCTTTCCGTATTCGTAAAGGTGACTGGAAGGAGAATGACCACTGGGGAATTGACCAGACACTTGATTTCTCTGATATCGTATCAGGTACTATCCATTATTACATCACTTCTGGTGTATGGGGGGCTACCCGTGTATTAGGAGCAGATGTAGTTACAGGTAATAGAGTACTTTTGGCAGAATATGACAGAAATACCAATACGATTTTGGTGGAAACTGCGATGCCAATAGTAGGTACGATTGAAAATGCGTTTACATTTGAGTGTACGTCAACGAATACACCGCTTGAAATTATGCGTGTAGAAGAGAATGGATGTAAGTATACCGTAGTACTTGAAAATGATTTGACTTCTATGGAAGCATTGTTAAAGAGCTATGGCATGACTTTTGAAGGTTATGAATATACACTTAATATGCCAAATATCTACTCTACCGAAGAGTTTGAAAACACATATACTTATGACGGAACAGACCTTGGGGTGACTTACACAGAAAGTGCTACTACATTTAAAGTATGGGCACCAACTGCAGATTCTGTACTTTTAAATATCTACGAGAGTGGAACAAAAGGTACACAAGATCTGATACCGGATGCACCTTATAAGATGACCGAAAAAGAAAAAGGTATATGGGAATATACTTTAAATGGTGACTGGGATGGTAAGTACTATACCTATACTGTAGATGTGAATAACGAAGTAAGCGAAGTTTGTGACCCATATGCGAGAACAACAGGTGTAAACGGTGACCGTGCGATGATTCTGGATATGGATTCTACCGATCCGGAAGGTTGGGAAAAAGATACCGGTGCACATGCAGGTATGGAATATACGGATGCTATTATTTACGAATTACACGTAAGAGATTTATCTATTGATGATAGTTCGGGTGTGTCAGAAGAACATCAGGGTAAATTCTTAGGGCTTACAGAGACAGGAACAAAAACCGAAAAAGGTGTTCCAACTGCATTAGATCATATGATTGAATTAGGTGTTACACACCTTCATTTATTACCGATTTACGATTATGCGTCAGTTGATGAGTCGAAATTGGATGAAACACAGTATGACCCACAGTTTAACTGGGGTTATGACCCATTGAACTACAATGTACCGGAGGGTTCTTATTCAACAGACCCATACAATGGTGAAGTCCGAGTTAAAGAGTTGAAACAGGCGATACAGGCACTCCATAATAACAATATCAACGTAGTTATGGACGTAGTATACAACCATGTATATGATGCAGAGTCATTTGCATTCAATCAGCTTGTACCAAAATACTTTTCAAGAACAAATGCTGACGGAAGTTATTCAAATGGTTCCGGATGCGGTAACGATACTGCAACTGAACGTTCAATGGTACATAAATATGTGGTAGAGTCCATCCTTTACTGGCATGACGAATACCACATTGACGGCTTCCGTTTTGACCTTGTAGGCTTATTAGATACCGTCACTATTAACAAAATTGTAGAAGAAGTACACAAAAAAGATCCGGATATCATTTTCTATGGTGAAGGATGGACGATGGGAACTGCAGTAAGCAAAGATGGTTACCTTATGGCAACACAGGCGAATGCAAGTAAGACTCCGGAATTTGCATACTTTAGCGATACGGTTCGTAATGGTATTGCAGGCTCAGATACAAACGGAGAAGGTTTTATCTGGGGTAAAGTCAGTGCAGATGAAGTAGCAAAATACTTTACAGCTACCACCTGGTGGTGTCCAAGTCCGATTCAGACGATTAACTATGTATCTTGTCATGATAACTATACATTAATGGATAAGATTAATGTGGTATCGAATGCAGCATATAACAGTTATGATGATACACCAGGAGATTATCAGGTAAGTCTGAATAATTTAGCTGCAGCTATTTACATGTTCTCCGAAGGTATTCCGTTTGTTCATGCAGGTGAAGAATTCTTAAGAACCAAAATAGATGAGGCTGATAATAATGCCATTATCCATAACAGTTATAATGCTTCAGACGAGGTTAATAAATTACGCTGGTATAACTTAGATGAAGATATTTATAAGGATACATCAGACTACTATAAAGGCTTGATTGAATTCCGTAAAAACCACGCAGCACTTCGTCTTTCTGATAAGACAGCGGTTTCAAAGAATGTAAAATACCATAAGATAACGGATAATATTGCTTTATTTGCAATTAATGGAAAATCAAGTATTCCAGAAGAAGTTTCCGATGGTATTGTTGTAATTTATAACGCATCAGGTAGTGAATACACGGTTAATTTAAGTACCTATAGTCTTACAGGTACATGGAATATTTGTGTAAATGCAGAAGATGCAGGTACAGAAGTATTAGGAAAAGTAACAGATGGTAAAGCAAAAGTAGCAGCTCGCTCAGCATTGGTACTTGTAAAAGGTGAAACGGTTGATAACGATTCTGTATACACAAGCAATAACAAAGTAACGCTTGCTATGGGTCAGGAGAAATACTCTGTAGCAATTGATGAGAAGATTACGTTAAATGCAGTTGCAAATCCTATAAACAGCACATTAGTATGGACATCAAGTAATCCAAGTGTTGCAACAGTTGATGAAGAAGGTAATGTAAAAGGTATTGCAGTTGGAACAGTAACCATTACAGCAGAAACGTTACACGGCGTAGCTGCAAGTTGTGAAGTTACTGTTACAAATGGTATCGGTGTAGTATTAGCCGGATACACATTGAGCCTTGCAGGCAATATCGGCGTAAATTTCTATATGGAATTAGAAGCACCGGTAGCAGCTAGCGAAACAGCTTATATGGAATTCACACTTCCGGATGGTTCAAAAGAACAGGTTCTTGTAAAAGATGCAGTAAAAGATACCGAACTTGTAGATGGTAAGACTTACCATGTATTTTCATGTGAAGTAGCTTCAGATGAGATGACAGGCGAGATTAAAGCACAGCTTATTGTAAATGAGTCTAAGAAGAGTACTGTATACAGCTATACTGTAAAAGATTATGCGGACTATATCGTAGAGCATACCAATACGTATACAACTGAAACTGTAGCATTAGCAAAAGCAATGCTCAACTATGGTGCATATTCACAGATTTACTTTGAGACTAATACAGGAGCACTTGCAAATGCAAAACTTGCAGAAGCAGAAAAGGATGTTTCTACTGTAACAGCAGATTCTTTAGTTGCTTACAAGGTAACATCTAAGAATAACGACGCCTTAGGTAAGTTTACCGGTGCAAATTTAGTATTAGAATCTGAAACTACATTAAAGATTTACTTTGACGTAGCTGCGGGTGTAGATGTAGCAGATTTGACATTTACAATCAATGACGAAGCCATTACACCTGTTCAGTCAGGAAAACAGTATGTGTTTGTATTGGAAGACATTGGTGCACATGATTTAGATACGATATATACATTTGAGGTGACAGATCATACAAATACATTGTCGTTTGAATGTAGTACAATGGCATATTGTTATAATGTACTGAATCGTGAGGGCGGTATATATACAACAGCTTTGAAAAATTTAATAGCTGCACTTCGTCTGTACAATATTGCATCAGATACATATATTGCAAATTAGGAGGAAATGGCAATGAAAGAAAAGTATGTTGCACCTGAAATGGAAATCGTAGAATTTGAGACAGAGGACATCATTACACAAAGTACACCATTTTCAGGATTTGACGAACCTACAGGAAGTTTAACACAAGAGTATTAAGATACAAAGAAACAGACACCCATTTGGGGTGTCTGCTTCTTATAAGAAAGGAACTGAACATGAAAAAGTTTGAATATATCTTTTTTCTTTTATTATTAAGCACATTAACGATTACTGCGTGTGGAAAGGGAAAAGAACAGACTGAAAATAACACTCCGATTGTTGAATTTGATGAAGCGGATGAAACATCGCAGGCAGAAGATGACACAGAAGAAAATGTAGAATCAGAAGATGTAGTTTTAAATCAGAATACAGACTCCCAAGGAGATACGGGTTCGAAAGAAAATACAGATTCAAAGGTGAATACCGGCTCAGAAACAAAAACAGAGGGAAACTCAGAAACAGAGTCTGAGGCGGTGTCAAATAGCGGACAAAAACCTAATTCTCAACCAAACAAAGAAAACAGTGAGTCAAAAGACAGTGAAACTGAGGAAGAAGCAGATGATGTAATCGAATTACCATTTGTTCCGGCAACATAACCATAAGACATAAAAGAACACTTGTAATACTTGCTCGGTTGGTATAGAATAGAAGTATAAGAAAGAGCAGTTAATGTGGCTGGAGGTTTATTATGGATGAAAAAAGAAGACATAAGAGACTGGATTTGGATGTGTCTCTTCAGTTAGAGCGTTTAGATGAAGCAGGAGTTACTACACTCAAATATGCACATGTTGAAGTTACTGATATTTCGCGTAGCGGATTAGGTTTTAAATCGCAACAGGAATTGGAGATTGGTTCTTATTATGATACCAAGATTCAGATTTGGACGAAGGAAGTAGTAGATGCTGTTATTGAAATCGTTCGTTGCGATAAGCAGAGCGATGGAATGTACAAATATGGCTGTATCTTTATTGGTATGACAGATGTAGATGCCTTGAAGATTGATATTTATCAGATTTTTAATGATCTGTAAGAGTTTGAATTACATATAGTGAATGATACCTGCAAATGTGAGTGTTTGCAGGTATTTTTTTTGTTCAAAGATTTTTTGTAAAAATTTTATTGTTTTTGTAGTATTGCTTACATAGTAGAAACAGGTCAGAAAAGTGACCTCTTTATTCTTGTGAAAAAGGACAAAATATGGTAAAGTTTTAATAATTGTATTAGGAGTAAATATATGGGAGGAATGTTCATATGAAGTCTAAAGTATTAAAACAAGTACTAGGACTAGCGTTGTTTTTGATGCTTGTATGGGTGTATATACCGATGAGTGTAGCGGGAGCTGGAAATGTCATTTATGTATCTGGCAGCAACGGCAATGATACGAATGCCGGAACTAGTGAAGCCCCGGTAAAATCGATTGAGCGAGCACTGGAACTGGTACAGGCAGATGGTACGATTCAGATTGTGGACAGTACTTCTTCAGTTCAGCCGAGTGAGGATGAACCACTTATCATAGAAAAAAGCATTACCATTAAGGGTGGAGAATTGACACTTAGTAAAGCCGGTATCATGTTAGGTGCAGATGTGACATTTAAAGAAGTTTCTATAAACTTTGCTAATCCGGTGCGAAATGCGGTGATTGCAAATGGATATACATTTACATTGAATAATGTAGTAGGAACAGGTGCCTTTCCGGTACATTTATTTTGTGGTGGAGTAACTGGGTATGGAGGTTCTGTGACATTACCGAAACCCGGAGGTGCAGGTGAGATTATTATTTCAGGTTCTGCGAATAATCTTGGAAATATTTTTGCAGGCAGTCTTTCAGAGTATGGAGTAGAAAATACTTGGACAGGTACTTCCGAAATAAAGATTGCTGCGAATGCAGGCGGTACAATTGGGAATGTTTATGCACATGGTGCTACGGAGCCGCGAGATGGAAGCAATGGAGCGGGTATGGTTCCGAATGTGTCTAAATATGTAGTTACAGGAAGGGTATATATTCATCTTTCCGGTTCTAAACCGATGGAAGTATATGGTAGTACCGGAGGCGAAAGAAATGCAGATGTCGTGGTAAATGGGGGTAAATATGCGATTTCTGATATTGTACTTGATAATCTAGCGTCGCTAACAGTGAATTCCGGTGTATTCAAGCCAAAAACCTTAAATGAAGGCGTAGAGGTAGCTATTAACTATGGTGCAGAATTAGATTTGTCAGATGTTATTATAGATGGAACAGTTTTTACCATTGACGATTTTGTGGGCGGTGGTATGCTTGCGATGGGACAAAATGATAAATTATGTATTACTGGTCTAGTGACTGGCGAGACAGAGTTTCAGACTACGACAAACCGCCCGTCAGATAAAAGTACGTCTGGGTTGGTGGAATATTATTTTGCATATATTGATGTGACAAATGCAACTGGTGAGGGAACATTTGTATTTACACCCTCTACTGGTCAAACAGGGGCTTCTTTGGAGAGATATACAGAGGATGGTTTTGTGGTATGGGAAGTATTTGAGCCAGTAGAATATCCGATGGCAAAACCAATTAGTTTTGCTATTCCAAATACTTCTTACCAGATGACACTAGAAGAAGTTGCACAAGCAGAGATATTGAAAGTGCCTGTGAATTATGAACTTTCTGAGGATGAGTGGCTTTTTGATGTGCCTTTGAATATTTCTATCAGTAAAGATGGAAGTGAAGCGATTAAAGCAGTAGAAAGTTATGGTTACTGGTATGAATATACGGTAGAAGATTGGGGATTTGAAGCAATTTTTTGTGATTATGGTGATTCTGATGAATTTTGCATTTATTTTTATTTGGATTCCTCTATTATAACAGAAGGTGAGTATGATATTCATTTTTCTGTAACTTTATCAGGTGAGTCGATTGTGACAGAAACCGTGACACTTACTGTTTTCGAAGAGACAGGGGAGAATCTGGCAGGTTATTCGTTAAGCTTAGAGGGGAATATCGGTGTCAATTTTTATATGACACTTACAGAAAGTATTCTTGCGGATGAGAAGGCATATATGCAGTTTTCGTTAGGCGGCGAGGAACTTTCACAGGTAATGGTATCTGATGTGAGAGAACGTATGATAGAGATTGACGGACAGAGCTGTTATATCTTTTCATGTGGTGTTCCGGTTAAGGATATGCAGACTGAGATTGGAGCACAGATGGTTTTGGGCGATGGCACAAAAGGTATGCCATATACCTACACGGTTAAGGAATATGCAGATTATATTCTGAATCCAGAAAGCGGATATGACGAAACAACAATTACATTAGTAAAGGCAATGTTAGCATATGGCGATTATGCAAGTGCTTATTTTAACGGTGAGATACTTGCTGCAACAGATACGTTAAATACAGTAACCGCAGAGGCTTTAAAGGCATTTGAGGGAGTAGTAAGGAATGGAACCGATGAGACAGAGGGAATATATTATGGTTCAAGTCTGTTGTTAAAGACAGAGGTTATTTTGAGACATTATTTTACAGAAGAAGTAGCAGGTTCTGTACAAAAGGGAAGTCTTTATTATATTGATATTCCGAACATTGCTGCACACAAGCTGCATATGAATACAGAAACTGATGTGAATGGAATGATTATTATCTATAGTCCGCTTAGTTATGCATATAAAGTGCTGAGTAGTGAAACTACAGACGAAAGTCTGAAAAATCTTGTAAAAGCGATGTATCTTTACAATCAGGCGGCAGTTGCTTATAAGAATGCGTAATGTCAGCAAGGGAGAGTTTTGTTTTATGAAGAAGGAAGTATATACTACACCGGAGATAGAAGTTATCGAGTTTGAAGCGGAGGACATTATTACAAGTAGTATACCGTTAGATGACGATGAGACTGCGGTTATACCGAATTTGATATTTTAAAAGGAATGGATATGACAGAAGAGAAGAAACGTGTGATATTTCATATGAAACTGGCGGGACTTGTGATTCGAATCGAAGCTATATATGACTATATAAAAGAGTATTGTCAGGAGTACATAACAGAGGAAGTGGCTTGTTATACTGTTCGCATAGAGCCTTCTGATATTGCTTATGAGCGGGGGCGTTCGAAGGAAGAACAGGAAGGTGTTGTGTTTTCTGATGCGTATCTGGAAACTCTGGCGGTGTATCGTAAGATTGCAGAATGGATGCCGCTGCATGCTGTTTTATTGTTTCATGGTTCTGCAATTGCAGTAGATGGTAACGGCTATCTTTTTACGGCAAAAAGTGGTACTGGAAAGTCGACGCATACCAGATTGTGGCGTCAATGTTTTGGCGAGCGTGCAGTTATGGTAAATGATGATAAACCGCTTTTGGAAGTGACAGAGACAGGTGTTATGGTTCATGGTACACCATGGAACGGAAAGCATAGACTAAGCAGTAATGTGACGGTGCCATTAAAAGCGATTTGCATTTTGACAAGAGATAGTAAGAATCATATCGAAAAAATAACAACAGGGGACGCATATGCAATGTTACTGCAACAGTGTTACCGACCGGCAGATAAACAGATGATGCAACGGATGTTATGTTTATTGGATGATTTGATGCAGCATGTAACGTTTTACCAATTAGGATGTAATATGGAGCCGGATGCAGCGAGAATTGCGTATGAAGGAATGAAAGGGGAAGCAGGATGAAGTTAAGAGATGGATTTATTACACATGAAAGCGGAATGGAGCATATTATGGTTACCGCAGGGAATGTGGATTTTAATGGAATGATTCGTAGCAATAAAACGGCAGGTTTTATTATCGAATGTTTGAAAGAGGATGTTACAAAAGAGGACATTGTGGCAAAATTACTAGAAAAATATGACGCTCCAAGAGAACAGATTGAAAAAGATGTGGAGAAAGTATTAGAACAGTTACGTGCGATAGGGGCTATTCATGATTAAGACTACTTATGAAGAGGAATTGAACAGAAGTGGTTCTTTTACCTATACCTGTAGTGGTGTCAGTATGCTGCCAATGCTAAGGCAGTATAAAGATTTATTTACGATTGAAAAGAAGCAGGGAAGATGTAAAAAGTTTGATGTTGTTTTGTATAAACGTAAGTCCGGTGCTTATGTACTTCATAGAGTGGTAAAAGTCTGTAAAAATGATTACGTGATATTAGGCGATAATTGTTTGAATAAAGAATATGGCATAAAGGATGATGATATAATCGGAGTGTTAGCTTCTTTTATCAGAGATGGAAAAGAGTATTCCGTATCGCATAAAGGGTATCAAATCTATGTAAGAATCTGGTATTTGTTGTATCCTTTGCGGAGAATCTGGATATGTGGAAAGCAGAAGTGTAAAAGGCTTCTGCAGAAAGAAAAATAATATGACTGATAAAAAAACAGTGTTATGGTTATTAAAAAATACCGGTAAATATAGATGGTATATTGTATGCCTAGTTCTATTGCAGATGGTATTAAGTGGAAGTGCGGTTTGTTATGCGCTTGCAATGAAAAGTATGATAGATAGTGTGGTTGCAGGGAATCGTCAGGGATTCTTCACAGGGTTGTTTTTATTTATTTTTTTGATAATAATGCAGCTTGGATTGCGCATGGTGCTACGCTATTTAGAAGAGGCGTCGCGGACCGGGCTTGAAAACCGGTTTAAGGAAAATCTTTTTGGGGCATTGTTGAAAAAAGACTACGGACAAGTCAGTGCCGTACATTCCGCAGAATGGATGAATCGAATGACGTCTGATACCGCAGTTTGTGGAAATGGTTTGACAGAGATTTTGCCGGGATTTTTAGGAATGTTAGTTCGTATGGCAGGAGCTATGGTGTTACTATTTTTATTACAGCCGCAATTGGCCTATATCATGGTGCCATGTGGTCTGGCGTTTGTCGGGATTACACTGATTTTGAGAAAGTATTTGAAGGTATTTCATAAACGGGTACAGGAAAAAGACGGAGAAGTGCGTGTTTATCTGCAGGAAAGAATCAGCAGTATGTTAGTGCTGCGTACGTTTGGAGCAGAGGATATTGCGTTAAATGGTGCAAAAAAAGAATTTGACGAACTTAAATCTGCCAGAATAAAAAAGGCAGTTGTTTCGAATTTGAGTAATACCGGATTTGTAGCTGCGATTAATGGAATGCAGTTACTTGGAATTGGTTATTGTGGATATGGTATTTTAAATGGCGTAGTAAGCTATGGAACGTTGACGGCTGTTATGCAGCTAATTGGACAGTTACAGGTACCATTATCAGGTATCAGTGGTTTTGTACCAAGATTTTATGCAATGATTGCCAGTGCAGAGCGTTTAATGGAAGTTGAAACTTGTGAAGACGCGGGAAGTGAGACTGTAAAATCATTAGAGGAAACGAAAAGATTTTATAAAGAGGAATTGTCGGAGATTTTTTTTGAAAATGTATCGTTTTCTTATACAGATGATGCGATAGATGCACATGTACTTAAAAACGTTAATCTGCATGTGAAAAAAGGTGATTATGTTGCAATTACGGGCACATCCGGTTGCGGTAAATCTACATTACTAAAACTGCTGATGGGGATATATATGCCGCAGGATGGTGTGACGGGTGTTTGCAAGAAAGATGGCGTCAAAGAAGAATTAAAAGACTATCGAAGATTATTTTCCTATGTACCGCAAGGGAATTATTTGATGAGTGGTACGATTCGGGAAGTGATTGCTTTTTGGAAAAAAGAAAATGCTGTGGAAGAGGAAGCAATGAAAAAAGCACTTTATCTTGCAGGTGGAGCATTTGTCTTTGAGTTGCCGGATGGTTTGGATACAGTACTTGGTGAAAAAGGAGCAGGTTTGTCGGAAGGTCAGATGCAGCGAATTGCAATTGCAAGAGCATTGTATGCAGATACGCCGGTTCTCATACTGGATGAGGCGACTAGCGCACTCGATGAGGCAATGGAAAAAGAGATTTTAGAGAATTTGAAAAATCTTACCGATAAAACAGTTTTCTTTGTTACACATAGGACAGAGGCTCTTAAAATATGCAATAAAAAGATTTGTTTTCAAAAGGATGGTATTGCAGTAAGTAGCGAATCATGAGATTTTGGAAATAGAACGGAGAGAAAATAGTTATGCAAAAAGTGCAGTATGACATGATATATCTGGCTGCCTGTGGTGTGAATCAGAGAAAGCCGGATATTGAATACTTGCAAAAAATGAATATGGAATGGTTGTATAAGTTGTGCCACGCTCATCAAATAGATGCATTGACAGGCATGACGATTATACAGGCAGGAGAAGAACTTCCAAAGGAATGGAATGAGCAGATTGGAAAAGCCATACGCAAAAATATTTTGTTTGATGCGGAACGTGCTAAGATTTTACAATTTATGGAACAAAATGAAATCTGGTATCTGCCGTTAAAGGGAATTGTTATGAAGGAACTGTATCCTGCTGTTGGTATGCGCCAGATGTCTGATAACGATATTTTGTTTGATGAAGTTTTTGCAGATAAACTGCAGGCATATATGGAATCTTTGGGATATAAAAGCGTTGCTTTTGGAAAAGGCAATCACGATGTTTATAAAAAGGCGCCGGTTTATAATTTTGAAATGCATAGAACACTATATAATTCAGGTAGTTCAAAAGAGGTAGTCACTTACTATAAGAGGATTAAGGAAAAATTGCTTTTAAATGAAGGTTCAGAATATGGCTATCATTTCAGAGATGAAGATTTTTACATCTACATGCTCTTTCATATGTATAAACATTATTCCGGTGGTGGAACAGGAATTCGTTCACTTTTAGACTTATATGTATTTTTAAAGAAAAAAGAAGCTCAGATGGATTTTTCATATATTGAGCAGGAATGTAAGTTGCTGAAGCTGGAAGATTTTGAGAAACAAAACAGGGAACTTTGCAAAAAGGTTTTTACTATGTCTGACGTATATGAGCAGACTGCATTTGAGCAACTGTTAGTTATGGAAGAAAAAGAATTGTTAGACTATTATTTGAGTTCCGGTGTGCATGGAACACAGACACATTGGGTGAAAAATAATATGAAAAATTATGCAGAAAAATCAGGAAAGAATTCTAAAATAGACTATTTAAAGAATCGGTTGTTTCCAGATGCTGAGTTTTTTAAATCCATTCTTCCATGGGTATATAAACATAAATGGTTGTTACCGGTGGGATGGATTTATCGAATTATTCTTTTGATTTTTGACCCAAAACGTAGGAAAAAAATTGAAAATGAGGTGAAAATCGTTAGAAATAGTGAAAAACTATAAGATGCATAGAATAGGAAAGGTTCTACAGTTATGGAAACTGCAGAACCTTTTTCTTAGCGTTCGTAAACCGTATAGTGATATTTTTTCAATAATTCCGTACTTCTATCAAGGGACTCCTGATCATACATTTCAAGTCTAAGTACACCTTCTTCGAATTCACGGTTGTGAATGATTCCGATGTTTTTAATACTCAAATTGTTGCTGGCTAGGATGGTAGCAACAGTTGCGATTCCTCCGGCTTCATCAATCAAATCTAGATAAATTTCATAAACTTTATTGATAAGACCTTTTTTCTTGATTTGGAAGCTGTCACGGTAGTCTTTTGCTGCCTGGAAATCAGAGAGGAGTGCATCTCCATTTGCATTTGCAATATCAGCTCGTGTCTTATTTAATGTATCTACATAATTGTCAATTAACTCTAAAACCTGTTCCTGATTGGAGAGGCAGATGTTTTGCCACATAATCGGAGAAGATGAGGCGATACGGGTCAAATCTCTAAAACCTCCGGCGGCAATGGTTTTCATAGTTTCCTGATTGTCATCTAAATCTTTTACAAGGTTGACAAGTGAATAGGCAATAATATGTGGCAAATGACTGATAGCGGCAGTAGCATGATCATGGGTATTATAATCTAATACCAACGGAATTGCACCTAAAGATGCAACGAATTTATGCATATCTTCGATGTCATGTTCAGATGTTTTGGCAGTAGGGGAAATGATATAGTAAGCATTTTCCAACAAGTATTCGTTTGCGTTAGAAAGCCCTGTTTTTTCTGAGCCGGTCATCGGATGCCCACCAATAAAGTTTGCTTCCATGTCAAGCGCAATTACTTCTTTGTGGATGTCTGATTTTACACTTCCTACATCTGTAATGATACAATCAGATTTGATATTTCCTTTTAATTTTCTTAAATACTCAATATTCTGTTGAACCGGTGTACATAAGAAAATACAGTCGCAGTCGAACAAGTCTGAAATATCACACATTGTATTGTTTTTTATCAATCCCATTTCATATGCCTGAATAATCGTTTCCTCATGACCGGAAATAGCAATAATCTTCGCATCTGGATATTCAATATGTATTTTTTTAGCAATAGAGCCACCGATTAAACCTAAACCGATGAAGCCAATTTTATTGAATTTCATATTTAAAACCTCGTTGGTAATATATTCTAGAATCGTTATGAATATTTTTAATAATAGTACAATTATAAATAGAAAGCAAATGTTATTTGGCAGAGCGGCTAAGTTGAATTGTAAGTATTGTGCAAACATTTTATACAATTTGATAAAAATGCAAAAAAAAGATACATATTATCTAAACAAAAAACAAATATCACAAATTATATTGGTAAAATTAAATAAATTAGTTGTAAATATTCGAAAAATTTAGTAGAATATATCTATCATGATTTATGGGGCGTGCAAAAGAGGTGCATTTCCTGTAGATAAAAACAGTATTGGAGGATTTTTGCTATGAACGTTTACACAACTGACAAAATTCGTAACGTGGTTCTTTTAGGACACGGGGGATGCGGTAAGACTAGTTTGGTAGAAGCTATGGCTTACTTATCTGGTCAGACTACACGTATGGGAAAGGTGACAGACGGTAACACTATCAGTGATTATGACAAAGAAGAAATTAAACGTAATTTCTCAATCAATACATCGGTAGTTCCTATCATTTGGGGTGACACTAAGATTAATATTCTTGATACACCTGGATTTTTCGATTTTGTGGGGGAAGTTGAAGAAGCAGTTTCTGTTGCAGATGCGGCGATTATTGTAGTTTCTGGTAAGGCTGGTATTGAAGTAGGTACCAAAAAAGCCTGGGAGATGTGTGAAAAATACAAATTACCAAGAATGGTATTTGTTACAGATATGGATATTGACGAAGCAAGTTATCGTCAGGTTGTTGCTGATTTACAGGAATTATACGGCAAGAAAATTGCTCCATTCCATTTACCAGTTCGTGAAAATGGACAGTTCGTTGGATACGTTAACGTATTACAGCAGAGAGCAAAACGCTGGTTAGATAACGGAACAGTTGAGAAATTCGATGTTCCGGATTATTCACAGGAAAATCTTGAACTTTGCCGCGAAGCCTTAATGGAAGCAGTTGCAGAGACAAGTGAAGAATTTATGGATCGTTACTTCAGTGGTGAAGAATTCTCAGAAGATGAGATTCGTCAGGCATTACGTGTAAACGTAGCAGAAGGCAGCATCGTTCCTGTACTTATGGGTTCTAATACATTGGCACGTGGTGTTTATACATTATTAGTTGACATTGTAAAATATCTTCCAAGCCCAGACAAACGTAAATGTGCAGGTATCAATGTTAAGACAAACGAAGTTTACAATGCAGACTTTGATTTCGCAAAAGCAAAATCAGCATATGTGTTTAAGACAATCGTTGACCCGTTCATTGGTAAATATTCTTTAATTAAAGTTAACTCAGGTGTTTTGAAGACAGACGATGTTCTTTGGAATCACCACAAAGATACAGAAGAAAAAATTGGTAAGCTTTATGTATTAACAGGTAATAAACCGGAAGAAGTAAAAGAGCTTCACGCCGGAGATATCGGTGCGTTAGCAAAACTTTCTAATACAGCTACCACAGATTCCCTTTCTACAAAAGCGAACCCAATTGTGTATATTAGAACATCTATCTCCACACCATATACATATATGAGATATAAAGCAGTTAATAAGGGTGATGAAGATAAGATTTCACAGGCATTACAGAAATTAATGGCAGAAGATTTGACATTGAAAGCAGTAAATGACAGTGAGATGGGTCAGACATTAATCTATGGTATCGGCGACCAGCACTTAGACGTTGTAGTTAGCAAGCTTGCTACACGTTATAAAGTAGAAGTTGAGTTAAAGAAACCAAGAGTTGCTTTCCGTGAGACACTTCGTAAGAAAGCAGATGTAGAATATAAATACAAAAAACAGTCTGGTGGACATGGTCAGTATGGTCACGTTAAGATGACATTCGAACCATCTGGCGACATGGAGACACCATATGTATTCGAACAGACAGTAGTTGGTGGTGCAGTTCCTAAGAACTACTTCCCGGCAGTTGAAAAAGGTATTCAGGAATCCGTTTTAAGTGGTCCTGTAGCTGCATATCCGGTAGTTGGCGTTAAGGCAGTACTTTATGATGGTTCTTACCATCCGGTTGACTCTTCTGAAATGGCATTCAAGACAGCTGCACGTCAGGCATTCAAGAAAGGTTTCTTAGATGCTTCACCAGTTCTTCTTGAGCCAATCGTTTCTTTGAAAGTACTTGTTCCAGATAAATATACAGGTGACGTTATGGGTGATTTGAATAAACGTCGTGGTCGTGTATTAGGAATGAATCCGGTTGATGGATATCAGGAAATCGTAGCTGATGTTCCTATGATGGAATTATTTGGATATAATACAGATTTACGTTCTATGACAGGTGGTAATGGTACATATTCTTATGAGTTTGCAAGATATGAACAGGCACCTTCAGATGTACAGGCAAAAGAGATTGAAGCAAGAGCCAGCAAGTTAGAGAACATCGAAGAATAGGAGATTTCACTTGCGTACAGGAAACAGACTTTTCCTAATTGCATATGTATTGGTATGTCTGCTGAGTGGTACACACTCGGCAGGCCTGCCTATAAAAATAGAGCAGGCTATTATTAGCATGTTGGAGTATTTTGCGTCTTTTGACGTGGAGGAAAAGCGTGCTGATGAAGTCTGCCTTTTTGTTGCATATGATTTGAATGGTGGAGTAAATCATGAGGATAATAAATCGATTATTTATGAAAATGATTTTCCTATGACGCTTAGTGTACCTGCCAGAGAAGGATATAACTTTGCAGGTTGGTATACGGATAGCGAATTTAAACATAAAATTACGGAATTGGATGTTTCTATGGAAAAAGAAGTTGTATTGTTTGCGAAATGGACGGAGGAGATTGATAATTACTACAATGTGGAACGGTATTCTTATAAGACTAGAATGGTACAGGAAGAGAGCAATCAGAAAGTACTGAAAGAATGTGAGTATTCATTTTGGGATGAGTTAGAGATTCCGGGTATGCCGCAGACGAGGGAGAGTGATTACCTAAATCATTATATTACGCAGGCAACGCAGTGTATGCAGGGACTTTGTTTCACGCCGGAATATATTTTGATGACATCTTATGCGGAGTCGGATACAGTTCCTGGAACTTTAATGATATTTGACCGGGAAACAAGAGAATTTTTGATTTCTCTGAGTATGAAGGTGAATAGTCATCTTGGCGGTGTGACTTATGATGGAGAAAATATTTGGATCTGTCATTCAGAACAGAAAACACTGGAACGAATTAGTTATAGTCTGGTGCAAAGGATTGTAGAATCCGGAGCAGATTACTGTGTTGATGTTTCAGGAATATCCATGGAATATCAGATTAATAATACACCATCATGTATTGCATATTATGGTGACAGAATTTGGGTGGCGACACATTCGACAATGTTTCACGGAACAATGGTAGCGTATTGTTATGAAGAAGAATCTGACATGCTGATTGAGATGGCAGAATATAAAGTACCAAAAAAGGTACAGGGAGTAGCGTTTGATGATGAGGATGGAACGATTTACTTTAGTACTTCCTATGGTCGGAAGAGTTCTTCTTATCTAATGGCATATACTTCTCTTTTTGCACTTATGCAGGATTTGGATAATCCATCTATGGAAATAGAGATGCCGCCATGTTCGGAAGGTGTGGCTTATGAGGATGGCTCTTTAATGGTTCTTTTTGAGTCAGCAAGTGAAAAGTATTTTGAAGGAACGGACGGAAAGGGTGTAAGTAAATCACCATTGGACACGCTGTTAGAGATAGAAACGGCATCACTGTGGTAAAAAATCTCAATAGGGCTGTAGATATATAAATATTATAGTTATATAAATGATAGAAGAGTAAAGAGAATGACTTTCTAAGAGAGGATATTTCTTTTGCGTATTTAGCATAAAGAAATATCCTCTCTTGGAAAGTCATTTTTATAATATTTATGATTATTTTATTTTTTGGGACGCATGAAGCGCATCATCATGTCTACTTTTTTGGCTTCTTCGGGTGGAAGATTTTGCTTTAGGATTTCGATTAGCAAGTCTGATTCGGAGGATGTAAATTGAATGTTTTCTTTTTTGGCCTGATTCATAGAAGACATTAAAAATGGCATCATTTCCTGCATCTGTGTCGGTTTCTTGGAGTTGGCAAAGTTCATTAAAAAAGCCATTTTTTCGGGAGATAAATTGCCGAAAGCTGGGTTATTCATAAAATTATTATCCATAAGATTCCTTTCTGGTGGTTTGGTTATGTAAGTGGTTATAAAACTGTTAGGTGGAATAAGTTATAGGGTATCAGAATAGAGCGACATCATGGAAATAAGGTTTGAAACATTATCAATCATTTCCTGTTCATGTGGTGTAGCATATTTTCGCATTTCAGTCAGCATATTCAGACCGTTATTTTCTTCTGCTGGAATTTCGCATGCAGAGAGACTTGCTGTGCCGGGAGCAAAAATTTGCATGGCTCGTTGCAATTCCATGTATTTTATTAATATGGCAAATTGGCGTTTTTGTGACTGGGGCATGTAAGGAACAGCAGTTTTTAACATTTGAAGTTCTCGGCTCTGTGTTAATGTATCGAAAATCGTCGGTTCAAGATAGGTATCGTTTTCCATGAAAATCCTTTTTTATTTATCCTATGAGAGCGGAAATGACTTTATGCATATAATAAGTGGAGAAAGTGCATTGGAGAATTAGAATGTTGATTATAGATAAGAATAGTGTTTATGAAATAGATGAAGAATGCTTGAAACGAAAAAAGGTGCCGAAGGAATGTGGGACAGCAGAAATGGTAGAGGAATTGAAAAAAGAGAGAAGAAATAGAGCCAGAAAAAATAAAAAAGAATTAGAAAATTGATTATGAATCGAGAAAAAGTTTGACAACGGAAAGGCTTACAAACACTGGGGTTGTAAGTCTTTTATTAGGTTGGAAAGTTTAGAAATTGTGCAAAATACCGAAAAATATTTTGGTGTATTGTTGTGAAAAAATCACTATGATAAAATTTCATAGAGCAGTCGTATTACAAGGTGGATAGCCTCCCGTACTAGGACATAGAAGGGAGGTGGTGCAAATGAATACATTTGAAGTTTTAACACTGTTATTTTCTGGTGGTGTATTTTTACTTGCATTGCTTACCTACATAGATAGGGATAATAAGCGAAAATAAATAAACCTACCTTGTTATTTGGCCGATACAGGTAGGTTTAAAACTTACATTTGAGGCTAACCACTTTGGGCGGTTGCTCTTTTATATAACTATTGTAGTATAATTATGTTAAAATTACAAGTAGAATCTGAAAGTGGGAGATTAGAATATATTTATGTACATTAATATTTACCATACAAATGACATTCATTGTGAATTTGATACATTTCGAAATATTGCGGCATATTTGCGAAGTAATAAAACAGAAAATGATTTTTATTTTGACAGTGGTGATTATACAGATTTGAAAAGCACTATTGTGCAGGCAGATAGGGGATACTCTGTTATGGAATTGATGCGAGTATGTAAGCTGGATGCTATGTGTCTTGGAAATAATGAAATTGACTTAGGAAATGAAGCAATTGTAGATCTTTGTGAAAAGGGATTTCCTATGATTACAGTAAATGTGACAGATAATCAGAATGAAATAATTTCCGTTATAAAGCCATCTATGATTTTAGAACGAGGTGGAAAACGTTTTTTGATAATAGGGACATCGCCATATTATAGTGATAACCTTCAGCCAAGTTCTTACAATGTATTTTTTGAGATGGGCAATTTGAAAACTCAGGAACCTATTGAAAGAATAAAAAAAGAAATAGAGACACAGGAAGGAAATTATGATTTTTGTATTTTGCTTTCTCATAGTGGAGCATTGGAAGATGAGTGGATGTTAAAGCAGATTCCAGAGGTTGATTTGTGTTTAGGTGGACATTCACATACTATTAAGGCAGAAAAAGGATATTCACAATCCGGTAAAATGGGAGAAAAATTAGGGCGAGTAACACTTGAAATTACGAAAGATAGTATTAGAGAAGTGGAAAGTGTGCAGATTGAGTTGGAGGAAGAGTATGATGAGGAATATGAAAACTTTTTCAAGGAAAAATTGGAGGGAGCGGATGCTATTTTATCGCAACCTTTAAAAGTATGTCGAGAACTTGCATTCGACCCTTTTAAAGAAAGTGAACTCATTAATTTTATTTGTGATGCATTAAAAAAAGAATTTAAATGTGATTTAGCAATTATGCACGCTGGAATAGCAGAGACTGCATTGATGAAACCGGTATCAAAGAAAAGTATAATACAGAATTTTCCTTCAAAATTGAATCCGACAATTTTTTCTATATCAGGAAAAGCACTAAAAGAAGCAATAGAACTCTCCTTTGATGAGGTACATATTAGAGGGAATGGAAGAGGACCGGGTTTTAGAGGACATGTTTTAGGAACGCTTGGGTTCAGTAGTAATGTAAAAATAAAGAAAACTCCTTTAGTTATAACGATAGATGGACAGCCGCTTGAAGAAGAAAAGGAGTATCGGATTATTTCAGACGATTATTTACAGCGTGGCAGCGGTTATCCAAGTTTAAAAGTTGATAATAGTCAGGCAATTTTTGATAAACGTTTTATTAGAGATATTGTTAAAGAAAATTTAGAAGATAAGGAATTGTTTGAAAAGGCGAAAATTCAGAGGATTGTTGAGGGATAGTACATATATTTTTTGAATTAGATAAAAAGTCACATAGACTTTTTATCTAGAAAGAAGTAAAATTTTATTCATAGTGGATTGGTATGAATATGAAATTTAAAATGTGGAGAAAGGCAGAGGTTATATGAAGGTAGAAAAGTCAAGTTTTTTATTGGCAGTCAAACCAAAAGTTCAGCAGTTAATTACGTTGTTGGATAAAGAGTTTGAATATGTAAGTGTATTGGCGACTGACGTGTCAGGTACAGCATACCGTGTGGGTCAGAAACAGACAAATGTAGGAGATTATCATTTTGGAGAACGTGGTTTTGTGGCACGTGTTTACTTAAATGGTACTTACATGGAATATTCTTTTAATGAATGTGATGATGTAGCAAAATTAGCAGAGACTATTACCACAGAATTGAAGAAACAGTTCGTAGCAATTGATGCTTTAGGTATTGCCAAAATGGAATCACCACTTATCCATGAAGAAGAGATGGAAAAAGAGATGGTGGGTGAAATTAGGATTAATCCGGAAGAAGTATCAGCAGAGGATATTTTAGCTCATTTGAAAAAAATCAGTGACGCAGGTGCAGCACATGAGGGCATCATCGAATTCCAGGCGACAATGCAGTTTGCACATGTGAATAAGATGTTCCTCTCTATGAAGAAAGATTTGATGCAGAGTTATGCATTCGCGGAAGGTATGACGGCTGCAATCGGTGCCGGTAATGGTAAGACTGATATGGCACACCGTAGTTTTTCCGGTTTGAAAGGTGCTGAAATCTTAGATGAGATGGATGAGACCATTGAAGATATTATAAAGGAATTAAATGATAAATTGAATGCGACACCGGTTGTTCCAGGCATGTATGACGTTGTGGTATCACCGGAAGTGGCTGGTCTGATTGCACATGAAGCGTTTGGACACGGTGTGGAAATGGATATGTTTGTAAAGAACCGTGCATTGGCGAAAGATTATATTGGTGAACCGGTTGCGAGCGAGATTACAGGTATGAAAGACGGTGCATTAAGTGCATCTCAGGTAAGCAGTTATCTCTTTGATGATGAAGGAACATTGGGTACAGATACTACAATTATCGAAAATGGTATCTTAAAAACAGGTATCAGTGATTTGCTCAGTGCATTACGTTTAGGAACGACACCGACTGGTAATGGTAAGCGTGAGAGCTTTGAACGCAAGGCTTATGCACGTATGACCAATACAGTTTTCACGCCTGGCACAAGCAAGGTGGAAGATATGATTGCTTCTATTGAAGAGGGCTATCTGTTAGAAGGGATGCATTCCGGCATGGAGGACCCGAAGCACTGGGGGATTCAGTGTAGTGTAGCAATTGGTTACGAGATTAAGAATGGTAAATTGACCGGAAAAACAGTATCACCGGTTACATTGACCGGTTATGTTCCGGACCTCTTAAAGAGTATTACTATGGTTTCCGACGATTTTGAATTATTCGGTTCAGGTGCATGCGGAAAAGGACATAAGGAATGGGTAAAAGTCAGTGATGGCGGTCCATATTTAAAATGTAAAGTGAGGTTAGGATAATGAACGGATTAATTGGAATTTTGAAAGAAAGTAAAGCCGATGATTTCATCATTCGCCAGACCAACACTGTGTCTCAGGAAGTATTTTTCATCGGACAAAAATTGGACATGGGTCGTGCGAAAGATGTGACACATACTATGGTGACTGTTTATGTAGACAGTGAAGATAAGCAGTTTAGAGGAAGTGCATCCAAAGAGATTCATCCGGGCAGTACACCGGAAGAAATCAAAAAAGAGATCGATGCAGCGATTTTTGCAGCATCTTTTGTAAAGAATCCTTGGTTCCCGGTTGTTGAAAATCAGGCATGTGAAGATGCGGGAAGCGATGTAGATTTAATTGCTGAACTTGTTAAAATTACAAAGGCAATGCAGGCAGTTAAGACTTTAGAAAACGAAAGTGTGAACTCTTATGAGATTTTTGCAAATAAAAAGCAGACACGCATTGTGAATTCCAAAGGTGTAGATGTAACGATGTCTAACTTCGAATGTGAAGTAGAAGTGGTTATTAACACAAGCAAAGACGGACATGAAATCGAATTGATTAAAGACTTTAAGTTTGCAAACAAACCGGCAGATGAGATTACTGCAGATGTAGAGAAAATGTTTGAGAGTGGCCGCGCACGTTTAGAGGCAGTTCCGACCAAGCAGAACGAACATGCAACTGTTTTATTGACTGGTGATGATGTACCAGAATTTTTTGATTACTTTGCATCTCACACCAATGCATCTTTGCAGTATATGGGGGTAGGTAAAGCAAAAATTGGTGAGAAGATTACCGGTGACGATGCAGATAGTCTTACGATTATCACAAAACCTGTTATGGATGGTTCTACCAAGAATATGCCATATGATTCAGACGGAAAGCCGGTAAAAGAGCTGACCTTATTCGAAAATGGCGTATGTAAGTCTTTCTGGGGCAGCACACAGCATGCATATTATCTGAAATTAGCGGATGCATCTATGATAAATAACAGTATTATAGCAGGCGGCCGCATGAGTATCGATGAGATGAGAAGCTTGCCACATGTTGAGATTACGGACTTTAGTGCATTCCTGATGGATGCGGTAAGTGGTAATTTTGGTGGTGAAATTCGTCTTGGCTATGAGAGTGATGGAACGAAGAAACATCCAATTGTAGGCGGTTCTTTATCAGCGAATTTTGCAAGTGTATTGAAGAATGTGAAGTTCTCAAAAGAAACCAGACAGATAAATAATCATATTGTACCGTGTGCAGTAATGCTGACAGATGTTGTCTTGGCAGGTGAACAGTAGGATATTCTATTTAAGAATTTGTATATGAACATAAAACCCCTCTACATTTCAAATTGGGAACAGACAAAGAAATGTAGAGGGGGTTTTTATGCATTTACACTATAACGAAGTACTTGTTTGCAATTAGCATCCACAACCGTAGTTGTTACATCCACAGTTGTTGCCACCGAAGAAAGAACCGTTGTTGCCGCCACAGCAGAGTAATAAAAGGATAATCCAGAGACAACTGTTGTTGCCACATCCACAACCATCGTTGTCGCGACCAAATCCAGAACCATTACCGCAGAAGCAGCTTAATAATAAAATAATCCAGATGATAGAACAACAGTCATTGCCACCACCATAATTATTTCCACATCCATTTCCACAGTTTGTTGCAGCTAAATCACTCATTTGAAGTCCTCCAAAAAATTTAATTTACAATCATAAGATATGTGATTATATGAAATGTGTTACAAAAGTAAAGGGAAAAATTCTATAATTTTATATTCTTATAAGAGATGTGGTGGTATAACTTATGGTTATGTATGACATGAAAAAATATACATTGACAAACAGTAGCATAAATGTGAAAATAACAGAAAAGGTATAATTGTATACAATTATGCAAACGGATTTATAGAGAAAAAGAATACGAGGGAGAATGGATTTATGAAAGAAGTTAAGATAAACAAAAAGAATAATCTTTTAGAATTAGAAGAACATTTTTACCGCTTGGTAGATGTGGAGGAACCGAACGTTTTTCATAATCTGTTCCCATACAGTGAGATTCCGAAAATTGCATTCAATGACAGAGTCGTTCCTCATAATATGCCGGAAAATATCTGGATTACAGATACAACGTTCCGTGATGGTCAGCAGTCAAGAGCACCATATACTACAGAGCAGATTGTGACAATTTATGATTACTTACATAAACTCGGTGGTCCAAAGGGATTAATCCGTCAGAGTGAATTTTTCTTATATAGCAAAAAAGACCGTGATGCAGTTTATAAGTGCTTGGAACGTGGCTACAAATTTCCGGAAGTTACAAGTTGGATTCGCGCAAGTAAGCAGGACTTCCAGTTGGTAAAAGATATTGGTTTGAGAGAGACCGGTATTCTGGTAAGCTGTTCGGATTATCATATTTTCTACAAAATGAAAATGACCAGACGTGAGGTTATGAACCTGTATTTAAGCGTTATCAGAGAATGTTTAGAAACAGGTGTCAGCCCAAGATGTCATTTAGAAGATATTACCCGTTCTGATATTTATGGATTTGTAATTCCATTCTGTTTGGAATTGATGAAATTAATGGAAGAATATAAGATTCCGATTAAAATCAGAGCCTGCGATACCATGGGATATGGGGTTAATTTCCCAGGTGCTGTGATTCCGCGAAGCGTGCCGGGTATTATTTACGGTTTAACAACGCATGCAGGTGTGCCATCTGAATTAATCGAATGGCATGGACATAACGATTTCTATAAAGCAGTAAATAACTCTACAACTGCATGGTTATATGGTGCCAGCGGTGTCAACTGTTCTTTATTTGGTATCGGTGAGCGTACCGGTAATACACCGCTTGAAGCAATGGTATTTGAATACGCTCAGTTAAAAGGTACTTTGGATGGCATGGATACCAATGTGATTACAGAACTGGCAGAGTATTTTGAAAAAGAATTAGGATATGAACAGCCAAGCAGAACACCATTTGTAGGAAGTAACTTCAACGTAACAAGAGCCGGTATTCATGCAGACGGACTTTTGAAAAACGAAGAGATTTACAATATTTTTGATACTGGAAAGTTCCTTAATAGACCACCATTAGTATCTGTATCAAATACTTCCGGTCTGGCAGGTATTGCACACTGGATTAATACATATTACCACCTTCCAAAAGATAAGAGCATGGATAAAAACTCGGAATTAGTAAAAGCAGTAAAAGTATGGGTAGATGCCCAGTACGACGAAGGTCGTGTAACTGTTATTACAGATGCAGAGTTAATCGAGATTATCAACAAGAGTTGTGAGGACCTTGGAATTCCTAAATTGGAAAGATAATGAGGTAGGAAGATGGAAGATAATCATTCATTGGGTTCCAGAGTATTTCATACAATTCGGGAAAATATTTTGTCCGGTAAATATGCGCCGAATGAGGAACTGAAGGAAAAAACAATTGGTGAAGAATTAGGTGTGAGTCGTACTCCGGTAAGAGAAGCCTTACGTCAGTTGGAATTGGAAGGGCTTGTTTCTATTATTCCGAATAAAGGAGCTTACGTGGTAGGAATTACACAGAAAGATATGCAGGATATTTACGAGATCCGTTGCCGGCTTGAAGGGTTATGTGCCAGATGGGCAGCTATACATATTACCAAAGATCAGTTGGATGAATTGGAAGAAATCGTATTTCGTGCAGAATTTCATGCAAAAAAAGGGAATGCGGAACAGTTAGTTGAATTGGATAACCAGTTCCATGAAACCTTATATAAAGCAGCTGACAGTAAGGAATTACAGCGTGTGTTATCGGATTTTCATCACTATCTGCAACGTGTCAGGAAAGTAACTTTGACAGATGAGAAAAGAGCTTTAGAATCGATTCAGGAGCATTTAACGATTGTCGAAGCATTAAAAGAGCACAATGCAGACAAAGCAGAGAAACTTGCGACAGACCATATTTTAAGTACAGCGCAGAATATGGAACGTGTAGGCTGGGATGTGCTGGTGTCATAAAAGGATTTGGCAGCCACAGATAATTGAAAAAGACAGCGTGTACCTTAATAGTACATGTGAAATAGAGATTGGAACGAGAGGTAAAAATTATGGAAAAGATTAAAATGACAACCCCATTAGTAGAAATGGATGGAGATGAAATGACCAGAATTCTCTGGCAGATGATTAAGGACGAATTATTAAATCCATTTATTGAATTAAATACAGAATACTATGATTTAGGTTTGGAATATCGTAATGAAACTAACGATCAGGTTACAATTGATTCAGCAAATGCTACTAAGAAATACGGTGTTGCTGTAAAATGTGCTACGATTACACCAAATGCAGCGCGTGTAGAAGAATATAATTTAAAAGAGATGTGGAAGAGTCCAAATGGTACCATTCGTGCGATGTTAGATGGTACAGTTTTCCGTGCGCCGATTATAGTAAAAGGTATTGATCCAAACGTAAAATCATGGAAAAAACCAATCACAATTGCAAGACATGCCTATGGAGATGTTTACAAAGCAACTGAGATGAAAATTCCGGGAGCAGGTAAATGTGAACTTGTTTATACAGCAGAAGATGGTACCGAAGTTCGTGAGTTGATTCACAATTTCACAGGTGCAGGTGTTATTCAGGGACAGCATAACGTAGAAGCTTCCATCGAAAGTTTTGCAAAGAGCTGTTTTAACTATGCATTAGATACAAAACAGGATTTATGGTTTGCTACAAAAGATACGATTTCTAAGAAATATGACCATACATTCAAAGATATTTTCCAGGAAATCTTTGATGCAGAATACGGGAAGAAATTTGAAGAAGCTGGTATCACCTATTTCTATACATTAATCGACGATGCAGTTGCACGTGTAGTAAAATCAGAAGGTGGCTATATCTGGGCTTGTAAGAACTATGATGGTGACGTAATGAGTGATATGGTGTCAAGTGCATTCGGCTCCCTTGCGATGATGACTTCTGTATTAGTATCTCCGGAAGGATATTATGAATACGAGGCAGCGCATGGAACTGTTCAGCGTCATTATTACAAACATTTAAAAGGGGAAGAAACATCTACAAACTCTGTGGCAACTATTTTTGCATGGACAGGCGCATTAAGAAAACGAGGCGAGTTAGATAACAATGCAGATTTAGTGAAATTTGCTGATGCATTAGAAAAAGCTTGTGTTCAGACAATTGAAGATGGTAAAATGACAAAAGACCTTGCATTAATTACTTCGATTGAAAATCTGACTGTATTAAACAGTGAAGATTTCATCAAAGCAATTCGCGAGACATTAGAAGGTTTATTGTAAAATGATATAGGAATTGGTTTCTGCTTATGGTAACATAGAGCAGAAGCCAATTTTGTGCGTATTACGAGTTTTAGGACGGGAGAAGCTATGATTTTAGCATGTCAGAATATTTCAAAGGCATTTGGAACCGATGAAATTTTAAAAAATGTAAGTTTTCATATTGAGGAAAATGAAAAAGCGGCGATTGTAGGTATCAACGGTGCTGGTAAGTCGACTTTGTTGAAGATTATTATGAAGCAGGAACCTGCTGATGAAGGAGAGGTAATTTTAGCAAAAGACCGTACCATTGGTTATCTTTCCCAGCATCAGGATATTTCCAGTGATAAGACCATCTACGAAGAGGTATTAGATTCCAAACGTGAGATTATTCAGATGGAAGAACGTCTTCGTGATATGGAAGGGAAAATGAATACCTTAAGCGGCAGTGAATTAGAAGAGTTACTAAACGCTTATCATAAGTTAAGTCATGAATTTGAGCAGGTGAATGGCTATGCGTACCGCAGTGAAGTGGTAGGTATATTAAAAGGACTTGGCTTTGCAGAGGATGAGTTTACCAAAAAAATGGCAGAACTCTCCGGAGGTCAGAAAACACGTGTATCTTTAGGTAAACTTTTGGTAACAAAACCGGACGTTTTATTACTTGATGAGCCGACGAACCACTTAGATATCGAGTCAATCCGTTGGTTAGAAACTTACTTAATGAATTATAAAGGTGCAGTTTTAATTGTATCCCATGACCGCTATTTTTTGGATAGAGTAGTGACAAAAGTGGTGGAGATTTTTCAGCACAAAGGTTTTGTGTATCAGGGCAATTATACGGAATTTTCCAAGAAGAAATCAGCAATGCGTGAAGCATTGATTAAGCAGTATTATAATCAGCAGAGAGAGATTAAGCATCAGGAAGAAGTTATTGCAAAGTTAAAGTCTTTTAATCGTGAGAAGTCTATCAAACGTGCAGAAAGCCGTGAAAAGATGTTAGACAAAATTGAACGTATCGAAAAACCGACTGAAGAAAATACGGATATCAGAATTGTATTAGAACCAAATGTAACCAGTGGTAACGATGTCATGCAGGTGGAAGGTCTTGCAAAAGCATATCCGCCATTGCAGCTATTTACGGATATTAATTTTGAAGTGAAGCGTGGAGAGCGTGTAGCTTTAATCGGTAACAATGGTACGGGAAAGACCACGATTTTGAAGATTATTAATGAACTTGTAGCGCCGGATGCAGGAACAGTTTCATTAGGAAGTAATGTATTCATCGGTTACTATGACCAGGAACATCAGCTTCTACATATGGAGAAGACTATTTTTGATGAGATAGCAGATGCTTATCCGGATTTGAATAACACCAAAGTGCGTAATGTATTGGCTGCATTTTTATTTACCGGTGATGATGTCTATAAGCGTATCGGTGATTTGAGTGGTGGCGAGCGTGGACGAGTATCTTTGGCGAAATTAATGCTTTCTGATGCGAACTTTTTAATCCTCGACGAGCCGACGAACCACTTAGACATCACATCTAAGGAAATTTTAGAAGATGCTTTAAAAAATTACACCGGAACGGTATTTTTCGTATCGCATGACCGTTACTTTATCAACCAGACAGCTACCCGTGTGTTAGAACTCACAGGTGAGACGATTATCAATTACATTGGTAATTATGATTATTATCTGGAAAAACGGGAACAGTTGACGCAGGTATATGTAAAGAAACAGGAAGAGACACCTGTTGCAGCGGCACCGGCACAGTCTGAGCAGAAAATGGACTGGCAGGCACAGAAAGCAGAAGCTGCTCGTATCCGTAAATTGGAAAATGACTTAAAGAAGACTGAAAAACGCATTGAGGAATTAGAAGAACTTATTGCAAAAATTGATGACGATTGTGCAAAACCGGAAAATGCTACTAATTCGGCAAAACTGAATGAATTGGCTGCAAAACGGGCGGAGTATGAGAGTGAATTAGAAGGCTGCATGGAGAGTTGGGAAACGCTTTCTATGGAGTTGGAAGGATAAGTGCTGATATATTGTAGACGATTATAGCTGATAAAATTGTATAAATTTCCTGCATTGACAGATTCTTCACAAAGAAATATAATTATATTAGTATATTGTGGAGTTTTTTAGGAGGAGTAGAATGGGACAAAAAGAGATTTCTCAGGCAGTTATTCGTAGAATGCCGAGATATTACAGATATCTTGGTGACCTGCTTGATGAAGGTGTAGAACGCATTTCTTCGGGGGATCTTAGCAAGAGAATGCAGGTTACAGCATCCCAGATTAGACAGGACTTGAATAATTTTGGCGGATTTGGACAACAGGGATATGGCTATAATGTGAAGTTTTTGTACGATGAGATTGGTAAAATTCTCGGATTGAACACAACACATAATATTATTGTAATCGGTGCGGGTAATTTGGGTCAGGCGTTAGCGAACTATGTAAAGTTTGAGAAGCTTGGATTTAAGATTATTGCATTATTTGATGTGAATCCGGCGTTGGCTGGTGTAACGGTTCGTGGCATTCGGATTTATCCATTGGATGAATTAGAAGAGTTTTGTCAGGAGAATCATGTAGATATTGCAGCACTTACCATGCCAAAGTCAAAGGCGGATGCGATTGCAAATCAGGTAGTAGATTTGGGAATACATGCAATTTGGAATTTTGCACATGTCGATTTGGATTTGAGCAATAAGGATGTGGTCGTTGAGAATGTACACCTTTCAGACAGTTTGATGCAGTTGTCTTATAACATTGTAAAGAATCAGGAAAAATAAGAGTAGAAAGGCGAATTAGTTCAGCGAATTAGTTCGCTTTTTTTCATTCAATAATTATTGGAGAAAAACATGAGATATTTAGTAAATAGCCGTGAAATGCGTCAGTGCGATAACAATACCAGTGAAGTATTAAAAGTACCATCGCTAATTCTGATGGAGCAGGCAGCACTTGCAGCTTGCGAAGAGATTGAAAAACTTGTTAATAAAACGGAACCCATTCTGATTGTTTGTGGTACAGGAAATAATGGTGGAGATGGTTTTGCGGTAGGCAGATTGCTGTATTTAAAGGGTTATAAAGTTGATTTGGTGCTGATAGGTGATGAGAAAAAGGCAACTGAACAGAATAAGAAACAGAGGGAGATTTTAAATGCTTATGGGCTATCGGTTTTAAAAGACATTCCAGTAAATAGAAGGTATCAAATGGTAGTGGATGGCATTTTTGGTGTAGGACTTACCAGAAGAATAGAAGGTAGCCATAAAACTATTATAGAAACCATGAATGAATTAACTGGTTTAAAGGTTGCTTTAGATATTCCATCCGGTGTTTCGGCAGATGATGGTGCAGTACTTGGCGTTGCATTTCGAGCAGATGTAACGATTACGTTTGCATTTGATAAAGTGGGTTTGCATCTGTGGCCGGGAAATGAGTCTGTAGGTAAAATCATTATAAAAGAGATTGGTATTACGGAACATAGTTTTTTGGAACGAAAACCATCTGTTATGGCACTGGAAGAGGAAGACATAAATCAACTGGCAGTGCGTCCGTCCCATTCTAATAAAGGTACTTTTGGAAAGCTTTTAATCATTGCAGGCAGTGTGAATATGGCAGGAGCAGCCGTCTTATCCGGAAAAAGTGCATATGCATCTGGCTGCGGGCTGGTTCGTATAATGACACCGGAAGAAAACCGGATTATAATTCAGACAATGTTGCCGGAAGCAGTTTTAACAACATATCCAGCGAAAAAAGTAGATGAAGTGCTTGTAAAAGAAGTGATTGATTGGGCAGATGTGATATTAATTGGACCGGGAATTGGAATGAATCATACTTCAGAAACACTTGTAAAACAGGTGTTAAAGAATGCTTCTGTTCCGGTAGTGTTAGATGCAGATGCGTTAAATATTGTGGCAAAAGATGTAACTATTTTAAGACGTCCGCATACGGAAATGGTCATTACACCGCATTTGGGTGAAATGAGCAGATTAACTGGTGACAGTGTCACATTTTTACAGACACATTTATTAGAGTCAGCAAAAGATTTTGCAGATACTTATAATGTGACTTGCGTATTAAAAGATGAGAGAACGGTTACGAGTGTTCCATATGGAATGACTTATGTGAATTTATCCGGTAATGCAGGAATGGCGACGGCAGGCAGTGGCGATGTGTTAAGTGGTATCGTGGCATCCTTTATGGCACAGGGATACAGTAGCGAAAATGCGGCACCGTTAGCAGTGTATCTGCATGGTATGGCAGGTGATGTGATGATAAAAGAAACCGGTAAAGCGGGGCTTATGGCAAGTGATTTAATTTGTGGAATCCGTAGGATTTTAGGTTGCAAGGAAGCCTGATATGGCATATTATAAGTAGAGTGGAAGTAGTAATCAGATTTTTATAGAAAGGTGCAGTTTCGAGATTATGGAGAAGCATAGCAGAGTTTGCGCACATATTGATTTAGATGCAGTTTTATATAATGCAGAGTCTATCCGTCAGAACGTAAATCCGAATAGTAAAATTATGGCAGTAATAAAAACGGATGGTTATGGTCATGGTGCAGTAGAAATTGCCAGAGAATTAGAACATTTAGATTATATATATGGTTATGGAGTGGCTACTGTAGAAGAAGGGATTATTCTTCGAAAAAAGGGCATGCGGAAACCAATTCTGATTTTGGGATATGTATTCCGTGAGCATTATTATGATGTAGTCAAATACGACATAGCACCTGCAGTTTTTACCATTGATATGGCAAGGGATTTATCAAGAGCAGCTATTGTAGCCAATAAGAATTGTAAAATACATCTTGCAGTAGATACCGGCATGGGACGTATCGGATATCAGGTGACAGAAGAATCAGCAGAGGAGATGGAGCAGATTTCTAAATTGCCGAATATCGTAATAGAAGGTATTTTTACTCATTTTTCAAGAGCAGATGAACCGGATAGAGCGAATACAGAACGTCAGGTGGTTTTATTTCAGAAAATGATACAGATGTTAGAAAACAGAGGAGTGTCGATACCTCTTAAACATTGTTCAAACAGTGCCGGAATAGTGGAATTTTCTGAGGCGAATATGGATTTGGTGCGTGCAGGAGTTATTTTGTATGGAATGTGGCCTTCGGCAGAGGTAAACCACGAACGTGTGCCGTTAAAACCGGCAATGACACTGATTTCTCACGTAGCTTATGTAAAAACATTAGAAGCCGGTCGTGCCATTAGTTATGGTGGTACTTATGTAACAGAACGTGATACCAAAGTTGCTACCATTCCTGTGGGATATGGTGATGGTTATTGCAGAGGATTATCCAATAAAGGATATGTGTTGATTCATGGTCAAAAAGCGCCTATCATCGGCAGAGTTTGTATGGATCAGTTTATGGTGGATGTAAGTGACATTTCTGATGTAGCAGTAGGTGATAAAGTAACGCTTATCGGAAAAGATGGCGATTTAGAGATTACGATGGAAGAAATTGGTGAAATTTCCGGGCGTTTTAATTATGAATTTGCATGTGATTTGGGAAAAAGAATTCCTAGAGTATTTTATAAAAATGGAGAAGAAACCAGAAGCAAGGATTACTTCTCAGAATAAGCACTGAGGGAACTATATTTTTGTATAGACCCGCGAAAAGTGGAGATACTATCCATAAAGATAAATTGTAATTGTTCAGTAGTTCTGTGCATTTACTGCACAGAACGTGAGAATATGATGCAGGATTGCAAAAATCCCGTTGCCGTAGGCAATTATAAATGGATTTTTGCATCGTAATTATGAAGGTACTGAATAATTACGATAAGTTATGTATTTTTAAGGAGTGTATCAAAATATGACAATTCGACGCGGGGATATTTTTTATGCAGATTTAAGACCGGTAATTGGCTCAGAACAGGGCGGCATCAGACCGGTACTTATTATACAAAATGATGTAGGGAACAGACATAGTCCAACGGTTATCTGTGCAGCGATTACTTCACAGATGCATAAGGCAAAACTTCCGACACATGTAGAATTGGATAGTCGGAAATATGACTTGGTGAAGGATTCTGTTGTGTTGCTAGAACAGCTTCGTACCATTGATAAAAAACGGTTAAAGGATAAAGTATGTCATTTGGACCCACAAATACTTGATAAGGTTGATAAAGCATTGGAAATCAGCTTAGAACTTATTACATAATGGCTAACTTGACGAAAGTGCTTATGACATGGTAGAATTAATAAGTTTCATATTCCAAATTTTACAAAAAGAAAAAGGAGAGTTTATAATTATGGACGACGGCGGTAGTCCGGGGACAGGTAAGGTAAGTTTGAAGCGTATGGTTTCAAAACCGGTTTCCAAGTTGTTTGGAGTGCAGATTTTTAAAGATTTAGAAGATGTGACAGAAGAAGAGATTATCTCCATGGTGAATGAGGGGCATGAGCAGGGAGTGTTGCTTGCCAGTGAAGTGGAGATGATTCAGAATATTTTTGAGTTTGGTGATAAAGAAGCGAAAGATATTATGACACATCGTAAGAATGTGATTGCGATTGACGGAAATAGTACTTTTTTAGAAGTTCTTGATTTTGTAACCAATAATAATTATTCCAGATATCCGGTTTATGAAGAGGATTTGGATAATATTATTGGAATTTTACATATCAAAGAAATGTTAAAGCTTTGTCGCAACGAATCAATTTTTGAAATGTCTGTAAAGGATATTAAAGATTTAATACGTAGTGCAAAGTTTATTCCGGAAACCAGAAATATTAATACATTATTTGCTAATATGCAGTCCGAAAAAAATCATTTGATGATTGTTATTGACGAATATGGTCAGACAGCGGGTATTGTAGCTATGGAAGATATCGTAGAAGAAATCGTAGGCAATATCGAAGATGAGCATGATGAAGAAGAACAGATGATAGAGCGTTTTGTAGACGGAAGTTTTATAATGGATGGTATGACTCCTGTAGAAGATGCGCTAGAAGCGTTAGAGATTACATTCCCGGAACAGGATGAATTTGAAACATTAAACGGACTTCTAATATCACTGATTCATCGTATTCCAAATGAGGACGAGCACATTATCAAGGAAGCATATGGCTATGCTTTTGAGGTATTAAAAGTAGAGAATAAGAGAATTAAAAAAGTAAAAGTCACAAAGGTGCAGGAAAATTGTAGAAATAATGAAGAGGATTCTTGCAAGAGTGATGAAATAATAGTATAATAAAGGGTAATAGAGGTAAGGGAGAGATTATATGTCAGGACATTCAAAATTTGCTAATATTAAGCATAAAAAAGAGAAAAATGATGCTGCAAAAGGTAAGATTTTCACAATTATCGGTCGTGAAATTGCCGTAGCAGTAAAAGAGGGTGGTTCAGATCCGGCAAATAATTACAAATTAGCGCAGGTTATTGCAAAAGCAAAATCAAATAATATGCCAAATGATACGATTGAACGTGGTATCAAAAAAGCAGCCGGTGAAGGCAACTCCGTAAATTACGAATATTGTACATATGAAGGATATGGTCCAAGTGGTACAGCAATTATCGTAAAATGTTTAACAGATAACAAGAATCGTACAGCAGCAAATGTACGTAACGCATTTACAAAAGGTCATGGAAGTATTGGTACACAGGGATGCGTATCTTATATGTTCGATGAAAAAGGTCAGATTATCATCGCAAAAGAAGAGTGCGATATGGAAGCAGATGAACTTATGATGATCGCTTTAGATGCAGGTGCAGAAGACTTTGCAGAAGAAGAGGACAGCTTTGAAGTATTGACCAGTCCGGACGATTTTGAAGCAGTTCGCAGTGCATTAGAAGCAGAAAAGATTCCGATGGCACAGGCAGAAGTAACTATGATTCCACAGAATTATGTAGCGCTTACTGCTGAGGAAGATATTACTAATATCAATCGTATCTTAGATTTATTAGATGTGGAAGATGATGTACAGGAAGTATATCATAACTGGGACGAATAAATGTATATAACGGCAGAGCCGTAAAAATAAAAAGAAGGGTTGGGGTTTGCAATGAAAAAGATTCTTTTTGCTGCATCTGAATGTGTACCTTTTATTAAAACAGGTGGTTTAGCAGACGTTTGTGGCGCATTACCAAAGGAATTCAACAAAGAAGAATGGGATGTACGTGTAGTTATTCCTAACTACCAGTGTATTCCGGAGAAATTCAGATGGAATTTCGAATATGTAACACATTTTTACATGGGAACTGGTGTATACAACGTAAATAAATACGTTGGTATTGTAAAATATGAGTACAATGGAATTACATATTACTTCATTGATAACGAAGAATATTTCGGTGGAGATAAACCATACGGCGATATCAAATCAGATATCGAGAAGTTTGTATTCTTTGACAAGGCTGTATTGTCTATGTTAAAAGCAATTGACTTTAGACCAGACTTAATCCACTGTCATGACTGGCAGACAGGCTTCATTCCTGTTTACTTAAAGAATGAATTCCAGGCAGATTCTTTCTACTGGAATATTAAATCTATCATGACAATTCATAACTTGAAATTCCAGGGCGTTTGGGATATCGAGACTATGAGAGGTCTTACAGCTTTTCCTCTTGATTTGTTCAAACCGGACAAGTTAGAGTTCAAGAAAGATGCTAACATGTTAAAAGGCGGTCTTGTTTATGCAGACTATATCACTACAGTTAGTGATACATATGCACAAGAGATTCAGACAGCTTATTATGGTGAAGGCTTAGAAGGTTTATTACAGGCAAGACATTTTGATATGCAGGGTATTGTAAATGGTATCGATTATGATGTTTACAATCCGGAAACAGATAACAAGATTTACTGTAACTATAATGCGAAAAACTGGCGTGAGAAGAAATGGCAGAACAAGACAAGCATTCAGGAACAGTTAGGTCTTACTGTAGACGGAAATAAATACATGATTGGTTTAATTTCCCGTTTGACAGACCAGAAAGGTCTTGACCTTATTAACTATGTAATCGATCGTATCGTAGATGAGCATACACAGCTTGTTGTTATCGGTACAGGTGATCCACAGTACGAGAATATGTTCCGTCATTATGCTTGGAAATATGGCGACAGAGTTTCTGCAAATATCTGCTATTCAGACGATTTAGCTCATAAATTATATGCAGCTGCAGATGCATTCTTAATGCCATCACGTTTCGAACCATGTGGATTAACACAGTTGATTTCTTTCCGTTATGGTACTGTTCCGATTGTTCGTGAGACAGGCGGTTTGAAAGACACAGTTCATGCTTATAATGAATTTGAGAATACAGGTGATGGTTTCTCATTCTCTAACTATAATGGCGAAGAGATGTTAAATGTAATTAACTACTCTAAGAAAGTTTATTATGACAACAGAGAACAGTGGAACGAGATGGTTGACAGAGGAATGGCAAATGACTATTCTTGGAAAACATCTAAAGGACGTTACGAAGGACTTTATAACTACTTATTAGGTTGGTAGAATTCATTATAAAGTAACCTTATCGTTACGAATAAAAAATGAAAATCAGCACAAAATAGTACGAAGGATACAAATGTGTCCTTCGTATTTTTTTATGTGTTACATTTTTTATTTTGTAATATAAGGAGGCTAAGATTAAATGGGGCAGGCGAATGTAAGTGAAAAAGACGAGAAAGTAAAAGAATTTGGTGAGATGAAAATTGGGGATGAAAAACACCGTATTCGAATGATGACAATTATTGGTGAGATTGAGGGGCATGAGTGTTTACCAAATACAACAAAAACAACAAAGTATGAACATATTTTACCGAAGCTGGCGGAATTTGAAGAAGATGAAGAAGCAGATGGTTTGTTATTATTATTGAATACGGTTGGTGGGGACGTAGAAAGTGGACTTGCGATTGCAGAAATGATAGCGTCAATTGAAAAACCAACGGTTTCACTGGTGCTCGGCGGGAGCCATTCGATTGGTGTGCCGTTAGCAGTATCTACAGATTATTCTTTCATTGTACCTTCTGGAACAATGGTGATTCATCCGGTTCGTATGAGTGGTCTGATTATTGGAGCACAACAGACATATGATTATTTCAAGCAGATGCAGGATCGTATTTTACGTTTTATTGCATCGCATTCGAATGCCAAAGAGGAGCGTTTAGAAGAATTGATGATGTATACAGGGATTTTGACAAAAGATTTAGGAACGATTCTGGTAGGGGAAGAAGCGGTTGAAGAAGGATTAATCCAGGAAGTAGGCGGTATTCATCAGGCTTTCACAAAATTAAGAGAAATGATAGATGAATATAAAAAAGAGCACTAAATCTAGTGAAATGAAAAGCTTTTAATGACAAAGATATCAAAATGTGGTATGATAAGTTAGTATATTGGATAAAAATGCGTTTTATGCTTTAAAATACAGGATTTAAACGATAAAGGAGGCTGTCATGTCACTATTGGAAGCTATTTTCATGGGGATTATTCAGGGCTTAACAGAATTTTTGCCGGTCAGCAGTTCCGGACATCTTGCGTTGTTTAAGATTTTGTTTGGAATAGATACAGAAACAGGAATGTTGTTTGATGTCTTATTACATTTTGGGACATTAGTTGCAATTTGTGCTGTTTTTTACAAAGATGTAGCAAAGCTGATTGTTGAAGGTATTTATATACTGAAGAATAGCATGATTAATTTGGCTATTTTTTTGAGGAATAGTTTTTTACAAGTTAAAAATATGTTTCGTAAAGAGAAGCTTGCAAAAGAAGCATTAGACTTAGGTGAATATCATCCGGTTGCTAACAGCAGTTACCGTAGATTTGTGCTGTTAGTAATCGTGTCTACGATTCCAACTGGAATTATTGGAATTATTGGCAAAGACATGGTTGAGATGGCATCTAAGCTTTTAATTGTACCGGGGATTTGTCTGGTAATAACATCTATTTTACTTTTTATAGCGGATGCGGCGAAATCCGGCGAAAAGCTCCCTAAGGATATTTCATATTCTAATGCGTTTATTATTGGTATTGTGCAGGGAGTGGCTACATTACCGGGAATTTCCAGAAGCGGTTCTACGATTACGGCATGTTTATTAAGTGGATTTAACCGTTCTTTTGCGGTGAAGTATTCCTTCCTTATGTCAATTCCGGCAATTTTAGGTGCAATGTTATTGGAATTAAAAGATTTTTCAATGGTTGCGTTATCAGCAAGTGAGATTGTAAGCTATGTAGTTGGTATGGTGATTGCCGGTGTGGTTGGATATATATGTATCAAGACGATGTTAGTAGTTGTCCGCAATAAAAAATTTAAGATATTTGGAATATATTGTCTTGTAATTGGAATTATTTCCATTATAGGTCATTTTTATATAGTTTAAATTATGTGATAAGGGTATGAAATGGAGGAATAAGTTTGGCAACAGGGAAGAAAAGTAGTTCGTCTTCCGGTAGAAGCACGAAGAAACCAACAACGAAAAAAACAAATAGCAGAAGCAGACAGACAAAAAAACAGATAGAAGAACACGAGAATTTTACCAATGAAATTATTCTGTGGATTGTGTTAGCATTGTGCACACTTTTGTTTATCAGTAATTTTGGTGTTGGCGGTAAGGTAGGGAATGTAATAAGTGGAATCTTTTTCGGAATATTTGGTTTATTACAGTACATATTTCCAATTATTTTTGTGGTAGCATTTTTCTTTTTTGCATCAAATAGAGGGAATCGTATTGCAACTATTAAATTAGTTGCTACAGCAGTATTTGCATGTTTTATTTGCATGTTTATTGAATTGCTGATAAATGGTGCAAAGGCGCCTGGTCCGCTTGCAGTCTATGAATATTGTTATGCAAATAAAATCGGAGGCGGTTTTATTGGTGGTTTATTGGCATGGTTAATTGCTCCGAATTTTGGAATTATTGGTGCATATATTATTGATATTGTAGTATTGATTATATGTCTGGTATTGATTACAGAGCGCTCCGCATTAAGAGGTGTGCAAAAAGGTGGACAAAAGGTTTATGAAACAGCGAAAGTAACAAACGAACGTCATCGTGAAAGAGTAGAGGCTCGTAAGGAAGAACAGAAACTTCGCCGAATTGATAAAAAAGTAGAAGGTGTTGCAATCGATACCAGAATTCTGCCGTATAATAATCCGAAAAAAGTGACGGATGAAATTAGCGAATTACATATTGAGACTCATATGGAACTTCCTGAGATTAAGGAAGAAAAGAAAGTAACTTTAACATCGGGAGTACAACAGACACCTGAGATACAGAATGCGGAATTAGAGCGAATTATTGCAGATTCTATGAAAAATATAACGCCGGTTGAAGTCGCACCTATACCGGAAGTTGTTACATATACAAGCCGACATGAAGTAGAAGCAACACATGTTAAAACAAATCGTGATACAGTAGCAGAAACATCACATGTAGAAAATATGATATCATCTGAACCGGCGACTACGCGTAGAAAAACGCGCCAGAGTGAAGCGGAGATTCAAAATGAGATATCAGATATCGAAAAAGAAATGGAAACTCAGCAGGAAGAAGTGAAAAAGCATATTTTCCCTCCGGTATCGTTATTGAAACAGATTGCTCCGAAAAAGGGTGATTCCCGTCAGTATTTGCAGGAGACAGCCACAAAGTTACAGCAGACATTAAAAAATTTTGGTGTGAATGTAACGATTACGAATGTGAGTTGCGGACCGGCGGTTACCAGATATGAATTGCAGCCGGAAATGGGAGTAAAAGTTAGTAAGATTGTAAATCTGGCAGATGATATTAAGTTGAATTTAGCAGCGGCTGATATCCGAATTGAAGCTCCAATTCCGGGAAAAGCAGCGGTAGGTATTGAAGTTCCGAATAAAGAAAATGTGATGGTATCATTCCGTGAATTAATTGAGTCACAGGAATTTAAAACAAACGAGTCCAGATTAGCATTTTGTGTAGGTAGAGATATTGGCGGTAAGGTAGTAGTGACAGATATTGCGAAGATGCCGCATTTATTAATCGCAGGTGCCACAGGCTCCGGTAAATCTGTTTGTATTAATACGATTATCATGAGTATTTTATATAAGGCTGACCCAAAGGATGTTAAGCTGATTATGATTGACCCGAAAGTGGTAGAGTTAAGTGTGTATAATGGTATTCCGCACTTGATGATTCCGGTAGTGACAGATCCGAAAAAAGCTGCCGGTGCACTTCATTGGGCAGTAGCAGAGATGACAGACCGTTATAACAAGTTTGCAGAAGCGGGTGTACGAGACTTGAAAGGCTATAATGCAAAAGTAGAAAGCCTTGAAAATGTTCCAGGTGAAGACAAGCCTCAGAAACTTCCGCAGATCGTGATTATCGTAGACGAGTTGGCAGACCTTATGATGGTAGCATCGAATGATGTAGAAGAGGCTATCTGCCGATTGGCACAGTTGGCAAGAGCATGTGGTATCCATTTGATTATCGCTACACAGAGACCATCCGTAAATGTTATTACAGGTTTAATTAAAGCGAATATGCCAAGCCGTATTGCATTTGCAGTAACTTCGGGTGTCGATTCCAGAACCATTTTGGATATGAATGGTGCTGAAAAACTGCTTGGTAAAGGTGACATGTTATTTAATCCACAAGGAGTTCCAAAGCCTATACGTATTCAGGGTGCATTTGTATCTGATAAAGAAGTATTGGATGTAGTAGGTTTCCTGAAAGAACAGAATAATGGAATGGTGAATTATAGTGCTGAAATCGAAGCAAAGATGAATAGCGTTGAGACCGGTAATGGTACGGTGTCTATTGATGGCAGAGGTGACAGTACAGCAGACGGAAGGGATGCTTATTTTGCTGAAGCAGCCAGACTAATTATTGATAAAGAAAAGGGTTCCATTGGTATGTTACAGCGCTATTTTAAAGTAGGATTTAACAGAGCAGCACGTATCATGGATCAGTTAGAAGAGGCTGGAATTGTCGGACCGGAAGAAGGAACAAAACCAAGAAGGGTATTAATGTCTCCGGAGCAGTTTGAACAATTCGTGGAAGAAGTATTGTAGTAGTAAAAAGTTGTATTAAAATAAAGAATACATAGCCGGATGGCAGAAAGAGGAACATTATGAAGACTGATATTCAAATCGCGCAGGAAGCTGTTATGCTTCCAATCAAAGAAGTAGCAGCATCTATTGGTATTTGTGAGGATGACCTTGAACTTTATGGCAAGTACAAGGCAAAACTTTCTGATGAATTGATGAAGAGAACAGAAAGCAATCCTGATGGAAAATTAATTCTCGTAACAGCAATTAATCCAACACCTGCCGGAGAAGGAAAAACAACAACTAGCGTTGGTTTAGGACAGGCATTTGGCAAGCTTGGTAAAAAAGCGATTATCGCATTACGTGAGCCGTCTTTAGGACCATGTTTTGGTATCAAAGGTGGTGCAGCCGGCGGTGGCTATGCGCAGGTTGTTCCTATGGAAGATTTGAACTTACATTTTACAGGTGACTTCCATGCAATTACATCTGCAAACAACTTACTTGCAGCTATTTTAGATAACCATATTCAGCAGGGTAACGAACTTGGATTAGACCCAAGACAGATTGTTTGGAAACGTTGTCTTGATATGAATGATCGTGTATTACGTAATATCGTAGTAGGCCTTGGAAGCAAAATGGACGGAACTGTTCGTGAAGATCATTTTGTTATTACCGTTGCATCTGAAATTATGGCAATCCTTTGTCTTGCAAATGATATGCATGATTTAAAACGCCGCTTGGGACAGATTATTGTTGGCTACAGCTATGAAGGCAAACCTGTTACAGCAAATGACTTAAAGGCAACAGGTGCTATGGCAGCATTATTAAAAGATGCGTTAAAACCAAACTTAATCCAGACATTAGAGCATACACCTGCAATCGTACACGGCGGACCATTTGCCAATATTGCTCATGGATGTAACAGTGTGCGCGCAACTAAGACAGCTCTTAAATTAGCAGATTACGTTATTACAGAAGCTGGTTTCGGTGCTGACCTTGGTGCAGAGAAGTTTTTTGACATTAAGTGTAGAAAAGCAGGCTTGAAACCGGAGGCAGTTGTTTTAGTAGCAACTATCCGTGCATTGAAATACAATGGAGGTGTAGCAAAAGCAGACTTAGGCGCAGAGAACTTAGAAGCATTGGCTAAAGGTATTGTAAACCTTGAGAAACATATCGAGAACCTTCAGAAATACGGCGTACCGGTAGTCGTTACATTGAACTCTTTCGTAACAGATACTAAGGCTGAGACAGACTTCGTAGAGAAGTTCTGTAAAGATAGAGATTGTGAATTTGCATTATCAGAAGTATGGGAAAAAGGTGGCGAAGGCGGTGTAGCTTTAGCAGAAAAAGTGCTTGAGACACTTGAGAAAAAAGAAAGCCATTTTGCACCATTATATGAAGATGGTTTATCATTAAAAGAAAAGATTGAAAAAGTAGCAAAAGAAATCTACGGCGCAGACGGTGTATCATACGCACCAGCAGCTGCAAAAGAATTAAAGCGTATTGAAGATCTTGGTATGGGACACTTCCCTGTTTGTATGGCTAAGACACAGTACTCATTATCAGACGATGAAAAGAAACTTGGCAGACCAAGTGGTTTCACATTGAATGTACGTGAAGTATATGTTTCTGCCGGTGCAGAATTCGTGGTTGCTTTAACCGGTAGTATCATGACATTACCGGGACTTGGAAAAGCACCAGCCGCATATGGCATTGATGTAGATGATAATGGAGTAATTACAGGTTTATTCTAAAAAGCATAATAATTCAGAGCCAATGCAATTTATGCAATGGCTCTGAAACGTTATAAAGTAAAGGTAAGAAGGTTAGAAAATTATGGCATATATCATTGACGGAAAGAAGATTTCCCAAGAAATTAAGGATGAATTAAAAGAAAAAGTAACACTTTTAAAGGCGGAAGGAAAAAAGGCGGCATTAGCAGTAATCCAGGTAGGAAATGATCCTGCTTCGTCCGTTTATGTGAATAACAAAAAGAAAGCCTGTGCTTATATTGGAATCGAATCTCTTTCTTATGAACTACCGGAAGAGACTACCGAGCAGGAATTATTAGATTTAGTGGAACGTTTGAATGAAGATGAGGCAGTACACGGTATTTTAGTTCAGCTTCCGGTTCCAAAACATATTGATGCCGATAAAATTATCCAGACTATTTCACCGAAAAAGGATGTGGATGGTTTTCATCCGCAAAATGTTGGTAATCTTGTAATTGGTGAAAAAGGATTTGTTTCCTGTACACCGGCGGGAATTATTCAGCTTTTGAAGCGTAGTAATATTGAGATTGCAGGAAAAAACTGTGTAGTAATCGGAAGAAGTAATATTGTCGGAAAACCAATGGCGTTGCTTATGTTACGTGAGAATGCTACGGTAACGATTGCACATTCTAAGACACAGAATTTAAAAGAACTTTGTAAAACTGCAGATATATTAATTGTCGCAATTGGAAAGCCACAATTTATCACTTCGGAATATATTAAAGAAGGTGCGGTTATAATTGATGTAGGAATTCACCGTGATGAAAACAATAAACTTTGCGGTGATGTGAAATATGATGAAGTAGAACCGCTTGCATCTGCAATTACTCCGGTTCCGGGAGGCGTTGGACCAATGACAATTGCAATGCTGATGAACAATTGTGTGGAGGCAATGGAAGCCAATGAAGTGTGCAAACTGTGATGCGGAAATAAAAGATGGAAGCATATACTGTCCGGTGTGTGGCAAAGAAGCACAGATGGTTAATGGCTATACATCTTTAGAAGATGATTTCTTACATTCACTTTTACGAGAAGGAATTAAACCACAATCGAAGAAAAGGGTATTATCCGAAGAAGAGCAGCTTCGTATCCGAAAAAGAAAACAGCTTATGCCTGTTTTTTTGACGGGATTGTTATTGGCAGTTATGATTACCATTGGTATTGTAATAAAAATATTTGTGGATTATAAGAATGATAATTCATATAATTATCAAATGAAAATGGCACAGGTAGAAATGGTAGATCATAACTATGAGCGTGCTTTGCAGTATTTAAAGCGTGCTTTGGCAATCGTACCAAGTGATATTGATAGTAGAATGGAAATGATAGAAATCTATCGTATGCAACAGAAAGATGATTCAGCATTGGTTTTGTTGACAGAAGTAATTCGGTTAGACAAAGAAAATGAATCTGCATATAAGCAGCTGATAGAGATATATGACCAAAAAGAACAGTACGAGCAGATAAAGCAATTGTCAGCATATGCAGATAATGAAAAAATAAAGGATTTATTTAAAGATTATTTGGTTGCAGCACCAAATATTTATCCGGGTGGAGATACGTTTTATGAGGAACTGAATGTGACAGTTTTTTCTGTAGACGATTATGCCATCTATTATACAACAGATGGTACCAATCCGGTTACAAATGGAAAAAGATATGTAGAGGGAGTTGGTATTGATTTGGAGACTTCCGGTTTATATACGATTAAAGCCGTTTGTAAAAACAGAAAAAATATCTACAGTGATGTAGTAAAACATGACTATCAAATAATATTAACCCCGGAAACAGAGACAGAAGTTTTTGTAGAAGAAATTACAGAAGTAGTAGAGTAGAGATTAAAGTGAAAATTACTATTTTATGCGTAGGAAAAATAAAAGAAAAATTTTATAGAGATGCAATTGCTGAATATGAAAAACGTTTAAGCCGCTATTGCAAATTAGAGGTAATAGAAGTAGCAGATGAAAAGACTCCGGATAATGCCAGTGAGCTGGTAGATCGTCAAATTAAAGAAAAAGAAGCAGAACGTATGGAAAAATATCTGAAAGAAGGAGCATTTGTCTGTGCGCTTGCAATTGATGGAAAACAGTTAGATTCTGTGGAATTATCAGAAAAAATAGAAGGACTTGGCACAGGTGGAACCAGTCATATTATTTTTATGATTGGCGGTTCACTTGGAATGTCAGACGCACTATTAAAAAAAGCGGATATGAAACTTTCTTTTTCAAAAATGACCTTTCCACATCAGCTTATGCGGGTAATTTTATTGGAGCAGATATATAGAGCATACCGCATCATGAATCGTGAGCCTTATCATAAGTAGAATAATTTGTTTTTAGAATTCATATATTGCAATATGAGTAAACGAAAACCTATTAAAATCCGCGAACAAGTAATAGAACAATTGGAACTTCCAAAGGATTTCCTGTTAGGAGAAGCAATTGTGACCGTAACTGGCAGAAAAGAATTATTGATAGAGAATTATAAAGGAATCCTTAATTATGAGGATTCCTTTATCAGAATTCAGGCAAAAAACTGTAGGGTTGTTATAACCGGCAGAAATTTGTCAATTGATTACTATACAAATGAGGAAATGAAAATAACTGGTTTTTTTGAACAAATTCAGTACGAGTAAACATGGTTTTTATTTCGATTTTGAAATTTTTACGTGGTTATGTACTTGTTCATTTGACGGGGTATGCACCGGAACGGTTTATAAATATGTGCGGAAAACGCAATATTTTAATATGGAACCTACAATCTGTAGAGGATGGATTTCTGTTTTTTATCAGTGTCGATGGATATAAATCGTTACGACCGATTTTAAAAAAGACACGAACAAAAGCAGCTATTTTAGAAAGACATGGTATGCCATTTTATCTACATCGTTATCGTAAGCGAAAAATGTTTGCAGTTGGCATATTGCTTTTTATAGGGATGTTATTCTATACTTCACGTTTTATTTGGAATATTGAAGTGAATGGGAATTCCTTTTTATCAGAAGAGACGATTTTAGAATTTTTAACAGAGGAAAATGCTGATTTTGGAACAAAAATTTCGGATATTGATTGTGCGAGGTTAGAAGAAACATTACGTAGCAAGTATCCGGAAGTGATTTGGACTTCCATTAAAATATATGGAACTAAACTGACAGTAGATATACAGGAGAGTTTATTATCAGAACAGTTTTATGTAGAAAAAGAGGAAGAAATTTGTGATATTGTTGCTGCAAAGGACGGTATCATTACACATATGATTACCAGACATGGAACACCGGTTGCAAAGGTGGGGACTGAGGTTTTGCAGGGAGATTGCCTTGTGTCCGGTGAAATTATTTTAAATAATGATTATGGAGATACGGTGGACTATTTGTATGAGCGGGCTGATGCCGATATTACAGCACAGGTTACTTATACATATGAAGAATGGATTTCTCCAAACTATCAAGAAAAAATATATGAAGGAGAACCTAAGCGGCAGTATGCTCTTTCTGTGAAAAATATTATGTTGCAGAACCCTTTTTCACATGAACCGGAAGGACTATATGATCAGATTATAGAAAATGTACAGGTTCGCTTAGGGAAAAATTTCTATTTTCCTATATTTTTTAAGAAAATTACTTATAATACCTATAGATTAGAAGAAAAAGAATACACAGAGGAAGAAGTAAAAGTACTGGCAGAGGAACATTTTTTACAGTATTTGACGAATTTGGAAGAAAAGGGTATTCAAATTATAGAAAAAAATGTTATGATAAAAAAAGTGAATCAAAGTTATCTAATAAGTGGGACGATAATCGCAGAAGAGTCTATCGTATCTTATCGACCGACGGAGATTCGGAGTATTGATAATACAGAGGGGCAGATAGAGGATGAGTTTGACTGAAGTATCTTTAAATTTTCCAACAGAACATGTTGCAAATGTGTTTGGACAATTTGATACCTATATTAAAAAAATTGAGCGTTCCCTGCATGTGACCGTAGTCGTGCGGGATGGCACCATGAAATTAGTCGGGAATGATGTTCAGACAAAGCGCGCTGCAAGTGTATTTGCACAGCTTTTAGAATTATCTAAAAGAGGAAATGTAATTACAGAACAGAATGTAAATTATGCACTTTCTTTAGTGCTTGAAGATAATGAATCGGCAATTGTGGAGATTGACAGAGAATGTATTTGTCATACGATTAATGGAAAGCCGGTAAAACCGAAAACACTTGGTCAAAAAAATTATGTAGATGCAATACGTAATAAAATGATTACGTTTGGTATCGGACCGGCAGGTACCGGTAAAACATATCTGGCGATGGCTATGGCGATTACCGCTTTTAAGAATGAAGAAGTCGGCCGTATTATTTTAACAAGACCGGCGATTGAAGCCGGTGAAAAGCTTGGTTTCTTACCGGGGGATTTGCAGAGTAAGGTTGACCCTTATTTAAGACCGCTTTATGATGCATTATATCAGATTATGGGAGCGGAAAGTTTCCAGAAAAATATGGAAAAAGGATTGATTGAGGTAGCACCTCTTGCATATATGCGAGGCAGAACCTTAGATAATGCATTTATTATTTTAGATGAAGCACAGAATACGACACCGGCACAGATGAAGATGTTTTTAACGCGTATCGGCTTTGGTTCAAAAGCAGTAATTACCGGTGATGCGACACAGAAAGACTTAGCACCGGGAACTACTTCTGGTTTGGATGTAGCATTAAAAGTTCTGAAAAAAGTAGAAGAAGTAGGAATTTGTGAATTGACAAGTGTGGACGTTGTAAGACATCCTGTGGTACAGAAAATTGTAAAGGCATACGAAGATTATGAAGCAAGGGTGAATAAACGTAATCATCCCAATAAACAAAAATAATCACACTACAAAAGAGAAAGCAGGAGCTAAACATACAAATGCCAAAATATGTAAGTAAAAAACGAACCAATCGAATGATTGCAATTTTTATGGTTATGACTGCATATTCCATATTACTGGGAATCTTAAAAGGAATGCTTTTGGATCAATTGCTATGTTTGCTTATTGTAGATTTGGTTTTCTTTTCTGTATTGGCTTTTTTATTGGAACAACAACGTTTGGCCGGCAGGATATGCAAGAATCGAATGACAGACTATAGTAGTGTGTTGTTCGGAGTAATACTGGCTTCTTTATTAGGGCTTATCTGTGGTTTTTCGCCCACATTTTTAAAACCGGTATTGGCAATTATACTCGTTGTAAGTGGATTTAGTTCAGAATGGCTTGGCTTGTGTATTAGCATTTATTATATTGTTGTACTAACGATTACGTGTGGTTTTAGTGTAAATGAATTGCTTTGTTATATATTAATGACATTAGTCGGCAGTATGTTGTTTGTAGCTTGGGAGAATTCCAAATTAAAAAAATACTTTATTTTGATTATTGGTTGTATTCAAACAAGTTTGCCAACGCTGTTTTATTATTTGGAACATAGAGTATCGGTATTAAAAGTGTTGCTGTTTTCTTTGTTATTAGGAGCCGTACTTGCTTTTATGCTATTTTTTGCATATGATAAAATTCGTTATGCCAGAGAATATGAAATAGATAATCTGTTACAGGATATGCTTGAAAAAGAGTATTCTGCTGCAAAAGAATTACAACATTTTTCTATGAAAGAATATCGGCATGGCGTATTAGTTTCTAAGGTAGCAAGGGAATGTGCAAAGATTGCAGGTGCCGACGAAGTGTTGTGTTCAGTGGCGGGTTTATATTACCGTATAGGCGTCATAAAAGGGGAAAACATTGCGAAAAATGGAGCTATTTTAGCATATGAAAAATGTTTCCCAGAGAAAATCTGTCAGATTATCAAAGAATACCATGGTATATTAGAGTTTCCGTCAACACCGGAGTCTGCGATTGTTCAGATGATAGACGGTGTATTGTGTCATTTTGAAGAATTGCGTACAAAAGATGAAATGCATGAATGGAATAAAGATATGGAAGTTTATCATGTTCTAACAGAATTTTCTTCGAACGGGATGTATAAGAATGCAAAGCTTAGTATGCATAATTTCTTGGAAATACGAGAATATTTGGTAAAGGAGGATACGCTTTTATGAGTTTATTAATTGAAGCGGAAGTAGACGTAACATTTGGTTTTGATTATGAGGAATTAGCTGGCAGAGTGGTAGAATTTGCGCTGGATCATGAGGGATTTCCTTATGAGTGCGAGGTAAATCTTACTTTGACAGATAATAAGGGCATTCATGAGATTAATAAAGAGTATCGGCAGATTGACAATCCGACAGATGTTTTATCTTTTCCAATGTTGTCCTATGAAACTGCGGGAGATTTTTCTAAGTTAGAAGAAGATTATGATGATAATTTTAATCCGGATACCGGAGAGATTATGTTAGGTGATATTATTATTTCTGTAGAGAAAGTATTTGAACAGGCAGAGAGTTACGGACATAGCATAGAGCGTGAGTTTGCCTTTTTAATTTTACATAGCATGTTGCATTTGTTTGGTTATGACCATATGACACCGGAAGAAGCTGCTGTCATGGAGGAAAAACAGAGAGTCATTTTAGAAGCAATGCAGATTTTGCGCTAATATTTCATCGGATAAGTAACGATGACCAGATAAAGATGCCCGTATGGGCGGAATGAGAGAATATATGAGTAAGAAAAAAAGTAGTACAGGCTTTTTGGTACAGGGGTCTATTTTAGCGATGGCGTCCTTAGTGAGCCGAATTATTGGTTTATTATATCGTATTCCATTGATTGGAATTATCGGTGATGTAGGAATGGATTATTATGCCACAGCCTTTGAGATTTACAATAATTTATTAATTATATCGTCTTATAGCCTTCCGCTTGCAGTTTCTAAACTTGTTTCTGCGGATATGTCCAGAGGAAGACGTAAAAATGTATATCGTATCTTAAGAGGTGCATTAGCGTTTGCAACAATAACGGGTGGTTTGGCGGCATTGATTTTGCTTTTTGGTGCGGAGGCGTTTACCGTTGCAATGAAGACACCATTTAGTATTTTTGCCGTGAGAGTACTGATTCCAACATTACTGATCGTTGCGGTATTAGGCGTATTGCGTGGCTTTTTCCAAGGTTTAGGAAGCATGATGCCGAGTGCCATTTCACAGGTATTAGAGCAGATTGCAAATGCGATTGTCAGTGTTTGGGCTGCTTATGTATTGTATAATTATGGTATGAAAGTCGGTGCTATTCTTGGTAATCAGGAAAACTACGCAGCAGCTTATGGTGCGGCTGGTGGTACACTTGGTACAGGTGTGGGAGCACTTGTAGCGTTGATTTTCTCATGTTTTGTATTATTTGCTTATTTGCATGTATATAAACGACAGACAAGACGGGAAGGTATGTCAAAAGTTGATTCTTACCGACATATTTTCCACACTTTAATTATTACAATTATTCCGGTGCTTTTAAGTACAACGATTTACAATTGTAATACCTTAGTAGATATGGCAATCTTTAAAAATATTGCGAATTCACAAGGTTATAGTGCCTTAGAGATTAGTACCTGGAATGGTGTCTATACCGGACGTTATCGTACTTTAATTAATGTGCCAATTTCCATTGCGTCTGCATTGGCGGCATCCTCTGTACCGGCATTGACGTCTGCATTCACGAAAAAGAATATCGAAGAAGTTCGTTATCAGATTGGCAGTGCAATTCGCTTTATTATGCTGATTTCCATACCATGTGCAGTTGGAATGGGTGTTCTGGCAGAACCTATTTTAAAATTGGTGCGTTTGAGTGATGAATCCGGTTTGGCTGCTGTTATGTTACGTTATGGTGCAGTTTCAATTGTATTTTTCTCATTGTCAACTTTGTCAAATGGTTTATTGCAGGGCATTAACCGTATGAAGGAACCGGTGAAGAATGCAGCGATTGCGTTGTTACTTCATGTTATCGTACTTGTTGTATTGATGTATGGTTTTAAACTGAACATTTATGCGGTTATTTTTGCAAATGCTGCGTTTGGTTTGATTATGAGTTTCCTAAATGCAGTTTCTATTCGTAAATATGTTGGATATCGTCAGGAAATAGTAAAAACGTTCTTGATTCCGGGACTTGTAGCCGGCATCATGGGCGTAGTTGTATGGGCTGTTTATAAAGGATTGTTGTATTTGCTCCGCATCAATGCCATCGCAACTATTATTAGTATCATAATCGGTGCAATAGTGTATTTTGCGTTGGTTTTACTTTTAAAGGGTATGGGAGAAGAAGAACTTCGTCGACTTCCAAAAGGACATTTATTAGTTAAACTTGCAAAAAAAGCTCATCTTTTAAGATAATTGAATAAAAACTGAAAATAAGTAAATACTTATCGTGTGAAAATAGGAGGTACTGTTTTGAAACGGATAGGTATTTACTTTTTTTGTGTTGTAGCATTAGGGTGCGTAACAAGCGGTATTTTATATCAAAAAAGTGAGATGAACGATGAAATACGTTTGGAGAAAACTGTACATGAAGAAAGGACAGAGATTGGGTCGCAAGGTGTTTCTGAAACATCCGAGGAAGTGATGGAAGTGTCCGATACGATAGGCGAAGAACAACGATTTTTAGTGATAGCAGAAGATGGATATTTGGTGATATATGACAGAGTAAGTATGACACGATATGATGAGACCACCATATTAATGCACCATTTGCCCGAAAAATTGCAAGAAAAAATTACAGAAGGATTGTATTTTAAAAATGAAGAAGCGTTATATGCATTTCTAGAAAATTATTCGTCTTGATTTCTTACAAACTGATTATAGATTGAATATTGAGTGGGAATATGCTAGAATAGGCAAGATGGGATAAAATGCTTATTTTGCAGTTTGTTAGAGGAAAAGAACGTGAAACAGGGGAATTTTGAACAATTTGATGTAGTAGTGATAGGCGGAGGGGCAGCTGGTCTTATGGCTGCGATTTCTGCCGCAAGAGCTGGGGCAAAAGTTGTTATTTTAGAGCATAAAGAGAAAACCGGAAAAAAAATACTTTCCACAGGGAACGGAAAGTGTAATTATACAAATATAAAACAGGATATCACCTGTTACAGAGGTGAGCATCCTGATTTTGTGATACCCGTTTTTAAACAGTTTGGATTCGCAGAAACGGTAGCATTTTTTGAAGAAATTGGTATTATTCCTAAAGTGAAAAATGGATATTATTATCCGGCCAGTGAGCAGGCATCTGCGGTTTTAGAAGTACTGCGTTTAGAGGCTAATTATTTGCGTATAAAAGAGGTATGTGAGTGCAACATAAATGCAGTAAAACCTGTCAAAAATGGTTTCTTGCTGCATACTTCTGTGGGAGATTTTGCAGGGAATTCCGTCATTTTTGCAACAGGCTTACTTGCAACACCTAAGTCAGGGAGTGATGGTACCATCTTCCCATATATTGAAAAGTTTGGACATCATTTTATAGATGTTGTGCCGGCACTCGTTCCTTTGCAGGGAAAACAGGCATTTTTCAAACAAATTGCAGGAATTCGTGCAGAAATTCAGGCAGATTTATATGTAGAAAACACAAAAATTTCATCTGAAAATGGGGAATTACAATTGACAGATTATGGTGTATCGGGAATCCCGATTTTTCAGTTGAGCCGATATGCGACAAAGGCATTAAAAACAGGTAAAAAGGTACATATGATGCTGGATTTTTTGCCACATATGAGTTTGGAAGAAACCGTGGTACTTTTTGAGGGACGATTACATAAGAGCGAACAGAAGAAAACGATTTGTGAATGCTTTGTAGGATTGTTTAACAAAAAGTTAGCGGAAGTTTTAATAAAAGAAGCAGGAATTTCTTTGGGAGACAGTCCGAAGAAGTTATCAGATGAGCAGATTGAGCGTTTGGCAGAGCTTGCAAAAGGATTACGTGTAGATATTACGGGTAGTAAATCTTTTGAGCAGGCACAGGTATGTGCAGGTGGCGTAGATACAGAGGAGATTTGTGCAGATACTATGGAGTCGAAATTAGTACCGGGTGTGTATTTTGCAGGTGAACTCGTAGATATCGACGGTATGTGCGGCGGTTATAATTTGCAGTGGGCATGGTCTAGCGGTTATGTGGCAGGCTTACATGCGGCACGACGCAGTACTGAGATGAGATAGAGTGATAGACTAACAGAGAATTTAGGAGCGGCGATGATTCGAATTAATCAGATTAAGATGCCGATTGACCATAAGGTAGAGCAATTACATGGCAAGGCGGCAAAACTGTTAAAAATAAATACAAATCAGATAAAAAAATTGGAAATTCAGAAGAAATCCATTGATGCCAGAAAAAAACCGGAACTGTACATTGTCTACAGTTTGAATATTTTGGTTGACAATGAAACGTCAATCATGAAAAAGGTTAACGATAAAAATATTATGTTAATCAAGCAGAAAAAATACGAAGTTCAAGCAAACGGAAGCGAGGATTTGGTTCATCGCCCAGTAATTGTCGGTGCAGGTCCTGCAGGACTATTTTGTGCGTATCTTTTGGCACGAGAAGGCTATCAGCCACTTCTAATTGAGCGTGGCAAACCTGTGGAAGAACGTCAGGCAGATGTAGAGAAATTCTGGGAAACGGGTGTGTTAAATGTCAATTCTAATGTGCAGTTTGGGGAAGGCGGAGCCGGAACTTTTTCTGATGGAAAGCTGAATACGGTAGTAAAAGATCCAATCGGCAGAAATCTTTTTGTACTGGAAACTTTTGTGAAGTTTGGTGCACAGGAAGAGATTGTATATGACAGTAAACCGCATATTGGCACGGATGTTTTGTGTGATGTAATTGCAAATATGCGAAAGGAAATCATGCGTTTGGGCGGAGAAATCCGTTTTAATACCTGTATGACGGGTTTGCGTATTGAAGCTGGGAAATTAACTGGAATTCAGCTAAATCATGAAGAATGGCTGGATACAGATGTGTGTGTACTTGCATTGGGACACAGCGCAAGAGATACGTTTGAGATGTTATTGGGGCACGAATTGACCATGTTGCCGAAATCTTTTGCGGTGGGATTCCGTGTGGAACATCCACAACGTGAAATGAATCTAAGCCAGTATGGCGAGAAATATGCGGATAAATTACCTGCTGCACCGTATAAAGTGACCGCAAATCTGGAAAATGGACGTGGTGTATACTCGTTTTGTATGTGTCCGGGCGGATATGTGGTAAATGCATCTTCGGAAGAGGGTAAACTGGCAGTAAACGGCATGAGTTATTCAGGACGTGATAGTAAAAATGCGAATAGTGCCATTATCGTATCTGTGACACCGGAGGATTTTGGTGCAGAGGATGCGTTAGCAGGTGTGCGTTTTCAGCAGAAATTAGAGGCAAAAACATTCGAATTGGCCAAGGGCAAGATTCCACAGCAGTTGTTTGGAGACTATTGTGTGTCCAGAACGTCAGAAACTTATGGTGCTTACGAAAGTGAGACCAGAGGCGCGAGTGCTTTTGCGAATTTACGTGGTCTTTTGTCAGAGGAAGTGGAACAGTCTTTTATCGATGGTATGCATGCTTTTTCGAAAGCAATACCGGGATTTGATAGGGAAGATGCCATTTTATCGGCGATAGAAAGCAGAACGTCATCACCGGTGCGTATCAGTAGAGATGAAGAATTTTTATCGAATATCGGCGGTATTTACCCTTGTGGAGAAGGTGCCGGTTATGCGGGCGGAATCACTTCCGCAGCGATGGACGGAATGAAGGTGGCGGAAGCCATTATGAGAAGGTATAGAAGAATTAGGAATCAGGTCTAAGCATTTACTGCGTAAGACCATGAGAAAATGATTCAAGAGTGCCAAAATCCCCATCACGTAGGTGATTTAGAATGGATTTTGGCATGTAACGTAGTTACAGGAGGATAATTTTCGTGGCAGAATATACACCAATGATGCAGCAATATCTGCAGACAAAGGAAGAATATAAAGATTGTATTTTGTTTTATCGTTTAGGAGATTTCTATGAAATGTTTTTTGATGATGCGCTTTTAGTGTCCAAAGAATTAGAGATTACCTTAACCGGAAAACAGTGCGGTATGGAAGAGCGTGCGCCTATGTGTGGTGTACCGCATCATGCCGTAGAAGGTTATTTGAACCGTCTGGTAGCAAACGGGCATAAAGTAGCCATCTGTGAGCAGGTAGAAGACCCAAAGACTGCAAAAGGTATCGTAAAACGTGAAGTAGTGCGTATCGTTACACCGGGAACGAACCTGGATGTGGCGGCACTTGACGAGACCAAGAACAATTATATGATGTGCATCGTTTATGTGGCGGATAAATATGGTGTGGCGATTGCTGATGTTTCCACGGGTGATTTTTACGTGACAGAGGTGGAAAATGAGCGAAAGCTTATGGATGAGATACATAAATTTGCACCATCGGAAATCGTATGTAATGAAAGTTTTTATATGAGCGGCGTAGATTTGGATGATATGCGCCATCGTCTCGGGATTACCATCTATTCATTGGAAAGCTGGTATTTTAGCGACGAGACTACTTTAAATGCTATCAAGCAGCATTTTAAAGTAAATAGCATCGAAGGACTTGGTTTAAAGGATTATTCTTGTGGAACCGTAGCGACAGGTGCCCTGTTACGCTATTTGCATGAGACACAGAAGAATTCATTGGAGCATATTTCTGCGATTCGTCCGTATTCTACCGGAAAATTCATGGTAATCGACAGCTCATCCAGAAGAAATTTGGAACTTGTTGAGACTTTACGTGAAAAGCAGAAGCGCGGTTCCCTTCTTTGGGTGTTGGATAAGACCAAGACTGCCATGGGTGCCCGCATGCTTCGTTCTTTTGTAGAACAGCCATTGATTGAAAAAGCAGAAATCGAGAAGCGTCAAGATGCAATCGAGGATATTAATAAACAGATGATTACCCGTGAGGAATTGCGCGAGTACTTGAATCCAATCTACGACTTGGAGCGTTTGATTACCCGTGTGACTTATATGTCAGCAAATCCGAGAGATTTGATTGCATTTAAGAATTCTATCGCGATGTTACCGCCGATTAAAACATTACTTAACGATTACAGTTGTGAACTTTTGGCAGAATTACAGGAAGAAATGGATACGCTGGAAGAACTTCACCAACTTATTGATGCGGCAATTATTGAAGAACCGCCGTTAAGTGTCCGTGAAGGTGGCTTGATTAAAGACGGCTATAACGAGGACGTAGACAGATACCGCCATGCCAAGACAGAAGGTAAAACATGGCTCGCAGAATTAGAAGCAAAAGAGCGTGACAAAACAGGTATTAAAAACTTAAAAATCAAATATAACAAAGTGTTCGGTTATTATCTTGAGGTTACAAATTCCTACAAAGATATGGTGCCAGATTACTTTACCAGAAAACAGACGCTTGCAAACGCCGAGCGTTACATCACCCCAGAATTAAAAGAGTTAGAAGACATGATTTTGGGCGCAGAGGACAAGCTTGTGAACTTAGAATATGACTTGTTCTGTGAAGTGCGTAATGCGATTGCCGCAGAAGTGGTACGTATCCAGAAAACAGCAAAAGCGGTTGCGAAACTGGATACATTTATTTCATTGGCGGTTGTAGCAGATCAGAATAATTACTGCCGTCCGAAAATGAATGAGAATGGTGTCATCGACATCAAAGATGGCCGTCATCCGGTTGTTGAAAAAATGATTAACAATGATATGTTTATCGCAAATGATACTTATCTGGACAATGCTTCGAACCGTATTTCCATTATTACAGGACCGAACATGGCAGGTAAATCCACTTACATGCGCCAGACTGCGATTATCGTTTTGATGGCACAGATTGGTAGTTTCGTGCCTGCAGCATCCGCAAAAATCGGTATTGTAGACCGTATTTTTACCCGTGTAGGCGCGTCAGATGACCTTGCAAGCGGTCAGAGTACCTTTATGGTGGAAATGAATGAAGTGGCGAATATTTTGCGTAATGCGACAAGTAATTCGCTTTTGATATTGGACGAAATCGGACGTGGCACAAGTACATTTGACGGTCTTAGTATTGCGTGGGCTGTGGTAGAGCACATCAGCAATCCGAAGCTTTTGGGCGCGAAGACGTTATTTGCAACTCATTATCACGAATTAACCGAGCTGGAAGGCAAGCTGAATAACGTAAATAACTATTGTATCGCTGTTAAGGAAAAGGGCGATGACATCGTATTTTTACGTAAAATCGTAAAAGGCGGTGCGGACAAGAGTTATGGTATTCAGGTGGCGAAACTTGCTGGTGTACCGGATTCTGTTATTGAACGTGCCAAAGAAATCGTTGAAAAACTGATCGAGAACGACATTGCTTCTGTAGCGCGTGGTATCGAGGTAGATGGTGGTGCCGCTTCCGGCAAATCCAAGAAGAAAAAAGAAAAACTGGACGAGGTGGACTTGGCACAGATGTCATTATTTGACACGATGGGCGATGATACCATTATAGAGGAACTTCGAAATGTGGATTTGTCAAATATGACACCGATTGATGCGCTGAATAAACTTTATGAGTTGCAGAATAAGGTGAAGAATAGGTGGTAGGGATTTTTGTTCTGGTGTGAGGTTTTGCAAAGTTGGAATGCCGGATTTTGATTTATATTTCTAGCATTTTGATGTCTAATTTGGAGATATGAGACTAGTTTTCGGCATATACAGATTTGTTCTTTCCTGAACTCCTAAAAAATATGTTATGTAAACATAAAAATAAGTTTTTTAGAGCAAACATGGCGTTATGTAAACTTGAAACAGTTGAAAATAGAGCAATTTGATGAATTTTTAGGAGTTAGAGGACAAAATTTTTTCTATATGTCGAAAAAGGAATAATAAAATGCTTGACATAATTTTTTGAGGGGGGACTATATGGTCAGAATAGCAAATGTTACAGATGCAGAACAATTAAATATTCTTAATGAGGAATTCAACGGAAAAGGTGAATCGTCCTTAGAAAATATCATGGATTCTCTTACAAATAACCAACAAGAAATTGTAGTTGTAGCGGAAGTTGATGATAGGTTGATGGGGTTTGTTTGTGTCCAGTTAAAGAAATCATTTTGCTATGATGATTACATGCCAGAGCTTACTGAGGTATATGTCAAGCTAGAGTATAGACAAAAAGGTATCGCAAGCGAAATGATAAGATTTGCTGAGGAATATTGTAGTAAAGCCTATCCGCTTCATAAATTTGAACTTTTGACAGGGAATGAAAATAATACGGCTCAAATTGTATATGGAAAACTCGGATATGAAGATGATGGAGAAATTCATTTGTCAAAACGAGTGAAAAGATAATGCATCTAATTTTGGAGGTTAGAGATGAGAAAACGAATTAACTACTCGGTGCAGTTTTAAAGATCTGACAGCAGATTGTATCGAGGTTAATTTACGCGAGTAGCGAGGAAAATTTAAATTATGTTGTCAGGAACTGCACCGAATAATTATCTATCAGAAAATGTAAACAAGATAATTTGGAAAGGAAGCAGTCAAATGAACGAAAAAGAATTAAGAGAAATTTGGAAAAAAGAAGAGGCAGTTGCACATATTCATGGATGGGATTTTTCACATATCGATGGCAGATATAAGGAAGAAGAGGATTTGCCGTGGGATTATGAGAAGATAATTAGGAAGTATTTGAAGGATGACATGCGGATTTTGGATTATGATACCGGTGGAGGAGAGTTTTTACTATCGCTAAAGCATCCGATTTCAAATACCGCAGCTACAGAAGGCTATCCGCCAAATGTAGAATTGTGCAAGGAAAAATTATTACCGATCGGCATTGATTTTAAGCCATGCGATAATCCAGCAGACATTCCATTTGAGGATGAAAGTTTTGATATGATTATCAACCGGCACGGGGAGTTTGATGCCAAGGAATTATATCGTTTATTGAAAAAAGGTGGTATTTTTATCACACAACAAGTTGGTGGTGATAATGACAGGGATCTGGTTGAAATGGTATTGCCAAATACAGAGAAACCATTTCCGGATTTGTACTTAGAAAAACAGGAAAAAGTACTTGAAGAAGCAGGATTTGCTATTATCGAGAAAGCAGAAGCTTATCGCTCGATATCATTTTATGATGTGGGTGCATTTGTGTGGTTCGCACACATTATCGAGTGGGAATTCCCAGATTTTTCGGTCGACAAATGTTTTGAACAGCTATTAAAAATGCAACGGGTGATTGAGGAAAACGGAAAAGTGGAAGGAACCATTCATCGTTACTTAATTGTTGCGAAGAAATAAAATTTTATTGCGTGGCGGGGTAAAACCCGTCACACATGAATAAATATACGAGGGTATTTGATATGGATAAAAAAATATACTCAAAATGTGGCATGCGTTGTGACTTATGCCTGATATACCGACCAAACGTGGAAAGAGAAGATAGACGTGCAGAAATCTGTAATGCATGGAAGAAAATATGGCAGGGATTTTCGCCAGACCCGAATACGGTTATTTGTGATGGTTGCTGTAGTGAAACGGAAAATGCTATATTATTCAGCCCAGATTGTGAAGCGCGTAAATGTGTAATAGAGAAGGAATATGAACATTGTGGTTATTGCGACCAATATTCATGCACTATTTTCCCGGCAGAGCCGACAGAAGAAGAGACTATCCAAAAGATAGAAGTTGAGAAACAGTGGACTTGGGAAGATGAAAAGCTTATGGAAGCGTACGCTTGCAAAAAGTATATGGATGAGTTCAGAAAACAGAGAAGTGAATCAAACGATAAAACTGGAGAGGTAAGTTAAACATGAATATTGTTGAACTGAATAAGGAAAATGCAGTTAAAGTCGCTAAATTAATGCATGAAATGAAACCAGATTGGTGGTCTACTTATGAAGAGGCATATGGACAACTTACTGATATTGATGAGAGTATTGGTACTATTGGTTGGTTTTTAGAGGATGAGAATGGGAAGCCGATTGGTTGGACACTTTTCCGAGAATTGAAATGTTATTTGTCATTGGAATTAGAGTGTTCTGGTTTTAATGATAATGGTGTTTTTAAATTGGAACATAAACTAAAAGATTTATTTGATAAAGCGGCAGAATACGCGAAATCCAAAGGATATACTTCACTTAGAACTGGAATGAGTTCAATGAATTTTAATATTGATAGAGTAAAAATTACTAATATACCAGAAGCAATCACTTCTCTGGAAACAGATAGGATAGATTATAAATGGCTTTTAGATTATGGATTTAATGTAATTGGAATTCATCCAAATGCATATGGTAATAATTCACATCTTATTTTGTTTGCAAAGGAACTGTAAAAAATACAATTGAGGGATAAAATCATGAAAATATTTTTAAGTATAGTAATAATTTTATTTGCAGGTTTACATGCATTTGCTGCAATTACTCATGCAAAAAATAGTACAGATAAAATTAATGATAGATTAATGACTTTAGGAGCAATAATTGCGATAATAAGTGGTATTTTGTGTGCAACTAATGTTACTTTTGATTGGGTATTAGCGCTTGTGGGACTTGGATTAATCATCTTTGCAGCGATTCAGAATGGGAAGCAGAAAGATAACTTTCATATTCGGCATCATATTGTGCGTATTGGCATTTCAATAGTACTTGTAGTTGGGCTCTTGGCTTTTTAGTATTATAAGTATTTTTAGGAGTGTTTTTGTTTGGATAGCAGAATAAAACAAATTAGAGAAAGTGAAAAGAAATCACATATAGAAATGTACTCTACTGAGGAATTGTATAAGTCCGAAAGTTGGTTAAAAAAAACAATTAAGACAGTACAAGAGTTAATTCCGATGTTTAAGGACTATCAGAAAATTCATGTCTTGGACTTAGGCTGTGGAGTGGGAAGAAGATGATGATTTTACGAATTTCATTATAGACAAGCTGTTGTAAAGATTTTTAATCAAAGAGGATTTAAAAATGGATAATAAAAACGATAAGAAAATTCAGAAATTCACAGGTTTATATATGAGTTTAGGCATGCTGCTTGGTATGTCCACCGGTATGTTGTATGGTATGCTTCTTTTTGACAATATGGCGCTAGGTATGTGTCTTGGAATGTCTATGGGAACAAGTTTTGGGTTGGCAATTGGTAGTGCCAAAGATAAGCGCCTTTCCGAAAATATGATGCATATTACAAGAATTCAAGAGGATACAGAATCAGACGGCAAAATCATTTATGCCGTAGACAAAGAAGGCAATGAAAAATCCTACACAGTATCTGCAAGAATTGCAAAAAATGCGAAATTTGCAGTTGGAGACAGAGTGGCAGAGGAGACCAATAAGACGCTGGTTTCTCTGGAAAATAAGTAATAACAGATTTGTGGAAAATGCAAAATCAATTTAGTTAAGCTGCATAAAAGGAGGTACAACGATGAAAATTTTATTTATAAATTTACCATATCACGGTCATGTTGTACCTACGATTGGTCTTGTACAGGAATTATTAAAGCAGGGGTGTGAAGTGACCTATCTGATGCCATTTGGTTGGGAAGATAAGGTATCAGAAAGTGGTGCTGTCTTTGCAGGATATGAGAACCACAGACAGTTATCGGAGCAGATGAAAAATGCCTTCAATGCGGCTGAGAGAATCATAGGTGACTTTGATATGGTTGTTTATGAGCAGTTTTTCTTCTTGGGCAAGCATCTTGCAGAAAAACACGGAAAAACGGTAGCGCGTATTTTTACCGCACCTGCAACCAATAAAAAACTAATGAATGAATACATTTCTTCAGGCGGTCCGCTGAGTGTCTTTCAGTGGAAATGGCTTACGAGAGCCTTTACAAAGGACATTATCAAAGGAAAGGGAATTACCTTAAAGACAGATAATTGGCTCGATGAGATTATTGAAAATCCACCGGAATTGAATTTTGTATACACATTGCGCGAATATCAGCCGTATGTAGAGGAATTTTCAGAGGAACATTTTAAATTCCTTGGACCATCCATTTATGCCAGAAAAGCAGAGACAATTGACTTTGTAAAAGTTGACAGATCGGTGATTTATATCTCACTTGGAACAATTATTAAAGGAGATACTGCATTTTTCCAGAAATGCATTGAGGCATTCCGCAGAGAAAATGTAGATGTCATCATTTCTGTTGGTCAGAAATTTGATGTAAGCAAATTAAAAAATGTACCCGACAATATTCATATTTACTCGTCAGTTCCACAGGTAGATGTATTAGAATTTGCAGACGTTTTTGTGACGCATGGCGGCATGAATAGCGTTTCGGAGTCCCTTGTAAAAGGTACACCGATGGTAGTTATTCCGTTTGTATCCGACCAACCGGTAAATGCTACACAGATTGAGGCACTTGGTTTGGGAAAACGATTGGAATACAGACAGATTACAAGTGAAAGCCTAAAACAGACGGTATTTTCTGTGTTGCATGATGAGCAAATTGCAAGTAATATGAAACAAACACAGGAATTAATCGCAAATGCTCCGGGAAATGCAGGCGGAGCACGCATGATTATAGATTATTATAACTATTCAGAGCCAAGGCAATTTTCATAAAATGCAGGCATTCAGCTTGCTTAAATGAATGTATTTATAAAAATTTCTTTGGCGAGAAGCAAATATGAGCAAAAGAAAAGCCTTGTAGAGGCGATTTTGCGAATGTTGCACTGAATAGTTATAAGATAGTAATATTTATAAGAAATAGAAAAGAGGACAAGCAAATGGAAAATAATTTTGAAGAATATATCACTTTCCATGTAACCGCAAGCGACGGTAGTGACGTGGAAATGGCAGTTATGGACGAATTTGATTTTGAAGGAGACCATTATGTAGTTGGTGCAGTCGTAAAAGATGATACAATTGATGAGGAAGGCCGCTATATCTACAAGAGCGTAATTTCAGGTGACAATTTTACAGTAGAGAAAATCAAACGTGAATTTGATTATAAGAGAATTGCAGAAGCTTACATGAGTATGGATGAGGAATAAATATGACAAACGTATATTTTGTGAGACATGCGCAGCCTAATTATGAAAATCATGATGATATGTCAAGAGAACTTTCTTCTAAAGGACTTCAGGACAGGGTGCTTGTAACAGATTTTTTGTCAGATAAAGAGATTGATGTAGTATTATCGAGTCCTTTTAAAAGAGCATATGATACAGTACATGATTTGGCTTTAAAGAATGGATTAGATATCGAAGTAATAGAGGATTTTAGAGAACGTAAAGTGGATAGTGAGTGGATTCCGGACTTTAACGCATTCTGTAAGGCGCAATGGGCAGATTTTTCTTATAAATTATCTGATGGGGAAAATTTGGGTGAAGTGCAGAATAGAAATATTCATGCATTACAGCATGTATTAGAAGAATACAACGGGAAGAACATTGTTATTGGAAGTCATGGAACAGCGTTGAGTACGATTATTAATTATTATGATAATACATTTGGCTATTCGGAGTTTGAAGAAATCCGTGGTCTGATGCCTTGGATCGTACAGTTTACGTTTGAGAATAATTCATGTATTAAAATTCAAAAATATGATTTGTTTAAAAAACGAAATTAATGAATGAGAGGATAATTTATGCCTACAATTCAGTTATTAGATCAAGCAACAATAGATAAAATCGCAGCCGGTGAGGTGGTTGAACGCCCATCCTCTGTGGTAAAGGAATTGGTGGAGAATGCCATCGATGCCAAAGCCACAGCGGTTACAGTAGAAATTAAAGAAGGTGGAATTTCGTTCATTCGTATCACAGACAATGGATGTGGTATCGAAAAAAATCAGATTCCACTGGCTTTTTTGCGCCATTCTACCAGTAAAATCAAGTCGGTGGAAGATTTACTTAGCATTTCATCCCTTGGTTTCCGCGGTGAGGCACTTTCCAGTATCGCGGCGGTTGCACAGGTTGAATTGATTACAAAAACATATGGAGATTTGACCGGAACCAGATATGTGATAGAAGGTTCCAAGGAAATTACATGTGAAGAAATCGGTGCACCGGAGGGTACAACCTTTTTGGTAAAAAATCTTTTTTTCAATACACCGGCTAGACGCAAGTTCTTAAAAACTGCACAGACGGAAGGCGGTTATATTGCAGATTTGATGGAACGTATGGCATTGTCACACCCGAATGTATCTTTTAAGTTCATTAATAATGGACAGACCAAGTTACACACTTCAGGCAACGGTAATAAAAAAGATTTGATTTATCATGTTTTCGGACGTGATATCACATCATCTTTGATTGAAATTAAGCAGAAAACAGAACTTTTTGAGATAGATGGTTTTATCGGAAAACCGAACGTTTCCCGCGGAAACCGTAATTATGAGAACTATTTTATTAATGGCCGTTACATTAAGAGTGCATTGTTATCCAAAGCGATTGAAGAGGGGTATAAAGGCTTTATGATGCAGCATCAGTATCCGTTCTGTGTACTCTATATCAGCATGAACAGCGAACTGATTGACGTTAACGTGCATCCGACGAAAATGGAGTTGCGTTTCAGCCAGAATGACGTGATTTATAAGTCGTTGTATGAAATTATCCGCAATGCGTTGACGCACAAAGAGTTTATTCAGCAGGTGCCAGTCAAAGAAGAGAAGAGACCGGAAGTCCGTGAAATTGTAAAAAATGCCCCGGAACCATTCGAGGTACGCCGCTTAAGTGAAGCGAGACCGGAGAATGTGAGTCAGACAGGAACCAGACCGACAAACAATAGAGTTGAAAGTTTGAGTGGAAAAAGTGCCAATATATCAGGTTCTTTCCTTGATGACCGAAAGATAAATGATATCAGAAAAGCCGTATCCATAGACAGCCCATACGAGCGCAAATATCCGGATAGGGTGCGCGAAAGTTCAGGTCTCGAACGCGGTAATAGCCAGATTAACAGTACGAATATTGCTACAGGTAATACAGCAAGCAGCGTGTTTGATCGACTTGCAAAACGCCAGACTGAAGTAGCCGCCAAAGCACAGAATGTGGAAGTGAAAGTGGATATTTTTCCAAGCACTCAGAACAAAAACGCTGCACGTGAAATTTTGGAAGAAAGAAGCGCCGTTCCGAAGGAACAAGAATCTCAAGTAGAAAAAAACGCAAGAGAAACAGCGGTTGTAGAGATGACAGAGAAAAAACAACCGGTAGAACCGCCGTTTCCAGAAGTCTACGAACAGCAGCAATTAGAATCCTTAGACACAGGCTTTTTAACAGAATCCGCCCGCAAAAAGCATAAAATTATCGGTCAGCTTTTTGATACTTACTGGTTAATTGAGTATGAAGAAAAACTTTTCATTATTGACCAGCATGCTGCGCATGAGAAAGTACTTTATGAGCAGACGATGGAGAAGTTAAAAACGAAATCTTTTGATTCGCAGACAATCAGCCCGCCTATCATTCTGACCTTAGACAATGAAGAAATGGCGACATTGAAGAAGTACGAAAAAGAAATCGCAAACTTTGGCTATGAAATTGAACCTTTTGGTGGAAAAGAATACGCAATTACAGCCATTCCGGCAGATTTTTCGGATGTGGATATGCGTTCTATGTTCATTGATATGTTGGATGATTTTGCAAATATAAGCGGTGAGCAGGCTCCGATTTTAATTATGGAAAAGGTTGCATCCATGTCCTGTAAAGCTGCGGTAAAAGGTCATAACCGTTTATCGTTAGAAGAGGCGACACATTTAATTGACACATTGTTGACATTGGAAAATCCATACCAGTGTCCGCACGGCAGACCAACTATCATTTCCATGACAAAATATGAATTGGAGAAGAAATTTAAACGTATTGTGTAAAATAGTAATTTCAAAGAAGATTGCCCATTAGTGTTGTAACACAATAATAGAAATAATTAGGAGTGATTTTGGATGAAAAAGAAACCCTTTATAGTATTAACCGGACCAACCGCAGTCGGCAAGACAGCACTTTCCATCGCCCTTGCAAAAGCAGTGAACGGTTCCATCATATCTGCGGATTCCATGCAGGTGTACAAGCACATGGACATCGGTTCTGCAAAAATCATGCCGGAAGAAATGGACGGTGTAAAGCATTATCTGGTAGATGAATTTGAACCGGACGAGGAGTTCCATGTAGCGCGTTTTACAGAACGTGCCAAGGAATGCTTAGAAGAAATTTATGCCGAAGGGAAAGTACCGGTCTTGGTAGGTGGTACAGGTTTTTATATCCAGGCAGTGCTTTATGACATTGATTTTTCAAAACAGGATGCAGATGGCGAATATCGTGAAGAATTAGAAAAATTAGCACAGGAAAAAGGTGCAGAACACCTTCATGCCATGTTACAGGAAGTAGATCCGGAATCGGCGGAAGCAATCCATGCGAATAATATTAAGCGAGTGATTCGTGCATTAGAGTTTTATCACTTGACCGGCACGAAGATTTCAGACCATAACGAGACAGAACGTCAGAAAGAGTCACCATATAATTTTGCATATTTTGTACTAACAGACGATAGAGCAAAATTATACGAACGTATTGACAAACGTGTGGACATTATGGTAGAAAAAGGGCTTGTTGATGAAGTGAAAATATTAAAAGATATGGGTTATCACCGTGAGATGGTATCCATGCAGGGATTAGGCTATAAAGAGATTTTAGACTATCTCGATGGTAAAATCACTTTAGAAGAGGCTATCTATATCATCAAAAGAGAGACTCGTCACTTTGCGAAGCGTCAGTTGACATGGTTTAGACGCGAAAGTGATGTTATCTGGTTCGATAAGCAGGAATATAATCATTCAGAAGAAGCAATTCTTAAGGATATGTTAAATATACTTACTGAGAAAGAGATTATATTCGACCAGTTATAAACATGTCGGAACATATTTTGAATAATATATATTTTTTTAATAAAATATACAGTTTTGACAATATTATAGAAAAACTTGAAAATAATAAGAATAAGAGGAGTTATTACAAATGAGTGAATTGTTAATCGAACAGTACAAAAGCTTAGGTATTTCCGAAGAAGTATACCGTTACGGTGCGAAAATCGAAGAACGATTAAAAGACCGTTTCAGAGAAATCGATGAACGTGCAGAATATAATCAGATGAAGGTGCTCCGTGCCATGCAGGAAAACCGCGTGAGTGCAGAATGTTTTAACAGCACATCCGGTTACGGTTATAACGACATGGGTAGAGATACGTTAGAAAAAGTATATGCTTCCTGCTTCAAAGGCGAAGATGCGCTTGTTCGTCCACAGATTACATGCGGAACGCATGCGCTGGCTTTAGCCTTAATGTCTAACTTAAGACCAGGAGATGAGCTTTTATCCCCTGTTGGTAAACCATATGATACCTTAGAGGAAGTAATCGGTATCCGCCCGTCGAAAGGCTCTTTAGCAGAATACGGCATCACTTATAGTCAGGTTGATTTATTACCGGATGGTACATTTGACTACGAAGGTATCAAAAATGCCATCAATGAGCGTACCAAATTAGTAACAATCCAGCGTTCTAAAGGCTATGCAACCCGCCCGACTTTTTCTGTAAAGCAGATTGGCGAACTAGTAGCATTTGTTAAGAATATTAACCCGAACATCATCTGTATGATTGACAACTGCTATGGTGAATTCGTAGAAGAAAAAGAACCATTAGAAGTAGGTGCAGACATGATTGTGGGCTCTTTAATCAAGAATCCGGGTGGCGGCTTAGCTCCAATCGGCGGCTATATCGTTGGTAAAAAAGAGTGCGTAGAAAATGCAGCATACCGTCTGACTTCACCGGGACTTGGTAAAGAAGTAGGTGCATCGTTAGGTGTTATCCAGTCCTTCTATCAGGGATTGTTCTTAAGCCCGACAGTTGTTAGCGGTGCCTTAAAAGGTGCGATTTTTGCAGCAAATATTTTTGAAGATCTAGGTTTTGACGTAATTCCGAATGGAACAGAAACCAGACATGATATCATTCAGGCTGTTACGTTCCACAATAAAGATGCAATGATTGCTTTCTGTGAAGGCATTCAGGCTGCTGCTCCGGTAGATAGTTATGTAACACCGGAACCATGGGCAATGCCGGGATACGACAGTGATGTAATCATGGCGGCAGGCGCTTTTGTACAGGGTTCTTCTATCGAATTAAGTGCAGACGGTCCTGTCAAACCTCCATATTCCGTATATTTTCAGGGTGGTTTGACATGGTATCATGCAAAATTAGGAATTCTTATGGCTTTACAAAAACTTAAGGAACGAAACCTTGTTAATATGGACTAATTATGATAAAATATAAGGTGACATAGTTCTCTGGGGAAAGTAGAAGGAGAGTTATGACACAACATTTAACAATTAAAGAACTACCGGATTCTGAAAAACCATATGAGAAGTTTTTAAATTATGGTCCGGAATACCTAAGTGATGCAGAACTGTTGGCTGTGATTATTAAATCCGGCACCAGTGGATTAAAATCTGTAGAGGTTGCGCAGAATTTTCTCAATCAGAAGAATCACAATCTTATGAATCTTTTTGACGTATCTTATGAGGAGATGCTTCGGTTGAAAGGGATTGGTAAGGTAAAAGCCATTCAGTTGAAATGCATTGCAGAATTGTCCAACCGAATTACTGCAACGAAGTATATTGAGCATATCTCTTTGCGGGATGCAGAGTCAATTGCCAGATACTTTATGGAAAAACTAAGGCATGAGACACAGGAGCTTTTGGTTTTATGTATGTTTGACAGTAAGTGCAGGTTATTGGCAGAAGAAGTGATATCTAAAGGCAGTGTGAACAGTTCAATTGTTCCACCGCGTGAGATTTTTCTGACAGCACTTAAGAAGCAGGCAGTACACATTGTTTTACTTCATAACCATCCAAGTGGTTTATCTATTCCATCCGGAGCGGATAACGAAGTAACAAAACGCATTGCAGAATGTGGGCAGATGTTAGGGATTCCATTATCAGACCATATAGTTATCGGAGACCATAATTATTATAGTTACAGAGAGGCCGGATTACTTTAGAAAATTAGGGAGAGAGACATGAATAACAACATTTACGGAATCGACCTTGGTACCTGCAATATGAAAGTATATTGCAAGGCTACCAATAAAATACTCAATGAAAAGAATACAGTTGCATTGGTTAATAAAAATCAGATTTATGCTTATGGTAATGCTGCATATGCAATGTACGAAAAAGCACCAGAGACAATCAACGTTAAGTTTCCGGTAAGCACAGGTGTTATTGCAGACTTTGATATTTTACAGAATGTATTACAGGAATTTTTAGAAAGCCATGCAAAAGGTAAATTAAGAGGAGCAGAATTCATTGTTGCGGTACCAACAGACATTACCGATGTTGAAAAACGTGCTTTCTTTGATATCTTCTTTAAGAGTAAATTAAAAGCAAAAAGTGTATTACTTTGTGAGAAACCGATTGCAGATGCAGTAGGTCTTGGTTTAGATGTAAACGAGCCAACCGGTATTATGGTAGTAGACCTTGGTGCTGATACAACAGAGATTTCAGTAATCTCGCTTGGTGGTCTTGTACTTAGTGAATTGCTCCACTTTGGTGGTAATAGAATTGATGAATCGATTATTACATTTGTAAAGCGTAAATATAATCTGGTAATCGGTCAGAAAACCGCGCAGTCATTAAAAGAAAGCTTAGGTTCCGGTGTTCCAGGTAATAAGGAAACTATGGTAATCGTAGGTAGAGACGTCGTAAGCGGTCTCCCAATCGAGATGGAGATTTCAGGTGAAGTTATTTACGAAGCAATCAAAGATAACTTAAATACAATTTGTAATGCTATCAAGTTAATTCTGGAAAAGACTCCACCTGAATTGGCCAAAGATATTATTCACTCAGGTATTTATATTACAGGTGGCGGTTCTCAGATTCATGACATTGACGTACTTTTCAAAGAAATTACAGGTATTAAAATCAATACATGTGAAGAACCGGAAGAATGTGTAGTACGTGGTCTTGTAAAGATTGTGTCTGATAACAAATTTAAACATCTTGCATTTAGCATGAGAAATAAGATTTTAAAATAAAAATAGAGGACATCTATGAAAAAACGTAAAACCAAGAACAGTCTTTCATCAAAGTATCTGCTGTTGATACTGACAGGTGTATGTGTATCAGCCATATTACTTAGTTTTACATTTAATATATCCGGCGGACCGTTAAATACGGTAGCCGGTTATGTTTTTATACCAATGCAGAATGGTATTAATCAGGTAGGAAGCTGGATATCAAGGCAGGCAGATAAACTTGAAAGTTTAAGTGTAGTAATGGCGGAGAATGAAGAATTAAGAAAACAGGTGGAAGAACTAACAGTAGAATTAAATACGATTAAACTGGAACGTTATGAGTTAGAAAATCTTCGCGAATTATATGATTTGGATCAGAAGTATCCAAGTTATGAGAAAGTGGCGGCCAATGTAATTGGTAAGGATGCCGGCAACTGGTTTAATACTTTTACGATTGATAAAGGTTCTAATGACGGTATTGAAGTACACATGAACGTAATGGCCGGAAGCGGTCTGGTAGGAATTATTACAGATGTGGGTCCAAATTATGCAAAAGTAAAGGCTATTATTAGCGATACCAGCAGTGTTAGCGGTATGGTACTTACTACTTCCGATAATATTATTGTAAATGGAAGTCTGCAAAAAATGACGGACAGCATGTCTATCGAATTCAATGGTTTAAATGACCGTGAGAATAAAGTACAAGTGGGAGACCCGGTAGTAACATCCTATGTTTCGTATGATTATCAGCAAGGGATTTTAATCGGATATATCAGCGAAATTAATACCGATTCGAATAATCTGACACGTTCAGGAACAATCCGACCTGCAGTAGACTTTGAGCATATTGAAGAAGTATTAGTAATATTGAATAAGAAACAAGTAACTGAGGAATGAGAATTCTAATATGAGAAGAAAAGTAACCGTAGCAATCATCATTATTGTATGCTATTTATTACAGGCTACGCTTTTTCAGACTTTATCTTTTGCGAGTATTTCGCCTAATTTGCTGATTGTAGTAACTTCGGCATTTGGTTTCATGAGAGGAAAAAAAGAAGGTATCTGGATAGGCTTGTTCTGTGGTATTTGTATGGATATTTTTTACGGAGGTACAATAGGATTCTATGCATTATTGTACATGTATATAGGATTTTTTAATGGATATTTCCGAAAATTATATTATCCGGAAGACATCAAATTACCAATGCTTTTGATAGGCGGAAGTGATTTGCTGTATAATTTAGCAGTATATTTCTTTATGTTTATCTTTCGAAGCAAATTTGCGTTTGATTATTACTTAATAAACATTATTATACCGGAACTTGTGTATACGATGCTTGTTACTATTGTACTGTATATGATTTTATTGAAAATCAACCAGCACATCGAGTTGATTGAAAAGAGGAGTGCAAAGAAGTTTGTTTGAGAATATCAAAGAATTTATTCAGGTATTAAAAAAGACCCGGCTCTGGGTGTTTGCTCTCGTACTGATTGCTCTATATGGTATTCTGTTGTCCCGTATGTTTCATTTACAGGTAATTATGGGCGAACAGTATCAGAATGATTATACCTATAGTATTGTTAAAGAGCGAACCTTAAACAGTTCAAGGGGTAATATTTATGATAGAAATGGCGAGTTATTAGCATATAACGAACTGGCTTATACCATTACAATTGAGGATAATGGTTCTTATGATTCTACAAAAGATAAAAATAAGCAGCTCAATGCTATGATTGCTGAAATTATCACCGAAATTGAAAAAAACGGTGACCAAATCACAAACAATTTTAAGATTTCTTATAATGAGGAAGATGGAACATATTCCTACAATGTTAGTGGAACTGCCTTAAAGCGATTCCTTGCCGACGTATATGGACATACTTCGACTTCTAAGTTGGGTTACAATAAGGACCTAGGATACGATGAAGCGAATGCCACACCGGAGCAGGTATTGGAATTCTTAAAAAAGGGTAATAAAAAAGTTCCTAAGTTTGGTGTCAGTGATGAATACGATGATGAACTGGCATATAAAATTGTGGTTATCCGTTATGCAATGTCAGAAAAAGCTTATCAGAAATATATTTCTACGACCATAGCTACAGAAGTGTCCGATGAATCGGTTGCTTATATCAGCGAGAATGCATATCGTCTGCAAGGTGTAGAGATTATCGAGGATACGATTCGGTGTTATAATCACAGTGAGTACTTTGCTGCAATTATCGGTTATACAGGGAAAATTTCGTTAGACGAATACGAACGTCTTTCTGCCGAAAGTGACGAATATACCTTAAACGATGTAGTTGGTAAAGCCGGAATTGAACAGGTTATGGATACCTATCTGCAAGGCTCGAAGGGATATGAAAAGCTTTATGTAGATTATCTTGGTAAGACCATTGAGATTATCGAACGTAAAGAACCGGCAGCCGGAAATGATGTATATTTATCAATCGATGCCGATTTGACAATTGCCGCATATGATTTGCTTGAGCAGGAAGTTGCCGGAATTGTTTATTCGAATATTGAGAATTATAGCTCGAATATTCCGATTCCAATTACGGATGTGTATTTTGCATTAATTAATAATAACATCATTGATATCTCGCATTTTACAGAAGAAGACGCAGGACCTTACGAAAAAGCAATTCATTCAGCATTTTTATCCAGACAGGCAGAAGTGTTACGCCAAATGGAAAATGAGTTTTTAGGTAATAATTCTACAAAATTTGGACGTATGAATGAAGAGGCGCAGGATTATATTACGTATATTATTAATTATCTGAAAACAGAAGGTATTTTAGATACTGCATTGATTGATAAAAATGATAGCGTATATAAAGAATGGCAGGCTGGAAACAGCAGCGTACAGACGTATCTGACTCAGGCACTTACAAAAGGCTGGATTGATATTACAGAATTTGTAATTGACGATAAATATTCGGACTCTAGCGAGATTTATGAAGCACTTTGCGGAGATATTTTTGCTGAAATTACAGAGAGTACTGAATTTTCTAAGATTATTTATCAATATATGGTAGCAGCCGGCAAAGTTACCGGCAAACAGGTGTGTCTGGTATTATTTGAACAGAACATATTACCATATGATGATGAAGAAATTGCAAGCCTTGAAAAAGGAAAAATAAGTGCTATGAATTTTATGAAGCAAAAAATTCAGAATCTTGAGATTACACCAGCTCAGCTTGCATTAGATCCTTGTACCGGCTCCTGCGTTCTTACAGACGTAGATACCGGTGAAGTATTAGCAGTTGTCAGCTATCCGGGATATGATAATAATCGTTTGGCAAATACCATTGATTCTGCATATTATGCCGAATTACAGAAGGATTTAACCAATCCATTTTATAATAAAGCTACACAGGAACGTACTGCACCGGGCTCGACTTTTAAGATTATTACTTCTACAGCCGGCCTGGCAGAAGGAGTTATTAGCCTTACTTCCGAGATTTATGATAAAGGTGCTTATGAGCATGTTAGTAACCATCCAAGATGCTGGGTATATCCATCAAGTCATGGAAGCATCAATGTTTCAGAAGCCATTAGAGATTCATGTAACTACTTTTTCTATGAGGTGGGTTATCGTTTAAGCACTAATAATTATTTATCAAAATATAACGAAGCTACAGGTATTGAAAAAATAGCAGAATATGCATCTTTGTTTGGATTGGATGAAACAAGTGGTGTAGAGATCGTTGAAAATAAGCCACAGATTGCGGATGAATACCCGGTAATGGCAGCAATTGGACAGAGTAATCATAACTTTACAACCGTACAGTTGGCGAGATATGTAACTGCAATTGCAAATAAGGGAACAGTTTACGATTACACCATACTAAACAAAGTATGTGATACGGAAGGAAATGTAATTGAAGAATTCAATTCAGAAGTACGTAATACGATAGATATTTTAGATACGAGCGAATGGAATGCACTTCATACAGGCATGAGAATGATGGCTGAGAATTCATCTCATTTTAGAACATTTCCGATTGCGGTAGCCGGTAAAACCGGTACTGCCCAACAGGATTTAAGACGTTCGAATCATGCACTTTTTATAGGATTCGCACCATATGAAGATCCGGAGATATCCATTGCTACGCGTATAGCATTTGGTTACACATCCGGTAACGCAGCACATTATGCGAAAAATGTTTTGTCCTATTATTTTGAAGTAGAAGATGCCAATACTTTATTAGATGGACAAGCAACATCTGTAAACGGAACAAGTAATGCCGTTACGGATTAATCATTGATAGTAGCAGCAAATTTTTGCTATTATAAATAAATTGTAGGAGGTCTTCCCCATGGGTGAAGTTATTACTTTCACTTCAGGAAAAGGCGGCGTTGGCAAGACAACAACCACTGCAAACGTCGGAGTTGGACTTTCACAGTTAGATAAAAAGGTTGTGTTAATTGATACAGATATTGGTTTACGCAACCTCGATGTAGTTATGGGATTAGAAAATAGGATTATGTATAATCTGGTAGATGTTCTTTGCGGCAGATGCCGGATTAAACAGGCTTTGATTAGAGACAAGCGTTTTCCTAATCTGTATATTATTCCATCTGCCTGCATCAAAGAACACACAAGATTGAGTAAAGCACAAATGTTACATCTTATCGAAGAACTGAAAGCAGAGTTTGATTACATTTTAATTGACTCTCCGGCGGGAATTGATGAGGGATTTGAACTTGCTACCTGTGGCGCGGAACATGTAGTGGTAGTTACGACACCGCAAGTAGCTGCAGTTCATGATGCAGACTGTGTTTTAAGAATTATAAAGAAACAACCTAATCTGCACTGTTCTCTGTTAATTAATGCTTACCATGAACAGATGGCGAAAGATGGAAATATGCTTCGTATCGAAGATATTACTAATCTTTTGGAAACAGATTTATTAGGGGTTGTATATGAAGACTCAGAAATCATTATTTCTCAGAACCATGGCGAACCTGTTTACGGACGAAAAAGTAAAGCAGAAGTATGTTATGCAAATATCTGTGCCCGAATAAACGGAGCAGACATTCCTATTTTGGGAGATAAAAAAAAGAAAAATCATTTTCGATTATTCTTTGACTTAAAAATGCCAAGTAGGAGGGAAGTATTATGATAGGAAAATCACCTTCCGGAACCATCGCATTTGAACGTTTAAAATCAATGCTGGCAGAAGAGAAAGTAATGATTGACGAAGAAACAATGGCATCTATCCGAAGAGATGTCGGTAACGTAGTGTTAAAATACGTAGACGTAGAACCGGATAATGTAGATATTAAGATAATTTTGAAAGAGTACAAAAAGAAAATACCATGTTAAAACAGTATAAACTAAGAAATTATAAGTTCATATTAGTTATTTTGGTAATTACCTTAAATACAATCGGATTATTGTTAGTAGGTAGTGCAAGACCGGCGCTTCTCAACAAACAGATGTTGGGCATGTTTTCCGGTATATTATTAATGGTGTTTGTTTCCCTCATTGATTATAACTTTATTTTAAAGTTTCCATGGCTGATTTATATCGCTATGATTGGTCTGCTTTTAGCAGTAATCTTTTTTGGTGATGATGCCGGTGGTGCACAGCGTTGGATCGATTTGGGATTCATGAAATTCCAGCCATCCGAATTGGCAAAGATTATGGTGATTTTATTTTTTTCATATTTCTTTATGAAACATGAAGAAAAAATTAGTACATTTAAAATCATTTTTATTTCATTTGTCTTGGTGGGTATACCACTATTATTAGTTGTTATACAGCCGGATTTGTCTACGACAATCACAACTGCTACGATATTTATTTCGATGCTGTTTGTGGCAGGTATCAGTTATAGAATCGTAGGAACGGTATTGGCAATTGCTGTACCAACAATAGTCGCCTTTTTTGTATTAATTACACAAGATGCAATTCCATTTTTGAAGGAATATCAATTGCGCCGAATTTTAGCCTGGTTATATCCGGAACGTTATCCGGATATCGCATATCAGCAGCAAAATTCTATTATGGCGATTGGTTCCGGCCAGTTATGGGGAAAAGGATTAAATAATACAGAAGCTACCTCTGTTAAAAATGGTAACTTTATTTTAGAACCACAGACTGACTTTATTTTTGCTGTAGCCGGAGAAGAACTTGGTTTTGTTGGAACAGCAACAATCATTCTTCTCTTGCTTTTCATCGTAATTGAGTGTATATTTATTGCTAGAAAGGCAAAAAATACCGCTGGTAAATTAATCTGTTGCGGCTTTGCTGCATTAGTTGGTTTCCAGAGTGCTATAAATATTTCTGTAGCAAGCGGATTATTACCAAATACAGGGCTTCCACTTCCATTTGTCAGCTATGGTTTAACGTCATTGTGGTCGCTGTACATAGGAGTCGGATTAGTTTTAAACGTCGGCCTACAGTCTAGAAAATACTAAACGGAGGGTAAATACGAATGAATATCGGACTTATTGCACATGATTCAAAAAAGAAATTAATGCAGAACTTTTGTATCGCGTACCGTGGAATTTTAGCGAAAAATGACTTGTATGCAACTGGTACTACTGGTCGTTTAATTGAAGAAGTGACTAATTTAAATGTTCACAAATATTTAGCGGGACATCTCGGTGGTGCACAGCAACTTGGTGCACAGATTGAGCATAATGAGATTGACCTTGTTATTTTCTTAAGAGAACCGCTTACTCCAAAATCACATGAGCCGGATGTTAATAACGTTGTTCGTTTATGTGATACACATAATATTCCGTTAGCAACAAACCTTGCTACAGCAGAGCTTCTGATTAAATCATTAGATAGAGGAGATTTAGAGTGGCGTGAAATGTATAAATAAAATAAAACTGCTATGTCTTTTTGCCATAGCAGCTCTTTTTATGTCTGGATGCAGCGATAAAGAGAGTGTAAGTTATCAGAATCCGTATGATTTATACGAGAGTTCTATTTCCTATGGAGTTGCAAATAGTAAAAGTAAGGCAAACAGTAGTTTTTTTTCCAAAGAATTGTGTGTTGCTGAAGATTATAATTTTGGTATAGAAGATGTACATTCTGGTGTAGCAGGAGCGGCAGCTTCTTTTAACTTAAATACCAATACAGTAACCTATGCCCAGAATATTTATGACAAAATGTATCCTGCAAGCACAACTAAAATTATGACCTGTTATCTTGCATTGAAATACGGCGATTTGGATGAATATGTAACCGTAAGCGCAAATGCTGCTGACCAGCCGTCAGATGCTTCCGTCTGTCATTTGAAGACCGGAGACGTACTGACATTAAGAGATTTATTATATGGATTGATGCTTGCAAGCGGTAATGATGCGGCAGTTGCTATAGCAGAGCATATTTCCGGTGATGTAGAGACTTTTGTGGAACTAATGAATCAGGAAGCGCTTGCTATGGGTGCAAGCTGTACTCATTATGAGAATCCACATGGTATGCCTGGAACAGAACATTATACCTCTGCATATGATTTATATCTGATTTTTGCAAATGCAATTCAAAATGAAACATTTTTAGAAATCATTAATACAAAAATGTATACGGCTAAAATTGCAGAACAAGACGGTGATGTCAGAGAACGTGAGTGGGACAATTCCAATCGCTATATTAATGGGCGAGTAGATGTTCCGGATGGCATAACGGTTATTGGTGGCAAAACCGGTACAACCAGGGAAGCAGGCTATTGTTTAGTACAGCTTTCTTATAATTCCTTATCGGAACCTATCATATCAGTTGTTTTAAAGTCCGATGGTCCATCGAATCTTTATTTGTTAACTGGTGAAATTTTAACGCATTTTAATAATTAGTAGTTGTTTTTTATGTGCATATATACTATAATTGTTATTACATAATCAACTGTTTTTATCAATTCATACAATGATTTTTTGATATATCTTAAAAGCATTGTAATGATTACATAAAACAGAGAATACTAGGAGGAATTGGCTATGATTCAAATTATTTGTGGTGAAAAAGGAAAAGGTAAGACAAAAGAACTTCTCGACAAAGTAAATGGTGCAGTTGCAGTTGCATCTGGTAACATCGTTTACTTAGATAAAAGTCAGAAACATATGTATGAATTAAATAACAAAGTTCGTTTAATTAATGTTGCAGATTACCCTGTAGATACATGTGAAGAATTTCTTGGTTTCTTATGCGGAATCGTTTCACAGGATCATGACTTAGAAGAAATGTATTTAGACAGTTTCTTAACAATCGCTGATATTGATACTGATGAAGATATGTGTCGTGCAATCGAAAAACTTGATGTTATCAGTGAAAAATATAGCGTAAAATTTGTATTAAGCGTTTCTAAGAATGAAGCAGATTTACCTGAATGTGCAAAAGCTAAAGTAGTCATTTCCTTATAAAATAAGAGAATAATAAAACTGTCAGTGTATGTTCGACATAGACTGACAGTTTTTTTATACCTCAATTTACATTTCTCTACCAGATTCAATGCGTCCAAAAAAACTGCAGCAATATAAAGCGCTGATTCCTACAAGTGCGTAGACGATTCTAGATAACCAGGACATTTCACCAAAAAGAAATGCAACTAAATCAAAGTGAAAGAATCCAATTAATCCCCAGTTAACACCACCGATAATTAATAATGATAAAAGTGTATAGTCTAACCAATTTGTTTTCATAATGAAACCTCCTTTTTGATAGTATTTACATCATAGATTTTTTTATACATATTTGGTATAATAAAGTTTATGGAATAAATATTATCCAAAGTTTTATAAGGTAAAGGTGCATAATTTGGGAAAAGAAGAAAATGTTATTAAATATCGAAAACCTTTGAATATTAATATTGGTGTAATTATTTTTGTAATTATCTTTATTTATTTGGTTTTTAACGTGTTTACGTATTTTACAAAAACACATGTCTCCCCTTATGAGGTGGAATATGGAACCATGGCATCCAATAATATTTATGAAGGCTTAGTACTCAGAGATGAAACTATTTATACCTCAGAATATACAGGTACTATTAATTACTATGTAAAAGAGTATTCAAAAGTTGGTTTTAACGACTTGATATACTCTGTAGATAAAAATGGTTCTGTAGCCAATAAATTAGATGAAGTCAAACGGAATAATGCACAGATAAACGCTGCCATCTCAGAAGACATCACAGAAATATTAGGAGATTTTCATCTTTCATATGAAAGTAAAGATTTTTACAAAGTATATGCGATTAAAGATGAGATTAATTCATTATTAAATGAAGCATTGAGTCTTGATGCAATAAATCAAATATCAGACTATGCAGACTCTGCTGAAGGTAATCAAACATTCCATCGTGTCAGAGCAGAGGAAGATGGTATTGTTTCTTATTATACGGACGGTTTCGAAAATGTGACGTTAGATACATTTGAACCTGCTATGTTAAATGAAACGACATACAAACGTAATAATTTAAAGGTTAATGCAAATGTAGAAGTTGGAGATCCTGTTTATAAAATCATTAATAATGAAAACTGGCATGTAATTTTGCCAATTTCTAAGGAACTTGCAACAGAATTAAGCGATGATACTCTGATACGCATTCGATTTGTAAAAGATTCTAAAGAAATGTATGCTGAATATGTCATCCAGGAAACGGAAGGCGCATATTATATGATTCTTACAATGAAAAATGCTATGATTCGTTATGCTTCAGAACGTTTTTTGGAAATTGAGTTACTTATGGCAGAAGAAACAGGCCTTAAAATTCCAAATACAGCTATCGTTGAAAAAGAATTTTATACTATACCGACAGAATATTTTTTAATTGGCGAAGATTCTAATATTATAGGTATTTTATTAGAAAAAGTAGATAAAGATGGGAATAGAACCAGTGAAGTTTTTAAACCGACAATCTACTACCGAACCGATGAATTTAGTTATATTGATAGCGAACATGTACAGGCCGGAGATGTCATAATTAAGCAAAATTCAAATGACAGATATACGGTAGGAAATGATACTGCAACACTCCAAGGTGTTTATAATATTAACAAAGGATATGCCGTATTTAAGCAAATTGAAATTATATTCCAGAATGAAGAATATTCTATTATTAAAACTGGAACAAGCTATGGTGTTGCATTATATGATCATATTGCTTTAGAAGGCCATAAAATACAGGAAGACGAATTGATTAAATAAGCGAGGTTACTATGTTAAAAGAAAATTTAGAACAGGTTGAAAGAAAGATTCAGGCAGCATGCGAACGTGCTGGTCGTAATAGAGAAGAAATAACTTTAATAGCAGTTAGCAAAACAAAACCAGTAGAGATGCTGCAGGAAGTGTACGAAATTGGAACACGTCATTTTGGTGAAAATAAAGTTCAGGAACTTTGTGATAAAATTGAAAAAATGCCTAACGATATAAAATGGCACATGATTGGACATTTACAACGCAACAAAGTAAAATATCTCGTTGGCAATCAGATAGAACTAATCCATTCCGTTGATTCTTACCGTCTTGCAGAAGAGATTAATATTCAGGCAAAAAAGAAAAATGTAATTGTCCCAATTCTTGTGGAAGTCAATATTGCAGAAGAAGAATCAAAGTTTGGTATCAAAGCAGATGACGCCATTCAATTAGTAGAACAGATTGCAGCATTGGAAAATATCCGAATCCAGGGCTTAATGACAATTGCACCATATGTTGTGGATGCAGAAGAAAATCGCCTATATTTTCGACAAATTAAGCAATTATCTGTTGACATAAGAAATAAAAACATAGATAATGTATCTATGAAAATTCTGTCTATGGGCATGACCGGCGATTATGAAGTAGCAATTGAAGAAGGCGCTACTATGGTACGTGTTGGTACCGGAATTTTTGGAGAACGAAATTACACCTAGCGATTACTTGGAAAGGAAGTTAATTACATGGGATTTTTAGATAATTTTTTAAACGTAATGCGTTTAAATCCGGATGAAGAAGACGAATTCTTCAATGAGGATTACGATTTTGAAGAAGATGAAGTAATGACTGAGAAACAGTCAAAATCTAGCTTTAAAGCAAAAAAAGAAAAAGAAGAAGAGTTTATAGACGATTTTAAAGAGAAACAAGTTAAAACAACACCGAAGATAACTCCTATTCGTCAGACAAGAAAAACGACAAATGGAGCTAATAATATGGAACTTTGCGTAATCAAACCAACTTCTGTTGAAGATGCCAGAGAAATCACCGAAACCTTATTAAATAATCGTGCTGTTATTTTAAATGTAGAAGGACTTGATGTTGAAATTGCACAGCGTATTATTGATTTTACCTCCGGCTCAACATTTGCTATCAGTGGCAACTTACAGAAAATTTCAAATTACATATTTGTAATCACACCAGCATCTGTAGATGTTTCAGGCGATTTTTTAAGTTTAGTAGATGCATTTGATACAACTGGATTTTAATTGAAATTATGAATGAACAAGAACTTTGTAAAAAGAGATTAATTGATTTATCAAAGCAGGCAAATCGCAAAGGAATCGTTCTGTTTAGTGATTTCCTTAATTTGAGTGAACAAAATATTTATCAGCAGAACCAAAAGTTTTATGAAACAAAGACAGAGTGTTTTGGTGGTGTTGATTTTGCGGAGCGTCAGATAATAGCCTTTATTCCTGATGCTCTTTATTATGAATGGGAATATCCAATTGTATCATTGAAAATTACTCCTTCTTATCCGAAATTCGCTGAAAAATTAGGGCATAGGGATATCTTAGGTGCTCTGATGCATTTAGGAATAGACCGCAGTAAAATAGGTGATATTTATGTTGGTGAAGATTCCTATTATCTGATATGTGAGGATTCGGTGGCAGATTTTTTTATTGAGAATTTAGATAAAATTCGCCATACCGTAGTAAAGTTATCATATGTACCATTAAAAGAATTAACATCTGTTCAAAAGATGAAGGACATGGATGGTATCATTACTTCTAATCGATTAGATAGTATTTTAGCATGTGTATTTAAATTGTCCCGTAGCCAGGCATTAGACTTATTGCGCGGTGAAAAAGTATTTGTAAATGGAAAATGTGTTCAAAATCCGTCTTATACTGTAAAATCCGATGAGATTATTTCCTTACGTGGCTATGGTCGTTTTGTCTTTGTTGGAGAAACAGGTCAAACAGGAAAAGGACGAACCAAGATAAAATATAAACTGTATGAATAAAATATGCCTGAAAATGGCAGAAAGTGAGGCATTATGAGTAGAGTATTACCGGTAAATTACAATGGGGCGTTTAGTTATAATATCTTTATTACCAATACTTTTGTTGGTTTTGCTGAACGTGTAAAAGAGTTAGGTTATGGAAATGATCGAAAGTTTTGCATCATTACGGATAGCAATGTAGCTTTATTATATGCCGGAATGTTAAAAGAAGAACTTGGAAAAGAATTTACAAAGTTATTCCTGTATACTGTTCCAGCCGGTGAAGAACATAAAAATGTGTCTACGATTAATGATATTTATGAATTCTTAATTGAAAATCATTTTGACAGACATGATGTATTAATTGCACTTGGAGGCGGTGTTGTCGGCGATATGACAGGATATGCAGCGGCTACTTATTTGCGCGGCATTGATTTTATTCAGGTTCCTACAACACTTTTATCTCAGACCGACAGTAGTATCGGCGGTAAAACCGGTGTAGATTTCATGCATTATAAAAACATGGTTGGTGCTTTTTATATGCCTAAAATGGTATATATGAACCTCTCTGTATTGGAGTCATTACCGCGTGAACAGCTAATCTCCGGGTTTGGAGAGATTTTAAAACATGGTTTAATAAAAGACATTGCATATTTCGAGTGGTTAAGGGCTCATTATGATGAAATATGGATGTTAAAATATGACATATTAGAAGAAATGATCTATACCAGCTGCAATATTAAGCGAGGTATCGTAGAACGTGATCCATTAGAAAAAGGCGAACGTGCATTGCTTAATTTTGGTCATACTATTGGACATGCAATAGAAAAATTAGCTGATTTCGAATTACCGCACGGAGTATGTGTTGGAATAGGTGTTGTGGCAGCTTCTTACCTGTCAAAATTACAAGGAAACATTACAGATAAGGAACTTGCCGATATCGAACAGACATTGACTTATTTCGGCCTAAAAACAAGTGTCGAATGGATGAACCCAAATGAGGTGCTTGCGATTACGAAATCTGACAAGAAAATGATAGGAAAACAAGTAAAATTTATTTTACTCAAAAATCCTGGTGAGGCATATATTTACCGTGAACTTACCGATGAACAGATTTTAGAAGGAATTTCTTATGTATTAGACCGTTAATGTTTTGCGGTTTATATTAAATGTTAGGAAAAAGTGTTTATGAATAGAATATTAAAGCGTGGTATAATTGGTGCCTTGATCTCAACATTATTAGTGATACTGGACCAGTTCACAAAATATCTGGCTGTTATTTACTTAAAAAATCAGGCAAATATCGTGTTGTTAGAAGGTATATTTGAATTGCAGTATCTTGAGAATCGTGGTGCTGCCTTTGGAATTATGCAGGGACAAAAACTATTTTTTGTTGTATTTACATCGATAGCTATGTTTTTGATAGCATGGTTTTTCTTGAAAAAAATTCCAGACGATAGAAAATATCGTTATTTAGATATGATATGTATCATGTTATTTGCAGGTGGCATTGGCAATTTTATTGATCGTGTTCGATTGAATTATGTAGTAGATTTTTTCTATTTTTCATTAATCGATTTTCCGATTTTTAATGTGGCAGACATTTATGTCACAGTTGCAGCTTTTGCAATGATTATTTTGGGAATGTTTTATTATAAAGATGAAGATTATGATTTGATTTTCCCAAGTAAAAAAGAAAAAGGTAAGAATTAAGATGCAGATTGAAACTTTTGAAGTGGATTTCGAAAATGAGGGTGAGAGACTTGATAAATACATTAGTATGTTATTTCCAGAGCAATCTCGCTCTTTTTTTCAAAAAATAATTAAAGAAGGTCATGTGACCGTAAATGGAAAAACGGAGAAAGCAAATTGTCGATTAAAAATCGAGGATTTAGTCCGTGTAGAGATTCCGGATGCAGTAGAGACACAGATTTTACCTGAAAATATTCCATTGGATGTGTTATATGAAGACGAAGACTTGCTCGTTGTAAATAAACCCAAAGGAATGGTTGTACACCCATCTGCCGGACACTATTCCGGGACACTTGTCAATGCAATTATGTTTCATTGTAAAGAAAGCTTATCCGGTATTAATGGAGAAATACGACCGGGAATCGTACATCGTATCGATATGGATACCACAGGCTCGTTGATTGTATGTAAAAATGACGAAGCACATGTAGCAGTAGCAGAACAAATTAAAGTCCATTCTGTCAATCGCATTTATCGTGGAATCGTATACGGAGTAGTTAAAAATGATGAAGGAGTAATTCATGCTCCCATCGGCAGACATCCCGTAGATCGAAAGAAAATGGCGATTAATGAAAAAAATGGAAAAGATGCCATTACACATTATAAAGTTTTGGAACGTTTTGATAAATATACTTATATGGAATTTAAATTAGAAACAGGAAGAACCCATCAAATTCGTGTGCATATGGCAAGTATAGGTCATCCGTTATTAGGTGATACTCTTTATTCAAACGGAAAAAGTCCATATAAATTACAAGGACAGACACTTCATGCTATGATAATTGGTTTTGTACATCCTAGAACCAAAGAATATATCGAAGTATCCGCTCCTTTACCGGAATATTTCAAGAAAATTCTTAAGGATGCACGTTAAATTCAAAGAATTTATTTACTTTTTCTGAAATTTTTTATATAATCTAAATAGAATAGATAATAATTTTGAATTTTATCAGAAAACAAAGAAAAGGTGGGGTATACATGGCTAATCAGATTTTTACAATTGGTAGAGAATTCGGCAGTGGCGGACAGTATGTAGGAGAGGAGCTTGCAAAACGTTTAGGTATTAAATTATACGATAAAGACTTATTACAGCAGGCTGCAAAAGAGAGTGGTTTTTGTGAGGAAATTTTTGAAAATCACGATGAAAAACCAACAAATAGTTTTTTATATTCTTTAGTAATGGATACATATTCTGCAAATGGATATTCTACAGCATCTTTTTTAGATATGCCATTGAATCATAAAGTATTTTTAGCTCAGTTTGAAACAATTAAGAAAATTGCTGAACGTGAATCTTGCGTTATCGTTGGTCGCTGTGCTGATTATGCTTTAGCAGAACACCCAAACTGTATCAACGTATTCGTAAAAGCTGATATGGACTATCGTATGAAATTAGTTTCAAAACGTTCTAATTTAACTGAGAACAAAGCAAAAGATATGATTATTAAGCAGGATAAACAGCGTGCAAGTTATTATAACTATTATACCAGTAAAAAATGGGGCGATTCAAAGAGCTATGACTTATGTTTAGATTCCGGTAAATTAGGTATCGATGGCTGCGTTGATATGATTTTAAAATTTAAAGAAATTATGGATGCAAACAAATAGTAAATTTTAAAAGGAATAATATAAATGGAGTATGAGGAATCTTCATAGCTATAGAAGTTTCCTCATACTCCATTCATATTATAAATAAGTAATTGCAAAACGCACAATAGTAAGCGCTTAATAATAAAGTGCCTTTAAAAATCGAAGAGGCCGGTATAACTGGTTCAACAGGAAATAAAAGAACTATTACCTGATTGACACTAGGACAATTATATCATGGGCTTGACGAAGCCATTAATATAAAAATTTAAAAGAAAGGGGATACGTATGTATCTTAGTTACTAAAAGATATTATATGAGGAAAAGTTAAGATGAAAAAAGAAACCTATATTGAACCTATAATGGAAATAATATTATTTGAAGTGGAAGATATTATTACATCTAGTGCAGGTAATGTTGATGATGGTATCATTTTGCCAGATGACATTTGGAAATTATAATCTGAGTTGAATTTCATTGGGCCGGAAATTATGTTTGTGGTATGAAAGTAGAATTCTGGCACTTTGTTGTACCCCTAGCATCCGTTGCACTCCAGATAACCATGAAAGCCTTTTAGAAATGCTTTTATATTATCCTAGTCTCTGGTTTCAGAGTAGCCACACCAATGGGCATCGGATAAGGCACTCTGTCTGCAGTCCATAATAAGTCGATATTGTTCTGCTGGTGATGTATTTGGTCTACGCACAAATGTAATCTCCATAATAAAAGTATAGTAAAATGCTTATTAACTCACAACTCTATCAAATGGAATTGGAGTGAAATGCTCAATGGTAGATAATTTAAATATTTTGAATATTCGTAATTATATTAGTAAGTAAAGAGGGTTAGGTATGGATAAAAGTTATGAAATATTTATAAGTTCAATAGAAGATAATTTAGTTGTGGAAAGGAAAGAAGTACTTCAAGGAATTTTAGAATGTAAATGTATTCCAGTAGGGATAGAGTTTTCTTCTTTGTCTAATGAATTAGAATTTGAGGATATAAAATATACTATCAAAGAGAGTAGTTGTTTATTATTTGTTATAACAGAAAAAAGTGATGTAGAGAGTATATATAGAAATGACAATAGTATTAATATTGTAGAAAAAGAACTTAAGTATGCATTAGAAATTAAAAAACCTATAATTGCATTGATACATGAAAAGTTTAAAGACAAATTTATGGAATTAAAGGAAAAGAAAAAAACAGATTTTCAGATAGCCGAAATTTTCAATAAAAAAGTATACGACAATCTAATGCTAACAATTTGGAGTGAAAAGGATAGTTTAAAAGATATTATAATAAAGCAAATTAAAGATGCAATAAAGGGAATGGATTCATATAAATGTATAGCATTAACGCCTCAAAATATAGAAGAAACAGTTATAATAGCAGATTATCTCAAACAAGGGGATGTTTTTATAAAAATTAATTTGGAAAAAGCAGATGTGGATGATGCACAGCGCATAGTAGATTTTGTAATGGGGATGGTATATATGATAGAAGGAAGCTTTCAAAGGATAGCTGAAAAAATTTTTATTGCCACTCCTAATGGTTATGAATTTTATGATGATTTTGAGTTTTTAATGTAAAAAAACAGATAAAGGTGTCCTAGCAGAAATGATATATAGAATAGTTGGCGTTAAGAAAAATCAATATCTTTATAGAAGGAGTTTGTGATGAAAAAAAGATGTTTAGCAGTTTTCATGGTGATGGTTATATTTATTAATATCATATCGGGAACAGTGCTTGTAAAAGCAGAACAATATTTAATTGAAACAGGAATAGCTTTCAATCAAACGCAGTATTTAGGGGATATGTTTGAAATCAGCAATTCGAAATTAGTATATAATGGCGGAGGTATTACTACATTATATGCAGATGTTAAAAATATATCTGATAATGAGATTGGTTTGATAGCAATAAATATATACTTTTACAACAGCAAGGGAGAGATGTTTAAGACCTTTCAAGGTCTTATTTCACCATCAAAATCAGGGGGAACAGTTTTATTAAATGCAGGAATAAGCGCAGATTGGAGTAATGAAGATATTTCGTATTATAGAATAGAGATAAAAGATACCGGGGAAGTAAGTAGGGGTGCGGAGGAAATTGATACTGAAAGTAGTAGCATGTATTTTAATGGACATCAATATCAATATTTTGAAGGTGGTATTTCATGGTATGATGCAAAGGTGGCTTGTGAAAACAAAGAAGGATATTTATTAGTTATTTCATCACAAGAAGAACAGGATGCCGTCAATACGTTTATGCAAAGTTTATATGAAAAGGGGAAGTTAAGTAAGCAAAATATTTGGTTAGGGGCAAACATTAGTAATGGAGTATTAACTTGGTTAGATAATGAAGAGAGTGATTATACAAATTGGAGTTCTGATGAACCTAATAATGTATTTGGACAACAAGATTGTGTAATGATGTATACGCCATTATCAGTAAATGGAGAGTTGGGATTTTGGAATGATGAAAATGGAAAAGGAAGGGACTGGGAAGGATTTACCTTAAATGATACGGGATATATATGTGAATGGGAAATAGAAGAAGATGATGATGAAAATACTGATGACGAGGATAATGATGATGCTAATGTGTCAAATCATAAATATCAGTATTTTGAAGGAGGAATTTCTTGGTACGATGCAAAGAAAAAATGTGAAGAGCTTGGGGGGCATTTGTTAGTAATATCATCTGTTGAAGAACAAGCATATATAAATTCATACGTAGACGAATTACGACAAGCAGGAAAATTAACAAAGTTAAATATATGGCTAGGTGCTACAGTAAATAATGGAGTAATAACATGGGTAAATGGCGAAAAAACGAATTATACAAATTGGGCAACTGGTGAACCAAATAATTATGGCGATGTAGAAAATAGTCTTATGATGTATACTTCTCTTTCGAATGGGAATCTGGGTTCGTGGAATGACGAAAGTGGAAATGGTAGAAATGATGGAGGGGCTTATACATTAAGTACAATGGGCTATATATGTGAGTGGGATACTGATTTTAAAAGAGAAGATGGGTTTAATTTTTATTTAAATTATCCTACAAATTGTATTAGTGTAAATGAAGAAGTTGATTTACATATTGGATATTATTTGGATGGAAAAATAGATTCTAATACGAAAGGATATATTTATACGGTAACAGATAGTAGTATTATTGATGTAGTAGATAATGGATGGTCGGATAAATATGGACAAAAATTAATTATAAAAGCAAAAAAAGCAGGTAATGCAACAATTACGGTTACTAATCCACATAATGAGAAATCAGAAAGTTTAAGAATCTATGTTTCAAATGAAAGTGGCTGGACTTTTGATAATGTACCTAAAATGACCATTGAAGAAGGAAAGGTAACAAACTTTTATAATTATAGTGGTATGGTTGTAGATGAATTTTCTTATTCAGAGCATAAGGATGCAGATGGCAATATAGATTATTATATAGTTACGATGAATGTATATAATTCGGAAAATTTATATGGTGCAGTTACATCACATTATTCTAACGGAAATCTTGCTGGGTATTGTGTAATTGATAAAAAAGTGGATTATGAAAAAAGTTTTATCGATTCATTGAAATCTTTATATTATAATTGTGGAGATATATATTATTTAATTAAAAATGAGTATTATTATTCTGGTAAGAGTAGTACTAAAGAAACAAATGTTAGTATAAAAGTACCTGTTGATGGATATTTAGCTATTTCAAATAATGTTCTTGTATCGGATGTCGCAAATATGGCAAATTTTTGTGGCGGGATTTATGATGCGGCAGCACTTCTAACTGATATTTCTGAAGCAGAGATTAATGAAAAGCTTCTAGATGATGTTAAAAAGAAAATAATTGAAGAAGTTATAGATGAAATTTTGCAAGAAGAAGTATCGGATTGTTTAACAGAAGGTGTGCTTGAGGGATTTAAGGATATTAATTTGGATCATGATAATCCAGTTGAGGCAATTATATATATTGCAAATAAAGTACATGATTTTGCTATGGTGGATTTAGTTTCGTTAATAGAAGAAAAAATGGCATCGGAATTGGGAGTGGCGTCACTAGGAGAGTCTATTGTTACAAAAATATTACCTACAGGCTGGATTATTGATGCTATGTACAATGTAAATAAGGCACTTGACTTTGTAACATGGTTTAACCAGTATTGTAGGAGTAAAAACAAGGCAAGTGGACTATTTATATATGTACCTGTTACAAGTTTAGATCATCAATCAAATGGAGTAATTATTGATACAGACTCTGGCTTGAAGAAAACGGTTGTACATGCTTATACTGTTGCAGATAGTGAAATGGCAGGGATTAATAATAATACGTTTTCAGACGAGGTAGTTTATTATAGTAAAAAATATCAAACATATAATATTACTCTTTATGATAGCGGGGTTGAATCACAACCCGAAACAACCGTAACGGTAAAGATACCTATACCTGATAATTTTAATCGTGATTCATTAAAGGTTTATAGAAATAATGAGGATGGTTCTTTAACAGATATGAATGCGTATATAGCAGATAATTATATTGTTTTTGAGACAGATCACTTTAGTTATTATACTTTAGTAGATGAAAGTGAATCTGTTTTATCAACAGAGTTGAAATTTGCAGGAGCATCACTGACGTTACAGGATAATTTGGTCATTAATTATAAGATTAATAAATCATTAATGGAAAATGGCTATAGCAATCCATATATAAAATTTGTTTTTAATGATGAAGAAATTTTCATTAAAGATTATAGAATTTTAAATGACAAATATGTGTTTGATTTTACAGACATAGCACCTAATAAGATGGGTGATATTATTTATGCAACTTTGTATGCGGAAAAAAATGGAACTATATATGAGAGTGAAACTAAAGAATACAGTATATCTTCTTATTGTTACAATATGCTTGAACAATATTCTACAGAAGAATATGCGGAATTTAGGACACTTTTAGTTGATTTATTAAATTATGGGGCAGCATCACAAAATTATACAGAGTATAAAGTAGATGATTTGGTTAATGTTGCACTTACAGATAAACAAATGAATTGGGCAACTTCTGAAATAGAGGAATTTACATCTGTAATGGATAAAGAGTATGAAGTTGTAGATAATCCTTCAGTAACATGGAAAGGAGCAAGTTTGTATCTTCAAGATTCTGTAGAAATGCTTTTTAAAATAAGTACAGAAAATATCGAAGATTTGAAAGCTAATATTATAAGTGAGTCAGGAAACGAATGGCTTATCTTTAGCGATAATTTTAAAGCAACAGATGATGGATATTATATTTATTTTGACGGATTAAATGCCTGTCAGATGAGTGAACCAGTATATCTTACAATTTATGACAGAGAAACAGCAGTAAGCAATACAGTATGTTATAGTATTGAGTCTTATGCATACGCAAAACAAAATGATAGTGATGAAAAACTAGTAAATTTGATAATAGCTATGATGAAATATGGTAATTCAGCTCATGCTTACATAGACTAAAATTAAGAAAGGATTTTGATATGCATAAAAAGTATATTTCCATTTTAGTAATATTGTTTATACTGATAGGAATTATTTTTTCGGGTTGTAGTAAAGATGAACTAGAAAGTTTCGAAGAATCAAATAATTACAAAAACATTGAGGTTTCACAAGAAAGTGAAACTGATTTATCTGAAGTGAGTACTTCCACTGAAATAAATAGTGAAAAAACATATGATAGTAATATCAACCCTAGTAATACAACACCTACTATCATAGATGAATCCTTTTCAGAATCTGTTGAAAATGTAGATTGTAGTTCAGATACTAACTCTAATAACTCATCCCTTCAAAATTCAGGTTCAAATTATAATGGTGATATTGAAGAAATTATTTTACCTGATGACGAATGGAATTGATTAACAAAGTATGTTTAAATTTTCTGATAACGTCTAGCATTATAAAATGTTTTGGGCGTTATCAGAAACTATATTTAAAGAAAGTATTATTAAGCTAAACCGATGAAAATATGTAAAATACAAATTGCTTTCATTTTATCTGGAAATATTAGATAATAAATTTAGAAAAAATAATAACCTGTGATTAGTAAGTTACAATGAGGAAAACGATGACACTTGGCAAACAAATACAATTACTTAGAAAAGAAATCAAAATTACACAAGATGAATTTGCAAGTATGTTTTATGTAACTAGACAAACTGTTTCTAATTGGGAAAATGATAAATGTTATCCGGATATACATACATTAGTTGCAATAAGTGAGCGTTTTAATATATCGTTAGACACCTTGATAAAAGGTGACATTGTTATGTTTAAAGCAGAAACTATTCGTTAAACTAGACTTTTGCGAATAGTTTTTCTTGCCTCAGACAATAAGCCATGATATACTGTATTTATAATCATCATGACTACTTTTACAATATATCACGGCTTCCTTTTAACAGATTTCCTCAGAATCTAAAATAATTGTAAATGGCCCGTCGTTCAATAACGATATTTTCATATCGGCACCGAAGATACCTTTTTCAACTACAGGGATTTCTTCTTTACATTTTTTTATAATATATTCATATAATGCATTCGCTATATCAGGTTTTCCGGCGCGAGTAAACGATGGACGATTTCCTTTTTTACAATCTGCGTATAAGGTGAACTGTGAAATTAATAATAATTCGCCACTTACATCTTTTAATGCCAGATTAGTTTTGCCATTTTCATCTTCGAATATACGCAAACCGAGCAATTTTTTTGTCATTTTCTCTGCGATTTCTGTAGTATCTTCATCAGATACGCCGATAAACACTAAAAAGCCACGATTAATTGAACCGGTTATCTGGTCATCTACGCGACATGATGCAGATGTTACTCTTTGAATTACAAATTTCATAATTGATACACTCCTATTTGTTATTTTTTTAACAACTATTTGTTTAAGCTGTGCAATGTACTCAAACTCATTACACTTCAATTAATTTCGGCCATGTGCCGAATAGATTTATACAACATTATATCATTTTTTATAATTTAAGAAAGGATTTTATATGGATTTACAGAGATTATTAAGTTATACCCGTCGTGCTGTGGACGATTATACCATGATCGAGGAAGGCGATAAAATTGCTGTCGGGATTTCAGGAGGAAAAGACTCTCTCACTCTCCTTTATGCTTTAAAAAATTTGCAGCGTTTTTATCCGAAACACTTTGATCTGATAGCTATTACGGTGGATTTAGGATATGAAGGCTTTGATTTATCTCCAATCGAGGCACTTTGTCAGAAATTAGATGTAGAATATCATATTATACATACCGATATCGGCAATATTGTTATTAATGAGAGAAAAGAAACCTCTCCATGCTCTCTTTGTGCAAAGATGCGCAAAGGTGCCTTAAATAAAGCGATTATGGATTTAGGATGCAATAAAGTTGCTTATGCACATCATATGGACGACATGATAGAAACCTTAATGCTTTCTTTAATTTTTGAAGGCCGTTTCTACTCTTTTTCACCACGTACGTATTTAGATAAAACGCAGTTGACTGTTATTAGACCTATGATGTATGTTCCAGAAGTAGATGTAAAAGGATTTACTAATAAATATCAGCTTCCAGTTGTAAAGAATCCTTGTCCTGTAGATGGAATTACGAAACGCGAATACGCAAAAAATTTAGTTCGAAATATAAATTTGGAACATCCTGGAGCAAAAAAACGTTTATTTACTGCTATTATTGAAGGTAATATTCCAAGTTGGCCAGAAAAACAGCCAAGTTTTAGAGAAACGAAACGCGGAATAAATCATAGTATAAACGAATAGATTTATTGTAATATCATATAAGAAGATTACATAATATAATTATTGTAAACAAAGGATTTATTTATGAAGGAAAAAGCATATCATGAAACCATTGATAAAAAAAATGAACTTAAATTAAGAAAACGTTTAGAAAAATTACCTGAATTCTGCAAAACCTTCTTCATAGGAATTGAACCTACTACTGCATCCAGAACAAGACTGGCATATGCATACGATTTAGGATGTTTTTTCGAATATATGCATGAGAACAATCCGATTTGTAAAAAAATGGAGATTCGGGATTTTCCAATTTCTATTTTGGAGCAACTAACACCTACCGATATTGAAGAATACTTATATTTTTTAAAATATTATGAAAAAGATGGTATTGAGCATCATAACGATGAGCGTGGTGTAAAAAGAAAGTTAGCGTCTTTACGTACTTTCTATCGCTATTTCTATAAAAAAGAATTAATCAATGAAGATCCTGCTATCAAAGTGGATATGCCTAAACTACACGATAAAGCGATTATCCGTTTAGATGTAGATGAAGTTGCAACACTATTGGATACCGTTGAATCTGGTGAAAATCTTACCGCACGCCAGTTAAAGTTTCATGAAAAAACAAAAGTTAGAGACTTAGCATTGATGACTTTATTGCTCGGAACAGGCATTCGTGTGTCGGAATGTGTTGGTTTGGATATGGAGGATGTTGATTTCAAAAATAATGGTATAAAGATACACCGAAAAGGTGGCGCTGAAGTAATCGTCTATTTTAGTGATGAGGTACGTCAGGCTTTAATGGATTATTTTGTAGAACGTCAAAAAATATCTGCTGAAGCTGGAAGTATTCATGCGCTCTTTCTTTCCTTACAGAACAGACGTATTACAGTTCGCGCTGTAGAGAATTTAGTAAAAAAATATTCAAAATTAGTAACTACTGTCAAAAATATTACACCTCACAAACTTCGGAGTACATACGGTACAAACTTATATCGTGAAACAGGAGATATTTATCTTGTTGCTGATGTTTTAGGGCATAAAGATGTAAATACAACAAGAAAGCATTATGCCGCATTAGATGAAGATAGTCGCCGTAAAGCTGCAAAATATGTAAAACTAAGAGATATATAATAGCATAGAACTATAAAATAATTTAGTAAAAAAAGAAAAAAGCCATATTTTGATAGATCAGATATTAAAAATAATACCGAAATCTATCAAAATATAGCTTTTTTAATATTCTTAATAATTAGTTCGTAACAACTTCTTCAATCTTACGAGTAATACGTTCCTGTACCATCGCCGCTATCTCATGTGTCTTCATATGTTTATATTCTTCATAATAGATAGGTTCCAAATAATGTACCTGTGTCCTTACCGGTCCCCACCAAAATGAATTAAATACGCGATAAGAATCAATTAATGCAACCGGAACAATAGGTGTTTTGGTTTTAAGAGATATTTTAAAACAACCGGCTTTAAATTCACAAACTTTATTGCGATTATTAAATTCATATCCACCTTCTGGAAAGAGCACATAACGTCTGCCTTTTGTCACTTCTTCTGCTACTTCGTTAATAATGGTCAATGCCTGTCGAACATTGTCTATCTCCATACGCTTACCATTTACTAAATCCATAGCTTCTTTTACAAATATGGTATAAGATTTTTTCTTATCCATGACAACTGAACATGGTTTCTCATGTGTAGATATAATACCAAAGAAATCATATTTCCCCTGATGGTTAGGATATAGCATATATCCACCTTCATTTGGCAGATTTTCTGTGCCATATGCCTTAGTAATAATACCACCCGTACGTTTTATAATTCTGACGCATAATCGAGCCAGTTTATAACGTTCTTCTTCGTTGTATTTTTCTGGATGTGATGCATGATATCTCATCCTAGTCAACATAAATGGTGCTCGAAATAAATTTAAAAATACTATGTAAAAAAAACGAATCATATATAATCTCCAACTATACTTAGACAATAGAACAATTATACATGAAATTGGTCAAAAATACAACGAGTGGTAATGTAGAATTATTCATTAATTGCATGAGCTGCATAGTATGGAATAATAATGTATTCTCCTGTTTTAATCTCATCTCTTGAAATATGATTAATAGAACAAATTTCATTCATATATTCATTCATATCAGAATAATCATCCGTAATATATTCACTGGCAATTCCCCATAAGGTATCCCCTGAATGAATCTGGATACTTGTATAATACTTATTAGTAATCTCTGCTGGAGCAGCCTGTGCGTTAATTGTGCTAAACATAATCGAAAAAATCATAACTACAGCTATAAAACTACAAAATAAAAAGACGATATTTTTCTGTACAGCATCTTTCTGACTTCTACTAGTTCTCTTCATAACTAATCCCTCCAAAAAAGTTTAATCTTAAGTATAAATATCAATGATTATCCAAACATGTGTTGCAAACATTTGTTCTTTACAAAAATTATAATAATATACGAACACGCGTTTGTCAAGAAAAAATTCGAACAAATTTTCGGAATATATGTTTGCTTTTTAAAACATGATATGTTATTATAAATTTAGAAAATAAGGAGGTATGTATTATGGCATATGGCAAGATTAGTGATAAACAGAGAGAAATATTAGAATATATAAAAAAAGAAATTTTAAATAGAGGTTATCCACCCGCTGTTCGTGAGATTTGCGAAGCTGTTGATTTAAAATCTACTTCTTCTGTACATTCTCATTTAGAGACATTAGAAAAAAATGGCTATATTCGAAGAGACCCGACAAAACCTCGTGCAATTGAGATTATTGATGATACGTTTAATTTAACCAGACGAGAAGTAGTAAATGTACCTATGCTCGGTCGTGTTGCTGCCGGTCAGCCAATTCTGGCTGTCGAGAATATTGACAGTTACTTCCCTATTCCTGCAGAATTTATGCCGAATGCTGAGACATTTATGTTATTAGTTAAAGGAGAAAGTATGATTAACGCAGGAATTCTTGATGGCGATAATATTCTGGTACAACGTCAGAAGGATGCCCGTAATGGGGATATTGTTGTAGCTTTAGTAGACGATTCTGCTACTGTTAAGACTTTCTACAGAGAAAATGGACATGTGCGTTTACAACCTGAAAATGATACCATGGACCCGATTATTGTTCCGGATTGTGAGATCCTTGGTAAAGTATTTGGTGTATTCCGTTTCTTTGATTAATCAATATCACAGCCGGATATTTCCAAATTCGTTATTCAGAATAATATAAAGCCCTACTATAGATATATAATACTCTTTGTAAGATTATTACATATCTATAGTAGGGCTTTTATTATTTTCTTATAATGTTTTTAAACTAACTCGCTTACATCAATTTTTTTACCGTCTCTCCAGATGCGTTCCAAATCATAGAATAAACGATCTTCTTTCGAGAAAATATGAATAATAATATCGTTATAATCCATCAGAATCCATGTAGAACTCTGATTTCCTTCTACCTGCTGTACTTTTACACCTGCTTTATACAATGCTTCGTCTGCAGCGTCACGCATTGCCTGAAGCTGATTCTGATTATTACCACTTGCAATAATGAAAAAATCTGCAATTGGTGATACTTCACGAATATCAATAACAGTTACTTCTTCTGCTTTGCGGTCTTCTAATGCTTCTACTGCAAGTTTTGCCATTTCACTAGATGTCATGTTTATTTTCCTCCTCATACTGTTTATAAAATTCGTATGTTAATTCTGTTGTTGGATCAATACTTCCATGTCCCTGTTTCAAATAGATTAGTGTATCACGCAATATTTGCGCCATACAGGCATTTAAATCTTTAAAGGCAATCTCCCTTACCTTTTCGAGATTTGGGGCTTTATCGCGTCCTGGTTCAATGTAATCAGCAATAAAAATAATTTTATCTAAAGTACTCATATCCGGTTCACCGGTTGTATGAACTTTTATAGCATGCAAAATATCGGGATTTGTAATATCATATTCTCTTTCTGCCAAAAGTGCTCCTAATTTTGCATGAAGTAACGAAGGATTTGCTGCCTCCGGTGCAGTAACTATAATATGATGTTTTTCACAAATAGCTATTTTTTCTGTATTTGGAATGCATTTTGCACAATCGTGTAATAAACCTGCAGTCATTGCATTTTCGATGGAAGCTCCATGTGCCATAGCTAAGGATGCTGCGGTATACATAACACCTTTTGTATGCTCATAACGTTCTTTATCCAACGCCTTTTTGAGTTTCTTTTTCATTTCATGGTAATTCATATAAAAATATACCTTTCTTAAACCCAATTTTATATTTAGAACAAAGAGTTCGCAAACGAACTCTAGCGCCGCCTAAGCGTCGCATTTGCGATAACCCAAAATTATTTTCGATATAAACCATGTGTTGCAATATAATCTGCTACCTTGTTAGGAATTATACCTGAAATATCTTTATTTGCCATCAGCTTAGCACGAATTTCACTGGAAGAAATATCGATTTTAGAACAGGATAGCGGATAAATCTCTGCTGAAAATTGTGTTTTAATCTGTTCAATTTTGGTCTGAATATCGTTTAAATTCATGTCATCACGTACTGCAACTAAAATGACAGCTTTTTGACAAATGATTTCCGGATGACTCCAGTCTTCAAAATAATCTAAAGAATCTGCACCCATAATAAAATAAAACTCTGTATCCGGATACTGTTCTTTAAAATTACTTAAAGTCAGATAGGTATAACTTGTCCCTTCTTTATCTATTTCATAGGTCGAAAGCTTAAAATGAGGATTTTCCTGTACTGCTAATGCAGTCATCTCAGCACGCATTACAGCGCTCGTCATTTTATTTTCATCTTTATTTGGTGAATGCCCGGCCGGAATCAGCCAGATTTCATCCAACTCAAAATCTTTATATGCGCTTTCCGCAATGGCTAAATGACCATTGTGTATCGGATCAAAAGACCCTCCTAATATACCGATTTTTTTATTTTGGTAAGTCATATTTGCTATTCTTCTTTGCCTGTTTGAATAAAATAATCTTTTTACCTATTACTTTTACAACAGCTGACTGAGTTCTTTCACCGATAACCTCTGCGATTTCACGTGGGTCATCTGCACAGTTCTTTAATACAGAAATCTTGATTAATTCTCTTTTTTCTAATGCTTCGTTTAAAGCTGTAATTAACTCTGGTGTGAGGCTTGCTTTTCCAATCTGGAAAATTGGAGACATTGTGCTTGCTTCACCACCGAGGTATGCACGCTGTTTACTTGTTAATTCTAACATAATCTTTCTCCTATTCTTGTATAAAAATGTCACGCTACATATATGTGAAGTGTAACTATTTATTTATAATAATCAAATTCGTGACCGTAAATACGAACAGTATCACCATCTACAATCCCACGTTCTTCTAATTCTGCCAAAATACCCTGCTCTTTCATAAAGTTCTGGAAGAATAAGAAACCACGTTCGTTCTCAATGTTGGTGTAACCTAACATCTTCTCAATCTTCGGACCTTCTACTACGAATGCAGCGTCGTCTGCTCTTGTAATAGTATACGGCTCATCTTTGAAGAACAACAATGCCGGATCAAATTCCTGTTCATATACGATTGGCTCTTTACCGCAAGTCTCAAGTAAGTTATTTACATGATAAAGTAATTCCTTTAAGCCTTTTCCGCTGACTGCAGAAATTGGGAATATTTTTACGCCATCTTTTTCGAATTCATCACGTAACGCTTTGATAATATCGTTCTCGTCATCGTAGATGGCATCTATTTTATTGGCTGCAATTACCATTGGTTTCTCTAATATAGCCGGGTCATATGCACGAAGTTCGTTTTCGATTGCGCGGATATCTGCGATTGGGTCACGTCCTTCGGTTCCTGCCGCATCCACAATGTGAATAATGACACGAGTACGCTCGATATGACGTAAAAATTCCAGTCCTAAACCAACACCTTCTGATGCACCTTCGATAAGTCCTGGGATATCTGCAATAACAAATCCCTTCGCACCATCTAAATCAACCACACCAAGATTAGGCTGTAAGGTTGTGAAGTGATAGTTGGCAATCTTAGGCTGTGCGTTGGTTACACGGGATAATAAGGTGGATTTACCTACATTAGGAAAACCAACCAATCCTACATCTGCAATCACTTTTAACTCTAATAATACTTCAATTTCGATTGCTTCGCCGCCCGGTTGTGCATATTTGGGAGCCTGCATTGTGGCTGTGGCAAAATTCTGATTGCCAAGACCGCCTCTGCCGCCCTTTAAAATAACCTGACGTTTGTTATCACCGGACATATCCGCGATAACTTTGCCGGTTTCTGCGTCTTTGATTACAGTTCCTGCCGGAACTTTCAAAATCAAATCCTGACCATTTTTACCGTGACAGTTCTTTTTGCCGCCTTCCTGACCAGGTTCAGCCGCAAATTTTCTTTTGTGACGGTAATCTGTTAAGGTATTCAAACCTTCATCAACAACGAAGATAACATCTCCGCCTTTACCGCCGTCGCCACCATCTGGACCACCGTTTGGTACGTATTTTTCACGACGGAAGCTTACGTGGCCATTGCCACCTTTTCCTGCTTTAATAATAATTTTCGCTCTGTCTGCAAACATAAAATCCTCTCATTCTGCCGCCCTTACGGCTCTCCTCACAAGGGAATCTTGAATAATTGAGAAGGGGTCAGCTCGATTCCGCTTCTCATTAGCGTTACAAAAAACTGACCCGGCTATACTACATAGTCGGGTCAACAGTTACATTCATAATTATTCTGCTACTGGGTATACAGAAGCCTGCTTTTTGTCGCGGCCTTTTCTTTCAAATCTTAAAACGCCATCTACTAAAGCGAATAATGTATCATCGCCACCGATACCTACATTAACACCTGGATGGATCTTTGTTCCACGCTGTCTGTAAAGAATGTTACCAGCTTTAACAAACTGTCCGTCTGCTCTCTTAGCACCTAATCTCTTAGCTTCAGAGTCACGACCGTTCTTTGTAGAACCTACACCCTTTTTATGAGCAAAAAACTGAAGATTAATTTTAAACATCATGGTTGTTACACCTCCTTGAATTGAAGTCTCAAAAATTTCTTACCGTAAGAAGACTGTATTCCTTGTAATCCCAAAATCATGGAATCTATAAGTAATGCTGCATCATGTTCCGGCACGTCCGAAAAACGAAAATGAATATCTCCTGTTTTCTCGTCCATATCACCGGTAAAGCCTTCTTCTGTGAATTCTGCAATCGAATTCATTGTACTCTGTACCAGTATCGAAATACCCGCACAAACGATGTCCTTACCGAATCTCGCGAAACCAGCATGACCTGTGCAATCAAAACCTACATAATTCTGATTTTTGTCACGGAAAATTGTTATTGTTGTCATAACGATTTCCTAATGATTACGCGTTAATTTTTTCAATCTTAACCTGTGTGAACGCCTGTCTGTGGCCGTTCTTTTTGTGGTAGCCAGTCTTTCTCTTATACTTGTAAACGATAACTTTCTTACCGCGACCTTCTTTAACTACAGAAGCGTCTACTGTTGCGTTAGCTACATCTGCTCCAACTTTGATTCCGTTGTCAGATACTGCTAAAACCTGATCAAAAGTTACTTTTTCACCGGCTTCAACACCAAGTTTTTCAATGGTAATGATATCGCCTTCAGATACTTTGTACTGTTTTCCACCTGTTGCAATAATTGCGTACATATGGCACCTCCTATTATCATTACTCGCTAGTTGTGGTATCTGTCATATAGACAGAATTTTAGACCTCACTATGCGGCATACCATGTTATATTAGCATAAACATATTTATTCGTCAACTACTTTTTTCAAATATTTAAAGGATTTTTCGACCTATTGAAAAGGAATGTATCAATTTCACGAATAGGAATGATACCACCGCAAGTAAAACTACCAATGCCGGTATCGTAACATAAGCTATACAATCAGAAGGTGCGAAATTCATTTTATATATGTCTAAGAAAAAAATATGAACAATATAAATTCCAAAGGAACAAGCACTCCAATTATCAATACTATTTTGGGCTTTTTCACTTAATCTAAACTCTTCCGGCTTTTTACATAAAAATATTGCAAAAAAAGAAAGTGACGCAAGTATCATAAACGGATTGCCATAGTTTAAAAATTTCTCATAATGTACATGCGAATTCAAAGTTACTGCTACTGTTACTGCAAAAATAATCACACTACACATGCTTATAATCATAAGGTGATGTTTTGCTTTTAATGTAATGAGCTTTCTATGCTTATTAATCAGATAACCCATGAAAAAATAATAAATATAACTTCTATTTCCTAAAATCGGTAAATCATAATAAAATCCTTTTCCAAAAACAGAAAGGACATATACAGCACTTAACCATACAAATCCAAGAATTGCAAATGCCTTTTCCAATTTCTCATCCAATCCATTGCTAAGCACCTGTAAAAAAGGTAACATGATATAAATTGGAATTAACACATATAAATACCAGAGATGTGCTTCAGATGGACTATACCAGAAATTTGAAATACGAAACGTCGTTTGGTGTGTCACATAAGTATTGAAGAAATAAAATGCCACCGACCAGACTCCCAGTTTCAACAGCATATTTTTAGCCCGTCCCAGACTTTTTTGTATAGTATCCTGTCTACCCAAAAGAAGTGCTCCACTCAGCATAAAAAAGCATGGAACACTTACTCTTGAAATGGTATTTATCAGTAGTGAAAAATAATATTCTCCACTACTGATACTTCCATATGCACGACAATAATAATTAGCAATATGTATCGCTATTACCATAAGAAATGAAATCATTCGAACGATTTCGAGATTATAATTTTTCTGTTTCATTTATTAAGACCTGTATTGTTTTATTTTGTCTGAATATATTTATCCAATTCATGAGATACATGTAAAACATTATCTAAAATTTCTTTGGCTTTTACCGCACTCTGATAGTTACCCTCTGTCATTTCTGATGACTGTTGTGCAGAGGCAGTTACTTCCTCTGTTACCGCGGATAAAGTTGTGATATCACTTACGATTTCTGTATTGGCATCGGATAAATTAGTGAGTAATTTTCCAATTTCATTAACGTCATTTGCAAGTGATTTTACGTTTGCATTCATTTCTTCAAACTGCTCAGCGATTTCGATAATCATTGTTTCCTGTACACTTCCGATTTTTAATGATTTATCAATCGCTCTTGCAGTCTGATGTGTATTCTCTGCTAGTGTATCAAGAATCTGTGTAATGTTTTCTGTCTCTGTTCTGGTTCTCTCAGAAAGCGTACGGATTTCATCCGCAACCACTGCAAAACCTCTTCCGGCCTCTCCAGCACGAGCACTCTCAATAGACGCATTTAACGCCAATAAGTTCGTCTGAGAAGAAATATCAAAAATAGTTTTTGTAATCGCCTTTACACTATCTACGTTTTGCTGAAGATGTTTCATAGCTTCTGTAACCGTATCATTCGTTTCAATCAGACTTGCCGCTTCTTCACGAAGGGAATGCATTTTTTTTACACTCATATTATTCAATTCAGTAGAATGAGATGCCACCTTAACCATTCCATCTGCACGAAAAACCATCTGTTCTAAGTGTTCCTGAATATCTTGTGTCATAGAACTCTGATTCTGAATACTTTCAGCAGTAGAAATACTGCTTTTGCTGATATTATCCATAGCTTGATTCACCGTCTCTGCTGAGTTCTGTAATTCATTTACAATGTCCATAGCTTCATTGGTACCGCTCTGGACACGTTCTGCAATCTTTAGAACGTCATTCATCATTTCATTTTGAATAGCAGCCTCATGTTGAATACGTGCAAGGGAATCCGTATTAAAAATTTTTCCGACTTTTGTGATATAAGACATTAAAAACATCAAAACTGTTACTGCAAGCCCTGCAACCAAGTTTGGCACAAATTTATCTTCCTCATAATTATGCCATACAAATTGACGCATTAGCGTGATGATAATATTTTCTGCTGACACTATAATAGCAGCCATTTTAGAAAATTTTGTATCGAAAAACAGTACACATCCAAGAAACGGCATAACTGCCAAAAAACGCATATAGTAATCAACATAGGCGTATACAAGCATCGCGGTAATAATACAAAGTCCTACCATCATATAATAACGGAGTTTTACATTACCACTATCCTTTTTTAATGTCACAAAACCGGTTACAAGAGTTACTAACATTACAAGCAACATGCTGATAGCATATATCGCAGTTCTATTTCCTTGTAAGAAAGATACTGCAACAACAATATAACTTAAAAGAAATAATATAGTAGTACTAATACACAAAAGCGTATTTACTTTTTTTATCTGTGCGCCTACGTCTGCAAATTGAAATGTTCTATCATTCATGCTTATCTCTCCTAATTATGTACTTTATTTGCACTCTCTAGCCGTTTGAAGAGATTTCTGATTACTACAATGGCAATCAGCGTCAATACTAATTCTGCAACAAACTGTGAATATGCCAGACCATATAATGGGAAAAGCATATCTAAAATAAAGATTGCAGGAATTTCCAATGCAAGTTTACGTGCCAGTGCAAAAATCAATGCATTTTTGCCCATACCGGTTGCCTGGAATACACCAACTGCGATAAAATCGAATACCATAAAAGGTAAACCCAGGCAGAAGCCACGAAGTAATGGGGTTCCGATCGCTATTACTGCTTCATTCTTCATAAATGCACTTATAATACCGCCGGCACCAATATAATAGATAACTACCATGGTTCCAATAAATATCATGGCAATTTTGACTGTAAAAGTAAAGCTTTCCTTCATTCGCTTGATATTACGGCTTGCATAATTATAGCTGATAAGCGGCATGATTCCCTGAGATACACCAAGGCTAATCTGTACCGGAATCATATTGATTTTCTGCACGATACCCATGGCTGCCACCGGGTCAGAACCATAGCCAGCCATTTTATTATTCAAAATCGTTGAACCGACCACGTTTAACAGGTTTTGGATACATGCAGGAATACCAATTGCAAATATTCCACCAAAAATACGCTTATCAAAGCTAATCATCTTCGGATTAATGCAAACAATGGTACTGTTACGTTTTACATAGTTTAATACCAAATAATATCCAAATGCAAACGTATTAGAAATAAATGTTGCACAGCCTGCACCTGCCGCACCCATATTAAATCCCCATGGCAAAATGAAAATCGGGTCTAAAATGATATTTAAAATACATCCACTCATAGTACCAATGCTTGCATGTAAAGAATTACCTTCAGAACGTACCATATAGGACATAACCATATTTACTATTGCTGGAATTGCACCGCAGGTTACTGTCCAGAACATATAGTCCGCTGTAGCTTTGATCGTGGCATCCGTAGAACCAAGCATATGTAGCAAAGGTGTTTTAAAAATGGTACATGCTACTGAAAAAAGTCCCGCCGCTACAAAAGCACACCAAAATGCTATGGCAGAGGTTTTCTTCGCCGTCTCATAATCTTTTACACCTAAGGAACGGCTCATTAAGCTGGAAGAACCCACACCGAATAAGTTGGTAACTGCGTTAAACGCCAGTAAAATAGGTGATGCTAATGTTACACCGGCATTCTGAATCGGGTCATTTAACATACCCACGAAAAAGGTATCCGCAAGGTTATATAAAATCATAACCAGCGAACCGATTACGATTGGAATGGATAACTGCGCAACTGCTTTTGGAATCGGGGTTTCTTCAAATAATTCTACTCTATTGTCCATATTTGATGCCATAGAAAAATCCGCCTTTCAAATTTCATATATTCAGTACTATTATACTATTCAAAAAATACTTTCGTCAATTTATAAAATGATTATTTAATGGATAATCCATTTCATAATTACGACATAAATCCAAAAAATCATGTGCAGAGGTAGTCAAGAATTTTTCCTGATGATATATAATATAAAAATTTCTTCGAAAATCCAATTCATCTACTGTTACGGTTACAATTTGTTTTCGTTCCAATGCGTTAGTAACCATTCTATGCGGTAATACCGCTATTCCCAGATTATTTATCACCGCTTGAACAAGTGCATTGGTACTCATTGCTTCCCAAACTGGTGTAATAGAGTAACCGGCAGCTTCTAAAACTCTGTCAAAAACTTCTCTTGTGCCGCTCCCCTTTTCTCTCAAAAGAAACTTTTGCTGTAAAAATTGTTCCATTGTTAATTTTTGTCCTTGCTTAAAAGCACTATTTGCAGAACAAATAACTGACAGCCGGTCTTCCATATAAGGTTCTGATATAATAGATGGCGAATGTGCAATGCCTTCTATTAGTGCAAAATCTATTTCATTTGTAAGAAGCTTTTTTTCTAATTGTTCGGTGGAAGCTACAATTGCGTGTATTTCGGTTCCGGGATAACGATGATAAAATGCTTTTACATAACCCGGTAAAAATTGAGAACCTATTGTAATACTTGCTCCAACTCTTAGAATTCCATAAGAATCCCAATTACGCATCCGTTTTTCCATATCATCAAATAGAGAAACAATACGTAAGGCATACTCTTTAAACTGTACACCGGCTTCTGAGATAACCAATCTTCGTCCAAAACGATCAAATAGTTTTACCCCGTAATATTCTTCTAATTCGTGAATCGCCAGACTGATTGCCGGCTGTGTCATATATAATGCTTCAGCAGCCCTTGTTGTATTACATTCACACTCACAGACGGAAAGAAAAATTTTAATATGTCGTAAAGTCATTCCTATTATCCCTCTCTTATATCGTTTTACTTATGAAATCCATTTAATTATATTATTTCCAATATCAAATAGCAATCGATATAATAAAAATCGAAAGGAGGATTTGCATGAAAAAAAATAAACAACTATATAAAACCTTGTTCTTTTCAACTTTTAAAATCAGTGCATGTACTTTTGGTGGAGGTTTCGTTATCATACCGCTCTTAAAACGAAAGTTTGTAGAAGAATTAGAGCTAATCAAGGAAAAAGAAATGTTAGATTTAACCGCTATCGCACAATCTGCACCAGGGGCTATTGCAGTCAACGCTTCCTATCTGGTGGGATACCATATAGCTGGAATAAAAGGTGCACTTATAAGTGTTCTGGCAAGTGTCTTACCACCATTGGTAATCATTTCTATTATTTCCATGTTTTATCAACAGTTTCGGGATAATGCGATTGTAACCTTCGCCATGGCAGGAATGCTTGCCGGTGTCGCGGCAGTTCTGTGTGATGTGGTATTGTCAATGCTATCTGATTTTATTAAACAAAAAAATAGTTTATCACTTATAGTATTTCTATTTTCTTTTATTGCTGTGCGTTTTTTTAACTGGAACATTATTTTAATCATACTAATTGCAGGAGTGATTGGTGCCATTAATATATTTTTAAAAACCAAAGAAAGGGAACGATAAAATGTGGTATTTGGAATTATTTTGGAGTTTTTTTCAAATAGGTCTTTTTAGTATAGGTGGTGGATATGCTTCTATTCCACTTATTCAAAATCAGGTTGTAGATACTCATGCATGGCTGACGATGCAGGAATTTGCAGATATTATGACAATTGCTGAAATGACCCCCGGTCCGATTGCTATTAATGCAGCTACCTTTGTTGGAATACAAACCGGCGGATTAGCAGGGGCAATAACAGCTACCTTTGGATGTATTTTACCTTCTTGTATGATTGTAACGATTCTGGCATATGTTTATTATCATTTTCGTGGATTAGACGTTGTTCAAGGTGTTTTGGCTGGTTTAAGACCTGCAGTTGTTGCCATGATAGCATCAGCGTTTGTATCGCTATTATTACTATCCTTTTTTGACCAACGATATCTACCACAAGATTTAAGTTCTACAGATTGTATAGCCGTCATGATTTTTGGAATAAGTTTTATTGTTTTACGTAAAACAAAATGGAATCCTATCTATGTGATGCTCGGTGCGGGGATAGCTGGTATCTTATTCTATCACTTGTATTAAAGGAGAGATGCTCATGAAATATATATTAAAATCAGGAAATTTATTTATGGAAAATGGTGACCAGCCTTTAGCTAAAATTAAAAGTATGCTTATTGGTCCAAATAAAATGATTTATTCTGATAATGATGAATTGATTATGGAAACAACGATTTGTGAATCAGGGATTTTAATAGAGAAACATTGTGATGTTCGTTCTCGTAAATATGTGCTAACAGATTTAGATGGTAATGAAGTAGCATCTGCGTATCCGAATTACGATGAAAAAAATGACCCTAATATTGTAGGATGGCCTATTTGTCATGTACCGCATGTAAATCGTGCGAAAGTAATTTGGAAAAATAACGAATACGAATTGATAAGAAAAGATAGTCAAAATTATCAATTAGAAGATGAAACACAAAGTCATATGTTAGAAATCAAACATAGAGGACTTATCGGCGGTTGGGAAATTCATGCAACAGATAGTTTTTCGCATCAAATTATCTGCGGATTATTTATCTTTTGCAAATACATAGAGCAGGAAAATGAATTTTTACTAGTTTAAGGAAGATTTAAATTAGAGAGACTATGTTTTACTTCGGTCTCTCTAATTTAAATCTTCCTGCACTTTCTGGATCAGCTCTACTACATGCGATATATTCATTCATCATTTGTTAGAAAACTCTGATTCCATGTATCTTCTGTGGTTTCTGCAAATTTCCGGTCTACTACTACAGCCTCTTCTGGTATCACGTCTGCCATAATGAGCCATTCTGGACATCCTTTTGTTAAACAGTAGGCTTCTCCGGTGACATTGCATTGGTATATTTTCTTATTCTTTTCATCGAAAAAATAAACTACAAATACATCCTTATACAATCCGACCAGTTCCCAATAGTATGGTGCTGTCTCTGGATAATCCATCATCTCATCTAATACTTCTGTCATTTCTCCATAGTACCAGGCTTGTTGTATTAAACCTGCATTAAAACGTTTCCATAATGCATTTCCAAGCTGCATATAATCGTTTCGTATACTTCTCATATTTGCCAATTTATCAGCCAGCACAAGCATTTTCAAACGTATAGAAGCTTCTAAAGTCTCTTTCATTTCCGTAGTCTTACGTTCTTCCCAAGATTTTGTTTTATCTTCGGTATGAACACCTACAAGTTCCGCCACATCATCCCCAAATGTTGCCTGTATTTCTTCGATTGTAGTATTGGTATCTTCTACCACATCATGAAGCAAACCTGCAATTAAAAGGTTTGTATCTGCATCCATTTCAAAAAGAATCTGCATGACTTCTAGTGGATGCATGATAAAAGGTATATTTGTACCTTTTCTTGTCTGACCTTTGTGGCAGTCTGTTGCATAGCGGATTGCCATTTCTAATCTGGTATTATCGTCTACCTTAGTATTATCCAACTGATAATATGCCTTGGTCTCCATAAAATCCCCCTTATGCCATAAACTGATGTTTCAATGTGGTTACAACGCTTGTCATATGATACTTAATCAAAAATACTTGATTGGAATACTTTGAATATTTTGTCTTCGCTTTCTGCAGCAAAGGATATACATACTTTTCTGTCTCATTGATATATTCGACAATTCTTTCTTTGGAAAAGCCTGTAGACATTGCTGATACGTTATTGCAACGATCAATTAATTTTACGATAGTAGCAATGCAATTTTCAGAAATATCTTTGTAGTATGTATCTGTATCTTTGGAATCGTTTTTTGTAACAAGCCCCACTGCTATTTTTACTTCCTCTTTCACTGGTAAAGCTTCTATCGCAACGCCACAGTCTTCACAGACATCATGTAGCAGAATTGCTGAAACTAAATTATCATCGTCCAAACCAAGTGATAATGCATGGCATGCCATCAATAATGGATGATAAATATATGGAACCTCGTCTTTTCCTTTTCGAATCTGTCCTTTATGCAATTCCCTGACATACGGAAGCACCTCTACTGTCTGTGTCAGACCTTTCATGGTTGCATATGTCTTCACATAGGTATACATTCTGTCTTCATTAAACAGCCTATCTGACAATGGTTCTTCAAAGTCAATGATAATTTCATGCTCTGCTTTCTCTCTAAGAAGCCAGTCAATAGAAACTCCATACAAATCTGCTATTTCCGTCAGTTTCTCAATCTCTGGTGTGGTTTCGCCACGTTCCCAAAGACTGACTGCCTGAAAAGAAACATTCAATTTTTCAGCAACTTCGCTCTGTGTCATCTTCTGTTTCTTACGTGCATCTACTAATTTTTGAGAAAAATCACTCATTCGTATACCTCCATCTTTTACTTTCCTTTACAATTACATTATAATCCAATGATAAATAATTGAAAGCATATAATGCTTGAAAAAGCACAAAAAAATTCAAGCATTGATTGAATTTTTGCTGTAAAACAATATAAACTTTACTCGAAAAATACATTCTTCAAATCACTACTTGATGCATCCTTATGATAAATATTAATCCCATCAATATCTGTACTGCGGTTTGCAAATGCCGGAAATAAAAAGCCACACTCTGGCTCGCCGACTTCATAATCATCATACAACGGACAAATCGCACATACCAGAAACTGATACACTTCTTCTGATTCCCATTGACTTTCCTTATCCGCACCTTTTAATGGCACATCATAGTTCCCGTTGAATACGTAGATAGCATAAGGTTTGCTTGAAGTATACCGCTCTCCTATGTACTCGTATAAGGAATATAGTAATGCATCATTTTTCAATTCACATTCGCGAAGTGCCATAAGAAGCTGCCAGATACTGCCCGGCTTTTTGTCTTCTTTTTTAAATTGATAACCTTTTAACTGCTCATTGGTTTTAGCAAAAGGAATGGCTTTCGCTATTTCTAAATTCTTCTCTTTATCAGAAGGCGACAGTTTCAAAAAATGCGTATTAAAAGACTCATCTATATATCCCTCACTATCCATATAAGCTCCCGCAATCCGTCCAAAACAATTCCGGGATGGAGTCATACGGCGGGTCAATTCTAACATGTCGGAACGGTCAATTATCATAAGTGTGTCAGTACCTTTCTATTTATGTTAAGTATTCGTTCATTTCCTGCTCTAATTCTTTGAGATATTCAAGGTTTTGTTGAGCCTGCACTTTCTTTTTTTCTCCAGCTAAAATACGAAACAGCATAACTTCTCTTGATGAAAATAAGGATGGCATATTTATGGCGATACCTTCTGCTGGTTCTTGTAATCCCAAGTCTCGTAAACAATATGCAATACACATCTTTGCTTGCGCAGTTCTGGATGTGTTGCCATTATCAAGTTTTATTACTAGTTCTGCTCGTTGGATTGCTTTTTGAAGAATAATGATTTTTTCTTCATTTTCAAGTTCTTTAGCAAGCATATAAGCTGTGGCAGCGAATACACTGTTCAGTTTGATACTAGAAGGATATTTTTCAATTTCATTGCTCAAAAAATCATAAGCTTCACGTAGGTGCCCTGCATCTTTTTTTGCATGAGCCATTTTAATAATCGCGGTTATTTCTTCCTCTCTTTGTGCAGAGTTGTAATCAAGTAATTCATCAATAGAAACATGAAAACAGTCTGCAATAATCGGCAACATGCTGATATCCGGCATGGATACGTTATTTTCCCATTTACTAATAGTTCGAAATGATACTCCAAGAGATTCAGCAAGCTCCTCTTGGGTATAACCGGTCGTTTTCCGTAAGTTTCTTAACTTAATACCTAAATTCATAGTTTGGTTTCTCCTTGCATTTTTACGTTATGCAAACAGTATAGTTAAAAATGGGGCATTTTAAAATGTATCATTTGACGAGCCGGATTCTACCAGTCATGGAGTTTTAAATTATTTTAACACCTCAGCCAACGACTTCCGCACTTTCTTCCTTGTCACTTCCACCAATCCCAGCTTTGTTATATCTATGAGCTGTGTTGGAATCGGATCTTTTTTTAACTCAGCGCGGAATGTACTCATCAGTTCCTCTTCCGCTTCTTTTGAAGCTAAATTCATAAAATCGACTACAATAATGCCGGAAATATTACGTAAGCGTAACTGGTGTGCAATTTCAATCGCAGCTTCTTTATTGATTTTCAGGAAATTCTCCTGCATATCTTTTTTTGCCACATTTTTGCCGGTATTCACATCAATCACAGTCAATGCTTCTGTCGGCTGGATAATTAAGTATGCACCGGATTTCAGCCATACTTTCTCTGCTAAAGCGTTTTCAAGGGAACTCTTTACACTATATAAAGATGATAAACTCAAAAGCGGATCGTTATAATATTTTAAAGTCAAAGTTTCTGTTACTTGCACTTCATCTATTGGTACAGAAACGGAGCCTTTTGTCCATAAATCTGCTTCTGCTACGTCGTACTTGCTGCAAAGACGCTCAAAAAGTGTTCTATCATTTGTAATAATCTCGTCAACACTGCTTGTTGGAAGGTTGACAATCTCCTTTATATATGCAGGAGCCTCTTTTTTTAGACAGGTATAACAGGTTTGATGTCTTGCAGTTTCTTTTATATTCTGCCATTCTTCTGCTAACGCCTCAATCTCAATTAAAATCTCTTCATCCGAAGCACTGGCAGCATTTGTACGCAGAATAAGTCCAAAATCCGGATGTTCGATATCCTCCACCAGCTTTTTTAATCGTTCGCGGTCTGTTTTTGATAATTTGGACGAGACACCGATACTCTGATTCTCGGTAGTAAGTACCGCGTATTTACCAGTGAAGTTCAAGTTCGTGGTCACAGCAGGTTCTTTTGTTTTTAATGCCTCACGAGACACCTGTACGACAAGCTCTTCCCCTTCTACCAACGGCTTTTTTTGTGAGATTTTCTTTGTGAAAAGAGGATGCTTGTACTCGTCCATAGAATAATAGCAAATCTGTTCCGGACTAACACGGATAAATGCAGCGTTTAAATTCTTCACTACATTTTCTACTCGTCCGATATAAAGATTTCCTAAGATGCCCTCTTCTTCTGACGAGCTTAAAGATGCCTCAATCATTTTTCTGTTTTCATCATAAAGAGCAGAAACAATAAAGTTCTGCTCTCCTTTTAACGTTTTTAACTTTTCCTGTGTTATGATATATTTTTTCATGAAATAACAGTTCCCATATCTCCTAAGGAAATAAATGTATTTGGTGCATCACCGGCAGCGTATACGTCAATACGATGAATCTGGATAGCACTTGGGTTATATTCGAAGCCCATATGGTTAAATAACGCTTCTACGACTAATTCCGGCTTCACGTTGTCTGTGCTTCCGGTACAAAGATTCAGATAAAAAGCAGGTCTACCTTCTTTTTCTGTCATATGAAAGTCATATACAAGCGGTTTTAAGTCCATTGTACGCTCGCTCTTTTTCGTCTGTTTTGTAATCAATACCTCTTTCGCATTGGTAAAAAATGTATCGATAGCAGCCTCGAATGCAGCCTTGTCCGCTGGTACTTCATAGCCTTCTTTGAAAGATAATTCATAGTCAGCGGCTGCTACAATTGACATGGCTGTCTTAGCGTTATCCGGTAATAAAACGTAACCGGACACTTCTACGCCCTCTACCATAGTGTCATTCAAAGCTTTTAAGGATTCAGCCGTACTTTTTGTGCTGTTCACTTCAATGTCTACGTATTCGCCATCACTGGTGATGCCAACACCGAGCGGTGCCGCAAATGACATAATCATATGTGGCGAAAAACCGCCTGAATAACTGATATCAATATCTGCACGGCGGATTGCCTTCTGGAAATAGCGCATGATATCAAGGTGTCCGATGAACTTCATGACACCATATTTACGGAATTTAATTCTTATTTTCATAGCAAACGCCACCTCCAAACTTCTTCACACCACAACCGGAGCAACGCATACGGCAGTTCGGTGTTACAGATTCGCCCATTGCATTGTTCCATTCTCTCTTTAAGAATTCCTTGGTCACACCCACGTCGATGAAATCCCAAGGTAAAATTTCGTCTAATTCACGTTCACGATATGCATAGAAATTCATATCGATGCCGCATTCTTCAAAGGCATTAAGCCATTTTTTATAATCAAAAAATTCACTCCATGAATCAAAAATGCCGCCATGCTCATATACATGTAAAATAGCCTGTCCAACTCTTCTGTCACCGCGGGCTAATATACCTTCTAATACAGTTACGTCAGCTTCATGCCAGTTGTACTTAATACTCTTTTTGTTTAACTGTTCGCGAACAGTGTCATTTACGATTTTTGCACGTCTAATGTACTCTTCCGGTGCATACATACCTGCCCACTGGAACGGCGTAAATGGCTTCGGAACAAAGAAAGAGGTACTAATGGTAATCTGACACTTACCATTACGTTTTTCCTTCGGAACGGTCTCGTAATAACGTACTGCAGTAGCATTTGCAAGTTCTGCAATTGCTCTCATATCTTCTTCTGTCTCCGTTGGAAGACCAAGCATGAAATAGAATTTTACTTTATTCCAGCCGCCTTCAAATGCCTGTGTCGCACCATTTAAAATTACATCTTCGGTCAAACCTTTATTAATAACGTCACGTAAGCGCTGAGAACCGGCTTCCGGTGCAAACGTTAAACTACTCTTTTTCACATCCTGTACTTTGCTCATGACGTCAAGTGAGAATGCATCAATTCGTAAAGATGGCAGGGAAATATTGATATTTTTCGCCTTACATTCTTCAATCAAAAAGTCAATCAACTCCGGTAACTGTGAATAGTCGGAAGAACTGAGCGAGCTCAAAGAAATCTCTTCATGTCCGGTTGATTTAAGCATTTTATGTGCATAATCTTTTAAGCGTTCTACATCTTTTTCACGAGTCGGACGGTAAACCATACCTGCCTGACAGAAACGACAGCCGCGGATACAACCACGCTGAATCTCAAGCACAACTCTGTCCTGCGTCGCCTTGATAAATGGAACAACCGGTGCTTCCGGGTAAGTAGACTCATTGAAGTCCATCACAAGCTGTTTTTCAATCGTTGCAGGAACGTCTTCATAGATTGGTGCAAAATTTGCGATAGTTCCGTCTTCATTATAAGTAACTTCATATAAAGATGGTACATAGATACCAGGAATCTGCGCTGCTTTACGTAAAAATTCCTGACGGCTCATATCGGTTGCTTTTTTCTCTTTGTAAAGGTCTAATAAGGCTTTGTAAGATACTTCGCCTTCACCCATATAGAACATGTCAAAGAAATCTGCAATTGGTTCCGGATTGTATGCACAAGGACCACCGCCGATTACGATTGGATCATTTTCACCACGTTCCGATGTCAGTAATGGAATCTGTGCCAAATCCAATACCTGTAAAATATTGGTATAACACATCTCATACTGGATGGTAATGCCAAAGAAATCCATGTCTTTTACTGGTTCCTGTGACTCCAAACCAAATAATGGAATGTGTTCTTCTTTCATGATTTTGTGTAAATCCGGCCATGGCGAGTATACGCGCTCACACCATACATCTTCCATTTTGTTAAACATATCGTATAAAATCTGGATGCCTAGGTGTGACATACCGATCTCATAGACATCCGGGAAGCACATTGCAAAACGGATGGCAACCTGCTCTTTGTCCTTTTGGATGCTGTTTAACTCATTGCCGATGTAACGCGCCGGCTTATCTATTTTCATGAGTATTTCATCTGATAATGCTAATTTTGTCATTCGGATAAATCCCTTTCTTTTCGTGTTACTATGTCCGACTCTGTTCCTTCGCAACATTCTTCGGACAACATTTACATTTTAACATACTTTTCTAAAAAAGTATAATACTGATTATCACGAATCATGTCAATAATTTCCGTTACTTCCCTACCCATAAGCGGGTAAGAATTATATTTGCAGAAAAGAAAGGAACCAAATAAAATAATGGCAATAAACAAACGTATTTTAAAACCTAAAAATGGAATGTTAATGGGTTCCTCTTCTATGTCTCTCGTTTGGAATGCATAACCATCCTCTGATGGTTGGTCAAAAGAATCACGGATTTGTTTTACATATTCACGGCGTCGCATTGCATAATCTTTCATGGAATACCTCAAACTTTGTTTCTATATCCTTATGTGAAAATAAATAGAATATGCCAAAACAATTTATATTCTTTTCACATAAGGATATAGAAAGCCCCACCGCATTAACACGGTGGGAACTTTACTAGTTTTTCTAACGTTTTACGGTTATTTTTACATTTACAGTAGCATCTTTACTAATACCATCTCGTCCTTCTAATTTTACGGTTACAGGGATAGTATATGTTTTGCCTTTTGTAGAAGTGTTGACTGCATTGCAATTTACAATCTCTACTTTCAAAGAACAAATATTGCCGTAATTTTCATCTTCGGTTACGATAATATCAGCAATTCCATCTTTATTGCAATCAATATTTCCGACTGCATTTTCAATCGTATAATAATCTGGTACAGATATATAGCTATATCGAATTAGATTATTAGTTGCTACATACATAATTTGATTATTCTGGGTTATGGTTACTTTTGGTTTTGACTGTTGCGGCTTAATATTAAAAACATTACTTTTTACAGTATATATTTCATCTTCCGAATTTCTAATAGAATATTCTACTGCAAGCTTATATGTCTGACCCGCCTTAAGGCTACTAAGATACATTGGATTCGCTGTTATGTAATAATGTCCTTCGGCATAATCTGCCATAAAGTATTTACTATATTCACCAGTTAATTTTATATTATAATCTAAATTATCATTTGTAGCTAAATTACTAAGTTTTGGGTCAATCCAGACCACATTTATTTTTTTACTTATATTAAAGTTAGCGCCTTTAGATAAGTCAATGGAACCTTTTGTACTAACTTTCGCTGTGACTGACTTGTTAATTACTTTAACCTTGAAACTTAGTGTTTTTAATGCAACTAATTCTCCTGTTGATACATTTGTACAATATGGAACAACTTTATATTCATAAGTACCAGCAGACAAATTCACATTCATCAATGCAGCATCATTTTGTTCAACTGTTATATTTCCAGTTTTTTCGTTTGTTGTGATGGTAAATAAATTATTTGTAATTAGACTTTGCGATTTTGTATTTTTTCCTGTTACAACAATATCCGTCAATTCCACATTTGCAATATTGACATTAATATTTGCAGTATCTTTCAAATTTTCAGCAATATTAAAAACAATATTATTATTTGACAATGTTGGTGTTGGATTTTTAACTTTAATTGTGTGAGTAACGTTTATGGATTCACGCCATACTCTAGCATCTAAAGTCATCGTAAATTTGTGCGAGTTCTTAGTTCCTTTATAAGTATAGGCAACCTGTGACGTTCTATTATCATACGATAAATCCACATTTTCATCATTGCAAATCAATTCAGCATAATTCAAATTATAATTCTTTTCTGTCTTGTTATATAAATAGAATTGATTCTCATTCTGACCTATTGTCGGTGCAACTGTTGAACTTGTATTCATGGAAACAATATTTGGTTTTTTGTAGTTATATTTAATTGTAAAATTCTTAATACTACAAGATTCTCTATAACCTTCTAATTCAAATACTAATGTACCTTTTGCTACATTTTTATCTTTTAATTTGCCATTTACAACTTTCAGATTTTCCTGCGATACAGAAATACAATTTATCACATTAGAATTTGATTTTAATGTAAATCCATTATCTTTTTCTGGCGAATTGTCTTCCCATGTTACGTTTTCAATTTTTGCATTGTTTGAAACGGAAAAATAAATTTCTGCCTTTGTATCTGTATAAAACAGATTAATTGCATTATTCGTTTTTACTTTAATCGTTGGTAATTTATTTGATACTGTTATTGTTAATGGATAATCATAACTAACATTCTCAGAAGTTGTAACTCTAAGTGTACAAACATACTTACCGGTAGGAATTTCTTCTTTTGTAGGAATCACTAGATAACTATAATCTTTGTAGCTATCTAATGCTAACTCGGTAACTAAATTTTCACCCGCTTTATCAAATAACTGAATATCCATTATACTTTCATTATAAACCGGAACAATTTCTACCAATCCTGCAGTACTTGCCATATATCTTCCACTGTAAACGCTATAACTATCATCATCTGTATAATCATAGGCAATATTTACAGCAGCTTTGTTGGTATTCACGCGTGGTGCATGATTTTGAATCTCAATATCCAATGTCACCTGATGTTTCATCTTGTCCTGTGCAATTACCGTAATTACAGCATATCCTTCCCCTTTAGCAGTTATAGTTGCCATACGAGAATCCTTTTTGTCTGCTGTGACTTTTGCAACAGTGTTGTCTGATACTTTCCATTGTAATTTCGTTTCAAGCTCTGCACCTGTTCTGTCTTTTACAGTAGCGTTCAAATTAAAGTTTTGCATTGATGCAATACTCTCAAAGGTAATTTTATTATTTTCAATTTTCACGCCTTCTGTATTCGTAGAAAGTTCAATAGAAACTGCCTGCGATGCATCTACCGTTGTAATTTTATATGTCGTTGCTTTCTTAAGCTTAATAGCCTTTCCGTTGACTTTTACAACAGGTTTAAGTGTGTAAGTTCCAGCTTTTTCTGCGGTTATTGTATAATAGCCATCTTCTCCCTTTGTGATAATAAGTCCTTTCACTTCCGGAATTTCTATTTCATACATTTCATTAGATATGGTTCCTTGCCCGACAATGTCTACCGATAATTTCATACTATCCGAACCAGTCTGTAAAATCTGTTTATGATTTCCTTCCACTTCAGCGATATTCAACCCTGTAATCGTTCCAATATAAACAGGAATTGTCATTTCAAGGGGATAATATTCCGTATTCGTAGAAACTAATTCAAAGTTATAGGCTTCTTTATTTATCCCATTAATAACCAAAGACGTTGACGGATTTTTCCAAGTCCATTCCTCTGCCAAAGTAGTTGGTAATGCAATTTGTTCTAATTTTATTGCAGTATTTGTAATTGCATATAAACTTGTAACTGATTCTACGGATGGAATCTTCTTAATATTTAATGTTACCTGTGCATTTGTTTGCGTATAAGGTATATCCTCCGGGTTACCCTTTGGTGTTATAGTTATTGTTACTCTTCCAGTCGATATCGGAGTAACTACACCGTTTTGAGCTACCGTTGCAATGCTCGAATCAGAGGTTTCCCATTCAAATTGATAATATGCAAATGAATTTATCGGACTTGTCTCACCAATTAATGTATAAGTAACTCCCTCTTCAAAAGCAACTGTATAACTTCCATCATCATTTAGTATTTCAGAATAATTACTATTATTAACCTGAATATCCGTGAGACCAAAACCTACCGGTCTTAGATATACCATCACAGTAATGGCTGTCTTTATGCCATCTTTTTCAAAAATCACTTGTGTTGTTCCGACATTTTCTGAAACCAGTTTATTATCAGAATAGGTTACAATACCAGACTTTAATGGAGTTACAGTATAATCTGTTAATAACGTTTTACTACCATCTTCTTTTATTTCATAATAGCCAAATTTATCAAAACTATTTCCTTTAAGGATTGTCGTATAAGATAATATCTCCGGTTGACTATCTATGTTATCACCAAAAACAACATAATTTTTAACGATGATATTACAAGATGCATTCACTGTTTCATCGAATTTAGATGCTACTGTAATGACAGCTTCTCCAATGCCTGTTGCAGTTACCAATCCATCCGAATTCACAGTTGCTACATTCGGATTACTTGAAGTCCATAAAAGGTCTGCTACTGCTGTTTGTGGTTGCAATAATGCAGTCAATTGTTTGTAATCAAAACCATCTAAATACTCTCCGCTATGTGCAAGATTCAACGTAATAATCTCTTCACTTAATTCAATTGACGTTGGAATAATACTTTCTTTGGTTTTAAATTTGTAATCGTATACCTTAGAACCATTCTCTACCCAGATATTAGATGATTCTTCCATACAAAATACAGCTTTGATAATTATGTACTCTGTATCAGCTGTAAGTTCAGAAAAAGTTATCGTATTAGTATAAGCATCTCCACTTTTTAAAACAACCCCTTTCTCCTGTAAGGTAGTTCCATTTACATCTGCCAAAGTAAGTAAAACTTTGATTCTGTCTTCCTCTGTGCCATCTGTTGCTTTGACAGAAATTGTCGCACTTTCACGAGTGGTCATATTCTCAACAAGCGTAAATTCTAAATTATATGGCAGTTTATCAATTGGATTTTCATCTATTTCTTCTAACACTTTAACTGTACAACTTGCACTTTTATTACTTCCATCTGTCGATTTCGCTGAAATTATTGCTGTACCTATTTTTAAAGCGGTTACTAAACCATCCTCTGATACCGTGGCAATGGATGTATCAGAAGATGTCCAAATTAAATCTTGATTTGCTGCATTCACTGGTGTAATTATTGGTAATAATTGCAATGTTTTACCTACTACAAGTTCCATGTCTATTTTATTTAACTTTAAGTCGGTTATAATATTACTCTTCTTTATCAATGTTTTTCCAGACTGAGAAACCGTAATCTCTGTAACTTCAGACATATCCTTATCAACAAATGTATCCGGTAAAGATATTCTTTGATTGTCTAATATAACAGATGGTGCATTGATTTTATTCAAAGCAGACATTCCCTCTAACATATGTTCTATATCTATTACATTAGTTATATTAAAATTGCTAAGATTTAAGCTTTCTAAGTTACTGCAATAGAAAAACATACTATTCATATCAGTTACATTTGCCGTATTGAAATTGTTCAAATTTAAATTATAGAGATAACACTGAAAAAACATGCTATTCATATTAGTTACATTAGAAGTATCAAATTTACTTAAATCTAAGTTTTGTACCCAACCAAATTGTCTGAACATTCCTTCCATGTTCACTACATTTGAAGTATTAAAATTATCTAAATCTAACGAATCTAATGCTTGGCAATAATTAAACATATATGCCATATCTGTTACATTTGACGTATCAAAACTACTTAAATCTAAGCTTTGCAAACTATTACAAACACTAAACATATACGCCATGCTAGTTACATTAGAAGTATCAAAGTCAGATAACTTTAAATTTACCAACTCTTGACAATTCCTAAACATATATGACATATCCGTTACATTGGAAGTATCAAAATTACTTAAATCCAAGTTTGTTAAATGTAAGCATTGGTCAAACATACTTCGCATAGAAGTCACACCAGATGTATCAAAATTATCAAACTGTATAGCATACAAATTATTTAATCCGCATAATAAGTATTCTGCACTGCTTGTTAATTTTATATCTTTGAATTTTACAAATTTTACATCCTTGCATATTTTAGAAAATGGACTTATTTTATCTCCATAGTAATCTTTTGCCGGTTCAATGTAGGTATCCTCACCAGTTAAAGTTAATGTTTTTGTTACTTCATTATAAGACCAACTAATACCATTGTTTTCACCACAAAAACCAGTAGTTACAGATGCAGGTTTTACCGTTAAGGTTTTTCCACATAGTTCAGACGTAATCTCAGTAACTTTATTTTCATTTTCATCAGCAAATGTATCCGGCAAAGAAATACTTCGATTATCGACTATAACGGATGGTGTATTAATTATAGCTAATGATGCCATACCTTCCATCATATTTACCATGGAAGCCACATTGGATGTATCAAAACTATTTAAGTTCAGTTGTTCTAAACTACTACACTTTGCAAACATCGAACTCATATCTACTACTTTAGAAGTATTGAAATTACTTATATTCAAACTTTTCAAATCACTACAAAGATAAAACATAGCTGACATATCTGTTGCACTAGTTGTATTAAAATTGCTCAAATCTAAATTTTCTAGACTGTAACAACGATTAAACATCCAATCCATACTGCCTACACGTGAAGTATCAAAATTACTTAAATTTAAACCTACTAAGCTACTGCATCCACTAAACATAGAACCCATATCTCTTACATTGGATGTATCAAAACTACTTAAATCCAAGCTTACTAAGCTGCTACATCCATTAAACATAGCTCTCATATCTGTTACTTTGGAAGTATCGAAATTACTTAAATCTAAATTCGCTAAACTACTGCAATAAATAAACATAGGTCCCATATCCGTCACATTAGAGGTATTAAAACTACTTATATTTAAACTTACTAAGCTACTGCATGAACTAAACATATGCTCCATACTGGTTACTTGCGATGTATTAAAACTGCTTAAATCTAAGCTTACTAAGTTGCTACATTCGCTAAACATAGAACCCATGTATGTTACCTTGGAGGTATCAAAACTACTTAACCCCAAGTTTACTAAGCTACTACATCCGCTAAACATAGAACCCATATTCGTCACCTTGGAAGTATCAAAACTACTTAAATCCAAGTTTACTAAACTATTACACCCGCTAAACATGGTACTCATGTCTGTTACACTAGAAGTTGTAAAATGGTCTAAAATTAAATTTGTTAAACTACTACAATTGCCAAACATATGTGCCATAGTTGTTGTAGCAGATGTATTAAAATTGCTTAAATCTAAACTCATCAAACTACTACATCCACTAAACATATGTCCCATATTTGTTACATTTGAAGTATCAAAACTACTTAAATCTAAACTTGTCAAATTATTACAACTATTAAACATCATATGCATATTAGTAACATTAGAAGTGTCCAGATTGCTTAAGTCTAAATTTGTTAAACTTTTACAACCATTAAACATCATTCCCATATCACTTACCTTAGAAGTATTAAAATTACTCAAATCTAACTCTTCTAAAGCACTGCAACCGAAAAACATATATCCCATATAAGTCACATTAGAGGTATTCAAACAACTCAAATCCAAGCTTACCAAGCTATTACAGTTACTGAACATATCTCCCATAATTGTCACTTTAGAAGTATCAAAGTTATCAAATTGCACTTCAGATAAATTATTTAAACCACTTAATAGATATAGGGCAGACGATGTTAGCGTAACATCCTTAAATATCACACATTCTACATCTCTACATATATTATAAAATGGGCTAACACTAATTCCATTCGAATCTTTCGCAGACTCTATATAGGTATCCTCACCTGTCAAAGTCAACGTTTTTATTGATTCATTATAAGACCAAGTAATACCATTATTTGCGCCACATACACCAGTTGTTATTGTTTCTTTATCTATCACTTCTACTAAACAACTTGCACTTTTTTTACTTCCATCCTGTGTCTCTGCTGTAATTGTTACCGTGCCAGCTTTTAAGGCTGTTACTAAACCACCCTCTGATACCGTGGCAATGGATGTATCAGAAGATGTCCATTCTATATTCTGATTTGTTGCATCCATAGGAGTAATAATAACCAATAATTGTAGTATTTCTCCTATATTCAGTTCTGCAGTCGCAACATTTACTTCTATGTTATTTATACTTATTTCTTTTTTAGTCAGCGTTTTATTACATTGTGCAGAGGTAATCGCTGTGACCTCATTCATATCCGCATCAATAAATATGCCCGGCAAAAAGATACCTTGGTTCCCCAACATAATAGCCGGAGTTTTGATTTCTTTTAAAGCTGGCAAATCATTTAATAAACCATCTATGTAAGATGCCTTAGAGGTGTCAAAACTACTTAAATCCAAGTTTTCTAAATTTGTGCAACCAAAAAACATGTATCCCATATCCGTTACATTAGAAGTATCAAAACTACTCAAATCTAAGGATGTTAAACTACTACAGCCTTCAAACATTCTCTCTATGTCTTCCGCCTTAGATGTATTAAAGCTAGTTAAGTTCAAGTTTTCTAAACTAGTACAATAACTAAACATAGAAAACATATCCTCTACATTGGAAGTATCAAAGTTACTTAAATCCAAACTGGTTAAACTACTACAATTTTCAAACATAGAAACTGTTGAACGTACCTTGGAAGTATTAAAGTTGTTTATATTCAAAGTTGTCAAACTACTACAATCATAAAACATATGTCCCATAATAGTTACACCGGAAGTATCAAAACTGCTTAAATCTAAACTTCTTAAACTACAGCAACCACTAAACATACCATACATAGTTTCAGCTTTTGAAGTATTGAAACTGTTTAAATCCAGACTCTCCAAACTGCTACAGCCACTAAACATGCCAATCATAGTATATACCTTAGAAGTATTAAAACTATTTAGATTTATACTTATTAAGTCAGTACACCCTGAAAACATAGAATCCATATTATATACCTTGGAGGTATCAAAACTACTTAAATCCAGATTCTCTAAACTACTACATCCACTAAACATACCTTCCATATTAACTACACTGGCAGTATTCAAACCATTTAAGTTTAAACTGGTCAGACTACTACAATCAGCAAACATATATCTCATATAAGATATATTAGAGGTGTCAAAATTATCAAATTGTACTTCGGTTAGTTTATCTAATCCACTCAATAAATAATTAGTATAATCCGTTAATGCTACATCTTTAAAAATTACACATTCAACGTCACTGCAAATATTATAAAATGGACTGTAATAAAAGTATCCATTTTTTACTGGTTCTATATAGGTATCTTCCCCTGTTAATGTCAATGTTTTCGTTGACTGATTATAAAGCCAGCTAATACCATCATTTTCACCACAAAAACCGGATATTTCTCCCTCATCTCCTAATATGTTTACCGTACAACTTACCTTTATCTGGCTTCCATCCTGTGTTTCAGCCATAATTGTAACCTTACCTGCTTTTAAAGCGGTTACTAAGCCGTCATCCGATACTGACGCAATGGATGGAGCAGAAGTTTTCCAAATTATATTCTGATTCGTAGCATTTGATGGTGTTATTGTTACTGCAAGTTGTAAGGTTCCTCCTATTTCCAAGTCTACCATACTTGGATTTATCTCTAAACTGCTCACACCAATAATTACTCTTAATATTTTTCCGCATTGTTCAGAAGTAATTTTTATTACTTCATTCATATCTTCATCAACAAATGTAACTGGTAAAGAGATTTGTTGTTCTTCTGACATAATAGCCGGCGTTTTTATTTCATTTAAAGCAGACATTCGTGATAACATATTATCCATATACCTGACGTTGGAAATATCAAAACTACTTAAGTCCAAGTGCTCTAAACTAGTACACCCCAAAAACATATTCCCCATATAAAACACATTGGAAGTATCAAAATTGTTTACATTTAGAGTTATCAAACTACTACAATCTCTAAACATCAACTGCATATCACTTACATTAGATGTATTAAAATTACTCAAATTCAAGTTTGTTAAACTGTTACAAGCGTAAAACATCGCAGTCATATCTGTTACGTTGGTGGTATCAAAACTACTTATATTCAAATTTATTAAACTTCCACATCCACTAAATACATACTCCATGTATTTTACATTAGAAGTATCAAAATTGCATAAGTCCAAACTTGTCAAACTATTACAAGCACTAAACATATGGTTCATAGAAGTTACGTTAGCTGTATCAAAATTACTCACATCCAAGCTTACCAAACTACTGCACCCGCTAAACATGTTGCTCATAGAAGTTACATTAGCTGTGTCAAAATTACTTACATCCAAACCTACTAAACTACTGCAATCTCCAAACATCATCTGCATATCATCTACGTTAGATGTATTGAAATTACTTAAATCCAAGTTTGTTAAACTGTTACAATTGTAAAACATTGCGCCCATATCGGTTACATTAGTGGTATCAAAACCACTTACATTCAAATTCTTTAAACTACTGCACCCGCTAAACATTGAACCCATATACTTTACATTAGTAGTATTAAAACTATTTAAATCTAAACTTGTCAAATTATAACAACTGCTAAACATACACTCCATATTCGTTACATTAGAAGTATTAAAATTATTTAGATTCAAATATGTTAAATTGTTACATCTACTAAACAAATACCACATATTCGTTACATTGGAAGTATCAAAATTGGATAAGTCTAAATTTGTCAAATTGTTACAGTTATAAAACATATAACTCATATCTGCTATATCGGACGTATTAAAACTGCTAACATTTAAATTTATTAAGCTACCGCAATTATAAAACATATACCACATACTTGTTACATTAGACGTATCAAAACTGCTTAAGTCCAAATTTGTCAAACTACTACAACCGCTAAACATGTATCCCATATCCGTCACATTGGACGTATCAAAACTGCTTAAATCTAAACTTGTTAAACTACTGCAATCTCGAAACATTGAATGCATATCAGTTATATCAGAAGTATCAAAATTATCAAATCGAACATCTGACAATTTACTTAATCCACTTAACAGATTGCCTGCTCTATTTAATTTTACATCACTAAATATAATACACTCAACATCACTGCATATATTATAAATTTGGCTAACAAATTTATCCTCGACCCACTCATCATCTATATAAGTATCTTCTCCAGTCAATGTCAATGTTTTCGTTGATTCATTATAAGACCAGCTAATACCATTATTTGCACCACATACACCAGTGGTTATACTATCTTCAAGTGATTCACTTTCCGATGTTTCCACAACAACTTCCGTTGTTACTGTCTCTACTGTTGTTGTGAGCATTTCCTCATTAATAATTGCTTCTGTACTTTCAGTACTTATGACTTCATAATTCAATTCTTCTGTACTCTCAGTACCTATGACCTCATACGTCAATTCTTCCGTATCATTAGTACTCTTTTCCTCTGAAATTGACTCTTCACTACTTGTCATCTCTGCATACACAGGCGTTCCAGCCGAACTCAGAGATGAGACAAATAATACTGCTGACATAAGCCCAGCCAATACTCTTTTTTTCATTTTCATTTTCCTCCTATTTCTTTTTGATAAAACCGAAGAAAAAACAAAAACTGCGACCTTTCATAGTACTTTTTTGTACCACAAAAAATCGCAGTCTATTTCACTCCGATTCCTCACTTAGACAGTCCTACAGCGGTATGTTACCGCCATAGAAAACTGTCAGTGAGAAATCAAGAACAGGGTGTAAGCATGCGTCCACACTTAACACCCTGTCACATATTTAAAGGTATTGAAACTACATCTGTATAACACAAATTTCTATTGTAAAAACAAACACTTTCACATATAATATTCTTGTGTATCGCAGACTTCGTCTGTATTGTGTGGTACTCTGAATACCATCCTTGCCGGGAGAGGCGGCAACCTCTCTCGGTGGTACACCATATTTGTCCTTGAATTCTCACAAATATTTTAGCACACTCTTTTTCTTTCTACAATACTCAAAAATAAATTATACTTAAAAATGAAAGTAACGTTATTTTTCAATCTCGTTTTATAACTTATCAAATTAAAAATTGCCTATACAAAGTCTCACAATACTCTATGTCATAAAGTGCTTTCTTTATGTCTGCATCGCGACCTTCGTTTTCAAGTAACTGGCATAGCTTTGCAAAGCGCACTCGTTCAGCTTTTTGTCCTTCCTCAAAAGATAGTTCTTTTTCGTACTCAATATGAGCCTGCTCATCGTATTGTGTCAATAACATGGAACGCACCTCCCCACGATTATCACGTAAAATCTGCTCAAGGATACCTTCTGCTATACACTCATCTGTCGCATTATCTATTGCGGTTTCAATGTCAAAACCGGCATCTAAAAATGCTCTTACCCTTGCAATATATTGTGCATATTCCTCAAGCTTTTTACATTTTTCCATTACCTCTTTATTATAGCCCAAATTAATATTTAGCACAACCGCCTTGCAATTTAACAACGTTATATTTCACAGTGTTCTTCTACATAGCAATTCAGCAAATACATTTTATAATCCTCTATCTGAAATGCTTTATCAGACTGTGCATCTCCATATCTTTCCACAAGTTCTTGCATTGTAACCTGTCTTGCAATATTTAGCGCAGGAATATCTTCCTCCACAATTCTACGCATCAATTCATGAGGTTCATTTGTTTTCAAATTGCCAATTTTCCACTCTTTTGACATATGTGTAAAGTTAAAGAACACATCATATGTATTGGAAATAAACAACGTAATCTCCTGCTCATTATGAGGCACGTTGTACGTTTTATCTTCTTTGAGTAGTTCACAGCATTCTTTTTCTGTAAGAAGTGTTTCATAATCTAAAAAGTATGGTATGAGTTCTGGCGGAATATGATCTTTTTCTATCCAAATATCATATTGGTTTCGATTTACACCTTCACATCCTCCGGCATGTACGAAAAATTTGAATTCTGCATCGAAAGACAGACAACGTTCTTTTAATCTTAACTGTTCACTCAGCTTTAATAATTCAACAAGTTCGTCTTTGTTTTCCTCATATATGAATGCTTGCCACCTTGGAGCAATTTCGTTCCGAAGTAATATTTCTGTTGCTTGCAGCAACTCTTGAAATGCACCTGTTCTTCCGACATATTTATCTGTCATACTCTCCAAGCCGAAGAATGTTAATTGAACTGTTTTTACACCAACATTTTTTAGGAATCGCACATATTTCGAATCTCTTACAAGGCGCCAAAAACTTGCCAATTCAAAACGTTCCGGTATCATACCAATAGACAATTCATTATCTTTCAACCAACGTTCTTTATAGTTATTACAAAAATCAGGCTCTCTCATCCAACTGTAAAAACTAATATTGGGAAAATAAGGTTTAAAATAATTTACAATCCACTCGTCTGCCTTATCATCCATTTTTTTATTTGGCATATGTCCTAACCAGCAGTGTCTGCAACGGTTTGGACAGCCATACATATCTACACATAGCACTAAATCTTTATTTTTCATGTTTATTCTCCTGACTTTATTCAAAATAATATAAAGTGCAGAATCCTAGACAGTGCAACATTATTAATTTCCCCATACAGTTTGTTGCATTATCTTTATTCTGCATGGGGTATAACATGTCTCATTATAAATCTTTTCTGATTAGTCATGGTTAAAATTCCTCGTCAATATTAATTAAATTAAAAATTCTTTATACAATGTCTCACAATAGTCTGCATCATAAAGTGCTTTCTTTATATCTGCATCACGTCCTTCATCTTCCAATAACTGACATAATTTAGCAAAGCGAATACGTTCTAGTTTTCTTCCCTCTTCTTTACCTTCCTCAAAAGACAGTTCTTTTTCATATTCAATATGAGCCTGCTCATCGTATTGTGTCAATAACATGGAACGCACCTCCCCACGATTGTCCCGCAAAATCTGCTCAAGGATACCTTCTGCTATGCACTCATCTGTCGCCCTATCTATTGCAGTTTCAATGTCAAAACCGTCATCCAAAAAGGTTCGTACTCTTGCAATATATTGTGCATATTCCTTAAGCTTTTTACACTTCTCCATTACTTCTTTATTATAGCCCAAGTTAATATTTAAAACAACTGCCTTGCAATTTATCGCAGCATTTTCTTTTTGTAACCATGATGGAAAAGCATCGGATAATTCTAATACCTGCCGCTCCGGTTCCTCCGTTGTACCATTATAAAATACCACAAACTGCGGATACGGTAATTCTATTAACTTAGTACTATATACTTTTTTCTCATTGCCTATAATCTTTTGATACAATCTTGCAAAATATAAAAGTCCTCGTAATGGTAAGTTAGGACTAAACGTACTTTGGTGTTCATACAAATTCAAAACATCGGTCAACAAAAATGAAATATCATTTTTCATGCCCATATAAATAACATCCTCTAGCGTATTTACTTCAATATCTTCCGGATTATTATAATCCGTGCCATTTATAGCGTTATACAATTGAAGTAAATCCTCTTTCTCCTTGAACACAAACTTAAACAAACGATCTTTGTACTGTCTATTTACATAGACCTCTTGCTGGTGTAATTCTTTGGTTTCTGCCATGAAATTTCCTCCTCTTATGAAATTAAAATGATTTGATAAACTGACCGATGCAGTCAAACCCAATAAATGAATAATGATATTCATCTATTAGTAAGAATTTTTCAGTTACGAACTGGTAACTAAAAATAAAAAATGAATTAGATAACACTTGTTTCCTAAAAAGAAAACGAGTGTCTTCTGATATTTAATCAGTATAACACTCGTTGTTTTTGTTTTCAATATTTATTTATCTCTGCGACAATTCCTGCATCACATCTTCCCATGTAATGCCCTTTTCTACCATAAGTACCATCATATGGTAAAGGAAATCAGAAATCTCATATTTAATCTCTTCCGGATTCGGGTTCTTTGCAGCGATGACAATTTCGGTACATTCTTCGCCGACTTTTTTCAAAATCTTATCAACACCTTTATCAAAAAGATAATTGGTGTAAGAACCTTCCTTCGGATGAACTTTTCTGTCCATGATGATAGAGTAAACATCCTCTAAAACTTTCTGAGGATTTTTCTCCATATACTCTTTTTTGACAATTTCATTAAAGAAGCATGTATTATTTCCTGTATGGCATGCAGCACCCACCTGAGACACTTTTGCTAAAATAGTATCATAATCACAATCAGCTGTTAATGATTTTACATACTGAACATGACCGGAAGTCATTCCTTTCGTCCACAACTCGTCTCTGCTTCTGCTCCAATAAGTCATTTTGCCAAGATTAATTGTTGTTAAGAACGATTCTTCGTTCATATAAGCCAACATTAATACTTCATCTGTACGATAATCCTGTACAATAACCGGCACTAATCCATCTGAATTTTTCTTTAAATCGCTCCATTTTAAAGCAGCTTCAAAGTTATCCATCTTAATGCCATCAGCAGAAAGCTGCGACTTCATCTCCATGATGTCGGTCTTAGGTGAATTAATGAATGAACCGGAAATACCACGGACTTTTTTGCGTTTTAACATGGATACAATTTTGTCGTAATCACATTCTTCAAAACGTACCACATATGGGACATCCGTCATGCTTTCAATAGCATCTACCACGTCCTTATTCAATACGAGAAGTTCATGGAAAAGTTCGTTCATCTTACTCTGATTTTTAAAAACAAAATCTACATTGTCTACAGATACTAAAATACGATCTTTACCGAAACGCTTGCTGGCTTCTTCTGCCAGTTCAATACTATTTGTTTTCGAACCATTTACAATAACCTGTAAACAGCCTGCGTAAAAAAACTTTTTAATATCTTCCATGCGGTTGATATTACCACCCGCACAGGTTTTTAACTCAATATTACGATTAATTGTTTTTATTGTATTAATATTGAGTTCATGTTCATCATCATCGGAAGATAAATCGAAAATAATGATTTTATCAATACCGCTGTCATTATATAATCTTGCAAGCTCATTTACATCTTCATATGTAACGGTGTGATCTGTTAAGCTTGTAACTGCTTTTCCTTCTTTTAAATAAATTGTTGCTACTATGTTCTTGTGTTCCATTTTTTAAATTAATTCCTCCCAATAATACCTGGATGAAATTATAAACTACCCTTGGTACTTAAGATGTCTGTAATACGTGGGTCGATGGTAGTTGCTTCATCGAGGGCTTTTGCAAATGCTTTAAACATTGCTTCAATCATATGATGATTGTTAGTACCGGACAATACTTTAATATGTAAATTCATACCGGCTGTATATGAAATAGCGTAGAAAAATTCACGCACCATTTCGGTATCGAAATACCCAACTCTGTCTGAAGTAAACTCTGCATCAAAAGCCAGATAGGGTCTGCCTGATAAATCGATGGCACATAATACCAAAGTCTCGTCCATCGGGAGCATACAGCTTCCGTAACGTTTGATTCCTTTTTTATCACCAACAGCTTTCTTTATCGCATTTCCCAATACAATACCAGTGTCTTCGATAGTATGGTGGCAGTCTACAGCCAAATCTCCCACAACATTTACTTTTAAATCAAAAAGTCCATGTCTGGCAAAACCATCTAACATGTGGTCAAAGAAACCTATTCCTGTATTTAAGGATGTCTCTCCGGTTCCATCTATTGAAAAAGATAATGCAATATCTGTTTCTTTTGTTTTGCGGACAAAGTCTGCTCTGCGTTCTTTTTTCTCTGTCATATAATTCTCCTGTTTAAAGCACTATTTCTATTCTAAATGATTTTGCCTGTAAAGGAAAGTCTTGACAGGCAAATTTTAGAAACTTTATTATTAATTTATTCTTTTATTCAAATCTTACACGGATAGAATTTGCATGTGCGGTCAGTTTTTCGCACTCTGCAAACTGTACGATATCTTTGTATACCGGTTCTAACGCTTCCCTTGAATAAGAAATAATGCTTGATTTTTTGATAAAATCGTCTACTCCAAGTGGTGAGAAGAATTTCGCAGTACCGTTAGTTGGTAATACATGGTTTGGTCCGGCAAAATAATCTCCTAATGGTTCACTTGAATACTCACCTACGAAAATAGCTCCGGCATTGCGGATTTTGGTCATCACTTCAAACGGATTTTTTGTTACGATTTCTAAATGTTCGGAAGCGATTTCGTTGGCTGTATCAATCGCTGCTTCCATAGAATCTGCAACTAAAATGTAACCATAGTTATCCAATGATTTCTGCATGATTTCAGTACGTGATAATGCTGCCACAAATTTATCTACTTCTACAGATACTTTTTCTGCTAATTCTCTACTGGTTGTAATCAAAATAGCAGATGCCATCTCATCATGTTCGGCCTGTGATAATAAATCTGCCGCAACAAAACGTGGATTTGCAGTTTCGTCTGCTAAAACAAGAATTTCACTTGGACCTGCAATTGAGTCAATACTTACGTAACCGAACACTGCTTTTTTGGCTAAGGCTACATAAATATTACCAGGTCCTACGATTTTATCAACCTTTGGAATACTCTCTGTACCGAATGCCATCGCAGCAACTGCCTGTGCACCGCCAACTTTATAGATTTTGTCTACACCTGCTTCTTTGGCTGCGACTAAAGTAGATGGATATACTTTGCCATCCGGTCCCGGAGGAGTTGTCATGATGATTTCATCTACCCCTGCTACTTTTGCAGGCATTACATTCATCAATACGGAAGATGGATAAACGGCTTTTCCACCCGGTACATATACACCTACTGTCTTTAACGGAGTCACTTTCTGTCCTAAAATAATACCGTTAGGCTGTGAATCAAACCATGAATTCTGACGCTGTTTTGCGTGGTAGTCACGAATATTTACTAATGCTTTACGGATAACGTCTAAAAGCTTCTCATCAACCTGTTCGTAAGCTTCTTTAATCTCTGCTTCTGTTACTAAAATATTAGATGCATCAATATCTGCGCCATCAAAACGTTTCGTATAATCAAAAATAGCTGCATCACGTTTTTCGCGGACATTTGTAATGATATCATTCACACGAGCTTCAAATTCACCATAGGAATTCGGGCTGCGTTTTAACAAATTCTCTAAAATATTATTTTGTGTTTCCGGTGTTAAATCTAAAATTCTCATTTTAATATACCTTTCCTCTTCCCCTAAACTTTGAAATTTTCTCCAAAGCCAGTAACTACAAAACTTCCTTTAAGTCACGAATCAATTTGGTAATTCGTTCATTTTCCATCTTCATACTAACCTGATTTACTACCATACGGGCTGATAATGGACAAACTTCTTCTAAAACAATAAGACCGTTTTCTTTTAATGTCGAACCTGTTTCTACAATATCACAAATAACTTCTGATAATCCTACAATTGGTGCAAGTTCGATAGAACCATTTAACTTGATGATTTCTACGGTTTGATGCTTCTTATTATAGAAGTAATCTTTCGCAATGTTTGGATATTTGGTAGCAACTCTGATTAATTCGTGATGCTGTAATAATTCTCTTGCATTTTCCGGACCACAAATACACATACGGCACTTTCCAAATCCCAAATCTAATACTTCGTAAATATTACGTCCTTCTTCTAAAATCGTGTCTTTTCCTACGATTCCGATGTCTGCGGCACCATATTCCACATATGTAGGAACATCAGGTCCTTTCGAAAGGAAAAAACGTAACTTTAATTCTTCATTGACAAAAATCAGCTTTCTGGTGTTCTTATCATAAATTTCTTCGCAGGTAATACCGATTTTTTCGAATAACTCTAAGGTTTTATTTGCTAATCGTCCTTTTCCAAGGGCAAAGGTTAAATATCTCTTTTCTTCCATGTGTTAGTCCTCCAAGAATGTAACGGATGTGATACGATTACGTTTCGCATATGCCTGATAATCGTCTTTTATTTTGGAAGAATCAAATAACAATAATTCTACCAGTGTTCCGTCCATTCGTAATGCTTTTGCCATCTCAATGGCTGTCGCCTGATTTTCCAAAGTGTAGACTACCATCATGCCGTTACTGCTTAATGGAATGTCTATTTTTTGTCTGGTTAGGGCTGCCATAAGCTGGTCTACAACAATCGTAAATCCAATGGAAGCTGCATCTTTACCGAAATAAGTCAAAAGTTTATCATAACGGCCACCTTTTACAATCGCTTCACCGCTACCAAACGTGTAACCTGCAAAAATGATACCTGTATAGTACTGGTAAGTGCTAACAATACCAAGTTCCATTGAGACATAACGGTTAATATCATAAAGGTCTAATAATTCAGATAAACAAATCAAATTATTAAGTGCTTTTGCAATCAATGGATAAGGCTCGGCCAGTTTACTGGCATCTTTTAACTCGCTTATCGAAGCATCAAGATTGCCTAATAAGGAAAATAATTTTTTCAAATCCTCTGAAAGTGCTAACCTATCTACAAATTCTTCCACGCCGAAGAAATTCTTGTTAAGAATGAGTGTTTTTAAACTTTCAGCATCTTCTTCATTAATCTGTGCTGCTTCCAATAATCCTTGGAAATAGTTCGCATGACCTACACCGATCTGAAACTCTTTCAAACCTACTGCTTTTAAGCTTTCTACTACCATGGCAAGAATCTCTGCATCCGCCTGTACAGTTGCATCACCAATCAATTCGGCACCGAGCTGGGTACTTTCTTTTAATCGTCCCTGATAGCTGCTATTATTAATAAATGTATTTCCGATATATGACAAACGGATCGGCATATCCTCATCCATAAAATACTTCGCTACCGCTCTGGCAATGGATGGAGTCATATCCGGACGTAATACTAAAGTATTACCTTCTCTATCAAAGAATTTGTATAATTCATTTGACGGTGTAGTACCGATTTCTTTGCCGAATATATCAAAAAATTCGAAAGTCGGTGTTTGAATAGAATGATAACCATAATTCTTTAAAACCTGACATAATTCATTCTCTAAAATGACTTTCTTCTCATATTCTTCATTGTAAATGTCACGGACACCTTCCGGTGTATGTAAAATCTTCTTCATAATAGGACGAATCCTTTCCTCTTAAATTAGTTTTTATCCCCTGCATGATATTACTTTATAACATATTTCCAATTATTAAGCAAACACTTTAGTATGCTACCATGCTACTAAATGAAATTATTGGTTATTATAAGCATTTTATATATGATTGTCAATCCCTTATTGTTAAATCTTTTTGCAGACATTCCAGATAAGGCACAAATACACCGCCCCCCTGTTTAAAAAAGAATTCCGGCTCTAGTTCATCGTAACGGAAACTTTTCCTGCCACCATCTTTTGCTCGTTTCCAAAACTCTAACAGTTTTTCTAAACGCAAATAATAAAATTCATCTTTATGCGAATAACTAATCAGAAAAAAAGCGATACCGCCCTGCTTCTCATAGTTTTCCATAAACGTCACCTGATGTTCATGGATATTTTGTAATGGGAACGTATCTGTATTACATTCTTTTGCATCAAAACAGACAGGTATTCCCTGAACAACGCCAATATAATCGACGGTACTCTTTTGTTCAAAGTACGCTAGTGTAATGTGACGTGTCTCTTTATCAATATTAATCGGTGTAATTGGTGTCGGGACTTTCTGAATCAAAGCAAGTCCGTGTTCTAAATATTTTTCATTGGTTCGGTTGATGAATTCCTCTAAAGTGGAACCACGCAACCCTCTTGAATTCCATGTTGGCATATATAGTTGTGCTTAATAGCACTTCCTTTCTATACACCGGCATTTGTCGCTTTCATATTTTTAAATGTGCCGGTTCGTATAAGATTTATAACTGTTCGATATACTCCCAAACTTTATCATAAGCCTTAGGTGTCGGAGCAATTACTTCTCTACCATCTGCAAATTTTACACGATATGCATGCAATAACTGCGCTTTTAATCTGCACTCACGACCAAAAATCTCATTTACTTTTACAGATCCATATTTTGTATCACCAATAATTGGATGGCCAATAGATGCTAAATGTGCTCGAATCTGATGAGAACGTCCTGTAATCAAATGCACTTCCAATTCCGTGTAACCGTTCATGCTTGTAATCGGACGATATTCTGTCTCAATTGGCAAGAATCCAATACTTTGGTCAGATGGTTTCGTTTTATATATAGTTACTTTATTAGTTTTCTCATCTTTCGATAAATAACCTTTTAAGTATGTTTTCTCTTTTAAAACACCGGAAACAATACAACGATAATACTTTTGAACACCTTTTTCTGCACCGCGTTCCTTTAATGCTTCCGACATCTCCTGCAAGCCTTTTAATGTTTTTCCTGCAATTAAAAGACCTGATGTATTACGATCAAGACGATTACAGATAGATGGTTTGAACGTATTCAAATCATCCGGTGTCAATGCTTTGCTCTGTAATAAATATGCGATAATATATTCATTCGCAGAAATGTCTTCCGGCTTTGCTTTCTGAGATAACATTCCGACCGGTTTATTGATTATGATAACGTCTTCGTCTTCGTAAATGACATCCAATTTTTTTAATGGAATCTGGCTATATACTTCGAACTGCTTGGTGCTTGTGGCTGCACCGCGGAATTTGTCAAAAGTCTCATCTGCAAGGAAAAGCTTCACTTCATCACCGACATTGAGTTTTTCGGTTCCATCGGCTTTCTTGCCGTTTAGGACAATATTCTTTTTTCTAAGCATTTTGTAGATGAAACTGGTGTTGGCTTCTTTTAATAACTTTTTTAAGTATTTGTCAAAGCGCTGACCGGCTTCGTTTGCGTTAATTTTGAATTCTTTCATAATTTATATTGCTTTCTATTTTAATTAAGGGTATATTATCATCTTTTCTATTGATAAAAAATCATGGATGGTAAATAAAACAAATACGGTGCAGTGAAAATTGCCAGTGATAAAGCTATTTTCTTACGCTCAATATCATCAAATTCAGCTTTCTTTAAGCACCATTTATAGTTAAATACATAAATCAAACATGCTGTTATTACAACACAAACTGTAACCCACAAAAATCCCCAAATACTTTCAAATGGATTATAGTTCACAGCAAACATCAAATCATAAGTAAAGTCTGTATCTACCCAGCTATCAAGGAAATTTGACAGAAGCATTCCCGCTGTTCCTATAAAATCAGCTACAAATCCCATAAGCCAGACTCTGATAATTACTGCTTTTGTAGTCTTTATGATATCTGGAAGTTTTAAAAACTTCATCGTCAATGCTACAACTGCAAAATCTATGATGAAGTTCCCAGGCAATACAATCAACCATGTGAGTGGAAAAAGAACCAACATCCAGATTGGAAATAAAACGTTGTATAATTTTACATCTTTCATAATAAATAATGCGCCTTTCTTCAATACGGACTAATACATAAGTATCTTGCCGAAGACATAATCCGCAAAGGTTGATACTATTTCAAGTTAATATCAAAAAACAAGTTAAAAAACAATGGATGTCTCAGCAGACTTGTATTCCATAGTATTTTGAATTCATTTATTGGAATTACGCGGTTATAATGTTCTTTTTGGAAATTTTGAACTTTCTTTGCTGAATCTACCGCATAAATATTTTCTTTATCATATCCAACTAACGCTATGTAATGAAAAGTGTAAGAATGAGTATTTGAATGAACCATTACAATCACAGGTACACCTTTTGCTATTGTATTTTTCAAGGCAGTGAGGTTACCAATATGAAACCTTGCATGAAAACCATGTTTTCTGGCAAGGTTAACAATTCCACGGCAAAAAACGTAGCCATTTGGTGCTTTACACGGCATTTCCTGATATAGTTGCTGCCCGGTTACATTTTTACCAAGGTGACGGAAAACGTAAGCCAATGCATACGCGGAACACTCTACTTTTCCCTGTTTTTCAGAATGATTTGGTTTGGTGATGATAAAATGTTCTTGTTCTAATTTTTTAACAAATTTAGGAATCGGGAGTCCTATTAGAAAGACGTCAACGATTGTAACTATCAGAAATATTTCTAATACAAATCCCCCAAATAAGATTATTTGGTTAATCATATTACACACCTAATCCAATATTACTTTTGTCGCCCATATAATTACCATGGCTTGGAAAATCATTTTTAATTATTTCAACGAATTTTTCTGAAATGCCATACTCAGTCAATTCATCAATAGGAATGAATCGCACATCATGTATCGGATTTTCATCAAATTCATTGGTTGGTAACATGATTTCGCCACCAATTCGTTTCGTCAAAAATGTGATATGTAAAACCGTATTACCACTTGCCGCTACATCGCATACATATAACATGCGAATAGGCTCTACATCGAGGCCTGTTTCTTCTTTCATCTCACGAATGAGTGCCTGCTCTAGCGTTTCACCCGGTTCCACTCTTCCACCAGGTAATGACCAGTTTCTATTATTGCTGAGTTTTTGTTTTACTAACAATAGGCTATTATTTTCGATTAAAACGCCTGTAGCGCGAACTTTATATACGGATGACTGTTTCATAAGATATTCCTGCTTAATAATAAAATCCTTCTTTTTTTAATAATCTAACTAAATTTTCAATTTGTACCGGAGTTACATCCCATGAAAATAGAAATGAAACACCAATTTCTTTTTCTGAACTGTTAGAGATATTCATAATAAGTTCTTGAATCGAATTTCCTTCTGCATAAAAATCCTCAAGATATCCTTCTACGCCATATACCTCAAAATGATAATCACATAGCCTAGTGTAGTCAAATTTTAGTGCTAAATCTCTTGATAATTTTGTTGAAAGTGAAATATTTTCCAAACCAATTTCAATGTCACATAGTTTTTCAAGTGAAATAACCGGAATTGGAAAATAATCCATGGTATATTCACCATTAGGATTTTTAAAATAATGTCCACTGTAATATCCGCAACTAAAAGGATGACCTTTATGTAAAGATAAAAATGGAGCCGTTATTTCATGCATTTTAGACTCTAATTTCTGATAGACTTCGTTTAATTCATTACGATTCATTTGATTTATCCCTAGTATATCGTCTCTTTCATTGTTGCAAATTCAAAAAAACACTCGCTAACCTGACCATTATTAATAATTTCAAAAACAGCTTCCATTCCATGTGCCAAAGACTGACTCAAAAAGTCAGTTTTCTTAATCCATTCCACTTTCCCTTCGTCTGAAGAATGTAATACACCGGTAAATTCATCAGCTTTATACAAAAAAACAAAATATCTTGCACCATCGTTCTGTATCCAATCATAGATACCGCACATTACCGGATTTTTGATAGTCAGACCAGTTTCTTCATAAACTTCCCGAACAACCGCCTTTGTCAAAGACTCACCTTCTTCAATATGTCCACCGGGAAATGTCACGCCGGTGTAGGAATTATTGACTTTGTGTAAAATTAAAATATTATCGCCATTACAAATCTGGCACATGCAAGTTAAAATTACTTTTTGTGATTTATCCATGATATACCTCATAGAAATTAGTTGTTTCTTCTATCAACGACAAAATCTTCCAAATTTGTATCACGATTATATTTGACGGACGCTTTTTTGTCCTTGTTCAGAATAATTTCATTCAAATCCAAATTATTAATAGCAGCAATTGCAAAAGCATAATGAATGAGATCTGCTAATTCTTTTCCTAACTCCACTTCTAAATTATCTGAATCAACAGCTTTTCTACCGGAACGCTGATTAAGAAGTTCTGCTATCTCTCCCATTTCTTCAACCAGTTTCATAAAGAGACTTGTTTCGTCTATATTCGGTCTGTTGCCATATAAATTATATAAGTATGCTTCTAATTCCTCTATTGTAATCTTCATCATATCTCTCCAAACATGGTCTTTAATATCTATTAAATGGTTCCATTGGATTACTTACTTTATACCATACATCTTCTGCTAATAAATATACTCCAAATTCTCCCCGATCTACATATTGTATACACACTTTTTCCGTATTTATTTCAAATATATATCTAGAACCGCTTTCATGCTTATCACTAGGTGTACTTGTATCTTCCTCATTCATTTGTTCAAGAGATAACTCGTTTAACCACACAATCCAATCTTCTATTTCTTCTTGTGTAAGTTCCCATTCGTGAATATCCGAACCAGAATAGAAAGTAGCTTGCACTATTTGAACATCCGGTAAAAACTTATCTACATTAGTCATATTCTCGTTATTACAACTAACCAAACCTAATATACAAACTAATATCATAAATAATACGATAAATTTTTTCATATGATAATTACCTCGTCAAAGCCTTATTATACAATAACTTTTAAATATTATGCGAAAAAGGATTTTTCGAACATTCCTCTTTTCTCCGCTTCCTCAATCAGTTTCGGCTGAATAAGCGGATATGTCCAATATTCTACTAAATCTTCTGAAATGAAAATCTTTTCAATCTCGCTGTGTAACTCCTTTTCAAAAGCAAATATATCCGCATAGAATAACATACCAAAACTTTCATCATCGCTATGTTCGTTTACTTTTGTTTTCCCTTTGACAGAGTATACACAAATCGGTTTTATAGCAAAATCAACGGCACCTGTTTCTTCATGTAGTTCTCTTTTAGCAGCTTCAAGAATCGTTTCACCATTTTCTCTGTGTCCGCCCGGAACTTCGTAAGTATCACGTTTTTTATGTTTGCAGAATACCCACTTTCCATCTGTTCTTGCTAAAATAACAGCAAATTTTAAAAGTTCATCTGCTACCTGTTCATAAAAATTGACTTCTATCATATTAAATAATCCTATTTCTTGGTTATTTCTTTTACAATACAATCAACATCAGAGCAATCCATCCGCTCTAATTTCACCAAATATTCAGTGGTACCTTCTTCCAATTCCCTGACATCTGTCATATAAAAACCATGTCTTTCATAAAATCGAATGGCTCCAACGTTTTTCTCGACTGCCCATAGAAAAGATACTGGGAATTCTTTTTGGGCAAACTCAATTAGCATTGCTCCAATTCCTTGATTTTGGAAAAATGCATCGACATATAGCGTTTTGATTTCCTGTCCTTCAATATGAATCAATCCTTTTACAATTCCATCATCATATACCCATATATGACTTAAAATATCAGGATTTCTATATTCTTCTGCTACAGTTAACACTTGTAATTCTCCAAAAGAATAGTCATCATTTTGAAAAATCGGTCGGAAATTTATTCTTTTTACAAACACAAGAATTTCTGCAATTCTTGACAGATCCTGTTCCGTTGCTTTTCTTATGTGTGTCATCTTTTTTCCTCTTTTATTTAGTTATAATAGTTATGCATATGCCGAAAAAACTATTATATTAATTGTTTTTCTTCTTATGCACGTTTCGTATAGTCTTTTTCTTACCGGAATTACCCACACTCTTTCCAGTTTTACTTCCACCAGAAATTCCTTTATTGCTAATTCCAGAACCTGCATAATTGCCACGATTTGTACCACCCTGCGCATTCCGTGCAAATCCCTGAGCCTGTCCATCTCCTCTCTTTGGACGAATAAGACACTTCTTATCGTAGCCAATCAAATCGGTTCTTCCTGCTTTTGTTAATGCCTCATATACCAAATCATAATTCTTCGGATTACGATACTGGATTAACGCACGCTGCATTGCTTTTTCATGCGGATTGGTCGCTACATACACCGGCTGCATGTTACGCGGGTCTACACCTGTATAATACATACAGGTAGAAATCGTAGATGGTGTCGGATAGAAATCCTGCACCTGCTCCGGCATATAGCCCAAATCACGCAAATATTCTGCCAGTTCTACTGCTTCTTTTAGCGTAGAACCCGGATGGGATGACATCAAATACGGCACTAAGAACTGTTTCTTGCCAAGTTTTTCATTCATTGCCTTGTATGCTTTTACAAAACGGTTGTAAACTGCTACTTCCGGCTTGCCAAGTTTCTGTAAAACTGCATCAGAAATATGCTCCGGTGCCACCTTCAACTGACCGCTGACATGGTGCTCGCAAAGTTCTCGTAAAAATGTATGGTCATCATCTGCCATCAAATAATCAAAACGAATACCGGAACGCACAAAAACTTTCTTCACATTCGGTAATTCGCGAAGTTTTCGAAGTAAGCTGATATAGTCGGTATGATCGACTTTTAAGTTTTTACAAGGTTTCGGGAACAGACACTGCTTATTCGGGCAGGCACCTTTTGTCAACTGCTTTTCACAGGCAGGTGCACGGAAATTGGCAGTCGGACCGCCAACATCATGAATATAACCCTTGAAATCCGGATCCCAAACCAATTTATTTGCTTCCGCTAAAATAGACCCATGGCTTCTGGTCTGAATAATTCTGCCCTGATGGAATGTCAATGCACAGAAACTACAGCCACCGAAACATCCACGGCTACTGATAAGTGAAAACTTTACTTCTGCAATAGCCGGAACGCCGCCCGCTTCTTCATAAGAAGGATGATAAGTACCCATGTATGGTAATGCATAAACAGCATCCATTTCCTTCTGTGATAATGGTTTTGAGGCAGGATTCTGCACTACAAACAATTTTCCATCATAGGTTTCGAAAAGTCTTTTGCCGGAAAACGGGTCTGTATTACAATACTGAGTATAAAAACTCTTCGCATAGTTCAATTTATCTTTTTTCAAGTCCTCAAAATGAGGAAGCTCAATTGCATCATAAATAATGTCACGATTTCTAGTTTTATAAACCGTGCCATCAATAAAAGTAATATCTTTTATATCCAAACCACTATCAAGCGCATCCGCAATTTCCACAATACTTCGTTCGCCCATACCGTAAGAAATAATATCTGCACCAGAATCTAATAAAATTGAACGTTTCAGTTTGTCTGACCAATAATCATAATGTGCCAGACGGCGCAGACTTGCTTCGATACCACCGATGATGATTGGTTTCTGTTTATAAGTCTGACGGATTAAGTTACAGTATACGATTGTGGCATAATCCGGTCGTTTGCCCATGACACCGCCCGGTGTATATGCATCCGTACTACGGCGTTTTTTTGACACGGAATAATGATTTACCATAGAGTCCATATTTCCGGCTGATACTAAGAAACCAAGGCGAGGTTCTCCTAAAATATCAATCGATTCTGATTTGGTCCAGTCCGGTTGTGCAATAATACCTACGGAATAGCCATGAGACTGCAATACGCGGGCAATAATAGCTGTTCCAAAAGACGCATGGTCTACATAAGCGTCACCACTGACATAGACAAAGTCCAACTGCTCTATACCCTGTTCTCTCATATCTTCTTTACTAATTGGTAAAAATCCATTATTCATATATCCCTCGTTCTGTCCAATTTTGTTAGACATTTTAATATTTATCAATTGTTACTTATTCCAAAGTTTTGTACTACTTATTTCAAAATCTAATATCAGAACTCCTATAGAACGTATTACTGAATGAATTCGTGTCCGATACGAAGGTTATCAATTTCTACTTCCGTCAACGCACGATACGTTCCTGGCTCTAAACTCGCATCTAAAACCAAACTTCCCATAGAAATACGTTTCAAGTACACCACTTTTTTATCAACTGCTTCAAACATACGCTTTACCTGATGAAATTTTCCTTCAGAAATTGTCAATTCTATCTCTGAAATCGTATCGCTGACTAAAATCTTTAATTCTGCAGGTTTTGTCAACTTCTTTTCTCCAATGTCAACGCCTTCTGCAAAAAGGTTGACATCTTCTTCTGTTACAATTCCTTCAATTTTTGCATAATACGTTTTTGGAACATGCTTGGCAGGACTTAACAATTCATGCGATAACATACCGTCATTTGTAATCAATAAGAGTCCTTCTGTATCAATATCCAAACGTCCCACCGGATTTAAATCTTTTCTAGTTAGGTCTTTCATATAATCCATGACTGTCTTGTGTTGTGCGTCAGATACTGCAGTGACACAGCCGGCCGGTTTATGAAACATATAATATTCAAACTGCTCATACGCCAATACCTTACCCTGATATATCACGATATCTTTTGTCTCGTCAATTTTTTCTTCCGGTTTTTTTACAGGCGTTCCATTCACCATTACCTGACCGGTTTTTAATATTTTCTTTACTTCACTTCTTGTTCCGACACCAAGCTCGGTCAAAAACTTGTCTAGCCTCATACTCTAAATCCTTCTGTATTGCTTTCGCCAAAACTGACATATACAACATGCAATAAAATATTTCATTCATCAAATATTTGTTTTTCAGAAACCTGCCCCTCTGCTTGCCGCTGCTCACAAAAATACAGCACCGGATATGGATTAATAGCATATTCATTACCAAATGCATCGTCAAAATAGATTCCAAAATGCAGGTGTACGTCAAACTTTCCATAGGTTCCCGGAACTTCACTATAACCGGAATCCCCCATAAAACCAAGCAATGTACCTGCTTTTATATTCTCTCCGACCGAAAAATCTCTGGCATACTCTGATAGATGTGCGTAATAATAATAAGCTCCGGATTCACTTCGAATACCAATCCGCCAACCGCCCAGTTTTAACCAGCCGACATTCTCTACGATACCATCCGTAGCACTATAAATCGGATAGACTCCACGCTTATTTAAAGTCGCCATAATATCGCAACCTTCGTGTACCCGCTCTCCACCGTAGGTCCGTTCAAACTGCCAACTGTTTACATAGGAATAATGTGCATCGGCATGGTTTGCCACGCGACCTACCGGGAAATAATCCATATCATAAAAAATGCTTGCAACATACTGATAGAGCGACTCATATTCTGCAGTCTCTTCAACTAATATATATTCTGTTTGTTTCATTAACTCTTCTATATCAACATTTTCGCAGTCTGTCCCCATATAAACCGTTAATAAGGATAAAAACTGTGGCAAATCGCCATCCACTGCTTCATAAAAATCATCCATTACACTTGTTGATACATCAAAATTAACAAAATGTTTCATTCCTGTTTCAAAAGAAAAGTAGTTTTGCTTTTGTACTTCACTCTCAATATACCGAAATAACACAAGGTTAAAACAGATAAGAGAAAACATTAGTAACCATTTTTGCAATCGTCCAATCCGCATATGTTACCTGTTTTAAACTACTATCCTATTTCTATTAAAAATCTATCTATTTACAACGTTTCAAAAACTCTACCAAAAGTCTCCAAATCTTTTCTGTAGAAGAAATACTCAAACGTTCCTTTGGTGTGTGAATATCATAATTGTTCGGACCAAAAGATACGCAGTCTAAGTTCTCGATTTTTCCTGCAAGTATACCACATTCCAAACCAGCATGAATTGCTTCAAATACCGGTTTTTCATCAAATAATTCTTTATAAACTGCACTGATGGTTTCGCGGATATCTGAATCGGCTTTATATTCCCATGCCGGATAATCACCGCCAACTATCATTTCACCACCTAAGAATTCAGTTAAAATATCTAATTTATCTGCCAAATCCGCTTTTCGGCTAGAAACGCTGCTTCGAATAGAAGTCACCATATATAAGCAATCTTCTTTTAATTCCATAATACCGAGGTTCAATGAAGTCTCCACCAATCCAGGCATAATACGGCTCATATGCTGAACACCATTTGGTACATTTCTAAGATAGAAAATAATCTTAGCCTGATCTATAATCGACAATACAGCCGCACTCTGTTCCCCTTTTGCCTCATATAAAATCGTCACATCCTTATCCGATGCCATAAATTCATTTGCTAAAATACCTTTTAACTCTTCTAAAAGAGTAATCATTACATCAATATGCTCTTGATTAACCAAAAGCTGTACTGTACATTCTCTAGGAATTGCATTATCTTTTAAACCACCTGCTAAAGATACAACGCCGTACTCTACCTGCTCGTTTAACACTTTTAATACACGTCCCATGATAATATTGGCATTACCATGTTCTTTATCAATCTCAGCGCCGGAATGACCGCCTTCTAATCCTGTAACCGTAATCTCATAAAGCATACCACACGCATCATCAAATTTCACAGGGATTCTTGTCTCTACATGCATACCACCTGCACAGCTTGTAAGGAAATGTCCTTCTACGTCAGAGTCAATGTTTAACATTTTATGTCCTTTTAACATAGACAAATCAATGCCCTCTGCACCTAACATACCGATTTCCTCATCTACGGTAATTACTACCTCTAATCGTGGATGCGACAATTCATCAGATGCAAGTATTGCCAAAGCATATGCCACTGCTATTCCATCATCTCCACCTAATGTAGTACCTCTGGCTTTCAAAAAGTCTCCGTCTACATATAAATCCAAACCATCTTTTTCAAAGTCAATGTCACAGTCCTTTTCTTTTTCACAGACCATATCCATATGTCCCTGAATGATGATAGGTTCCGCGTTTTCATAACCAGTGGTTGCTTCTTTGATAATGATTACATTATTCAGTTCGTCCTGATAATGTTCCAAATTATATTTTTTCGCAAAATTTACTAAATAATCACTGATTGCTTTTGTATTTCTCGAACCATGTGGAATGGCTGCCATTTCCTCAAAATAACGAAATACTTCTGCTGGTTTTAAATCATGTTTTTCTAAAAGACTCATAGAAACCTCCTAAAATTAATATATTGTACTATGAAAAAGAAAATGTTTATCTTCCTAATCCTTTTATCTTTATTTTACATATTGTTGTTTCCTGCCATTACCGTACATGCAGCAGGAAACGGATTGATTTTATGGTTTGAGCAGGTGCTGCCATCTCTTCTGCCCTTTGCCATCTTATCTAATATTATAATTGCTTCCGATATTTTACCATCTCTGTCAAAAAAAATGTTGCCATACCTACAAAAACTTATACCGGTCAGTTCTTCCGGTTCGTTCGTGCTGCTCTCCGGATTCCTGTTCGGTTTTCCTATGGGCAGCAAAAACTGTGCCAAACTGCTTCTTGCGAATAAAATGGAGAAATCGGAAGCTGAAGTCCTATTTATTATAACCAATAATATGAGTCCTGTATTTATCCAAAGTTATATTTTAGGACAGCAATTACAGTTACCGCAATACTTTGGCTGGTCGATTCTTATCCTTTATCTACCGCCATTTTTACTCGGCAGACGATTATTAAGAAAGAATTTGCATTTGCAAAATAATCATAAAAAAACGGCATCAAGATCCAAAATAAACTTTCAAATCGTCGATGCCGGTATTATGAACGGTTTTGAAACATTAACCAAAATTGGCGGATATATTATGATTTTCTCCATTTTGGCATCCTGTTTTCTCTTACTTCCGATACCGGATTTTATCAAAACCTGCTGTATCGGTATCGTAGAACTAACAAATGGAATTCATTTTCTAAGCACTACTACTTTATGTCCCGAAAGCAAATATGTACTTGCAATGACATTCACTGCTTTCGGTGGTCTAAGCGGCATTGCTCAAACAAGTGCTATGATAAAAGATACCGGTCTGTCCATGAAAAAATACATATTCTGGAAACTGGTGTTATGTATCATAACCGGAATACTTAGCCTTTTGATCATACAGGCTGTTCCAATTAATTAAGCATGTCCGATGTAATGTTAATCAATGGAAGATCATCTTCCCCTGATTCAGAAGCCGGAACAAATTCCTCTACTGTCGGATTTAATTCTGCACGGTTCGTTGAAATAATATCATAGAATTCCTGTAAAGAACCAATATAGCTATCGTGACGAACTCTTGCTGCTTCCATAGAACGTCCAATGGCATTCTCTAAGTTACGAAGCATATCATCCGTATACTGCATTGCACCCATACGAATATTATTCGCATCATTTGTAGCAGTGTCCAAGATATCCTGTGCCTGCTTTGTAGCTGCCATTACGACTTCATTTGCCTGTGCATAAGCACGCTGCATAATCTGATGTTCACTAAGTAATTCATCTGTCTTAATCTGTGCCTGTGCAATGATTCCATCTGCTTTTGCCTGTGCATCAGCTAAGATAGCTTCTTTATTACTAATAATTTTCTGATAACGCTTAATCTCTTCCGGAGTTTTGCTGCGAAGTTCTCCTAATAATTCTTCGATTTCATCTTTGTTTACAATGATTTTTGCTGAAGACAATGGATATGTCTTGCAATTGTCAATGTATTCTTCGATTTCATCGATAATCTGTTCTATTTTACTTGCCATGCTTTATAAACCATTCCTTTCGATCTTGTTAAACTCTTTATAATATATGCACAAATAAATTATCTCTCCTGTAAATTCACTTACTTCGTAATATTATATTTTGCATAAATGATATCTATAAATTCAGGTGGTACAAACTGAGATATGTCCCCACCGTAAGATGCTATTTCTCTAACAATTGTAGAGCTAAGATATGAATACTGTAAATTGGTTGTTAAAAATATTGTCTCTACCTGCGGATTTAAAATATGATTCGTCTGTGTCAACTGTAATTCATATTCAAAATCTGTGACCGCACGAAGTCCACGGATAATAAGAGAAGCATCAATCTCCCTAACATAATCCACAAGTAACCCATCAAATGCAGTAACTTTTACATTTGGAATATCCTTTGTGACTTCCTTAATCATACTAACACGTTCATCTGTAGAAAACAATGAATTTTTTGCACTGTTATGAAGCACACTTACGACTAGCTCATCTACAATTCCTGCTGAACGGCGAATGATATCTAAGTGTCCTAACGTCAACGGATCAAAACTTCCCGGATATACAGCTCTTTTCATATCGGACATCTCCTTTTAGTTCCCTTTTGAAATAAATGCATGTGCATTGGATTTATATTTTTTATACTTAATAAGATTGTAACCCATCTCATCCAAATAATCAAAGGTAGTTTCTAAAGAGGCTTCCACTATAATCAATGTGTCTTCATGAATTAACGAAGAATTCTTTAAATATTCTAATACATTCTTCTCATGAAGTTGGTTATATGGAGGATCCATGAAAATCACATCAAACTGATATTTTCCTTCTAAACTGCGCAATGCAGTCATTACATCACTCTGAATAAGTTTGGACTGTTCTGTAAACTTTGTAAAACGAATATTGTCTTCAATACAAGCCGCTGCTTTTTTATTATTTTCTACAAAAACAGCAAATTTGGCACCACGGCTAAGTGCTTCTAAACCAATCTGACCGCTTCCTGCAAATAAATCCAAAAAATATGCACTTGGCACTTCATGCTGTAACATATTAAATAATGTCTCTTTAATACGGTCTGTCGTTGGTCTGGTATCTATTCCGTCAATCGTTTTTAACGGAAGACTTCTTGCAGTTCCTGCGATAATTCTCATAATCTTTGCCTCATTATATTATTTCTATAAATAATCTATTTGCTATATTAACTCTGAATCTGCTCTGCTAATAATGCCAATGCACGATTCGTGGCCGCCTTACGTACGGTTAAACGATCTCCGTTAAAAAGATGATGTTCCACCACCGTTTTTCCTTTTAAATAACAGCCAATATACACCGTTCCAACCGGACACTCTATTGTACCGCCATCAGGTCCCGCAACACCGGTAACAGATAATGCAGCATCTGTCCCGGCCGTTTTAGCCGCAGACACTGCCATATTCTTTGCTACTTCCCTGCTTACAACACCATACGCATCAATCAATGTGCGATCTACACCAATCATTTTTACTTTTGCATCATTTGAATATGTCACATATCCTTCCTGAAAAAATTCAGAAATCCCGGGTACATTGATTAATGTAGCGGCAATCATACCCCCTGTGGCAGATTCTGCCGTTGTCAGCGTAATTTTATGTAGTTTTAGTAACTCATAAACCAATTCTTCAATATTCTGCATTATTTCTGCTCTTTTAAAACATCTACATTTTTAGCAACATAATCTACTAAGGAAATAACTGTTAATGCTAAAGAAACCCAAATCAAAATCTGTCCAAGCATTATCATAATGCTATTCTGAATATTTAACATCAACACAACAACCATAATCATCTGGAATGTTGTTTTGAACTTGCCCCAGTAACTTGCTGCAATTACGATACCATTATCAGAAGCGATTAAACGGAAACCACTGATAATGAACTCTCTTGCAATGATAATACATACAATCCATGCATCTAATCTGCCCATCTCTATCAAACAGATTAATGCAGAGCATACTAAAAGTTTATCAGCCAATGGGTCCATAAACTTTCCAAAGTTTGTTACAAGGTTATATTTTCTCGCAATTTTACCATCCAGTAAGTCTGTTAAACTTGCAACGATAAAAATAATAGTAGCAATTAAATCATATCCGTTTAATAATAAAGCTACAAATGGAACAATTAAAATACAACGAAAAATCGTAAGTTTATTAGGTAAATTCATACTCATAATTATATCCTCCTGTTCTTTTACAAATATCTATGCCACATGCCATATACTTCTAAAATTAACACAATTCTCCAATTAAATCATATTCATAAGCACCGATTACTTTTACTTTTACAATGTCACCGGTCATGAATGTTTCTTCTGTATTAATAAAAATATATCCATCTACATCCGGTGCATCTCTATAAGTACGTCCTACATAAGCACCACTGTCTACCTGACCTTCGATGAAGACATAAAGTTCACGGCCGTTCATCTCTTCATTCTTATCAAAAATAACTTCTTCCTGAAGTTCCATGACTTCGTCACGCCAGTTTTCTTTTACTTCTTCGTCTACCTGGTCTGCAAATGTTGCAGCCGGTGTGCCTTCTTCCGGCGAATAAGCAAAAGCTCCCAAACGGTCAAATTCCATATCATTGATAAACTGCATCAATTCTTCATGCATTTCCTCTGTCTCTCCCGGAAAACCGCAGATTAACGTCGTTCTAAGCGTAATATCCGGAATTCTATCACGTAAATTAGTAATAATACGCACTAAATCATCATGGCTTGTCTTTCGACCCATACGTTTTAGCATGATATCATTTGAATGCTGGATTGGAATATCCAGGTAATGACAAACTTTCGGATTGCGAATCATTGCATCAATCAATTCATCATAGATTTCTTCCGGATAACAATACATAATACGAATCCAGAATAAGCCCGGTATTTTATTCAGCTCATCTAATAACTTGTGCAAAGACTTCTCACCATACAAATCAATTCCGTAAAGAGTCGTCTCCTGTGCTACTAAAATTAACTCTTTTGCACCGTTTTCAACGAGTATTTTTGCCTGTTCAATCAAATCTTCCATCGGTACACTGCGGTATCTGCCACGGATAGATGGAATAATACAGTAGGTACAGTGTTTGTTACAGCCCTCTGCAATTTTTAAGTATGCATAGTGACCGCCTGTAGTCACGCTACGCTTATTTTTCAATGTCGGAAGACCTTCTAAAGTGCCTACATTTTTATAATAATGTCCTTCTAAAGCCTCATGTACGGCATGTACAATATCATCATAAGAGTTCGTACCTAAAATCGCATCCACTTCCGGAATCTCGGTCTTAATCTCATCCTGATAACGCTGTGCAAGGCAGCCAGTTACAATAAGTGCCTTAAGAGAACCTGTTTTCTTATATTCTGCCATTTCCAAAATTGTATTGATACTTTCTTCTTTGGCATCATTGATAAAACAACAGCTATTGATGATAATAATATCCGCTTCTGTTTCATCATTGGTCATTTCAATCCCGTCTTCCTGCAACATACCCAGCATAAATTCAGTATCTACCAGATTTTTGTCACATCCAAGGGAAATAAATAATAATTTCATCTAATTCCTTCACCTCATATATTATAAAACTTACACGTGAGATTTTAAAAATCATGTGAGCAAGAATCGCTCGGGTTTTCACCGAGCGACATCAGCTTACTGTTCACTTTTTTCTTCCGGAATGATTTTAACTTTACTTTCGAATACTTCTTCTACTGCGATAGATAATGCCTTTGGACATGTTCTCTTTTCGTTCATTGGTTCTGCACCAGCGATTAACTGACGTGCTCTTTTTGCTGTTGCGATAACGATAGCATAACGGCTGTTTACTACTGGTTCTTCGCCAATCACAACGTCATTATTTACTACTTTCATTAATTCTACATAAGATGGATGGATCATTTTCATTACCTCTTTCTATATATTTTCTATTTACGAAATGCTATTAACTGTTCGCGCATATCATCGATAAACTTCTGTTTGCGTGAAACACGATAATGTTCGTTACTTACAATATTGTGGAACTGCTCTACACATTCCTGTAAATCGTCATTCACGATTAAATAATCGTATTCCTCAATTCCCTGTGCCTCTTCCACTGCTCTGGCAAGTCTGGATTCGATAACCTCCATCGCTTCCGTTCCCCTGCCAACCAAGCGTTTTTTCAACTCTTCTGCACTCGGCGGTGTCATGAAAAGTAATAATGTATCCGGGAATTTCTTTTTGATTTTAAGAGCTCCCTGAATCTCAATTTCTAAAATAACATCCTTACCTGCAGCTAACTGCTCTTCTACATATGCCTTTGGTGTACCATAGTAATTCTCTACATACTGGGCATATTCTACCAGTTCATCCTTTGCAATCATCTCTTCAAATTCTTCCCTGGTCTTAAAAAAATATTCGATACCATCTGTCTCGCCAGGACGTGGCTGTCTACTGGTTGCAGAAATGGATAAAGCATATTTATCTGAATATTTCTTCATCACTTCTTTTACGACTGTTCCTTTTCCGGAGCCTGAAAAACCGGAAAGTACAAGTAAAATTCCTCTATTCGTTTTCATCATCGTCTACCTCGGCTGCACTGCCATTAAATCGTCCGGCTAACGTCTCCGGCTGCAATGCAGATAATATGATTTGACCGTTTTCTGTAAAAATTACACTTTTGGTTCTGCGTCCCTGGGTGGCGTCGATTAAGGTCTCCTGCTCTTTCCCTTTTGCAATCATACGTTTTGCCGGAGCGGAATCAGAAGAAATAATACTGACAATCTTATCCGTATTCACCATGTTCCCAAAACCAATGTTCATTAATCTGGACATAAAACTCACCCTATTCAACGTTTTGAATCTGTTCGCGAACTTTTTCGATATCAGTTTTTAAATTAATACCGGTATCAGAAATCTCAAGATCGTTCGCTTTCGATAAAATCGTGTTGGCTTCACGGTTCATTTCCTGTGCAATGAAATCCAATTTACGTCCAATACTGCCACCTGTCTCTAATGTAGCCTTTGTACTCTTAATATGACTGCGTAAACGAACCATTTCTTCATCTACACAGATTTTATCAGCAAAAATAACAACTTCCATTGCAATTCTTGACTCATCAATCTGCTTGTCACCTAACAGCTCTTTTACTTTATTTTCAATACGCTCCCGATAATCTTTCATGATAATTGGGGAACGTTCTTCGATAAAGTCTACATAAGTGAGCATATTGTCAAGTTTTGCAATCAGGTCTATTTTTAAATTCTCGCCTTCTGCAATTCGGCTCTCTACAAACTGCTCACAAGCACCGCGGATAGCCTTCTCTAAACCAACCCAGATTTCTTTTTCGTCCACTTCAACCTGTTCCATGGATAAAACATCCGGATATCGTGACAATGTACTTACACGGATATCATTATCTAATCCAAATGTTTCAGACATTTTTCTTAAATATCCCAAGTATTCTCCTGCCAGTTCTTCATTGTATTTTAATGAAAAACGTTCTTCTGAGAGGTCTTCGTATGTTATGTAAAGATCAACTTTACCACGTTCCATGTACTCCTTCAACAAGGTACGAATCGTACTTTCGAAAAAGTTCAAGGACTTCGGCATCTTGATATTCACATCTAAATAACGATGATTCACAGACTTCATCTCGACCGTATATTTACGATCACCCTCTGTCACCTCACACCGGCCAAAACCAGTCATACTTTTAATCATAGTAATTCTCCTAACCCGAACCAATGATTCGGTATGTAAAATCCTCGCATCTCTCGTTGACATAAAACTCTGTATGCATAGGTAAATTTATTATAAAGCGAAAGCCACGCGAAGTCAATATTTTTCAACATTACTATAAAATTATACATAGTTTCAATCAAATTGGGAAACACTGAGAAAAATAAAAAAAACATTCAGCAAGGAGGATTATGTATGACCGATAACGATACCGTAAAATTATTAAGAGAATGTAACTCCGGAATACAGATGGCTGTATATTCCATCGAAGAGATTTTGGATGATGTAAAAGACGAAAAATTCAAACAAATCTTGAAGGATACACTGAATGTCCACAATAGTCTTGGAAACAGAACACACGAACTTCTCTCCGCTTATGATGAAGAAACAAAGGAACCAAATCCAATCGCCAAGGGTATGTCATGGATGAAAACCAATGCTAAAATGATGATGGAAGGTTCTGACAATACTTGTGCAGATTTGATTACAGACGGTTGTAACATGGGAATCAAGACACTCTACCGCTACTTAAACGAATATAAAGCGGCTGACGAAAAAGCTAAGAAACTTACTGAGGATATTATCCGTGAAGAGGAAAATTTAAGACAGGAATTACGATGCTATTTATAACTCTATAATATCAAGGATTATCTTTAAAAATTTTTACTTTCAAAAACAGATGTTTTAACTAATTTCAAGAGGTATCTACTAAAAAATATACTCCAGTTCCCCTGAAAAATTTATAAAACAGGGTACTGGAGTATGATTTTATTCGTGTTTTTCAAAATGTTCTATGATACATATGGCCGTTTTGGCGACCGTACTGCCCTCTGCTTCTTCGGTGTCTCCATAAATTAGATAGGTATTGCCTTCATATTCCCATTTAGCAGCAACCGTATATAAACCGGTTGTATCATTCGGTTCCAAATAAAGTGCTATTTCTACATATTCACCATCTTTTGTCCTACCAGTCCAAGTCTCATAATCCCACTCTGACAGATTCTCTTTTAATCCGGCTCTTGCTTTTTCAAAAACAGCATCTTCTTCTCCTACATAGACATTCATTGCTGCATATATGTGATTGTCATTATAGGTTCCACATATTACATTATCCACCAATTCATAAAGTGGGTCTCCAACCCAGGTATGCTTCGACGGCATGGTAATTTTAATCCCCTGTTCGATAAAGTCACCGGTATATTTCGTATAGTATTTCATGCCTTCCTCATCCAGCTTTTTGGTATATACCGAAACAAAATCCAGTTCCGGCGGATACTGACTACTTAGGAGACTATCAAAAATATCTTTTTCCGTCAGGTTTTCTTCATTTGTCAGATAGAAATGTTCAAAGACACTTCCATCCGAATATTTCATAGCAAAATGTACAGCGTTTGTGTATACTTTCTGGTAATAATCGTCCCCATAAAAATAATATGGTCTGTCCGTACAACGGGAGTAATCCTCCACATAATAGTATTTATTATTCCTATATTCGATAGAAACATAGGCTAACTCGCCTTTTTCATTTTGCTTCGCGTAAACGATATTATTAGAAGTAAGATTTCTGCTGGTAGTATAAACAAAATGCATAAATACATTCTCCGGGTCATAAATGGACCCCTCCGGATAATATATAATCGGAGTCGCATGCCATCTTTTCTGTAATTCCTCTACATTATCCGGATAATATTCTAATCCATTTTTCATAGTGTGAAAAATATCATCCCCACCGGCATATACGTCAAAATCATTCACAATCCATCCAACATTATCTTCCCAGCTTAAAAGGAATTGTGCTGTTCCAATCGACTGCATTCTCTGATAAATATCGATACGATAGATACTCTCTTCCGCAAGCAGATAGTATTGTCCATCCTGCAAAATCGGCATTAATCTGTGAAAACCGTAACGCTCTCTACCGACCAGGGTATTTTCCGGTGTATCCGATTCAAATACTTCATCAAATGCATTGCCAACACTAAATTCGATTCGTTCTTCGATTGCCGGACAATATGCGACATAGTTTCCATTTCCGGCAGCAGTATATACTTCAATACCAAAACCGGCAGTTTCATCCTCCGCATCACAGTATTCATCCAATGGTAACGGCATCGTCTCGAAGGTTCCATTTTTGTATTTTAATAATTCAAAAATAGCATTGAATCCAAATCCGCCGGTACCGCCACTGTCACCGTAGAACAAAAATTCTATAAAACCATCATTATCTATATCTGCTGTTGTCACATTCCAAAAAGCTCCCATATAAGGCAAGTCATAAATATAGACAGGTTCATCGTTCATATAGATACAAAATCTACCATCGATTGTATAATCCCAATTCAAATCACGAAGAATCACAATCAAATCCTTCATTCCATTCTGTTCAAAATCCTGATATACACAATTTTGAACAAGTCCGCTATCACCACGGTAGCCAATATTATCTTTGTTCAATCGATTTTCCCACTCGATACGTTCCGTAAAATCAAGTCCTGCATCTATGGCGTACCTGTCCCATGCCGTTACTGACACAAGCTTGCTCTTCTCATCTTCTTTCGAATTTAAACTATAAGCATCCCGTGTTTCTTTCAACATATTCCATAATTCTGCTATCTTTTCTACTGAAACAGAATACTCTTTGATAGCAATACCGCCTAGTGCTTCCTTAATCGAATCGACCGTTACATAATACGTTGTAAAATTCTCATACTCATCATAGAAACTCCACCGCACTTCGTTTGCATTTTCAACCAACGCCAAAAACATCGCTGATGCCTGCCACATCTTTTCATCATTTGGTTTCGTATCAAATGTTAGTGAAATCCAGAATGGCTCTTCTCGTGTTTGAAGCTCGCTGCCATTCCAATCAGTGATTTTAAGCGGTTCAAAAATAGCGTTTAACAGCTTTCCATTTGCAACAACATCTCCAATGTAAGCATTTTTTCGCTCAAAGAGTTTTTCTGCCAATTTCTGAATGTCTTTGTCTGTCAGAAAAGCAGAATCACTTATCTGCTCCGTCAAATCATTCTCATGATTGTCATCTTTTGCATCTGTCAGACAGGCAACTGCCACAATAACGATCAAAAAAAATGCAATTAGAATTCCCCACAAAGTCGGTGATTTATAGTTTAAAATCTGTTTAATACGGCTCTTGGTATCATTTTCACCAAATGCCAAAGGAGATGGTAATGGAAAACGTTTTCCACTTGCGAAGCTAAGTAACAACATACTGTAAGCCTTACGTTCATCCACCTCCAGACTTTTAATAACTTGCTCATCGCAGCTCATTTCCATGTCACGGCTCATGAGATAAAAAGATACCCATACAAGAGGTTGAAACCAGTAAACGGACAATAATCCGTAAGCTAACAACTTAATCAAATAGTCTCTCCGTTTGATATGATAACGCTCATGTGCCAGAATATATTCTCTTTCCCGTTCTTCTAACCGTAACGGCAGATAAATTACAGGTTTCAATACACCAAATACAAATGGTGATACAATCTGCTCACTCTCAAAAACACCATCTTCGATTTTGGTAGCAAACCGTAATTTTCTTTTTAAACGCCAGTAAGCAAAAATGCCATAGGTGAGCATGATACTCATTCCAATCATCCAAAGTAAAAACGGAAAGGTAATATTTATCACATTGGCTACACTTCCGATTCCTGTAGGATTTCCTCCCAAAATTGAACCATTCCCCATGTTTACAACTCCATTAGCAGGATTTATTGGTTGTTTTTCAATTTCTGACAATTGCTGTTCCGATACTACTCCTTCTCCGACTATACCATTCCCTTGCAACACATTTGAATCACTGAGTTTATCCGACGTTTCCAACTGAAGAATAGCACTAGCTTCATTTTCGAGTCTGACTACATTCTTATCTTCAAACGTATTAAAAATACTAAACTCGGATGGCACCATAATTGGACAAAGCAGTCTTATTGCAACAATCGCCCATAAAAAATAACATGCTTTTTTTGAAATATTTCGAACAAACAGACGACATAGTAATATCAGCAAAATCACAATTCCTGCCTGACTAGCCATCTCCTGCACCACATCCCAGATTTTTAACAAAACTTCTAAAATTAATCCTACACCAAATACATTCATAAAAATCCCTCAATTTATTCCATATGCTCGTCAATCATTTTCTTAATCTCTGCAGCTTCTGCTTCGCTAAGCTTCTTAGAGTTCAAAAAAGCTGCGATAAATCCCGGCAAAGAACCGCCAAAAGTCCGCTCTACAAAGTAATCTGTCTCCACCGCCTGACACTCTTCTTTTGCCACTAAAACAGACACAACTGCATTTTCATTTTTAATAAACCCACGTTCGCAAAGCTTCTTCACTACCGTATAGGTAGTCGACTTCTTCCACCCCAAGTGTTCACTGCATAGTGTTACCAACTCGCCGGAATTTAACGGTGCATGCTCCCATACAATCGTCATAAATTTATAATCGCTGTCACATAATTTTAAATCCATAGAATTCTCCTTCTTGTTTCTTTTGTTCGATGTGCAGATATGCATCTCTACACATTTTTGCTTTATATAAAACAAATGGTCGATAGTTATAGACCTCTTTTATTAAAGTCTATAACTATCGACCACTATTGTCAAGTTAAATTTTCATTACAAATTCATATTTTATAACAATGTTTCCATCTCATCTAAGATTTCATCCATAACATCTAACGCAGACTGGATTGGAGCCGGTGTTTCCAAATTAACTCCCGCAATCTTTAACAATTCAACCGGAGCATCGGAGCAACCACCAGATAAAAACTTCTTATAACGTTCTACAGCCGGTGCACCCTCTTTTAAAATGCTGTGTGCAATCGCTACTGCAGATGTGAAACCTGTTGCATACTGATATACATAGAAATTGTAATAGAAATGAGGAATCTTAGCCCACTCATAAGAAATCTGTTTATCAGAAATCATGTCAGGACCATAGTATTTCTTGTTCAATTCTAAGTATAAGTCACTTAAATTTTCAGCATTTAAGCTTTCACCTGCTTCTACCATCGCATTGGTTCTCATTTCAAACTCTGCAAACTGTGTCTGACGGAATACCGTGCCTTTGAAACTGTCAATATAGTGATTTAAGAGGTATGCACGCTCTTTTTTATCCGTTGTATTCTTTAACAGATATTCCATCAAAAGAATTTCATTACAGGTAGATGCTACTTCTGCTACAAAAATCTTATACTGAGAATAGATATATGGCTGGTTCTCGTTTGAATAATAAGAATGCATTGCATGTCCCATTTCATGTGCCAGTGTAAACATATTATCCAAAGAACCGTTGTAGTTTAACAATACATACGGATGTGTACCGTAAACACCTGCAGAATAAGCACCACTACGCTTACCCTGATTCTCATAAACGTCAATCCAGCGGTTTTCGAAGCCTTCTTTTACCTTAGCCACGTAATCTTCACCTAAAGGTGCTAACGCTTTTAAAACGGTCTCTTTTGCTTCCTCAAAAGGAATCTCTTTTGCCATATCCGGAATCATCGGTGTATAGATGTCATACATGTGTAATTCATCTAAACCTAAGCATTTTTTACGTAATTTTACATAACGGTGCATTTTTTCAAGATTTTTGTTAATTGTTTCGATTAAGTTCTTGTATACATCCGGTGACACATTATTGCCGTCTACTGCCGCTTCTAAAGAAGTCTCATATTTATGTGCTTTCGCATGGAAAATCTGCTGTTTTACCTGATTGTCATAAATACTTGCAATCGTATTTAAAAACTGTTCGTATGTGCCATACATTCCCTCGAATGCATTTTTTCTCACGTCACGATTTGCAGATTCCATAAAATTGATATATCTGCCATGTGTGATACGAGTTTTCTCACCTTTTTCGTCTTCGATTTCCGGGAACTGTAAATCTGCATTATTTAAAATAGAGAAGGTATTCGATGGTCCCTGGCTCATTTCAGAAGTCAGTGCCACTAATTTTTCCATTTCAGTCGATAACGAATGCTCACGGAAACGTAAAATCTCATCGATGAATTTACGATATAATTCCAGACTTGGAAGTACATTATAGAAACTGTCTAATGTCTCAGCAGATAACTCTAAAATAGTCGGCTGGATAAATGCAGTCTTGCCAATAAATTTCGCATATAAAGTACCTGCCTTTGCAGACATTGCCTGATGTGTCGTATTTTTACTGTCTTCGTCATACAAACGTTCAGCATAGTTGTATGCAAGAGAAAGCTTCTGCTCTGCTTCTGCATATCTCTCTAATAAAAGTAATAAATCACTTGCAGAATTGGTGCAGGTTCCTTCCATTGTCTCGATTTCATCGATCAACTCATCGATTTCTCCCATTGCAGTCTCCCAATCCAAAACTGTCTCATACATATCGCTTAAGTTCCAGGTATGCTCTACCGGTACTTCTTCACGTTTTAATAATTCACTTGCCATAATAAATCTCCTTTTTATACAAACTATATAATATCCGTTCAATCCACGCCACTCGCCCATTATCTCGTCTATGGTTGAACTATTACATTTATATATAATTTAAACGCTATTTTATCTTTTGTAAATAGACATTTTATGATACTATTTATTAAGTGTGAATTTTTAAGAATGATTTCTATTCATCCGTTCACTACAGCGAAATAAGACGAAGTAGTCATGCTGACTTTTTCATTATAATTAGAATTTAGGAGAACAAACTTTATGGCATTAGATGGATTTGTGATTTCGAACCTTGTGCACGAACTGAACGAAAAGCTTTGTAACGGTCGTATCAGTAAAATCGCACAACCGGAATCCGACGAATTACTTTTTACGATAAAAAGCAATCAGGGACAGTTTCGTCTGGCAGTATCTGCCAGTGCCTCTCTCCCATTTGTATATTTGACAGAGCAGAATAAACCAAGCCCGCTTACAGCACCGAATTTTTGTATGGTACTGCGTAAACACATCGCAAATGGACGTATTACCCGCATTTATCAGCCACAGATGGAGCGAATCATTCATTTTGAAGTGGAGCATTTAGACGAAATGGGTGATTTGTGTACCAAAACATTGATTGTGGAATTGATGGGCAAACACAGTAACATTATTTTTTGCAATCAAAACGGCGTTATCATTGACAGTATCAAGCGTGTTTCTGCTATGATGAGTTCCGTCCGTGAAGTTTTGCCGGGCAGGGAATATTGTATTCCTGCTACACAGGAAGAGAAATTTAATCCGCTTGAAGTAACGGAAGCCTCATTTATGGATGTTGTAATGAAAAAGCCTCTTCCTATTACCAAAGCACTTTACGCCTCTCTAACAGGCTTTAGTCCCCTTATGGCATCGGAATTATGCCATCGTGCATCGATTGATGGAGACATGCCTACTGATTCCTTAAATGAAGATGGTAAAAAACACCTGTACAATCATTTTACATGGTTGATGGAAGATGTGAAGAATGCTGCTTACGAACCGAATATCGTCTACAATGGCAAAGAACCCATTGACTTCTCCTGCTTTACCTTAAGTCTGTTTGAAGATTACACTGCCCAGATTTTTGATTCTGTTTCTGCAGTTTTAGAGCAGTATTATGCAAACAAAAATCAATTTACGCGCATACGTCAAAAGTCTGTTGATTTACGTAAAATCGTAAGTACTGCCCTTGAACGTAACCGTAAAAAATACCAATTACAGCAAAAGCAGTTAAAAGACACGGAAAAACGTGAAAAATACAAAATTTATGGTGAATTAATCCATACCTACGGATATGGTTTAGAAGAAGGCGCCAAAAAGTTAGAAGCACTAAACTACTACACCAATGAAATGGTGACAATCCCTCTGGATGAAACATTAAGTGCAATGGACAATGCAAAAAAATATTTTGAAAAGTATAATAAGCAGAAACGTACCTTTGAAGCACTTACTACTTTGATTGAGGAAACCAAAGCCGAAATCTATCATTTAGAAAGTATTTCTGCTTCTATGGATATTGCACAGAGCGAAGACGATTTAGTCCAGATTAAAGAAGAATTAATCGAATTTGGTTATATCAAACGCAAAAAAACCGATAAAAAAGCCAAAATCAAGAGTAAACCGTTCCATTATCGTTCTTCGGACGCCTATGACATCTTTGTTGGAAAAAATAACTATCAGAATGATGAACTGACTTTCAAAGTCGCAACCGGCAATGACTGGTGGTTCCATGCAAAAGGTATGCCGGGTTCTCACGTCATCGTAAAAGCCAATAATGAAGAACTTCCGGATCGTACCTTTGAAGAAGCAGGTATGCTTGCCGCTTACTACTCGAATGGACGCGATGCTGAAAAAGTTGAAATCGACTACTTACAGAAGAAAAATATTAAAAAACCAAACGGTGCTGCTCCGGGATTTGTGGTTTACTACACAAACTACTCACTTACCATTGCACCGGATATTTCTGAGATTGAATTAGTTGAGTAAACCATTAACAAAAAGCGAGTAAAGATATATTTCATACAAATTCTGTTGAAAATATCTTTACTCGCTTTTTCACATAACTTTTCTACCAAACTTCAAAGGAAAACTGAAATTTGTACCTCTATTTGCTATATCTTATTTCTTCCATAACCCATGTAAATTGCAGTACTCATAGGCTGCCACAAATTCTTCTCCATCCGCAAGTTTAAACTCTGCTCTTGGTTTATCTGTATATTCTAATTTAACTTTCTGACCACCTCTTGTTGTTTCAATAGCAATCCACTGAATATAATGTGCTTCTACCATTGGATGCTCTACTTCACCAACTTCAACAGTCACCTTGTCTCCATCCACTATTACAACAGGTACATGCTTCTCATGTGCTCCATCACTGGTTCCCGGTACAATCTCTGTCATCTTCTGACCACAGCACATAACTGGAACACCTGACTCCTTCACATATTCAATGATATTTCCACAATGCTCACAAATATAATATTTCATATAAAAAACTTCCCTATTAATAATTCTCTTTACGTACTTCAAAATATGCCTGTGGATGATTACATACAGGACAAACTTCCGGTGCTTCAAGACCGACTACTACATGACCGCAGTTACGACATTCCCACATAGTTACGCCACTCTTTTTAAATACTTCCATAGTTTCAACATTTTTAAGCAATGCACGATATCTTTCCTCATGCAACTTCTCGATGGCAGCTACACCTCTAAACTGTGCTGCAAGTTCTGTAAAGCCTTCTTCCTCTGCATCCTTTGCCATTCTCTCATACATATCGGTCCATTCTGCATTTTCGCCTTCTGCTGCATGAAGAAGGTTTTCTGCTGTATCACCAAGTTCGCCCAAGGCTTTAAACCAAAGCTTTGCGTGTTCTTTCTCATTCTCTGCTGTCTGTAAGAACAAAGCCGCAATCTGTTCATATCCGGCTTTCTTTGCTACAGATGCAAAGTAAGTGTACTTATTTCTTGCCTGTGACTCACCGGCAAATGCTTCCCATAAGTTCTTTTCTGTTTTGGTTCCTGCGTATGGGTTCTTCTTAACCTCTGCTACTTTCTCAAATTTCTCAGCAGGCTGCTTACATATTGGGCACTGCTCCGGTGGCTGTTCCCCTTCGTGAACGTATCCGCATACTGTACATTTCCATGTTGTCATAATTATTTCTCCCTTCGATTTTTCTTTTTTTTCATTATTTGGAACAATTTCTAATAACTTCTTTGCTGTTTCCATTGGAAAGTCTGATGTAGGAGGATTTGCAATCAACTCCGCTAATAACTCATGTACATTATTGCTCTGTGGAAGCATAAAACCAGCTTCTCTAACAATATCTTCCGCAATCAGTCTTTCTGATTTGGCTACTGCACTCATTAAACGGCTAAGTCCTTCCCTATCCGTTGTATCTTCTATTTGTCTGGCCATAGTCTCACCATCAGACTTATTCTGTGCCAGTTCGTTTAATGTAACCTTTACTTCATCCGTTTTAGATTGTTGTGGTGGAAACTCAGCGGGTACCATGCTGATAGCTCCACTAGGGCAAGCCTGTGCACACATTCTGCATCCCACACATTTATTGATATCAATAATACTATCTTCCGTATCTGTCGCTCCATAAGGACATACATACAGACACAGGCAATCCTTTGTACAAAGTCTAAGGTTTCTAACTGCCTTTAATTCCATGTTTATGCCCTCCCTTCTATCTTTTCAAATTTATAAGGAGGAACTTTACATACCGGGCAAAGCTCAGGTGGTGTCTCTCCAATATATACAAACCCACACACTGTACAAACCCAAATGTCTGTATCAGCAAGCATTGCCTCTCCTTCATTCAGATATCTGTTTACCAGTGATGAAAGCATTCTTGTAACCTTTTCACCCCATACACAGATTCTTGCTGCACCCCTATCTTTATTTTGGTCCGCAACAGCTCTAACAATAGGATATTTATCTATATCCTCCTGCAAAAGTTTAACCACATTTTCGACCGTTGCATCATTCTTTACAGGCGTAATAGCAGTAAAGTAATCTGCCAGTTCTTTGAATAGCGTTGCTTCTTTTTGTTTGTACTGTTTCTCGCATCCCCTTGCAAGGTTCGAACATACTGCCGCCAACTGCCCAGCAGATAACTTTTTCATATCCGCAGTTTCTGTGTTCACACTAACATTCTTTACCTCTGCCTTTGATGTTTCCGGCTTAAAATCAGATTTAACCGCACCACAAAGCGGACACTTCCAGTCCTCCGGCAACTGTTCAAATGGAACTTTTTCTTTTTCATCATCATAAACATATCCACAAATTTGACATATGTACCGCATGAAATACCTCCTCTTCTTTTATTTTTCCATACCACAAGGGTATGTATATTCACTCATTTCCTTTTCCTTAATTACACTGGCATAAAATCTGTAACCACCGGAAAAATTGTAACAATCAAAACCATTCTGAGTTAATATTCGGCAAGCGATATAACTTCGGAGACCACTCTGGCATATTACATACACCGGCTTACTGTCATCAATTTCATTCATTCGTTCTCTCAAGTCATCCACCGGAATATTGATGTATCCATCAATGTGTCCACTTTTATACTCATATGCCGTTCTGGTATCCAATAATGTAACGCTTCCGTCTCTCGGAAGGCCTGCAATCTCATCCCAGTGATACTGTTTCACAAAGCCATTCCTGATGTTTTCAATCATAAATCCTGCCATATTAACAGGGTCCTTCGCCGATGAAAATGGTGGTGCATATGCCAAATCTAAATCCTTAAGCATATTCGCTTTCATACCGGCATGCATTGCTGTGGCAAGCACATCCAGTCTCTTATCCACACCTTCTGTTCCCACAATCTGCGCTCTAAGAAGTTTCCATGTATCCTTTTCAAAAACAACCTTCATGGTCATAACTTTTGCACCGGGATAATAACCTGCATGAGAAGCTGGAGAAAGGACAACACTTTCACAATCAATTCCCATAGATTTAGCTACTTTCTCAGTCAAACCAGTTCCTGCAACAGTCATATCAAATATCTTTATTATGGAGGAACCTATCTTCTACTGTTCTTAGTGAAAAAATCTTTTCACTGTCAATTCCGGGCAGATTTGGTCTTACAGGTTTTGCACCCGGAGATAATAAGAGCTTATCATAAGTTTCCTCCCATTCTGTGCCTGTAAGCAGATTTTTTACTGTTACTGTCTTTTGGGTCACATCAATGTTAGTTACTTCATGATTTACTTTTACTGAAATCCGAAATCTTGTCCAAAAACTTTCCGGCGTCTGAAGTGTCAAATCACCGGAATCTGTTATTACATCACCGATATAATATGGCAGACCACAATTGGCGTAAGAAATATATCCTGTCTTTTCAAAAACAATTATTTCTGCACTTTCATCCAAACGGCGAATTCTTGCTGCGGCCGAAGCTCCACCAGCCACACCACCTACAATTACCACTTTCATTTCTTACACCTCAATTCATTTTATAAATTAATGCTTTCCACAACCATGGTCTCCACATGTATGCCTATCCTCATGGTGATGGTGATTACAATTTGAACCGGTATTTACAAGTGTACCGGCAAGATAACTTGAAACTGCTTTATCCACATTTCCCGTTGCACCTGCACACAGTTCTATTCCGGCTTCTGCAAGCGCCATCTGTGCACCGCCTCCGATACCGCCACAAATAAGTACATCTATCTGATTTGTTGCAAGCACTCCTGCCAGAGCACCATGTCCTTGTCCATTTGAGCTAATCACTTCCGAAGAAATGACTTGATTATTCTCTATTTCATATACTTTAAAATTCTCGGTTCTTCCAAAATGCTGAAATACCTCTTCGTTGTCATATGCTATAAAATATTGCACCCTATATCTTTATTAAAGTAAATAAAAACTATGATAGCAAACTCACAGTCTTCTTTCAAAAACATATTCTATTTTAGAAGATAAGTCTTCTCTAAAAACGTATCCAAGTCTATTGAATTTCTTTATTTCTTCGGGATTTTCAATGCAGTTTTCTGCCATGAATCTAACCATTTCACCTCGTGCCATTTTTGCATAAGTACCTTTTGTTACCAGTTTCCCGGCAGATAATTCGCAAAATGTTATAGATATATAGGTATCTTCTTCGGATAGATATCTCTCGATACATTTAGAATATTCTTTTGATGCCAGATTAATTATAATGCCCTTCTCATCTCTAACACCTTTGTAAAGCATATCTCCCCAATATTCATATAAGTTTTTTTCATTTCCGATTGTAGCTTTTGCCTTCATCTCTAAGCGGTAAGGTGTTACTCCATCCATTGGCTTCAAAACACCATAGAACGCTGATAATATCCTTAGATGTTCCTGTATATATTCAAAATGCCCATCCTCAAATACTGTAGGAGCCATGTACTGGTACGCAATTCCTTCATATGATAATATCGCCGGTGTAAGCCTATGGTACAAGTCCATATTCTCTAAACGTCTCACATTTTGCTCCACGATTTTATCATTGCATTTCCACAATTCCTTTAACTCATCTTTAGACTTGCCTTTTAACCATGCTAATATTTCCGTAGACCTATCAATAAACATGGGCAATCCCATAGGTTCTAAAGTATCAAGGTTTATATTCATCTTTTTTGCTGGAGTTAATATTATTTTCATTATTCTAATTCCTGCAGCATTTTTTCCGGGTCCTCTGCTGCTTTCACCCTATCATTTGCTTTAATAATAATTCCTTGTTCATCTATTAGATATGTTGTTCTTACAACCCCCATAGAAACCTTACCGTAATTTTTCTTTTCCTTCCATACATCGTATGTTTCAATTACGGTGCGCTCCGGGTCTGCAAGAAGCGTAAATACCAATCCGTATTTTTCTACAAATTTTTTATGAGAAGCCACTGAATCCTTACTGACCCCAAGGACAACTGCTCCTTTCTCTGTAAACTGAGGATACCTTTCAGAAAATCCACATGCTTGCTTTGTACATCCCGGTGTATTATCCTTTGGATAAAAATATAAAATAACCTTTTTTCCAATATAATCATTTAATTTATGCAATTTTCCATCTTGGTCAAACAGCTCAAAATCTGGTGCCTTGGTTCCTACTTCTAACATACTTTACTCCTTTCTTAACGATGCGTAAAATTCAAATAATCACCTGCGTTCAATCCTCTACAAAGATTGAACGCATGCAGTATTATATTATAATTACTCTTGATGCTCCAGTACCCACTTAAGCATATCTTCATATTCTAAGCTTCCATCTGCTACTGCAAGAACCATTTCTTACAATTCTTTTTGTGTATATGATAATTCAATTCCATTCAAAGCCAAGAAGACAAGCATCGCATGTGTTCCTATCCGCTTGTTACCATCCAACATACAATGATTTTTTATTAAACCATATCCAAGTCGTGTACCTTTTGCTTGTATCGTTGGATACAACTCTTCTCCACTAAATACCTGAAACGGAGTCTCAATAGCTGACTCCAGCAAATTGAAGTCTCTTACACCAGCGGTTCCGCCGGTCTGTTCAATGAGCTGTGAATGGAGCATCATAATTTGCTCTTTACTCAGTCTTTTCATTTAGCAAGCACCTCATAAGCCTCTTTATTCTGTGCAAGTAGTCTCTTTGAAATTTCAAGCACATCTTCATCCTTAGCTACAGCACTGTCATCTGCTTTACTAAAATCTATTACCAAATATCTTGGTGCATTATTCTTAAGTATAACAACCGAGCCAAGCTCATCTACTAATCTTGCAACTTTTGAAAAGTTCTGATTTGCTTCTGTAATTGAAACCATTGTGTTTGTATCTACTGTCATATGAACGCCTCCATCATCTTATATAGATAGTATATCACTTTATCTAGGATAAATTCAACCTATTTTATTATATTGTTTCAAGAACACTTTCAACATCACCCAGCGGCTACGAAATATATTTTCTATGCGACAGTTTCACATTATTTTGATTTACCAAAGCATATCTAAGTGTGGTATCTATCTGCTCATGTCCCAGTATCTTCTGCACTTGCTCAATCGGCATACCTTTCTCAATAGCTCTGGTTGCCATAGTCCTCCTAAATTTATGTGGATGTACTTTTTCCACGCCTAACTTCTTCCCCATTTCTCGTAAGCGTAACTCCACACCACTTTCAGTGAGTCTACTATGCGGTTTGTTTAGCGACACAAATAACGCACTATTATTGTCTGTCCTTGATTCAATATAATTCAGCAAATGAATTTTCGTCTTAGCATCAAAATATGCTTTTCTCTCTTTATCTCCTTTGCCATAAACTACACATTCTCTCTCAGAGAAATCTATATCATCAATGTTCAGCCTTACCATTTCACCTACTCTAATTCCTGTCGAAAGCAGAAAATCAATCATAGCCCTATCTCGTAAGTTATTACAATTATCTCTAAGAATTTCGACTTTCTCATCTGGAATAGTATCTTTTACAATAACAGCAGTTTTCACTTTATGAATTCTTTTCATGGGGCTTTTTACTATATAATCTTCTTCCTCCAACCACGAAAAGAAAGCGGAAAGGCTTCTACGAATATTATCAATAGTTACCTTTCCACAATTATTTATCGATTGATACTCCACAAGATATTTTCGTAGCATTTCGGTTGTTATCTTTATTACCGGATTATTTATTGTTTTCAACATCTTTTCAATATTACATCTATAATAGCGTATCGTTTTATCAGAACACCCTTCTAAATGTTTCGCAGTTAAAAACATATCTAGAAATTCCTCATTCGTGGTCTGCAAATAATCAGATACAGTATTTTCAGATAAGCGTTTTACCAACACCTCTTGCAGTTTCTGCATCTGCGATGCATTTAATACTTCTGACATATCATTAATGATGTCATAAATTTCTCTACCCATAAGAGCACACTCCTTTTTGAAGGAGTATATCCCATAAAAATCAGCACATCAACAGAGCGTATTACTGAAATTTTCGGGTCTTTATACCTTTGCACACTTTAAAAGTAATATCCCTTTCATTACTAATAGCAGAAATACTACAGCCACTGCATAGGATTCTCTGGTTATTGCAAATAATAACACTGATAAGGTACTAATCGACATTGATACCTTTGTTGCCAC
>JAZSEF010000057.1:0-88364 GCA_045531555.1 Roseburia sp. | reverse complement strand
GCTTCGTTCGACTTGCATGTGTTAAGCACGCCGCCAGCGTTCATCCTGAGCCAGGATCAAACTCTCATGTTAAAAGTTTTTTCCTCACCAGAACATCTGGCAATTTGTTCATTCTGTAAACCAGAACTTACTGTTTTAAAGGTTCTTTGAAATTTCAAAGATGTTCGCATCTGCTCTTTGCAGACACTAAAATTTACTCATACGAACTTTGTTCGTTTTTGAATCTTTCAAGGTTTATTCACTGTTCAGTTATCAAGGTTCGTTTTGTTGTTTTCAGCAACTTTAACATTTTATCACAAGTTCAAGTCGTTGTCAACAACTTTTTTAATTTATTTTTCACATCTTTCGATGTGGTGTTGTCGTTTTCGCGACAGCCAGTATATAGTACCAAACCTTTTTCGCTTTGTCAACAACTTTTTTCAAAAAAATTGAACAATTCATATTTTCAAATAAGAGCGGAGAAGGAGGGATTTGAACCCTCGCGCCGGTCAACCCGACCTATACCCTTAGCAGGGGCACCTCTTCGGCCACTTGAGTACTTCTCCAAAGTTATTATTTGACAATATGATATTGTTCCTGCGCCGTAACGCATAGATAATATTACTAAAGTTTTCTCCTTTTGTCAACAGAAATATTCACTTTTTTTAAAATATTTTTTTACTACTATATATAGTAATAAAACTATCTCTTTTCTACAAGTTCTATTACTCTTGACCTGTTCCTAGATGTACAACAATATAATCGTGACTCACTTTAGGTAAAAACTTCTCAAATACATCTGACACTTTTAATCGAATACTCGATGTATTAATACATGGATGGCAACCAAATAATTCTTCTTTTAATACATCTTCATCAACAAGAAGCTGTACTTGATTCTCCTTATCATTCATTAATCCCATTACACTTACAGATCCTGGAGTAATATCTAAAAACTGTTCCATATATTCAGATGGTGCAAATGATAATCTGGCACTATTAATCTGATGAGAGATTTCTTTTGTTTTGAATTTCTTATCTTCTCTTATCATTAATAAGTAGAAACGTGTTTTCTGTGTGTTACATAAAAAAAGATTTTTACAAATGACCGCTGGTGCTAAGACTTCGTCAATAGCCAGACATGCTTCCATGGTATTTGCTTCTTCATGATCAACTCTTTCGTATGTTATTCCAAGAGAATCCAATAAATCATATGTTTTTATTTCTTTTTCTAATCGTCCTTCGTTTGTAATTGGACGTCCTTTTTCTAATTTTAAGTTACTCATATCTTCCTTCTATAATATATTCTAATATTTATTCCTGACAAAATTCCTGTATAGCAGTTTCATAAAGATTATTTCCTTCGCAGTCTGCTACTACAATAACCGGAAAATCTTTTACTTCCATTTTTAAAATAGCTTCTGCTCCCAAATCTTCATAACAGACAGTTTCTGATTTTACTACACATTTTGATAAAAGTGCGCCTGCTCCCCCCACTGCTGCAAAATAAACCGCTTTATTACGAACAATAGCTTCCATTACTTCTTTGGAACGTTTTCCTTTTCCTATCATGGCTTTTTCACCTAAGTCTAATAATATTGGTGCATACTTATCCATACGGGTAGCAGTCGTCGGTCCGGCTGAACCGATTGGCCGCCCCTCCCTAGCCGGAGATGGTCCCATATAATATATAGTAGAATTTTTTATATCAATTGGGAGATTTTCTCCTCTTTCTAACGCTTCTATCATTCTTTTATGTGCAGCATCACGTGCCACATAAATCGTTCCTGTCAGATATACATAATCGCCTGATTTTAAATCCTTCGTCACTTCTTCTGTAATGGGTGTATTAATATATTTATCCATATCTACTCTTATCCTATTTGATTTACCTATTTCTTCACATTAACTTCAATTTTAAATAAAGTTATCCACAATATACTCATTTATTGTGTGGAATCTATTCATTTTCTACTTCTACCTGACACACCTTCATTGCTTCTAAAGCGTTCTTATGACTTTCCGGTGTTACCCCTGCACAACAAGACGCATCAACTTTTACTTTAACTTCTGGTAAAAATGCTTTTGCAATCATGACATTTGAAATTACACAAATATCGGTACATAAACCTATGAAGGTGATACTCTCAATTGGGTTTTCTTCATTTGCTGCTTTTAAGATTGGACCAAGGTCTACGGAACCGAAAGTTACTTTATTAACAGGTTCTTCTTTGCAAAAGTCCATAAGCTCTGCACGAATTTCCCAACCTTTTGTTCCACGAATACAATGTGGAACCGGAAGATTTTTGCCTTCCTGAGTATCCATATAATTTTCCTCATGGGTATCTCTCGTGAAAATAATTCTTCCTTCGAAATTTTTAATTTTTTCCTTTACTGCCGGAACGATAGCTACAGCTTCTTTTGTACCAAGGGCTCCATCGATGAAATCGTTCTGCATATCCACTACTACTAAAATGTTCTGCATAACTTATCTCTCCTTTTTCTTAATAATTTTTTTCACAACAACATATATAATATAGCCAATAACAAATCCTAGTGTATTTAATATTAAATCATCCACATCACTTACTCTGTCATAAAATGGAAGCTGCAAAATCTCTATACATAAGGAAAATCCTGCACCTGCAGCAATCACTTTTTTGTGAGTATTCAATTCTTTAAAAACAATGGGCCAAATGACACCCATTGGAATAAACATAGCTGTATTTCCAATAACATTTATCTTTGCTTCTCTTAATATTTCATAGTCTAACAGATTTACAAATGGTATTAAATTCATTCTGACAGGAAAAACTCTCGCTATGTCAAAAATCAACGGTTGTACTTTTCCATCCACTTTTGCAAATGGGAAAAACACAAAGCGGGCAACTACTATAATACATATATACACTAATATTAGTTGCAATTCGCGTTTCCAATTTATTTGATTATTATTTTTACAAATATATAATCTTACTAATATCCAAATAACTGTTATCACAATCATCATGGATGTATATGAAATTTGAATCATATTAATAGTTAATCTCCTTAAATCTCTATTCTAAATTTTCCCCTGCTCCACAACCACATCGGCGTGTGAACATCTATCGATTTTAAATCCGTTCCCCTAAGCAAGTTCTCCCATCTTTCAGCAAGAAGCGTTTGAACATTTGATACCCTAGCTTCCTCTTCGGAAATGACGCCCAGTTTTTGGCTTGCCTGTATCACATGCGTATCAGGAGCTACGGTGATATTCTCCCTGTCCACAAATTCGATATCCGTATATTGTTCCAGCACATACAACCAATAGTTGCAGATTTTATTCCCACCCAAATACGGAAAATCTTTCTTATTACTTTGAATGTATTCCTTAATCTTTTTTACGGAGTAATCATTTGCAGAAAATAAATTCCGAATATCTCCATCAAACTTACTTTCTATTGTCTCGCATATTTTTTTCCATATCAGAGGTTGCTTGTTTGGTTGCAATGCAACTTTATACTCCACAAGATATTTTCTTAAAAGTTCTTCTGACATGGAACAAACTTCTTTACTGTCAAAAACAATCTTAGCATTCTCATTCGCATACATTCGATTGGCACACTCCCATAGCACATAAGAATTTCTCTGATAATTCAATGCCATCGGTAAAGTGAAATACATATAGTTTTCTTTTGAACTTTTATCTAAACCCGGATTTTCATCTTCCGGCATTTTGTCGCCACCTAAAAGGCCTTGTTTATAGGCATCGACTAATTTATTTACTTTTGCTAAGATTTCATCGTGGTCGTTCATTTAGTCACCTATATATTCTCTTATCTTATCCATCGCAATTAAATCATGCTTCTTTGAAAATGCATGTCCGCCACCTTCAATGATATGTAAACGAACTCTCTTTTCCTCTTCTATACCTTCCGATTTTGTGCTCTTATATGCTTCCTTTGCGCGTTTTGCATAATCGATACTTACAATTTTATCTGCAGTACCATGCACGATACATACCTGACCATTGTAGGATTTAATCTCCTGAAATGGGTCAATATTGATTACATCCGTAACATATTGTTTTCCAAGCTTCATGGGACCACAGTTTAATTTTTCCGGTACGTTAGCCGGGTCAAATTTTGCTGCCATCATTTTACCGGCTCTTGCATCATCTGGGATACAAAATGCCGGGTAAAACAGACATAATTTTTGAATCGGATATTTATTTTTTGCTGCTACAAGTGCGGAAACAAAACCGCCCTGGCTACATCCCATGAGGAAGATTTCATTCGCATTTACGTATGGTAAAGTTCTTAAATGTTCAATCACAGCTTCTAAATCTTTTACTTCAGTGAGCACAGACATATCCATTGTCTGCCCCTCACTTTTGCTTTTCATCGCAGAACCGCCGTTAAAATCAAAACAATAAGAAGCATATCCCAGTTCTGCTAACAGACTCGCATAGTGTTTTACAGAGTCCTGCCACGCCATAAAACCATGGCATACTATTGCAATTGGAAGATTGTCTCCTGCCGGACGGTATTCTGTTCCCCGGATTGTTAATCCTTCTCTTTTGCATTCAAATGTGCTTTCCGTAATTCCTTCCGGCAATTTATTTTTCTGTAAAAAATCAAACAATCCCATTTTCTAAACCTCGCGCACCACGTGACGATTCACATGGCAACAAATATTAATAGCCACCGGAAGTCCGGCAATGTGTGTCGCATATGTATTAATGTTCACCGCTAAAGCAGTTGTAGTTCCACCAAGTCCGCCTGGTCCAATTCCCATTTTATTAATACGTTCTAACATCTCGATTTCTAAGTCTTTTACATAAGGAATGTCGGAATGTTCGTTGACCGGTCTCGTCAATGCCTGCTTTGCCATGAGTGCACATTTTTCAAAAGTACCGCCAACGCCTACACCTACTACCATCGGTGGACAAGCATTCGGACCTGCATCACGGACTGCTGTTAAAATCGCGTTCTTCACACCCTCGATACCATCAGCCGGTTTTAGCATAAATACACGGCTCATGTTCTCACTTCCGAAGCCTTTTGGAGCTAATGTGATTTTTACTTTGTCACCCGGTACAATCGAATAGTGAATGACTGCCGGTGTATTATCTTTCGTATTCTCACGGATAATCGGATCTCCAACTACTGACTTTCGCAAATATCCTTCTATGTAACCCTGACGTACACCTTCATTTACTGCATCTTCTATTGCCATACCTTCAAAATGCACATCCTGTCCGACTTCTAAAAAAATGACTGCCATTCCGGTGTCCTGACAAATCGGAATCATGTCTTCTGCCGCAATTTGAAGGTTGTCCTGAAGCTGGTTTAAGATTTTTTTACCAAGTTCAGATTTTTCATTTTCTACTGCCTGCTTTAAAGCAGAGTCCATGTCGGCAGATAGGAAATGGTTGGCTTCAATGCACATTTCTTTGATGTTTTGGATTATAATGTTTGTGTTTACTGTTCTAATCATAATGACCTCTATCTTAAAATTTCTAAATTAGTTCTATATTCTTTTCTTTTATTAACATATCATTTACTCCATTTTATCTATTTAAACTTTATTCATCTGGAAGTTCTTTAAGCATATGAATTGTTCTATATATTTCTCCGCATACAGGACACTTCCATTCACAATCACTCTTTTTTGCTTTCTTATGAAGATGCACAAGTTCAGCATTAGCACACTTAGGACACATTGTTGGTTGAGAAGTCCAGAGTCTTTTTAACAGCTCAACTTCTTCCTCACAACTTTTTGTATACATATAAGTACCCCTACAACCTCTTATTTTTTGAACTCTATAACTTGGAATTTATTTAATCCTTTTTAATTTTAAATTCAACAAAACGAAAAACAAAATATACTACTATGGTTACTATAATTCTCAATAACATTTGCTTTAAATCAAATGATTCATTTGATATTACATCTATTACACACATAGCAACTAAAAAACCAATCCACATAGGAAAATCGTTTTTTAATCTCTCTTTCATCTCACTGTTACCTCCACAAATTCTTATTTGTCAAACCGCCTTTATTATTTCTTCTACATCTTTTTTATTTGATAACCATATAACTTTATTGCTATATCTATCTAAAATACTCCTTATTTCTTTTAGATTTTTGTTCTGAAAAGTTTCTGTCCATTTCAAAAGATTATAGACCGATTTTAAATTTTCTCTTTTTCCCTTTTGTATTCCCAATTTTCTTTTTATAAACCGTATAATAATTCTGCTTTTGTATAAATAGCTTGGCATATCTAAAACATAAATTATATCAGCTTCATCGAAACTTTGCTGTACCCATGCATAATATACGCCCTCTATTATCCACTCATTATTACATAATATTTCTTGCAATAACACATTTCGTTCTTCGAGTGGTCGTTTTGTTCCATATCCTTTGGAATTATTATCCCATTGAATATCATCTAAATCAAAATGGGAAATATTATACTTCTTTGAAAGAGCGTTTGCTAAATAAGTTTTTCCAGAACCACTACAACCAATAATATGTATTTTCACAAGTCAGTATCCTCACAAATTAAAATCTATTTTATCAAATATTTCTCAAATGCTTTATGTACATCAAAGTGAACCTCTTTAAAAAACATAATTCCCCACACGATGTAAGCAGGAATTGCCATATAAGGTGTCACAAAATAGGATAATACTGCACCACTAAACATAATTACAAACCATACATAACACTGATTTTTTATGTCACTACTAATACGGGCTTTATCATATAACGCTTGCTCTTTTTTCGATAAAGAATTAAACCCGGAAACAAATTTCGCCGCTTTTTCTTTTAATATAGCAAATAAAAATCCTATTAGTAAAAAAGGAATTGCTAACCCTATACACATATAAAAACCTATATTCATAAGAATCTCCTCTATACTACAACTCGAAATTTATATACCTATTTCTTTAATAATATATTCCACATTATCCTCAATTGGTTTTGTTCCATCAACTCTAATGATCGGACAATTCACCATTTGCAACCAAGTTTCAATAAATTCATCTTCTCTGGAATCAACCATTTGAAAGAAGGCTTCTTCTTGGTTATACAAATCTCCGCCTATTAACATTCTATTTCCAAACTTCTGAAAAGAACGATTTCTTACTCGCCTGGCACAGACATTTTTAGGCACTTCCATCATAACAATATAGTCATACATAGAAATCATATCTTTTCCATAATCACCTTTAACAGCAGCAAAAACAAAATCAGGGTATCTGCCAACTTCTTCTATGAGAAGTCTTTCGACATCTGCTCGTGATTTAGGATTATTGTACGGCTCGTCTATACTGGCTCTAGTAAAATACAAATTTTCATTATCAATAAAGTGAAAACCTATTTTTTCAGCTAATGCCTTTCCTAGAGTGCTCTTTCCACATCCGTTTAATCCGCATATTTGAATACCTATTCCCATACGATTTCCTCATCTACAAATTGTAATTTATCGAGTTAAACAATAAATCATAATTGCTTGTTGAACATTAAGCAGATGCTTTTTAAACTCATATCCAACAAAATAATCCGAATCAATTACATCCGCAGAAACTTCTTCTCCACGATAAAATGGCGGGCAAGGATTTAATATAGCCCCCTCATTTGCCATTTGCATAGCTTTTAATGTAACCATACAATCTTTGAATTTATCAAGAATAGCAGACGGTAACGAATCGGTACATATAATATCTTTTCCTATAATCGCTTCATATATATTACTATGCGATACTAAACCCTCAATTTCATAACCGTTTCCACAACACTGCTCCAGTTTAAAGCCCATAACAGTTGATGCTTCTTTCCACGCCAATCCAATGTTACCATTTTTGCCGCAAAACAAGAACTTGTCATTTACAAAATTCCTTCGGATTTTCGAAAGTGCATACATATCCGTAAGCACTTCACAAGGGTGGTTTATGTCTGTCATCGCATTTATAACAGGGACGGATAAATACTGCGATATTTTCTCTATTACATTTATATCCTTATGTCTAACAACCACCATATCCGCCCAGTTGTTCAAATAACCACAAACATCTTTCAAATCTTCTTTTTTATCAAGGGTTTCAGATGGGAACAATATAGGTTGTCCACCTAACAAATATATCCCTTTTTCAAAGGTAACTCGTGTTCGGATACTGGAATTAGGGAAAAACAAAACTACACTTTTGCCTTTTAGAATATCTTTGTATTTTTCTTGCCCAACTTCATCTATTATGTTAAAAATATCAAAAATGTCATTTGTATGATAATCTGTCAATCTTATAAGATTTTTCAATTATATTCTCCTCGTCAAATTTTTATTTATCGTTTTCGTGCCAACTGCAAATCAATTGTATCGTAAATTGTAATTGTTCCACCGTGTTTATTGATTGCTTCTTCAATTCTCGCGAAGAATTTTTTTCTAATCGGCTCTTCAATTGCAATATGATCTGAATATGTTCCAAGAAGTTCAATATATTCTTTTGCAGAAAAAATACGCTTTCTATAAAACAAGTGATATTGAATATCTGAAAATCCATATTTAGATGCAATCAACGCACGTTGTTTTGCTTGTTCCTCTGTATATTCGGTCAGGACTTCCCGTTTTTTATTATAAAATTTATTGTAGTATTCATTATATATCTCATCTATTTCTGTCGATAACAACGGATTTCCCTTGTCGCGATACGGATGATTTGCAAAGCGGGCAAAAGCGCCTCCACCTTTCAGCATGGAAAATACTTTTTCATATCCTATTTTTTCCGGAACCCAATGGAACGCAGATGCTGAAAATACTAAATCAACAGAATTTTCACAGAACTCAACATCTTCAAATTTTCCTGTAATCACCGAGAATTTCGGATATTCCTTAAACTTCTCTCTTAAAAGTTCGGAAAACTGCTCACCATACTCTACAGCCGATAATTGACATCCGGTATCTAATATTGGAGCAGTAGCCTGACCACCACCACTTCCTACTTCAACTACCTTACTATTTTCATTAATTGAAATATAGTTAAGTATTACTTCATACAATTCTGCAACATAGCTGGGACGTAACTTCTCGTATGTAGCGGCTACTGTATCAAATGTCCATTCTAACCCTTTAAGTACAGGCATCACGCACCCTCCGTTAAATCTTATTTATCAAACTCTACAATTTTTTCTTTGCAATATTTTTATAAATATTCTTCTTAAAATCATTCTTTGAATGAAAAAATTCACTTTCTGACTTGGTTAATACATTCTTCTGTGCAATCGCTTCCACTGTACAAATCAAATCTGCAACTTGGGATAGTTTATATTGATTTGTCTCAATCTTTCTAAATTCCACATTAGTAAACATAGTATTAAACACAGATACCAATATCTGTGCCAATTCAACCTGTCCGTAGTCATAATAAACAATAATTTTATCAAAAGTTGAAAAATATGTATCCTTTGCGCGAAGCTGATTTGCAATCTCTTTTGTCAATTTATCCGTGTAAGACAACTTGGATTTTTCTTTACAGTCTCCTTGATTAATGACCGCACAAATATATTTAACATCCAACAAACGAGTAAAATGATACAATGCATTAAACAGAGATTTTCTTTGCTCTCTTAAATCATTTTTATAAACGCTTTCGCGCCTGATTAATGGACCTGTATGAATCGTATGCTCCGGATAGCCCCAATTACTTACCTGTTTTTCTAAGGCTTTAATATTCTTTGAAATGTCTATTTCCTGATTGTGTAAAACCATTGCAACATAATAATTGGGAGAAGTAGGATTATATTGTCCAAAATCTCCTGACTCATCTATAAAAATACTAAGTACTCTTTCTTTCATACAACCGCCCCTTTATGTAGAAAAAAGGCGGGGTAAATCCCCGCCAGCCGGTGGACCAGGACCTTTCGGTCAGCCCAAATATTAATGCACTTCGTGCAACAGATCCATATCTGTATAATTATTATATGTGGTTTCTCTCAAAATATCAATATGTTTTTATCTTTTCGGCCTACAGATCAAAAAATCCACGTTCCACAATATTATTCCATGCTTCTTCATCAATTTCTTCGTTTTTATACAGTTTTCTTTTATCTTCGTCTGTAATCATTCGTTGAACTCTACACGGATTTCCTACGGCTACACACCAATCAGGAATATCTTTTGTAACCACGCTTCCTGCACCAATAACCACATTACTTCCAATAGTTACACCGGGACAAATGACCGTATTTCCCCCTATCCATACATTATCCCCAATCGTAACTGCTTTTCCATATTCATATGCAGAATTACGCGTTGTTGGATAAATAGGATGGCCCGCTGTATATATCGATACATTAGGTGCCATTAGACAATTATCTCCAATTTTTACTTTTGCCACGTCTATAATCGTACAATTATAGTTTGCAAAGAAATTCTTACCTACTTCTATATGTGAACCGTAATCACAATAAAATGGTGGATTGATAAATGCCCCTTCTGCACCTTGCAACAATTCTTTTACCACTTCTGCAATTCCCGCAAAATCACTTCTATCCATAAAATTCAGTTTCTGCAAAATTTTTCTGCACTTTTTCTGTTCTGCCATAACCATATCATCCGAGATATATGCCAGTTCTTTATCTCTGCGTTCAATGTTATTCATTTCAATTACCTCTTCAACTTCTTATTCACCGCTTAAATCATACCATTTTTTCATAAAGCTGATTCTTGCTTCAAGTGCTGCCTTTGTTGTTAATGCTTTTTGCACAATATCAAAACCATGCATTGTGCCTTTTGTTTCATTCAAAGTAACATCTACTTCCGCTGCGCGTAATTTTTTGGAATATAAAATACCGTCGTCATGTAGACAATCAAATTCTGCTGTTTCAATATAAGCAGGTGGTAATCCTATAAAATTTTCAGCTTCGACAGGTGAGTAATAGACGTAATCCGGTTTATTTTTATCTACCTTCGTCATCGGTGCAATCCGGTCTGAAAGTGTAGAATTCCACATCGGTGTATCTGTATACTTTTTGCAAGACTCACTGTCATTACGTGCATCTAAAAAAGGATATGGCAACATCTGAAAAATGAATTTTACAGGATGCTTTCTGTCCCTTGCCATCATACATACACCAACTGCAAGAGTTGAACCGGCGCTATCACCCCCGATACCCATACGCTTATTATCGATGCCGAGTGTTTCAGCGTTATCATAAGCCCAGCAGAATGCGGCATAGCAATCCTCAAAAAAGACAGGATGCGGATGCTTTGGTGCTAATCGATAATTGACGAACAGCACCTTACAACCAACTTCCTTTGCATAGTGCATCGCATTTTTATAGTGGTAACCTGCCGCAGCCAACACAAATCCTCCACCATGAAGATAAACCAGGCATGGTGCATTTTTGCCCAATGCTTTTGGTGACATCAAAAATACCTCTATTTTTTCATCATCATAGCTTTTCACTTTATATGAAGTCACATCAACTTCTTTGTCTTTATATATAAATTTCGGTGTTTTCATATTTGGCACCGCCATTGCAAGAAACTTTTCGCTAATAGGCGGTGTGAAATGTGAAAATGGGAAAAACTCTTTACTGATAGGATATTTACTCATATTTTTACTCCTGCAATCTATAGATTTTCCATAATACGTTTAACTATTTCTTTGTTTACTCCATTTATTGCCATGCCGTTTTTTCGGACTACGCCCATGTGAGTATTTATCTCAGGGTCAGAAATAATAATTTTTGTAACATTAGGACTTGTATAATCTTTTGAAATGATACTTGCTGTGTTTATATCAATTTCGTCGTCATTATCTCCATGAATCATAATGAATTGAATTTTCTGATTTTTATCAACCATATCCGAGGCTTTTAAATAAGCGTTAGTTCCATATAAAAGGAATTGTCCAAAGCAGATTATCTTTGCAAAAAGCGTTCGAATGAGACTTCCACGAGCATTAAGAAACTCTAAAGCCACTTCCGGTAGATTATCGGGAGCAGCATAAGTTACTATGTTTTTTATGTTATGTTTAGACAAATTCAAAAGATTGAGAACACAACAGACAGCATATCCTCCCATACTATGTCCAATAAGTGTGACTGGTAATGTGCTATCATCGACATAGTCTATGGCACACTTTAAATCATGAACCGCCTGCGAAAATCCCAGAAACTGTCCCTTGTTTTCGCCGTATCCGGTGTTATCAAAAGCAAATACTTTGTATCCTTCCTCGACATAATAAAGTATTTCAGGAAGATAATATTCTGAAGTTACACCCATTCCGTGGGAGAAAATAATCAGACCTTTAGGACAAGCATTATTTTCCCCATAAAACCAACCATTTAATTTGTTGTATTTACTTTTAAAAGTGATATGTCTCCCATTATAATCCGAGTGATGCAACCAACTTTTAACCGTACCTTTGAATGGAGAAAAAATCAGTCTTTCAATAGTAAAAAGTATAATAATCAACACTGATAAAATAATGATAATAATCAACGCATTCTTCATTTGTTTTAGATTAATCTCCTTTTTGTTCCATCAAAAAATTAATTTTTACATTTTAGCTAATCTATGATTTATATGTAGCATATACACTATTTGTTCCTATTACAGGGACGAAACCTACTGATTTGAACATTTCGATTTCATCGTAATTATTGACATCAACCAAAACCATCATTTTTTTAGGTTCATTCATTTTTATTGCTACTTGCAATAATGCTTGCTCATATCCCTTATCTTGAAATTCATTATCTACCCATATGTCATAAAGTTCATTTTTATCATAACAGTATGTTACATCAATATAGCCAACAACTTTTTCTTCATGAATAGCCAAAAAAACTCTAAATTTATCTTTTGCTTCAATCACCTTTTCGGCTGTCCAGTATGTATCTTTATTATGCTTATCAATGTATTGATCTTTATATTCCTGCGTTAAAAGAACAATTTCGTGTTGATATTGATTATCTATTTCGTTTTCCCAAACCATCCATTGTTGTTCTTCTTCGAACTTTGCATTTTTAGATTGTAAAAAGTTGAAAAACAAATTATGCTGAGGATTTATAACAAAATCTAACTGATAACCCTTATATTCATTCTCAATAAATGCGAGCATTTCTCGGATTGATGATTCTTCTTTTGATAATCCGATTAACATTTCTATGTATTTTTCATCGGGAAGTATCATCCATACAAATAGTCCGTTAACCTTTTCTCCCTCTGTAACAATATAAGCTTTTCTATTATCTTTTTTTAAAGAATCATATAAATTACTATTATCAAATTCGAAATGTGGGTCCGCAAAAATAGAATTGCTAGAAACACCCTTTATAAATTCTTCATGTAAGTCAAACAAATAAATCTCTTTTATCATTTGTTTATCCCTTCACCCATAAAAATCAATTCAATAACTGCCAAACCGACAGCACAAACCAAAAAAACAATTCCCTTTTTTAAGTCTCCTTCTGCAAAATTCCAGATTGAAAGTATCAACCATAAGATTGCAGGAATAAAACTTGCTATTTTTTTCATAGTAATCCCTCTATAAATTTCCATTTGTTATGCTTTTTTAATTGGATGTCTGATTACTGTCTTCCATTTTTCAGGGGCAACTTTCCTTGCATCAGACATATAAATCTCATGATGCAATCTTTCCTTGTTTATATCAGTAACATATCCATTCTGCTCTAAATAAGCATCCATAACTGCAACTGTTGCAGGTTCATCGTCAAAAGAACCCAAGTGCATAATTTGCACACACAATCCTTCATCAATCGTAAGATATTCTGCTGATGAACAATCTATTTTTTTCTTTTTCGTTGCTGTCTCTACCGCCCAATCAAAATTCTCTTTCGAAACAAAGTCCGGCAAGCGTATAACAGAAATCCAGTTAAAAGCAGATTTATTAGTATAATCTACACCGTCACCCCCATCTTGCCACCAAAAACCTTCCAGTGGAGGAACGACATATTCAAAGAATCCCTCAATTTTATAATCTGTCTTATAACTCATTTTTAATGTATAAGCAACCGCATATAAGATACTAATAGCTTGCTGATATGCACCACCCTCTTCATTCGGATTGCCCTTTCCTCTGACAGCAATGTAATTAGCCTTGGGAACATTTACAATCTCCGGTTTATTCTTCGGCATATAAAATTCTTTATATTCTTTCTTAAAATCAAAAGCCATAAATACCTCTCAAATTCTTATTTCCCCACCACCAAATCGTAACTCTCTGCTATCATTCTCTTGATATCGTCGTCAGGCACCGAACCATTCAAAATCACTGTATTCCAATGTTCTTTATTCTGATGATATCCCGGCAGCACAAACTCATAAGCATTTCTCCAAAAATCGCGCCATTCCGGGTCTACCTTCACGTTAATGCACATTTGGCCATTTCTCTCATAAGACCATAAAAAAGCCTTTTTATTTTTACGAATTCTTACGAGCTGCCAGTTCTGGTCATGAAACGGGGCATCCTGATAGGTTCCCGGTAGAGAAAGCCCGTACTTTAATACTTCTTCTCTGGTTGTCATTTTTTAATCCTCTTAATGTTCCACTATCGTTATCCACATACACACGTACCACATTGTTCTTAAGTAGCGGTTCTGGATTAAAGTACAAATATCTGCTCTTAAAAATATGTACTGTTCCATCCACGGCTTCATATTTGCAACTCACTACAAAAGGATGTCTACCATTCACAGACACATTGTAATTTTGCGAAATATCAAAAACCCCCTTTGCACTTCATTATAATGAAATTGCAAAGGGGTGTAAATATTTTATATCTTATAAATTGTAATAATCATTCATGATTTTCATCACGACTTCTGCATAACCTTTTAATATCACGCGATAATTTTCTCCGTCTTTGTGGAACGCAAATTTCAACCCACCGACGTAGTTATTATTAATCTGCTCACAGAAGAAGCCTGAGATTTCTTCTGCATCATCTTCCTCTTCTGTAAAATCTACAATCATACAAATTTCATTTTCTTTTTTATGGTTATCTAACATGAAATCATATACGATGGCATTACTTTTTGCATGAATACTTGGCTTTACATTTGGATTCTCAACAAATGACTGGAAGTTCTCTTCTGTGAACTGCCACACGCCATCGACTTTTTCTCCATCTAACAAATTCATTTTAATGTAATTACGGATTGTTCTTGTAGATAATCCTGTCATCATTGCAACATCGTTTATAGAATAATACTTGCTCATATTTTTTACCTCTCAATATCATTTTTAAAGATTAAGCTTAACTTTAATATGATTATATCGAAGTAAAAGAACGGCTACAATTTGAAAAATCCTAACTTTTTCATAAAGAAAAAACAATACTATTTCTTAATCTTATTCAACATACGATTTGCCTGTGCCCATTTACTAATTGGTAACGGATCCATAAATGCTGATAATCCATGGAAGCTCATCGTGCCCATCATATCTCTGGTTGCTTCTAAAGTTGATACCATAGAAAGTGCGCCCTGCTGCATCAGCCAGCCTTTCATAATCTTCACGCACTCTTCATTCTTCATCAGATCAATGAAAGTATCCTCAATAGAGTAGTAACCATCAATGATATCGATTTCTTCACCGTCTCCAGTGTCTGCGATATCATCAAACCAGTTACCAACCTGCATAGCTGCTGCAATATCAGGAAGTGTATAGTCAGGATTATGCTCTGCTACACCGTTTAATGTGATTGTATCTTCCAATGTGCCTGCTTTTGCTGTAATGGTATTTTCTCCATCATTTAAAGCTACATTTTCAAATACAACTGCATGGTCTGCTGCTGCCTGTGTCGCAACTTCCACACCGTTTACTACTAATGTTACTTCATCACAGTTTGTATAAACGATGATATTTCTCTCTTCTGGTGCACGATCCACAAAACGACGACTTGCAATATATACCATCGGTTCCGGATTCCAGAATGCTTTATAAATATAGAACGCATCTTTTTTGATTTTACGATCATAAGTAATTAAGCCCTTATTATTGCGGCCTTTAATACCACCTTCATCACGGGCATCTGCTGCAAAATCAAAACAGTTCCATACATGAGTTCCCCACAACCACGGACGTTCTTCGAACATCTTTAACATCTCATGATGATAGTAACTTGCATACTCTTCAGTATAATCATGGTTCATTGGTGTCGCGGTATGCCACTTCATAATATTCTCTACGCCATATTCAGATAAACCGATTGCGATATCCGGATTTACTCTGTGGAACTCATCCAGCCATGGACCATTCTGTCCTACTTCGCCACGATACCATCCAAAGTAATGATTGTAGCTGACGATATCTGTCAAATAATTATGCTCGGAATCCATTGGTGTAGTATTGAGCTGTGCCATAGTTGTCAAACGGCTTGGGTCCATTTTCTTTGCTAATTCTGCAACTGCACGCAAGTTAGAACGAAGCGGTTCGTTATCTGCACCAATTAAAATTTCATTGGAAATACCCCAGAAGAAAATAGATGGATGATTGTAATTCTGTGCTACCAACTCTTTCATCTGGCTAAGGGTATTTTCTCTTGCTTCTTTTGTCGGAATGAATTTTGAGATAAATGGTATCTCTGCCCACAATGCAAAGCCTGTCTGGTCACATAAATCGTAAAAATACTGGTCATGCTGATAATGTGCAAGTCGAATCGTATTCGCACCTAATTCTTTAATAAGCGCAATATCCTCTTCCTGGTCTTCTTTTGAAATTGCCCAGCCTTTGTCTAAGCGGTCCTGATGACGCGCTACACCACGTAATGGTACATTTTTTCCATTTAACCAAAAACCTGTTTCAGCATCTACACGGAAACTTCTGTAACCATATTTTACTTCTACTGTATCAACAACAGTCTCACCTTCTACTAATTTTACTTCTGCGGTATAGCAGTATGGGTCAACCATACCATTCCACAAATGTGGCTCTTTTACATCAATAATAAGGTCTACATGTTCTGACGCTTGGGCGCCTGCTGAACCTACTACATGTCCGTCTGCATCCTTTAATTCTACTAACACCATAGTTCCTGGTGTCACATTCACTGGGAATACATCCAAACGTGTTTTTCCCATACAATGAGGTGTTACAAAGACACCCTCTGTACCATCTTTTAATAAATCAAAATGACAATTATCTACTTCGATAAAAGTTACATCTCGATAAATACCACCATAGAAAGTGAAATCAGCAGTCTGAGGGTAAATGTCGCTTACTGCGTTGCTGACTACTACTGTCAAAACATTTCCTTCTGCTTTCATACCGTTAGTCAATTCGTAACGGAATGTGGAAAAACCGCCCCTATGTGTTCCCAGTTCTCGTCCGTTACAATATACGGTTGCTACGTGATTTGCGCCTTTTAATTCAATATACTGTTTCTTTCCTTTTGTCGGATTTGGCAAATCAATATTGTAGATACCAATTCCTCTCCAGTAATCACCGCCACCATCTTGTCCATCCAAATTATTCCATGTGTGTGGAAGCTGGATGCTTGCAAACGAATCGCCTAATTTGGCAAATGTTGCATTTGTCAACAAGGTTCTTGTTCTCATTATATACTCCTCCGTTTATATAAATTTGCTAATTTCATCTTACTAAATTATTATGTATGCACAAATGTACAGTTTAATAATTTTGTCATAAAATTTGACATTTTAATATTTTTGTAAGAAAATAAGAAAAAGGAGATTTCTTATGAATACAATGAAAGAACGAACAAAATGGATGTTTGCAGACGCCATTTTAGAAATCATAAACAAAAAAGATTTATCCAAGATAAGAATTACAGAATTATGTGAATACTGCGGTACGGACCGGCAGACTTTCTATTATCACTTTAAAGATAAATATGATTTGGTTGCCTGGGTATATCAAAATGATTTGAATTCTTCTTTAGAACCCTACGGAAATTACTACTGTAAAGAACAGACCGAACTATTACTAAATCGTATCAAAGAAAAGCAGTATTTCTATCGAAAAGCTTTTGAAGATACGAACCAAAATTCACTTTTTTCCTATATGCGAAATGCAAACTGCAAGGTCACAGAGAATATCATAAAAGAACACCATCATCTGGATAAACTAAGTGAAGAACAATTATTTACTATCAAATACAATTCGTATGCCTGGGTTGGCTGTCTATCCGAATGGGTTACGAATAAATGTAATCCTGCACCTGAGATTTTTGTAAACTACTTATTTCATAATAATGTTGAAATAATGTGAACTCCTAAAAGAAGCTATTCAGGACAGTTTTCAAAATTATCTTGTCTCTGAATAGCTTTTATTTAACCCTTATTTTTCCTGTATTGTCTTCACTTCTACATCATTTCCGATGGCTCCATCCACTCCTGCGGCATACTTCCATTCCGGATTATAAATGCCTCGCACCTTTACGGTGCCTGCATCTGTGTCTTCTTCTATAATTGTCACTATAACTTCCTTTGCGATGTACTTTTTTTGATATCTATCCTCTTTTTCCTCGATACCATAAACGCAATCTCCATTCATGCTCACATAAAGTGCATCCTTTGGCAGCACATATCCTCCATCCTGCCACACTGCCTCCACCATACGCACCTGTGGGAGAAGCTTTTGGTAGATAATCCCAGATGCCACTGTACAGCATAAAAGTATTGCTCCGATAATTATAGTTAAAGTAATTGCTATTTTTTTATCCCGTTCCACTTTTCATCCTCCACGGACAATATTCTTTTACAAATAAAATTTACGCTTATTTCTCTAGCAGTAACTCTCCGCCTTCCACCAATTCCTGTCTAAAATACAAAAGCAGTATCACCGCAGGAATCATAGAAAGCAGTCCGCTATGAAAACTAAGCGCGAATCCCTCTTTACTAAGAGATGCAAGAAAAACACTCAATGGATACTGGGATGTATTTCTCAAAAACACCATCGGCTGTTCCACCATATTCCAAGCATCGATAAAACTTAGTAAAAATACACTTGCCACACCGCTTTTTCCAACAGGCACCATGACGCGCCAAAGAATTGTTCCGACTTTGGCTCCATCAAGCTGCGCTGCTTCTATCAACTCATCTGACACTCCACGGAAAGTTATCCACATTACCACCGTTCCCAATGGGGAAAAGATTCCCGGTAAGATTAATGCCCAAACTGTATCCAATAATTCCAGCTTATCCAAAATCAGATAATTCGGCACCAACGTTACCTGTAACGGCAAAAGTAGCATCACGATTAGAACACCAATCCATAACCGCTTTCCCGGAACGGGATATTTCGCCAGTGCAAGTCCACCCATACAACTGACCACCAACTGCCCAATGCTAATTGCAAGGCAGATTCCTAAACTGTTCCAGAATTTATATAGATACTCCGGTGTGCGCAAAAAAGTCAGCCAGAACCCTTCCAAGTTCGTAAAACATCCCCAGAGAAGATAACATACCGGACCTATTGCCAATACCGTAATCAGGAGAACTAACCCACTGCCGAAAGCCTTTTTTAGTTTCTTCATGCATGCCTCCTTCTCTGTCTGGACGGCATATTTGATTTACCTGCTCTTTTCGCAGCTCGTCTATCTCCCTCTTCATTTTTTTCGCTCAATAGCAACACAGTTACCGTCATCAATACAATCGGTAATGCCGTCATGACCGAAGCCACCGCCAACCGCCCATAATTTAGATTTTCGAAATTGTTATTCAAAAAATGCTGCAACATATAAATGCTCTCGTGAGGATGTCTGCCACCCAATAAAAACGCTTCCCGATAAGATTTAAAACTATTAATAATTCCAATTACTGCGGAAAAAGCCAGTGACGGCAAAAGTAACGGCAATGTAACATACCACAATTTCTGCCAGCTGTTGGCTCCTTCCATGGCCGCGGTATCATAGAGTCCTTCCGGTATCATGGAAAGCCCCGCCAATAAAAGCACCGTAATATAGCCACAATTTTTCCAAAGGTATAGCACTAGTAACACCCAAAAAGCCGACGGACTTTCTAATACTGGTGCCGGAACCAGCCATTCCACCACCATCACGATACTGGCAATCGGCAATACCAAAGGAAGCAATATACTATTCACGCATAGTTTTTGCCCCGGTAAGTTCCGACGAAGCAAAAGAGCCACACAAAGCGCGAGCACCAGCAAAAGCGGTACGCCGATCACTAAAAACTTTGCCGTATTCCCTGCTGCTAACTGAAACGCCTCTGAGTTTAATACTTTTCTGTAATTTTCCAAGCCCACAAACCGCACCTGTCCGCCGCCCATTCCAAAAGAGTAGGACACTACCATGACAAAAGGAATAGCAAAGAACACCAACATTCCAATAAAAATTGGCAAAAATAAAAAGATTCCTGTATATTTTCTACGTAATTTCATTTTTAATCCCATACTAAAAAATACAATGCCTCCAACTTCGGAAAAGCTTCTATGATTTCCTCTGATGTACACGTATCTCCAATTGATGTCATAGAAAAATCCAAATATTTTAAGTTTTGAAGCGGACGCAAATCATCAAGGCTTATTTCTATCTCTGTATACATATTTCCGCCAATACTTAGATTTTCCATATTTTGAAGCGATGCCAAAGGACTCCAATCCTCCGTTGTACAACAGTACAGATGTAATTCCCTTAAGTTTGGCATATGTTCAAAAAAAGAAATATCCTCAGCATACTGAAGGCTCATGCTCTCTAAATTTGTCATCTTCGCCAACACCTGCGGATTCCAGTCAATGCCGCCGCAAGCATGAAGCACTGTAAGCTGCTCTGCTATAGGAAGCAGAAAACTTCCATCGGTAAGGTCTTTCCAATAGGTGCCGTAAGCACTTGTTCCCGTAGTTCCCGGATCGCAGGTTCCCAATCCAAAATAAGTCAGAGCAGGAAGTTTTCCAATCTCATCTAATATCTTTTCGTTTACAATCGTACCACTAAACTCAAGTGATTTTAGCTCCGGCAACTGACAAAGCGGTTCTATGCTCGTCAGCTCATATCTTCCAAAATCTATGTATTGTATTGTTTTTATTTCACCAACCTGCTCCATAATGTCATCTGGAAATGCTTCATGTTTCAGGGCGCCTTGTCTAAAACACAGACTCTCTAACTGTGGTAAGTCAAAAAGCGGTTCTAAAGATGGAATGTCGATACCCGAAAGCGACAATGCCTGTAAATTATAACAATATGCCAAATCCTCCAATGTTTCCATCTGTTTAATCTCCCATGGTCCATCAGAGAGCGGTCTAAGATATCCATTTGCCGGCTGCTGTAAATTGGATAAATATATTGCTTCGTATCCGTCATCCTTCATAAAAATAGAATGTATCTCCTGTAAATCACTGATATAGACATCTCCCTCCGGTTTGCCTATCATATTCCGCAGCATTTCTTCTACTACTGCATCCTTAAATTCCATAACCTTATCTTCGTATACGACACCGCTTTCCTTAAAATCACCGTCTGCCTCACACCAGCGTCTTATTTTCCAACAATCCATCGGAACTGCTTTGGAAGATACTTCTCTTATATTCGCATCGGAATCCACTTGCTTTGTTCCACAACCTGACAGCAAGAAAGCCATCAATACAATCACAATCCATTTTTTATTCATCTAAATATGACCATTCCTTTTCGATATTTGCATAACATTCTTCCCAATTCTGCTCTCCTGTCAGATATGGCAGAATCAGATTTCCAAGCTCGCTATCATAACTTGTCCCAAGACGCCCGAAGTCTATGCTGTTTTCTATAGCTGTTAAATCTGCTTTTAACGTATCGCTGATTTCGCCCGGTTTCACTAATGTCAAATCCATCGTTTCCAGCATATTTTCTGCACAGCCTTTTCTTACCGGCCAGCTTAATCCCGAAGCAAACATTCTCGCTGTTCCTCCGCTCTGCTCCAATTCACCGCATCCCTGCACCTGCTCACTTAACATGAATAACAAAAACTGTGCCGCTGCATCTGTATTTTCACATCCGACAGACACGACTGCTGTCATATCCGTCATCATCGTTACTCCACCTTTTTCATTTGGCAACGGAATGAGACGTGCGGTATATCCTTCATCCTCCAGTAAACGCAGATAATACGGCGGTTGTGTAGCAGAGAAAACCGGTAAGAATACTGCTCCCTCTGCGATTCTTGCTTCATAATCCAGACCTTTCATAAAATCTTCTTGTGGGTCTTTTGAATAACCAACGGTATCCATGATATAACGATTCATCTCTATGAGTTCCTGCCACTGTGGTGTGTTCAATTGTATTTCTGCTTTTTCTGCATCAACCGGAGAAACGGTAAGTGTTCTTAACGATAATAAACGGGTCGGATAAGCAAAGGAAGGTATCTGTTCCTTCGATAATTTCAAGATTTCATCCATAAATGCCTTCGTATTTTTGATTGCCGCTTCTTCATCAAATCCACTATTTTTCAAAGGCTCATCCAATGCGATATATGACACAGAGGTATAACTAAGCGGCAGTACATAAGATTTACCTTCATATACTCCCATCTGCTGTAATGGTGCTACATATTCCTCTGCATGAAAATCCGGATGTGTGAACAGGAAATCCAAATCATGCAGCACATTTGCTCTTATCTGTTGTTCTAAATTCGGAAAAAGACTGTATAATCCTTCTTCTCCCGGATTTCCTTTATTCAAAAAGAGATAGATATCCGCTGCATCGCCACTCATTAATTCGGTTCTTGTTCTGGTAAGAGCCGCCCTTCTCTCCTCCTGTGCGGCACTGTCAAGTCCCACCGCCGGAAGATATTCCACTATCAATTCCAAATCCGGATTTTTACTCTCAAATTCGGCAATAATCGGTCCCACATGCATCTCGTTCATACCATTACCGTCGATGCAGATTTTTAATGTCCCGCTCGCGGTGTCTGAACTGCCACAGGCACACAGAAGTAATATTGTCAACAGACCTACGCAAAATAATATTCTTTTTTTCATGTTGTTCCTTCTCCTTTACATCATAAGCATATACAAACCCGTCAGACTTGGAATCGCATCCACAATCTCATTAAACGTATATTCCCGATTCACTGTTGTGAACGTCAAACCCAGATAATCCAGTTTTTTAAGCTTTGTCAATGCTTCAAAATCCACCTCTACGACGTGCCAGCTATTTCCACCAATATATAAATATTCCAGATTTTCCAGATAAGCAATCGAACTCCAATCCTCCACATCTCCCCCTGTCATGTACAGTTTCTTTAACTGTGGTAAATTCTTACAAAAAGACAAATCCGTTGCGTCCTCAATATACAGACTTTCCAAATTCGTCATCTGTGCTAAAATCTCCGGGCTCCAGTCAATCCCTCCGGCTGCATAGAAAGCCTCTAACTGGTCGGCTATTGGCAACACAAAGCTTCCGTCCGTCACATCTGAGAAATCGGTAAATTCTTTGTGCCCCATTTCTAAGATTTTCAGACTGGAAATCATTCCAATTTCGTTCATTACCTCCTCAGTCATAACCGTTGAAGTGAAATCTAATTTTTCCAACTGCGGCAGATTGGCAAGTGGTTTTAAAGACGGCACTTCCATAGAGACAAACCCTATCTCCTGTAAATTGTAGCAATATGCCAAATCCTCTAAACTCTTTGCCTGTATGTACTCGCCATTTTCATCCTTTTCTATCAAAAATGTTTTGCCAACCTCTTGTAAGTTAGAAGAATATTCTGCCGGACTTCCAAATTCATCTTGATTTAACCAGTAAATTCTATGAATTGCCTGTAAATCGCTGATATAGACTTCGCCCTCCGGTTTGCCTATCATATTTCGCAGCATTTTCTCCATTTCCTTATCCTGAAAATCTACCGGTGCATCTTCGTATACCACACCGCTTTCCTTTAAGCCTCTTTCTTTAAAAAGATACTCAATACCGAAGCCTCGAAACTGTGGCGATACTTCCCGCCTTTCCCCTTCTACTTCCCCACAGCCGGACAGACATAGAACTGCTGTCAGACATAGTAAGATTGCTTTTTTGAATTTTAATCGAAACATCTTTCTCCTGCCTCTCTGATATAAAAATCATTTTATGATGGGGCTTGCTCTTGCTATATTTACGTTTTCATACGGTCGGTGCAATAAATGTACAGAGCTGCTGAATAATTATTAAAATTTTAACATTTGCAAGGCGGTAAGCCCCGGCATCGCCTCCACGACTTCGTCCCATGTATTTTCTTTATTTATAGTCGTAAAATTCAGACTTAATCTTTCTAAATTTACAAGCGGTTTCACATCCTCTAGCGTAAAATCAATGCTCTGATGCATATTTCCGCCTACATGAAGAAATTCCAAACTCTGCGCCGCTGCAAGTGGAGTCCAATCCTCCGGTGTACAGCAATATAACCATAATCTTTTTAATTTTGGCATATGCTCTAAAAAGGATATATCATCCTGATACTCCATAAACAAAACCTCTAAGTTCTCCATTTCTGCCATCACTTCCAGATTCCAGTCGATTCCGGCTCCGGTCGAAAGATAAGTTAGTTGGTCTGCTATCGGTAATAAAAAGCTTCCATCCGTTATGTCTCCCCAATTCATCCATTCTTCGCCTTCTAACTCAAAAATACTTATATGCGGTAGATTTCCGATTTCTTCTAATCGTTTCTCTGTAATGACTGACCCATTAAATCCCAAACTTTCTAACTGTGGCAACTCATAAAGAGGCTCTAAAGACGGCACTTTGATTTTTCCAATATTAAGTTCCTGCAAATTATAACAATATGCCAAGTCATCAAAATTCGAAGGCTGTTGTCCCGGAAACCACTCCCATTCTCCATCACTTCCATCAAAGCTTTGGATGTTAGAGGAATAGGTGTTGTCCCAGCTACGCCAATAAATAATATGGATTGCCTGCAACTCGCTGATATAGACTTCTCCCTCCGGCTTGCCTATCATATTCCGCAGCATTTCTTCCACGACCGGGTCAGAAAACTCCATTGGCGCATCCTCAAAAAACATGCCGCTTTCCTTTAACCCTTCTGTATATATCTTGTTATGTCCCAAGCCTCCCGCCTGGGTGGTAACTTCTCTTTTTTCTGCAGAATTATCTTTTGCTTCCCCACAGCCGGAAAGTAATGCTACCGCTATTAATATAAAAATTAATGCCCTTTTTATTTCTTTCATCTTTCCCCTTATTATTTCACAAGATATAACTGCGTCAGACTCGGAATTGCCTCCACAATTTCTTCATGACTGTGTTGACTTCCTAACGTTGTGCGCCAGAGTTCTAAATAGTCCAGATTTTTTAACTGGCTTACATCAGAAAGTCCTATTTCCACTGTATATTGATCATTTCCACTAATAGATAATTCTTTTAAATTATCCAACCCGGCAAGTGGACTCCAATCTTCTACTGTGCCACAATAAATATGCAGTTTTTCTAATTTCGGCATATGATTTAAAAAGGATACGTCTTTCGGATTGTCTATACTTAAGATTTCCATATTTTTCATCTGTGACAGAACTTTTGGATTCCAATCAATTCCTCCGTAAGCTTTTAGAAATACTAACTGGTCAGCTATTGGAAGCAGAAAACTTCCGTCCGTCAAAGTTCCCCAGTTCACTCCTGCATATGCGTCATACACTCCCACTTCAAAATAATTTACAAAAGGAAATCCGCCAATTTCTGATAATATTTCTTCTGTAATCGTTGCACTCTCAAAACTCAGTGCTTCTAATTGCGGTAATTCCCACAATGTTTTTAAAGAAGGAACGTTTATTCTGCCAAACTCCATCCACTGTAAATTATAGCAATATGCAAAATCTGCTAATGTCTCCGGCTGTTTTGTATCCCATGGTCCTTCTTCACATCCGCTTACATGAGGCAGACATCCATCTGGTGATTGAAGATTTGACCAATAATTATCATTTCGCCAGTAGATTGCATGAATCTCCTGTAACTCACTGATATAAACTTCCCCCTCCGGTTTGCCTATAAGGTTACGCAACATTTCTTCTACAACTTCATCCTGAAAATCAATCGGTGCATCCTCAAATACTACACTGCTTTCCTTTAACTCTCCTTCTTCCACCAGTAATCCTACTCTGCCACTGTATCTTACTTCGTAGGACACTTCTCTCTTGGAACTGTTATTTACATTTTGTTTTCCTGCTTCCCCACAGCCGGAAAGTAATAATACAGCCATTCCCAATAAAAACCATTTCATTTTATAGCTCTTTCTTGTCATTTTTATTAACCCCTCTTTTATCAATCATAACTTTATTAATCTAAACTACTTTAAAAGTATTACATCTGAAATTTAAGAGATTACTACTACCACAAACTAACATTTTCAATCAAAATAGAATCCAACTCATGCTCCTGTAAAAACTGAATCACTTCATCCCGTTTTCCATAGACACAATAATTTTCAACATTCAGTGAAGTAAGACTCATTGCATCACGCCATGTATCATGTAAAGTATCTTGTAAATACGCAAAATACTTATCTGTACTTTCATTATCTAATCCAAAACCTGACCAAGCCTCTACCTCCCGCTCAATATTATCAAGATTATTTATATAAGCATCCAATAATTCCTGCTCTGTCATCTCTACTCTATTATCATCTTCTGAAAAAATATTTCTTGGCTGATAATTCATGCCTCCTTGAAATGCTACATTCGGTTGATATACCTGAAACCACTGTAACTGCACACACATATTTCTCAATTCTTCGATATTTTTTGCACTTTCTTCGCTGACAGACAAATAGACTACTGCTGACTTTGGAAGTTCGCTAATATTCTCTATTAATTCATTTTTATCTACATTTGCCTGATGAAACCTGTCTGTATCTGGTTTAAAAATAGATTCTGCATCTACAATGTCTCCAAAAGATGAAAAGTTAATATCATACCATACATTTGCCACATTGCCATTGTCTGTCTCTGTTAGATTATCTACCTGCATCTGAATGTTATATCTTCCCAAACCTTTCCGTTTCACCTGAAGGTCTAATACTTCACGATAAGGGTATACTGTCTCGCAATAATCTCTCATAATCTCAAGCATCTTTCTGTCCGGTTCTTTATCTATGCTGTATGGATCAAAAAAACTATAATTCATCAGCGGATTTAAATACAAAAGAATAAACAATAAGATAATTACTACACCAGTCAAAGTTTGTAACACTGTTTTGCGGATTTTTTTACTAATACTTTTATCAATTCTTCTTTCCAACTCGTCCGGTTCCGGCATATCATTTAAAAGAGCTTCTAATTCTTCATCTATTTTCTGTTCATTCCATTCACTCATTTATTCGCCCTCCTTCATTCTCTCTATCAATTTTTGCTTTGCTCTGGAACGTATTTTTCTTACATTCTCACAGGTAATTCCATGTAGTTCGCTAATCTCTGTATCTTTCAATTGGAAATATACACTTTCAATTAAGATTTCCTTCATTTGCACCGGAAGCTTCTGAATTTCTTTAAGCAACCTCTGTCGATCCTCTCTTTCTAACAAGTCAGATAACATATCTTCCGTAGAGGTTTTCTGTGCCAATATATTTCCATCGTCTAAAATCTCTTTTTTCCTCTTTCTTTGCAGATTGTAAAATTCATTTCTTAAGACTGTTACAAGCCAATACTTAATACTTCCTGTATTTTCGTAGGATAAATATGCTTTTACAAAGGCTTCTTGTACTAAATCTTCTGCATCCTGTTTATTCCCGATGAGAGACAGCGCGTACAAATACAATGGTTTCTTATATAGGTCATATATTATTTTCCATTCGTCATGAAGCATCGCCATCCCCCTTTCTATTCATATCATTACTTTTCTTTTATAAAAACAAAGTTGTACAAATTTCATTATCACTTGCACAATAACTAACTTTTACCTTCATACTTAAATAAAACACTTTCATTCAAATTTTGTGACAAAAAAACTGAGAAGCCCGTTCACTTTTTACGTGCTTCTCAGTCTACATCACAATTATTCTATTCAATTCATCACTAATTTTAGAATTTCATTCTTATGGTCTTCACAATAAATAATTCAACGAGTTAAAAATTATTCTTCTTCGTTGTCAGCTTCTGCTCTCTCTAACAGTTCTTTCATAAGTTCTTCATCTGTCTCTGAGAAATCAGCCTGACCTGCAGCTAATTTTGCAGCTTCAGCTGCTGCCGCAGCACTCTGTGCCTCTTCTTCTTCAGTCAAGAGTTCAGAAGTATCTGTGTTATTCATAAGCGTCTTATCTTCACGGACTTTTGCAATACTTGCGATTGTCACGTCATCGGACAGGTTCATGAGTTTTACACCTGAGGTTACTCGGCCAAGAAGTGCTGTACCATCTACTTTAATACGGATAATAATACCTTCTGTAGTGATAAGCATCACTTCATCTTCTTTTCTAACGGCTTTCACACCTACGATGTTACCGGTCTTCTCAGTAATCTTGTAACACTTCACACCCTTACCTCCACGAATCTGTGCAGTAAACTCAGATGTTAAGGTACATTTTCCAAGACCTTTTTCAGATACAATCATTAAGCAGTCGCCCTGAGATTCCATCTGCATACCTACGACTTCGTCGCGGTCTGCTAAGTTCATACCTATAACACCCATGGATGTTCTACCGGTACTTCTTACGTCTGTCTCATTGAAACGAATACACTGACCATATTTTGTAACAAGGAAAATATCCTGTTTATTATCAGTCTTCTTAACTTCGATTAATTCATCATCTTCTCTTAAAGTGATAGCTGCAAGTCCCGTCTTACGGACGTTTGCATAATCAGTAATTGGAGTCTTCTTTACAATACCTTTCTTAGTAGCCATGAAAAGATAATGACCTTCTGTATATTCCCTAATAGGAATAACTGCGGTAATCTTTTCTCCCGGTTGAAGCTGTAAAAGATTAATAATTGCAGTTCCGCGGGCTGTTCTGCCTGCTTCCGGAATCTCATAAGCTTTCATTCGGTATACACGACCAGTATTCGTAAAGAACATCATATAATGATGAGAGGTTGTCATCAAAAGTTCTTCGATGTAATCTTCGTCAATAGTCTCCATTCCCTTGATACCTTTACCTCCACGGTTCTGCGCACGGAAGTTATCAATACTCATACGCTTAATGTAACCTAACTTAGTCATGGCAATAACTGTATTAGTAACAGGAATAAGGTCTTCCATTGAAATGTCATATTCATCAAATCCAATAGAAGTTCTTCTCTCATCACCGTATTTCTCTGCAATTAAGAGGATTTCTTCTCTTATAACACCAAGAAGCTTCTTCTCATCAGCCAAAATACCTTTTAAGTAAGCAATCTGTTCCATCAAAGCTACATATTCGCCTTCCAGTTTCTCTCTTTCCAAACCGGTCAACGCACGTAAACGCATGTCTACGATAGCCTGAGCCTGTGCTTCAGATAAAGCAAATCTTTCAATTAAGCGCTCTTTTGCTTCCGGTGTATTCTTACTACTACGTATAATGCTGATTACTTCATCAATATTATCAAGTGCAATAAGTAATCCCTGTAAAATATGAGCACGTTCTTCTGCCTTATTCAAATCGTATTTTGTTCTTCTGGTTACTACATCCTTCTGATGTTCAAGATAGTAGTTCAACACTTCATAAAGATTCATTACTTTTGGTTGGTTGTTTACCAATGCAAGCATGATAACACCAAAAGTATCCTGCATCTGTGTATGCTTATAAAGTAAATTCAATACAACATTCGGATTCACATCACGGCGAAGTTCGATACAAATACGCATACCCTGACGGTCTGATTCATCACGAAGTTCTGTTATACCATCAATTTTCTTCTCTCGAACAAGTTCTGCAATTTTTTCAATCAAACGAGCTTTATTTACCATGTATGGAAGTTCGGTAACAACAATACGGTTCTTACCGTTCTGCATAGGCTCTATATTAGTAATTGCACGAACTCTGATTTTACCACGACCGGTACGATATGCTTCATTAATACCTGCAGTACCTAAAATCATAGCACCTGTCGGGAAGTCCGGACCTTTTACGATGCTCAATAACTCATCTATTTCTGTTTTTCTGTCCTCTAATACCTCGTTATCAATAATTTTTACAACTGCATTAATTACTTCACGAAGGTTATGAGGAGGAATGTTTGTAGCCATACCAACAGCGATACCTGTTGTACCATTTACTAAAAGGTTCGGAAAACGTGCCGGCATTACAGTCGGTTCTTTTTCAGTCTCGTCAAAGTTCGGTACAAAATCTACAGTATCTTTATTGATATCTGCAAGCACTTCCATAGAAATCTTAGAAAGTCTTGCTTCAGTATATCGCATCGCAGCGGCACCATCACCGTCCACAGAACCGAAATTACCATGTCCGTCTACCAATGGATAACGGAAAGACCATTCCTGTGCCATATTAACAAGGGCACCATAGATAGAGCTGTCACCGTGTGGATGGTATTTACCCATGGTATCACCGACGATACGCGCACATTTTCTATGTGGCTTGTCCGGTCCGTTATTTAATTCTATCATGGAATATAAAACTCGGCGCTGAACCGGTTTTAAACCATCTCTTACATCAGGCAATGCACGGGCGGCAATAACGCTCATCGCATAGTCAATATAGGATGTTTCCATCGTTTTTTTCAAATCCACTTCTTGGATTTGGTCAAAAATCTTATCATCCATTCTAAAAATTCCTCCAAAAAATTAAACGTCAAGGTTCTGAACGTATTTCGCATTCTCTTCGATGAATTCACGTCTTGGTTCAACCTTATCACCCATTAAAGTAGTGAATGTGATATCGATTTCGGATGCGTTCTCTTCATCAATCATTACACGTTTCAAAATACGTCTTTCAGGATCCATGGTTGTCTCCCAAAGCTGTTCGGCATCCATTTCACCAAGACCTTTATAACGCTGAATCTTGTTATTACCATCACGACCTATTTCAGTCTCCATGAGATGCACTAACTCTTCCTCACTATAGGCATACCAAACATTCTTATTCTTCTCAACTTTATAAAGAGGAGGAGTTGCCAAATATACATGCCCCTGTTTGATAAGCTCCGGCATGAAACGATACAGAAATGTCAACATTAAGGTACTAATATGTGCACCGTCAACGTCGGCATCAGTCATTATAATGATTTTGTCATATCTTAATTTGCTGATATCAAAATCATCATGAATACCTGTACCAAACGCAGTAATCATTGCTTTAATTTCTGCATTACCATAAATTTTATCTAATCTTGCTTTTTCTACATTTAAGATTTTACCACGAAGAGGTAAGATAGCCTGAGTCGCACGGCTACGCGCTGTCTTAGCAGAACCACCGGCGGAATCACCCTCTACGATAAAAATTTCACAGTTCTTTGGATCTTTATCCGAACAATCTGCCAGTTTACCCGGAAGTGCCATTCCTTCTAAAGCCGTTTTTCTACGAGTTAAGTCGCGGGCTTTACGAGCCGCCTCTCTTGCTCGCTGCGCAAGCAGCGATTTTTCGCAGATAGTTTTGGCCACTGACGGATTCTGCTCTAAAAAGTATGTCAACTGCTCGCTTACGATAGAATCTACCGCACCACGAGCCTCACTATTACCTAATTTCTGCTTTGTCTGACCTTCAAACTGCGGTTCTTCAATCTTAACACTGATAATTGCAGTCAAACCTTCACGGATATCGTCACCGGATAATGCCGGTTCTGTGTCTTTTAATAATTTATTTGCTCTTGCATAGTTATTAAAAGTCTTAGTCAAAGCGTTTCTAAAACCAGCAAGGTGTGTACCACCTTCCGGAGTAATGATATTATTTACGAAACTTAAAGTAAGCTCGTTATAAGAGTCATTATGCTGAAGAGCAACTTCTACATAAACGTTATCTTTATTACCTTCACAGTAAATGACATTCGGATAAATAGCTTCTTTACTCTTGTTCAGATAAGTAACGAATTCCTTAATACCACCTGCATAGTGGAATTCATGTACTCTGTCTTCCTCACCACGTTTGTCTGTCAATATAATACGAAGTCCCTTTGTAAGGAAAGCTGTCTCTCTCAAACGCTGTTTTAATGTATCATAATCATAAATAGTTTCTTCAAAAATAGTAGGGTCTGGGAGGAATGTAACCTTTGTACCATGCTTATCATTTCCACATTCACCAATTACTTTTACATCACCATCCGGTTTTCCAATTTTATAGCTTTGGAAATAAACCTTCCCTTCTCTGTACACTTCTACACATAATTCAGTAGAAAGGGCATTTACAACCGATGCACCTACACCATGAAGACCACCGGATACTTTATATCCTCCACCGCCGAATTTACCACCGGCATGAAGTACAGTATACACAACTTCAAGCGCTGATTTTCCTGCTTTCTGATTTACATCAACCGGAATACCACGACCATCATCTTCAACGGTGATAGAGTTATTTTCATTAATACTTACATAAATATTTTTACAAAAACCAGCCAAAGCCTCATCCACGGCATTATCTACGATTTCGTAAACAAGATGGTGAAGACCTCTGGCAGATGTGCTGCCAATGTACATACCAGGTCTTTTACGAACAGCTTCCAAACCCTCTAAAATCTGGATTTGATCGGCACCGTATTCATTTCCTGTTTCCATATTTTCTGCACCCATACTATAACCAAACCTTTCTTGTGCAAACTTCCATCTTAGTTATTGCTTACACTATCTCATGTTCTAAAACACAAGTCTAAAATTAAATTTCATTTTTTTCATAAACCTGACCTTCCACTACTTTAAAAATCTTGTTAATCTGAAATCTGTTCTTAACAAATTCATCCAGACCGGTACAGGTAATAAGAGTCTGTATATCACTAATACTATTTAACAAATAATTCTGCCGGTTACTGTCCAATTCCGATAATACATCATCAAGCAGTAAAACCGGTGTATCATGAATGGTTCTCTTTACTAATTCAATCTCTGATAATTTAAGTGACAACGCAGAAGTTCTCTGCTGCCCCTGCGAACCAAACTTACGAATATCGATACCACCTATTGAAAAAAGCATATCATCACGATGAGGTCCAACGGAAGTCATGCACATTTTAATATCCTTCTGTTTTGCCCGGTTTAACTCATCTTCAAAAAATATATCCTCAATATTCGGCTCATATTTTAGAATCAATTCTTCTTTGCCGCCGGAAATTTTATAATGAATTCCATAGACAATTTCATTCAATTCTTCAATAAATTGCTTTCTTCGGCGAATGATTTTTTTTCCTGTTTCTACCAATTGCATATCCCATATAGGAAGTGTATCCCCTAAATCCGGGCGGTAAACCATATCTTTTAATAATTTATTACGCTGATTCAATATTTTATTGTAATTGGTAAGGTCAGCCATATATATTTTATCCAACTGGCATAATTCGGAATCTATAAATCTTCTACGCTCCGCAGGTCCTTCTTTTATAATATTTAAATCCTCCGGAGAAAAAAATACCATATTTACAATACCAAAAAGCTCACTGGCCTTCTTAATCGGAATCTTATTAATAGCAATACCTTTTGATTTATTATGTTTTAAATGCATATCAATCTGGTATTCCTTCAAAACATCCGTACCAGGCTGCTTTTTAGCAACTACTGTTCTTATATGTGCTTCCTGCTCATTAAAACGAATCATCTCTTTATCCTTGCTGCCTTTGTGAGACTTCGTAGTCCCACTCATATAAGCAGCTTCTAATACATTCGTTTTCCCCTGGGCATTATCACCATATAAAATATTCGTACCTTCATCAAAAGAAATATTCAAATCTTCATAATTCCGAAAATTTTTTAATTCAATTGATTTTATAATCATTTTACAATCTGGATTGTTTCTCCATTAAAAGAAACAATATCTCCGTTATAAAGTTTTTTACCACGCTGAGTCTCTACTTCTCCATTCAAAGTAACCTGACCATCCTGAATGAAAAATTTTGCATCAACACCGGTTTCAACTAAACCTGCTTTTTTAAGAGCCTGTCCTAATTTAATAAATTCATCTGTTTCTCTAATATTAACAGTAATCATTTTCTTAACCTTTCTCACAAAACCGCTGATTAATTATTAGCAGCATTAAAATTGACAGGTAAAATCAAGTAAATGAACTTACCTTCATCATCTTTAATAAAACATGGAGCTTTCGGATTCACCATATAAAGTGTTACTTCTTCTTCATCAATTACTCTTAAAGCATCAATAAAGAATTTAGGATTGAATCCAATTAAAATATCCTTACCTTCTTTTACAATATCAATATCTTCCTTCATGGAACCAATAAATGAATTAATCTTTAATTCCATGTTACCATCTGCAACATCCATAATAATAGGTTTTTTATCACCTTCTTTTATGAGAAGAGTTGCACGATCAATACAACTTAATAATTCACGCTTATTAATTTTCACTTTTGTCTCATATGCAGATGAAAGCATTTGTTCAATTCTAAAATATTCACCTTCAATTAAACGTGAAACTACTGTTGTTTTATCAAATTCAAAAATAATATGATTGTCAGCTAAATAAATATTAACATCTTCTTCAACACTGCCCGGTAAAATTTTACTTACCTCCTGCAATGTCTTACCTGGAACAATTACCTTCTTACGATCATAACTATCCTTTAACTCAATGTTACGGATAGAGATACGATGACCATCTAATGAAACAACTTTTAATTTATTTTCATTAATTTCAAAAAGTTCACCTGTCATCAATTTATTATTATCATTATCTGCAATAGAAAAAATTGTCTGTCTAATCACTTCTTTTAAAGTAAACTGAGAAATAGCAACACATTCTTTTCTTTCGATATAAGGCAGATAAGAGAAATCATCTCCTGATTTACCAATGATATTAAAATTAGCTTTTTCACAAGTAATAGTTGTTTTAAAAGAAGCATCTGATTCAATTACAACTTCACTATCAGGTAACTTTCGAACTATTTCAGAGAAAATCTTAGCATCTAAAGCAATGACACCACGTTCAACTATTTCACCTTCTATAATTGTTTCGATGCCTAATTCCATGTCATTCGCCGTTAATTTAATTTCATTTGTAGAAGCATCAATTAAAATACATTCTAAAATAGCCATAGTAGTTCTGGTTGGAACTGCTTTTGAAACGATATTTACACCGTGTAATAAGTTTGCTTTTGAACAGATTAATTTCATATGTGTATAACTCCTTCCCGGTCAGCCAAAAAGCCGCATATATATATTTATAAAAAGATTTTCAAAGTAATATTATTAGGGGATGTTTATAAGTTCATAAGTACCTTGAAGCCTTTAAAATCAAGGCTTTAAGGAATTGATAACTATGTTAAAACCATGGTGATTCATCCTTTATAGAGTGTTAATAAAAATTATTAATTAGGATTAATCTTTTTCTTAATGGTATCAATCAGCCCCCTGGTTTGTGGATTATTATCGTATTCTTCACCTATTTTGTTGATACCGTGGATAATTGTGGAATGATCTCTTCCACCAAGTAAAGCTCCAATGGAATCAAGAGGAATGTCAGTCATATTCTTACATAAATACATTGCGATTTGTCTAGGTCTTGCAATGCTGTTACTTCTATTTTTAGATATCATTTGATCTAAGGAAATATTAAAATGCTCAGAAACTACTTCAATGATAAGCTGAGGTGTAATTTCACGTGGCTTGTCCGGAGTAATAATATTCTGAAGCTCTTTGATAGCTATTTCCATTGTGATATCTGTATGTTCCAGATTAGAATAGGCGATAAGTTTATTTAAAGCACCTTCTAATTCACGTACATTTGATTTAATGTTATTGGCAATGTAATTTAAAATATCATCGCCAAATTTCATATTATCAGCTTCGCTTTTTTTACGAAGAATGGCCATTCTGGTCTCATAATCAGGAACACCAATGTCTGCCATGAGTCCCCATTCGAAACGAGAGCGGATACGTTCTTCTAAAGTCTCCATTTCTTTTGGCGGTTTATCGGATGTAAGGATAACCTGTTTACCGGCAGAGTGGAGTGCGTTGAAAGTATGGAAAAATTCTTCCTGTGTACTTTCTTTTCCTATAATAAACTGAACGTCGTCTACCATTAATACATCAATTGTTCTGTATTTTTCTCTAAAGTTATTCATTGCGGAAGCATTACCGCTTCGGATAGAATCAATAACTTCATTTGTGAAATCTTCCGAAGTAACATATAAAACTTTTGCATCCGGATTATCTTCTAATATAAAGTGACCGATAGAATGCATTAAGTGCGTTTTACCAAGTCCCGGTCCTCCATAAATATAAAGAGGATTGTAGGCTTCACCCGGTGATTCGGCTACAGCTAAAGAGGCAGACTGAGCAAATCGATTATTACTTCCTACGACAAATGTTTCAAATTTATAATTAGGATTGAGATTTGATTTTTCAGAACCTTCTGATGTAAATTTCTTCTTTTCCTTCTTATTATTAGTATTAAGAGTAGTTGTTTGTTCTGGAAGAATGAATTGAATATTATATTCTGTACCGGTAATTTCAGCAATAGCTACTTTTAAAGGAAGATTGTATCTTTTTGAAACATAATTAAGAGTCATCTGATCAGAAGGTACTAAAATATAAAGAGTATCTTCTTTTATACCAAACAATTCTAAAGGTTTAATCCATGTATTAAAAGAAACATCTGATATGTCATGTTCTGTTTTAACCGTAGTTAATATTAAATCCCATTTTTCTAAAATATGGTCCATTTTAAATCCCCGTTTTCTAATAAAGCGTTAATAAAACTGTTTTTATTATACAGTTAGTCCATAATAAACAGTATCATTATCTATTTTACAATATTTTGGAGCTTTTATCAACGTTAATTTGTGTGGGAAAAAAGTTCATGGGGTGGGGATAAGGCGTGGATAGAAAAAAGGCTTAAAAAGGCAAATAAAGCTTTATGTAAAGTAGTTAAGAATGATTGTTAATAAATTAAAAATAGTTATGAACCTAGAAAAACAAGGGTTTTTAGTGGATATTAACACAGTATTTAAATTTTATCCACAAGGTTATCCACAAATTGAGGATAACTTATGTAAACAGAGAGTTATCCACATTTTTTATAAAAATAATAAAAAAATTTATTTACAAGATATTGAAATAAAAAAGTTTCTTCCTTATATATATAGTGGTTTTTGTTGTAAAAGTTGTAAGAAAGTCAGAAAACATCAGTGTTTATAATATTTTTAGCTTGACTAATGAAATTTTTTTGTTATAATGATAAATGATGTTTTTTAACGTAGAGGAGGTGGATTAATAATGAAGATGACATTCCAACCAAAAAAGAGACAGAGATCTAAAGTTCATGGATTTAGAAGCAGAATGAGCACTGCAGGCGGAAGAAAAGTATTGGCTGCAAGAAGATTAAAAGGTAGAAAGAAATTATCAGCTTAGGCCACATCTTATGTGGTCTTTTCTTCTTTTATAGAGCAAATTGTTAAAGTTTGTGTAAAGAGGAACTTTATATGAAATTTTCAGATTCATTAAAGAAAAACAAAGATTTTCAAAATGTATATAGAAAAGGCAAATCATATGCCAATCGTTATTTTGTTATGTATGTTTTGAAAAATGAAACAGAACAAAATCGTTTAGGAATATCAGTTAGTAAAAAAGTAGGAAATAGTGTTATAAGACATCATTTAACCCGTTTGGTGCGGGAAGCTTATAGGCTACATGAAGACATGTTTAATAGTGGTTTAGACATTGTAGTCATCGCAAGAAGTACAGCAAAAGATATCTCTTATCACGAAGTAGAGAGTGCATTGCTACATCTTGGACGTCTTCAAAATATTATAGTCAAAGATTCAGAAAAGAAGATGGAATAATTTTGAAAAAACTTTTAATTGCGTTAATTAAATTTTATAGAAAATATCTTTCTCCAATGAAAACTACAAAATGTCCATATTATCCAACTTGTTCTACTTATGGTTTAGAAGCAGTAGAAAAGTATGGAGCGATAAAAGGGGGAGCATTGGCTTTATGGAGGATATTAAGATGTAATCCTTTTTCAAAAGGTGGATATGATCCAGTTCCATAATGGAGGTATTGTAAGTGTCAGAGTTATTATTAACTGCTTATGACGGAGCCATTCTTGGACCTATCGCTAAGATTTTAGGATGGTTAATGAATGGAATCTACAATATAATGGCATCGGTAGGCATTGAAAATGTTGGTCTTGCCATTATCATTTTTACAATTATTATTTATATGTTGATGTTTCCAATGACATATAAACAGCAGAAATTTTCTAAATTATCTCAGAAAATGCAGCCGGAACTTCAGGCTATTAGAAAAAAATATGAAAATAGAAAAGATCAGGATTCAATGATGGCCATGAATGAAGAAACACAGATGGTTTATGAAAAATATGGTGTTTCAATGACAGGTAGTTGTGGTCAGATGTTAATCCAGATGCCTATTTTATTTGCACTTTATCGTGTGTTTATGAATGTACCGGCTTATGTTGCAGGTGTAAAAGATCATTTTACAACATTAGTAGATGGTATCATGTCAACAGAAGGATTTGCTGATAAAATGACTCAGATTGTAACTGATAATAGAATTGTTACAACATCTGCTTTAGATTTTACAGCGACTGATACAGAAGTACTTAGAAATTATACAATCGACGTATTAGCAAAATTAGGAACAAATGGATGGAATTCATTAGCAGAGACATTCCCTTCTTTAGAGACTACAATTGCTTCTACATACGAGACAGTTTCTAAAATTAATGCATTAGGACCTTTAAATATTTCAGATACACCTTGGGATATTATGAAAGCCAGCTTTGCATCAGGTGCAATTATTGTTGCATTATGTGCAGTATTAGTGCCATTACTTTCTTATTTATTCCAGGTACTTAATATTAAGATGATGCCTACATCATCTAATAATGATAATCAGAATGATGCGATGGCACAGCAGATGAAAATGATGAATAAGACAATGCCACTTATGTCATTGTTTATGTGTTTCACAGTTCCGGTAGGTCTTGGTATTTACTGGGTAATGAGTTCAGTTGTTCGTTTAGTTCAGCAGTTTTTCTTAAATAAGCATTTTGAGAAAATTGATTTAGATGATATCATTAAGAAAAATGAAGAAAAAGCTAAGAAAAAACGTGAACAGATGGGTATTGCTGAAAATCAGATTAGAAATGCAGCCCAGATGAACACAAGAAGAATGTCTGACAGAGCAAATACAACAACATTTGCAGAAAGAGAAGCATTATTAGAAAAAGCAAATGCTGCAAAAGCAAATGCAAAACCGGGAAGTATGGCTGCAAAAGCTAATATGGTAAAAGAATATAACGAAAGAAACAGTAGAAAATAGTGGAAAGGTAAGGAGTACCTGTTATGGAATATATTGAAGTTTCAGCTAAAACAGTGGATGATGCCTTAACAGAAGCATTAGTTAAGTTAGGTGCTACAAGTGATCAGGTTGAATATGAAGTAATTGAAAAAGGAAGTACAGGATTTTTAGGAATTGGTAGCAAACCAGCAGTAATCAAAATTCGTAAAAAATGTACAGTAGAAGACAATATCCGTGAATTTTTAGGAAATGTTTTTAAAGCAATGGAACTTGAAGTTGAAATTGTTATTACAAAAGAAGATAACAATTATGCAGTTGATTTAAAGGGTGCTGATATGGGCGTTCTCATCGGTAAGAGAGGACAGACATTAGATTCTCTCCAGTACTTAACAAATCTTGCAGTAAATAAAAATGTAGAAGAACATGTTAAGGTAAAAATTGATACAGAGGATTATCGTAACAGAAGAAAAGAGACATTAGAAAATCTTGCAAAAAACATTGCTTATAAAGTAAAGAGAACAAAACGTCCTGTTTCTTTAGAGCCAATGAATCCTTTTGAAAGAAGAGTAATTCATTCAGCATTACAGAATGATAAATTTGTTACAACACACAGCGAAGGTGATGAACCTTACAGACATGTAGTTGTTACTTTAAAAAGACACGAAAGACGTGAAAAATAATATTATAAGAAAGAGTATCCTTAAAATAAAAAGGATACTCTTTTTAAATAACAAAAACTTTATTTATATAGATATTTTGATTAATATGTAGTAATATCTATAATAGGTAAGTATGTGGAAAGGCATGGTTAATTATATGAAAACAGATACAATCGCAGCAATTGCAACTGCTATGTCAAATTCAGGAATCGGAATTGTACGTTTAAGTGGTGAGGAAGCAGTTTCTATTATTGATAAAATATTTGTTATGGCAAATCATAAAAAGTTAGCAGACATGCCGACTCATACGATTCATTATGGCCACATTAAAGATGGCGATGAAGTAATTGATGAAGTGATGGTACTTCTTATGAGAGGTCCACGAAGTTATACAAGAGAAGATACGGTTGAAATAGATTGCCACGGTGGTGTATATGTTGTAAAGAGAGTTTTAGAGACTGTTTTAAAAAATGGTGCCAGACCTGCAGAACCGGGAGAGTTCACAAAGCGCGCATTTTTGAATGGTCGAATTGATTTATCACAGGCGGAGTCTGTTATAGATATTATTCATTCTAAAAATGAATTTGCGTTAAAGAGTTCTTTAAGTCAGTTATCCGGTGTGGTTTCTAATAAGATTAAAAATATCAGAGCAATGATTTTACATGAAATTGCTTTTATTGAAACTGCTTTGGATGATCCGGAGCATATCAGCATTGATGGTTATGGTGAAAAACTGTCTGTGATTGTAAATGATGCAATTTCTAAAGTTCAGATTTTATTAAAAAACAGTGATAATGGTAAATTATTAAAAGAAGGTATTTCTACAGTAATTGTAGGAAAACCGAATGCCGGTAAATCTTCTTTGTTAAATACATTGGTGGGAGAGGAACGTGCGATTGTAACGGATATCGCCGGAACGACCAGAGATGTGTTAGAAGAGCAGATTAATTTGAACGGTATTATTTTAAATGTCATTGATACAGCAGGCATTCGCGAGACGGATGATGTTGTAGAAAAAATAGGCGTTAACAAAGCGAAAAAATATTTAGAGCAGGCTGATTTGGTTATTTATGTAGTAGATACCTCTACTACTTTGGATGAGAATGATTTTGAAATTATGGAGATGTTAAAGGAACGTCAGGCAATTATTCTTTTGAACAAGTCTGATTTAACACCGTTGACAACTCCTGAAGATATTTCGAAGCATGTGGATAAGAAGATGATTCAGATTTCTGCGAAAGAGCAGAGTGGAATTGATGAATTTGAAGATACCATTAAGGAGATGTTCTTCACAGGAGAAGTTTCCTTTAATGATGAAGTTTATATTACAAATATCCGTCACAAAAATTCTTTACAGGAGACACTTTCAAGTTTAAAACTAGTGTTACAAAGTATTGAAGATGAAATGCCGGAAGATTTTTATTCAATTGATTTGATGAATGCTTATGAAGAACTTGGTACTATTATTGGTGAAGCAGTGGAAGATGATTTAGTGAATGAAATCTTCTCGAAGTTCTGTACAGGTAAGTAAAATCAGTAATAAGTTATTATTTTGTAGGAGTAAGTTTTTGTGTTAATAAAAACGGAGAGATTGACTATTAGACACATAATTGAGGATGATTGGAAAAGTGTCATTTTATAAAGATGAAAAAGAAAATGATATTATATTTGAAGGTGGAATTTTTGAGTTAGAAACAAAATAAGTTTAATTTTAACGTTAGAAATAGAAAGGATACATTATGTCCGAAAATGTAATGAATATAAATAAATTAGAAGAAACATATGACGTAGTAATTGTTGGTGCAGGTCATGCAGGTTGTGAAGCTGCATTAGCTTGTGCACGTCTTGGATTAGAGACTGTGATTTTTACAGTAAGTGTAGATAGCATTGCCCTGATGCCATGTAATCCGAACATTGGTGGAAGTTCTAAGGGACACTTAGTACGCGAGATTGATGCACTTGGCGGTGAGATGGGTAAAAATATTGATAAAACTTTTATACAGTCTAAGATGTTAAATAAATCAAAGGGTCCTGCGGTTCATTCTTTAAGAGCACAGGCTGATAAGTTTAATTACACCATGGAAATGAGAAAAACTTTGCAGGAGACGGAACATTTGACAATTCGTCAGGCAGAGGTTTCTGAAATTATTACAGAAGAATATGAATGTGAAGGAACATTTGAAAAGAGAATCACAGGTGTAAAAACTTTTTCCGGTGCGACCTATCATGCAAAGGCAGTCATTTTGTGTACAGGTACATACTTAAAAGCAAGATGTCTGACCGGTGAGATGATTATGCATACCGGCCCAAATGGTTTGCAGGCTGCAAATTATTTGACTGATTCTTTAGTTGAGAATGGAATTGAGATTTTACGTTTTAAGACCGGTACACCGGCACGTATTGATAAACGTTCCATTGATTTTTCAAAAATGGAAGAACAAAAAGGTGATGAAAGAGTGGTACCATTTTCTTTCACGACCAATCCGGATGATGTACAGATTGATCAGGTTTCCTGCTGGTTGACTTACACCAATCCGAAGACACATGAGATTATTCGCAATAACTTAGATCGTTCTCCATTATATGCAGGTATTATCGAAGGAACCGGTCCACGTTACTGTCCATCTATCGAAGATAAAGTTGTAAAATTTGCTGACAAAGACCGTCATCAGATTTTCATTGAGCCGGAAGGATTGAATACCAATGAAATGTATGTTGGTGGTATGTCATCTTCTTTACCTGAAGATGTTCAGCATGAAATGTATCGTACACTTCCTGGTCTTGAAAATGTAAAAATCGTACGTAATGCTTATGCGATTGAGTATGATTGCATTAATCCAAATCAGCTTTTTGCTACTTTGGAATTTAAGAAAATCAAAGGTTTATATGCAGGTGGTCAGTTTAACGGAAGCAGTGGTTATGAAGAAGCTGCATGTCAGGGCTTGATTGCAGGTATCAATGCTTCTATGGATATTTTAGGAAGAGAGCAGATTGTCTTAGATCGTTCTCAGGCTTACATTGGCGTATTAATTGATGACCTTGTGACAAAAGAAAATCACGAACCATACCGTATGATGACTTCCCGTGCTGAGTATCGTTTATTACTTCGTCAGGATAATGCCGATTTGCGTTTATCAAAAATAGGTTATGAAATTGGTTTGATTTCACAGGAACGTTATGATTGGGTTTGTAAAAAAGAAGAACTCATTGCACAGGAAATTGAGCGAGTATCACAGGAGAGAATCGGCGCTAACAAAGAAGTTCAGGCATTATTAGAAAGCTACGGAAGTATTCCGCTTAATACAGGTGTAACTTTAGCAGAGTTAATTCGTCGTCCGGAATTGGATTATGAAAAACTTGCTCCAATTGATAAAAATAGACCGGAACTTGCTTATGATGTAATAGAACAGGTTAACATTAATATCAAGTATGATGGTTACATTACCAGACAGATTAAGTTAGTAGAGAACTTTAAGAAGTTAGAGAAGAAGTTGATACCGGAAGATATTGATTATGATGTAGTGCCAAGTTTAAGAATCGAAGCGCGCCAAAAGTTGAAATTATACAGACCAATTTCTATTGGACAGGCTTCTCGTATTTCAGGTGTATCTCCGGCAGATATTTCTGTATTATTGGTTTATATGGAACAGATTAAACATTTATAAATAATAATTCAATAGGATATATTATATGGATAAAAATAAAAAAGTAAGTATAGCCGCAGTGGTATTAAATTGTATTTGTGCTGTTGTATGGAATATTAATTTATTTATTGATTTATCATATGGTTTTACAAATACATCATCATTTGTGCTTCATATTATATGTGCAGTAATGTGGGATTTTTGTGCAATAATGTGGATTATTCGTTATATAAAATCAAAAGAGAATAATGAATAAATTACAAATTTTAAAAAGGATTAATATATGAATTATAACACAGAAAAATTCAGACAAGGTTTAGCTAACCTTAAGTTAGAGTTAACTGAAAAACAGATTGAACAATTTTTGAAATACTATGAAATGTTAATCGAAAAAAATAAGGTCATGAACCTTACTGCGATTACAGAATATGATGAAGTAATTGAAAAACATTTCTTAGACAGTATTTCATTATGCCAGGTTTATGATTTATCAAAATCTGTGAAGATTTTAGATATGGGAACTGGAGCAGGTTTTCCGGGTGTGCCGCTCAAGATTGCGTTTCCTGAAGTAGAGATTACTTTGGCAGATTCTTTAAATAAAAGAATTAAATTTTTGGATGAAGTAGTTGGGGAACTTGGATTAGAAAAAGTGACAACGATTCATGCCAGAGCAGAAGAACTTGCCAGAAATAAAGAACACCGTGAAAATTATGATTTAGTAGTTTCACGTGCAGTTGCTAATCTTTCTACTTTAGGTGAGTACTGTATTCCATTTGTAAAAATGGGAGGAAATTTTATTTCCTACAAATCAGGAGAAGTGGAAGAAGAAGTAAATTCTGCAGGAAAAGCAATTAAAATTTTAGGTGGTCAGATTAAAGATATTTATAAATTTGATTTATCAGATCAGAAGCGTTCTTTTGTAACAATTGAAAAAATAAAAATAACACCTAAGACATATCCAAGAAAAGCGGGTACCCCATCGAAGGAACCATTATAGAAATATTTAAAAAGTAATAAAATGCCGGGACAGTGTATATAAACAACATCCCGGCATTTTTATAAGAAGTTTTTATAAAATTAAAAAGTTTGTAAGAATCTGCAAATCACATTTTATATTTATAAAATTAGTATTAGAAATTTCTTGATTTGATAATCTCTAAAAATTCTTCATAGCTGATGTCAGCTTGAAATCCTCCTTCTGCATCAACATTTTTACCATCGAATAATACAAATCCAGTTCCAAAGTATATTTCTAAATGAGAGTTTGGTAAATAGATTTTTATACAGTTACCGCAAGAAGTGCAGCCTGCGGTATGTGTACCGACGATAGTGACATTTTCTATATTTTTAAGAAATGCAATTCCTTCTTCGGCAGCGGAAGCTGTAAATTCATTAATCAGAACAAAAATAGGTTTCTTATTAGGTGTAGGTTCACAGGTTTCTTCGATGATTTCAATTTCTTTTTCATATTCAACTTCCATATTTTTCATCTTTAAATATTGTAAAAAAAGTGGCGAATATTTCAAAGTAGCTTTTAATGTATATCCGACTTCACATTCCATTAGATTACATAAGAAATCATAAATATAGGTAGTATTGCCGCCGGCGTTATCCCTTAAATCAATAATCAATGGTTCATCGTTTTTATAATTTTCTGCTTTAGATGAAAATTCATTTAATTGAATTTTTTCTTCCTCTGTATTGTAATAAAATTTTTTACAGTCGATGAAAGGGATTCTTTCGAACTCACCATATTTGATTGCGTAGTCATATTTCTCTTTAAAGGTTCTTGGTTTGCCGATGTAAAAATGTCCGTCTTTGATGAAGGTAAGTTCTTTTTTAAAAAATGCTAAGGCTTCATCAAAATTAAATTCATTTGCTTCCAAATAATTTTTTATATTATCTTCTGCCTGTAAAAATAAATTTTCGCCAAAATATTCGTACATTCCATAACAATCTCTTAAGACATTAATCATACAGGTAATATCATCTAAAAATTCTTCTTTGGAAATATTTATATTTAATTCTTGTTTAATAAGTATCTGGTTCATAGATTTTCCTCCATAAGTGTTAAATAAAGTTTGTGTTTTAAAATTCATAGAAAATTTATATGGATTAAAAAAGGATGCAAAAAAATCTGCATCCTCTTACTTCTATATTTAATATGGGTAAGTAAGATTACTGCTGATAATTCATATTAAAAATGGCATAGTTTAATAAGCCCTCTGATAGAGAACTTTTAAAAAGCATTTTCAATACAAATTATAAATACAGTAACATTACCATAAAATCTATGTCCTTTCTTTTATATTAGTTGTTTAAAAACATATTGATAATTTCAAAAAGCTTATCAGATACTTCTAAATGTGGAAGTTCCTTTGCATTTGAAATATATGCTGCTTCGATAGAATCATTTAAGTGGCAATACTCATCAATTTTTTTAACAAAGTTATTACCATATCTGCTTTGAATCAAATAGAGCGGAATATCTAATTTTTCTAAAGCGTGGTTAATACTGTTATCAGTGTAGTGACCTTCGATACTTGCCATTAAATATTTACCACCACTGTTTTGTTTATGTGCTCCTTCATAAAATGCATCAATCAGCTTACTGGAAACAAGCTGTGGTTTGGCATAAAATCTTTCGCGGAAAGTTTTTGTAATATTTGCATTGCTAATAAAAATATGATATACAAAGGTACCGATAACAGGTATCTCTAACAAAGTTTTACGAACAGAAGCATATTTATCAGGATTGATTTTTAATGATTCTAATTCTGGAGGATTAATACCAATGATTTTGTTGATGATATCTTTATTATTATTATGAGCAAGCACTACAAAAGATAATGAGCGGTTACTTGTAATAACATCTACTTTTTCTCCAATTACATCTTTAATAAAATCTGTAATTAATTGTACAAAAATATAACATGTATATGTCAGAAAAGGTTTATCAGAACGACCGCAACCAAGAAGGTCAATTGTATATACAGTATGATTTTTTTCTAATTTTTTAATGAGGTTTGTCCATTCTTTAGAACTGCAAATAGGGTCTAAACTATGAACTAATAAAATAGGAGAGCCTGATCCGCGTTTGGTGTAAAAAATAGAACCATTTTTCCAATTGTAAAACTGACCTTTCGATGTAGATAAAATATTCTTCATATCGGCAGTTGTTGAAATGAAGCGATTTATAATATGAATCGTTCCTGTTGCTAGTGTTGTTAATAATGCAAATTGGCGAATATTTTTCTTCATATATAATACCTATCCTTTTCTATTATATAAGTATATTATAACTAGTTTTTTTGAGTTATACAATTTAATTTTAGTAAAAATATCTCTTTTCATATTCAAAAAAATAGTATACAATAAAAATAGTACTTTAGTAACAATGTACAAACGTGTGTTTGGGGTAATAATATGGTATCTGATTATCTTAAAAAGTTGTATGGTGAGTATCTGGAAGAAAAAATTAATATAGATAAAACCATAGCTAATTTACAAGTACAATTAAAAGAGAATATAGAATTTATTAAATTATTAGAAGATAACACAGATGATGTTTATGAATCTTTCTCTCCAAGGAATATTAATTCTAAAAGTAGATTACAAGTTCAGGAGTTAAATATTAAGCAAAATGAAATACTTCAAGAAATTGATGATGCAAAATTAAAGCAGAGTGAATTAATTCATAAAATTGAAGAATTAAATAGCGTCATAAAAGTTGCTAAGTCTAATGAGATGAAAGCAGAAGAAACGGATGATATTTATAGGATTACTTTATTAGAAGCACAGGAGAATGAGAGACAAAGAATTTCTCGTGAACTTCATGATTCAACAGTTCAGAACCTGACTGCTATCGTTCATAAGGCAGAGCTGTGCAGTAAGTTAATTGATATAGATTCAATTAGATGTAAATTAGAATTGACAATGATGTCAAGGAATTTGCGAGATATAATTAATGATACAAGACAGATGATTTATGACTTACGTCCAATGTCTTTTGATGATATAGGATTAGAAGTTACTATAGAGAGAGCACTTGATAAGATTAAAAATGATATGTCTTGTAATATTGGATTTACTGTTGAAGGTGAACCATATTTTATAAAACCTGTTGTTGGAATTACTGTTTTAAGAATAATTCAGGAGGCTTGCAATAACGCTATAAAATATGCAGAGTCTAATTTCATTTCAGTAAAATTGATTTATGAGGAAGATGAAATTATTATTTCTATTGAAGATGATGGTAATGGATTTGATATAGAGAATTTAGATACTTCTAGCAGAAATGATAATTCTGGTTTTGGACTTTCTATGATGAAAGAGAGAGTATATCTTTTATCAGGTGAGATAGAGATACAATCAAAAGAAGATATAGGAACAAGGATAGAAGTAAGAGTACCTATCAATAATAAGGAGGAAAAATAGATGCCAATTAATGTAATGATTACAGATGATCATTCAATGATTCGTGAAGGATTAAAACAGTTACTAGAATTAGAAGGTGATTTTAAAGTTATAGCAGAAGCAGCAGATGGTATTGAGTGTATGAATAAATTAGAAGAAGTTAAACCAGATGTTCTGTTGTTAGATATAAATATGCCAAATATGAACGGTTTGGAAGTTCTTCAGAAAATAAAAGAACAGAAGATAAAAGTAAAAGTTCTTGTTTTGACTATTCATAGTGAAGTAGAGTATTTATTGAAGGCTGTTGATATTGGTGTCAATGGATATTTGTTAAAAGATTCTGAATCGGCAGAGTTGAAAAAAGCAATTAGTACAGTAGCTTTCGGAGAAAATTATATACAGCCAAGTTTGATACCCGTTCTTAATTCTAAGATGATTGATAGAGATTCTGATACTGTTAAAATTGAAAGTCTTACAAAAAGAGAATTAGAAGTATTAAAAAATTTATCTTATGGCATGTATAATAAAGAGATTGCGGAGAAGTTGGATATCAGTGAACGAACAGTAAAAAACCATATTTCTAATATATTTAAAAAGATAGAAGTTACTGATAGAACACAAGCGGCAGTATTTGCAATTCGTAATAATTTAATAACAATCTAGATTTAGTGTCTTATAAGAGGAATGTTTCACGTGAAACATTCCTCTTATTTTAGTTTCACGGAGAACTAATACAATATTTTGTATTATAAAAATATTGAAAATACTATAATTTGAAAATTGGTTTATAATGTTTCACGTGAAACATTTCCAGTGAAATACTAGATTTTGTACTTTGATTTCGTTATGAAATATAGTATAATCATTATTAGACTTTGAATTTTAGAAAGGAAATTACAAATGGGAAGAGTAATAGCAATAGCAAATCAAAAAGGTGGTGTTGGTAAAACTACCACTGCTATTAATTTAGCTGCGTGTTTAGCAGAAGCAGGTAAAAGAGTTTTGACTATCGATTTAGATCCACAGGGAAATATGACAAGTGGTTTAGGTGTAGATAAAAACGAAGTAGAGAATACAGTATACGAATTGATGTTAGATGAATGTTCTATTAAAGAAAGTATGTCAGATACTGTAGTAGAAGGAATGAAAGTAATTCCATCTAATGTAAATTTAGCAGGTGCAGAAATCGAGTTATTAGGTATTAATGAAAAGGAATACATATTAAAAAATGCAGTGGATTATATTAAAGAAGATTATGATTTTATTATTATTGACTGTCCACCATCATTAAATATGTTGACTATTAATGCTATGACTACTGCTGATTCGGTATTAGTTCCGATTCAGTGTGAGTACTATGCTTTGGAAGGTTTGAGTCAGTTAATGCATACAATTGATTTGGTACAGCAGCGTTTAAATCCAAATCTTTCGATTGATGGTGTTGTTTTTACAATGTATGATGTAAGAACAAATTTATCTGTTCAGGTTGTAGAAAGTGTAAAATCTAATTTAGACTCTCATATTTATGATACTTTAATTCCAAGAAATATTCGTCTTGCAGAAGCGCCATCACACGGTTTGCCGATTAATATGTATGATTCAAAATCTGCAGGAGCAGAAAGTTATCGTTCGTTAGCAAAAGAAGTAATGAATAGAGAGGTATAATTATGGCAACAAAAAAAGCTGGATTAGGAAAAGGTCTTGATTCATTAATCGCAAATAAAGTTACACCAGTAACTGCATCTGTAAATGAAACAGTTAAGAAAGATGAGAAGCTAATCGAAGGAATTCTTATAGATATTAAGAAAGTAGAGCCAAACAGAGAACAGCCACGTAAGAATTTTGATGAAGATGCATTATTAGAGTTATCAGAATCTATTAAACAGTTCGGTGTTTTACAGCCATTGCTTGTCCAGAATAAAAAAGATTATTATGAGATTATTGCCGGTGAGCGTAGATGGAGAGCTGCAAAACTTGCCGGTTTAAAAGAAGTTCCTGTTATTATTAAAGAATTAACAGACCAGGAAGTTGTAGAGATTGCATTAATCGAAAATATCCAGAGAGAAAATTTAAATCCGATTGAAGAAGCGATTGCTTATAAGAGACTTCTCACAGAGTTTAATTTGAAACAGGATGAAGTTGCCGAACGAGTTTCTAAGAGTAGAACGGCTGTTACTAACTCTATGAGACTTTTGAAGTTAAATGAAAAAGTTCAGCAGATGGTAATTGATGATATGCTTTCTACCGGACATGCCAGAGCATTACTCGGTATTGAAGATCAGGAAAAACAGTATCAGACAGCACAAAAGATTTTTGATGAAAAACTGAGTGTGCGTGAGACTGAGAAGTTAGTGAAGAAAATTCAACAGGAAAAAGAAGATAAAATTAAAAAAGAACCTAAGGTTGATTCTAAGACAGCAGCAATCTTTGGTAGTTTAGAAGAAACCATGAAAATGATTTTAGGAACAAAAGTTGCTATTAATCAGAAAGATGATAAGAAGGGTAAGATAGAAATAGAGTATTATTCTATGGATGAGTTGGATAGAATTATCGATTTAATTCGCACGATAGGTAAATAAACAAAGGAGGTCTATATGATTGCACAGTACTTAGGTTTTGATTCGGATTTTATTATTATTGGTCTGGCAGTAGTAGTTCTGATTTTAATGATTCTTATCATTGTTAATATTGTTCAAATGAATAAATTGAAAAAGAATTATAATATTTTCATGAGCGGTAAGAATGCAAAAAGTTTAGAGGATGTTATTACAAGACGTTTCGAACAAATTGATGGTTTATTAGAATCAAATAAAGATAATGCAAGAGATATTAAATCACTTTATAATAACATGCGAATGACTTATCAAAAAATGGGTCTGGTAAAATATGATGCATTTCAGGAAATGGGTGGAAAACTTAGTTTTTCTCTTGCAATGTTAGATGGTAAAAATAATGGATATATCATTAACGCCATGCACACAAGAGAGGGATGCTATACCTATATAAAAGAAATTATTGATGGCAATTCAATTATTGTTTTGTCAAAAGAAGAGCAGGAAGCTCTTAAAATTGCAATGGAGACAAAGGTCTCTACAAAGTAACGGGATGATAGGTTTAGGGGATGAGAATAAGACAGGTACGGACACTGAAAGGCGGGGAAGTTTTAGCAGAGTCAGTGTTGACAGAGGAAAAGGATATATTAATTTCGAAGGGGACAATTTTAAAACCGGAGTATTTGGATTTACTATCGTTTTTGGGGTATGATACGGTATGTATCGAAGATCCATATGAAGAATTTGAACAGCCACATTTATTCATGAGCAAAGATGTGTTTTTGAGTTATGTAAACCGAGTGCAAAAAATTCTTGAAAATCATATTTATTCCGGTAAAGGGGATTTACGGAGTATTGAACCATTGGCAAATGATATCATAAAAGATATGATGTCAGTGAAAGAAGGAACTGTAATCGACTTTGAAGAAAGAAATGGCAATCTGTATGAGCATACAGTTATGGTAACATTTCTTGCAATTTCGGTAGCAAGGAAATTAAAATTAAAAGAAGATGAGATACAGAATATTGCATTAGGTAGTTTGCTACACGATCTAGGGTTGCGTTATATTACAGTTCCATATATTAATTATGACCCGGAAAAAAGTACTTCGACAGAAGCATTTGAATTTAAAAAACATTCTATATTGGCATACTCTGCTTTAGAAAAAGAAAGCTGGGTAAATGCCAATGTTAAGAAAATGATTTTATCACACCACGAGCGCCGTGATGGGTCCGGTTTTCCGTTGCATCAAAAAACAAAAGAAATTGAATGTAATATTTTACAAGTGTGTGATGTATTTGATTGTATGGTTTCCGGCATGGAATGCAAGAGAACAAATGTTCAGTCTGCATTAGAATATATTATAGAAGCTGCAGATGTTCTATATGAAAAAAAGGTAGTAAAGGCTATTCAAAAAATTATAGCTCGATATCCGGTTGGAACAAAAGTAAAGTTGAATACAGGAAGTAATGGTGTGGTTGTTTCACAGACGGAGGATGCAAATCATCCTATTGTAGCTGTGTTAAATGTAGATGGTACATTAAGTTGTAATTATCATAATTTGAAAAAGGATAGGAAGGTTTCTATCCTTGGTATAAAGGAATAAGAGAATGCATAAATTTTTAAGAGCTGTTGGCTTTTCTAAAATTACAAAAGAAGAATTAAATACTATTTTTGAAAAAGTCATTGAGCGTCCAACTTTTCAAAAGGTAGCAGAAGATTCAGAGGGAAACGAATTTGCAGAATTGACAAAAGAGTTTGGAGATTTTTTTGGTCTATCGTTGCGTGGAACATATGATGAATTTGATGAGTTTCATATGGATTATTATTATCCTTATTTTTGTGGTACAATGATTTCTACACATGAGAAACCGGATATTGAAAAACATGCAGAAAAAGAATCTTATGCGGGAATATGTGATGAAGTACGTGTGGGTGTGTCTTTAATCTTTTATTTGCAAAACGTGGTAGATTATCTTTCAGAAAAAAATAATCCTCTTTACCATATGCAAAAAAGGGGCGTAGTTTTAGCTGCGCTTTCTACAGAGGGAAAAGTGTTACTTCCAATATGTAAAGATGAGAAAAAACATGAAGAATTAGAAAGAAAAAGAATGGAACGTAATTCTTTAATTGCTGCAGCAAGAAGTGGTGATGAAGATGCTATTGAAAATCTGACATTAGAAGATATTGATACTTATTCTTTGTTATCCCGTCGTATTGCGAGAGAAGATATTTTAAGTATTGTAGATAATTATTTTATGCCATTTGGTATAGAAAGCGACCAGTATTCGATACTTGGTGAAATTATGGATTGCAGACTTTTACAGAACGAGTATACGGGTGAGAATATATATGCTATAGAATTATTGTGTAATGATATTCCGTTTAGTGTATGTATTAATCAAAAGGATTTATACGGGGAGCCTGCTGTGGGAAGACGATTTAAAGGAACGATATGGTTGCAGGGAAGCATTTATTATGAAAGTTAGTAATTGTAAATTTTTTCATGATATTTATTGCGTAGGAGAGAAAAATATATTATAGTTATATAGTATGTTTATTAATAAATTTAAAATTGTTGGTGTAGCATAGTGGATAATGCAGTCGCCTCCTAAGCGAAAGACCGGGTGTTCGAGTCACCTCACCAACGTTTGGAAGCATTGAAAATACTGAATTTTCAATGCTTTTATTTATATGAAAAACAATATGCAAAACCTCTGCTTTTCAATTCGAGAGCAGAGGTTTTGTTATGCATAAAATTATAATGTTACAATTTTATAAAAGAGATGCAGCGTCTTCATCAACGATAATAGTTACGCTTGGATGTAACTGAAGAATAGATGCTGGAACTTCCGGTTTTACAGGACCATAGAAAGCTTTTTTAACGATTTCAGCTTTATCTTTTCCACTGGCAATTAAAAGAATATTCTTAGCTGCCATAATAGTTCCGATACCCATTGTATATGCCTGCTTTGGCACATCATCGATAGAAGCGAAGAAACGTTTGTTAGCTTCAATAGTACTTTCCTGTAAATCTACGCAGTGTGTTGTTTTTGGAAATTCATCAGCCGGTTCATTGAAACCAATATGTCCATTATGTCCCAAACCTAATAACTGTAAATCTACGCCGCCGTAGCTTTTAACGATTGCTTCATAGTCAGCACATGCCTTATCAGAATCAGGTTCCATACCATTTGGTACATGAGTTCTTGCTTTATCGATATTTACATGATTGAAAAGATTATCATTCATGAAGTAGTAGTAACTCTGGTCGTTATCATGGTCGATTCCTCTATATTCATCTAAGTTTACAGTAGAAACATCAGAAAAATCTAAATCGCCATTGTTGTATTTTTCAACAAGATTTTTGTAAGTACCAATAGGTGTAGAACCGGTTGCAAGACCTAATACACAATTTGGTTTTGTAATAACCTGAGCTGCAATAATGTTAGCAGCAGCTTTACTCATTTCATCATAATTTTTTGTAACAATAATTCTCATGTGAAGCCTCCTGATTATAAGTAGTATACTATATATCTATATATTATAAATTATATCATGTATGAAAAAAAATCAAGTAAAATGATACGATACGGTGGGTAGAAAAATTCAGAAAAAAGAGGTATGATAAAGGAAGAAATATTGTAAAAAAAGGAGAAGGCAATGATTATAAAAAATGCGGATGTTTTTACTGAGGAAGGTATATTTGTAAAAAAAGATGTAAATATTCAAGGGGGATTATTTAGTGAATTTACAGAAGATGAGCAGGTGTTAGATGGAACTGACTGCTGGTTGATACCGGGGCTTACAGATATACATTTTCATGGATGTGTGGGTTATGATTTTTGCGATGGAACAGAAGAAGCGATTCAGGCGATTGCTGATTACGAAGCTAGTGTAGGGGTTACTACAATCGCACCGGCAACGATGACATTTGGTGAAGAAAAATTGATTCAGATTGCTAAAGCAGCAAATGCACATAAAAATGAAAAAGGTGCTATTTTGTGTGGTATCAATATGGAAGGACCTTTCATTTCGATGGAGAAAAAGGGTGCACAGAATGGAAAATATATACATAAACCGGATGTGGAGATGTTTGACAGGATACAGGAAGCGGCAGGAGGATTGTTTAAACTTGTGGATATAGCTCCTGAAGTAGACGGTGCAATGGAATTCATCAAAGCAAAAAAGGGAGAAGTGGTACTTTCTATTGCCCATTCCAATACAGATTATGATACCGCAAAAGCTGCAATAGAAGCAGGTGTTACACATGTAACGCATTTGTATAATGCAATGAATCCGATTACACACAGGAATCCGGGACCGATTATCGCTGCATCAGATGATAAAGTATGTGAAGCAGAATTGATTTGTGATAATGTACATATACATCCTGCTGTAGTGCGAAATACATTAAAAATGTTTGGTGAAAATCGTGTGATTTTTATTAGTGATACGATGATGGCGGCAGGATTGAATGATGGAATGTATGAATTGGGTGGTCAGCCGGTTATCGTAAAAGGAAATCTGGCAACTTTGGAAGATGGAACCATTGCCGGTTCAAATACAAATTTAATGAAATGTATGGTTACGGCTGTAAAAGAGATGGATGTACCGTTAGAAGTAGCAGTAAAATGTGCTGCAGTAAATCCAGCGAAATCGATTGGTATTTATGATAAGTATGGAAGTATTACAAATGGAAAAGTGGCAAATGCTGTATTACTCAATAAATCCGATTTATCAATAAAACAGGTTATTTTAAAAGGAAGTTGTATATAGAATAAATTGATGTTACTGTTCAAAGAGCAGCTAATCACTTGCTGATTTGCTGCGAAAGAATATGATTCAGGCATGAGCAGGCTCCTTTTGCGTAACAAAACTATAAATGAGTCTGCGAATTGTTACTGTGAGCGAGGTGCGAGTGAACAGTAACAAATTGATATAAAAAAAGTATAAAGTTTCATAAACCGCTTGACTAACGATAAGTGTTTTGCTACAATTTCTATTGTAGTTGAAGTCATATTTGATGGATTTCTACATAGAATATAGTATGGCGACATAGCCAAGTGGTAAGGCACGGGTCTGCAACACCCTCATCATCGGTTCAAATCCGATTGTCGCCTTTGAGTTAACCCTCGAGAAGATGTTTCTCGAGGGTTTTTCTTTTTTAAAAATTTTGTGAAAATATATGCAACAAATTCCAGTATTTTACAGACTTATATATTAGATAACAAAAAACAATATTGTTCTAATTTACTGAAATGATTAAAATAGTAGGTAATTATTATCTCACCAATTGGTAGGCTGTGGTAGCAGCGGAATGAGAGGAAGTTATGGAAGTTAATATTATAGAAGTGAAAAAAGCAAAGCGCGGTGATGTAGTCGCATTTGCTGGTCTATATCAGCAGATTTATCAGGATTTGTACCGGTTTGCTTTGTATACTTTAAAAAATAGAAATGATGCTGAGGATGCCGTGAGTGAAACGGTGGTGGACGCATTCGCGTCTATTAGAAAGTTGCGTCAGGAAGAAAAATTTAAGGGATGGATTTTCCGTATTCTATATAATAAGTGCAAAGATAAGTTGCGTGAGTATATAACGAAAGATGCAGAGTTACCGGAGGATTATCGTGAAGTTCCAGCAGAAGAAAAGGTGGAAGATGGTGCAGTGATGAGAGCTTTATTCTTCGAACTGGGAGAAGAAGATCGTTTGATTATCAGTATGCATCTTTTTGCAGGATATACGAGTAAGGAAATTGCAAAGATTTTAGGATTAAATGAAAATACAGTTCGTTCGAAAGAGAGCAGGGCATTAAAGAGGCTGGCGCGGATGGCAGAACTGGAATATTGATGTAGGACAAGAAATATAATTGTTTAAAAAGTAATTATAGTGTATTGAAAAAATAATTGTAAAAAGAAGAAAGCGAGTAAAAAGCAGGCGAGGAGGAGAAACGATATGACAGAGCAGGATATTTTAAACAAAATTAAAGAATCCGCAGATTCAGTTGAAATACCGGAAAGTCTGAAACCAGAGCAGATAGAGTTAAAATTAAAAGAGCAAAAACGACCAAAATTCCAGTGGCAGGCGATGCATTTAGTAGCGGCAGCAGTGGCATTGGTAATTATGCTTGGTGTGATGCCGATTGGCTTGGCATGGAAAGGAACCGGAAATAAGAGTGATGCTGGTAGTCATGTAAGCGGAACAAACACTGCGGGAAATGATACAACTGCAGATATAGTTGTAGAGGGTCAGCAGAATGCCACAGCACCGGTGAATGAAGAAGCTATCGTTGCAGAAAAACAGGATGCAGGTGAACTTTATCTGGTGGCTAAAAGCTATGATGATGTGTATGAGTTTATGAAAAATAATGTGGAAGTGTATAACAGATTTTATTACGCAGATGACATTGTTTATGGGGAAGTAGTGGAGGAAGCAGAGGCAGAAGTGAATAGCTCTGTAATGAATGATGGTATGGTAAAAGACTTTGCTGCTGATGGAGCAGTGGTTGAGAGTAAGCCTTCTGTTGAGAATGCAGTGAGTGATTCAGCCGCGCATAAACAGGGATATTCCACCACTAATCTACAAATGGCAGGTGTCGATGAAAGTGATATTATAAAAACAAATGGTACACATATTTTTATGGTAAAAGATGGTGTGGTACAGATTGTGAAATTAGATAATGGTCAGATGACACAGATAGGAACGATTTCACCGAAATTAGAATCGTTTTCAGATAGTGTACTGGAGATGTATGTGGATGGAGATAAATTGATTCTAATAACACAGCAGGTAAAAGATTCTTTAGAAGGTATGGATACAGGAAGCATGACAGGGGGACTTTTACCATTGACAGGAGATACTGTAGAAGTATGTGTGGATATGGCGTACAATTTTGATGCTTCTTATAATACGGTGCTTTACACCTATGATATTTCTAATCCTGCCAGTGCGAAGCAGATTGGAAGAGTGGAACAGGATGGTTTTTATAAAACTTCCAGAAAAATAGATGATATGGTTTATCTGTTTACGCAGGATAACATTACAGTGGAAAAAGGTGCGTTACCTGAGAGTGAAGAGGAATTGGCAGACCTTTTACCAAAAGTGAATGGAGAAGCAATCGCGTATGATTGCATTTATCTTCCAGAGTATGGGTATCAGGGATTGGTGGTATCCTCAATTTGCATGGATAATCCGGATGAGGTTGTGGATAACACTTTGATTATGAATGATTATGTGGAAATCTATGTGAGCAGTAATGCGATGTATCTTTATAATGCACAGTATTTAGGAGAGAATCCGCTTACTCAAATTGCGAAGTTCAATTTGAAAAATGGTTATATTTCTGCAGTAGCAGCCGCGACGGTACCGGGAACCGTGCAGGACACATTTGCTGTAAATGAGTACAATGGTAATCTTCGTATATTGACTTCTCACTGGGATACAACAATTGGTGATAGGACAAATCAGCTTTATATTTTGGATAGTAGGTTAAAGGCAGCAGGAAAGATTGAAAATATTGCTGAAGGCGAAATGATTTATGCGGCTCGTTATTTTGGAGACTTGGCATATTTTATTACGTATCGAAATATTGATCCACTTTTTGCGGCAGATTTATCAGATATTAACAATCCGAAAATTCTAGGCGAATTGAAAATTACCGGATATTCTGAGTACCTGCACATGTGGGGCGAAGATAAACTGCTAGGTATCGGTTATGAGACAGATGAAAAGGATGGCAGCAGGGAAGGTATTAAAATGGTAATGTTTGATATTTCTAATCCGGCAGAACTTTCGATTATAGACACCGTTGTGATAAAATCAGCAGATTACAGTCCGGCACTTTTTAATTACAAATCGGTACTGGCAGATACTTTTACGAATATGATTGGATTTGTGACAGCAGATTATAGTGAAGATAACTTGGAGTACCGCATGTATTCTTTTACAGATGGCAAATTTGAAGAAGAACTTGTTGTGAAAAAAGATAACATGAAGTATAAGGAAAGCTATCGCGGACTTTGGGCAGGGAATTATTTTTATGTGGTAAATCCTGCAGAAATTCAGAGTTTTGACTATACGGATAATTACAAGGCGATGGATGAGTTGAAGTTGGAATAGAAAGAGAATTCTGATGAAAGTTATGCTTAGTAATAGGAGGTGTCGGGGTATGAGAAGGAAGATTTTGTGGTATTTGATAGTAGTGAGTTTTGGTGTCTGTGCACTAGCTGGATGTGGGTCTAGGGCATGTGGTGATGAGCCAAGTGAAAATGTGTATAATACACAGTTGGAAGGTAGTGAATATTGGCTGGACGAAAAGGAAAAGCAACAGGTAGATACTGAGGCAGAGCAGAATAGTGATGAGGAAGCAGAGAACGTAGAAGGTCCGGAAGGACTTCCGACACCTGCATTGGATGCATGGGGCGTTTCATTAAGTGTAAAAGATGTAACACCGGAGGGTTTAACAATTGTATGTACACAGTCAGGAGTGACACCAAGTGGGGAGCTTAATACAGGAAGCTACTATATTTTGGAACGCAAAGAGTCTGATCTATGGATTCCGGTTGCGGATATACTAGAAGATACAGAGGTGGGCTGGGATGCAGTAGCATGGATCATTTCTATGAATGGCGTAACAGAATGGGAAGTCGATTGGGAGTGGTTATATGGTAGTCTGGTTCCGGGGCATTATCGTATTGGAAAAGAAATCATGAATTTTCGTGGAACCGGAGATTATGACAAGGAAATGTATTATGCAGAATTTGAGATAAAAAATTAATAGTTACTGTTCACATAGCAGCTAAATATTTGCTGATTTGTGAACAGTAATTTTTTTGAATGTGTAAAACTAGAGGAACATGTTTGATTATAACTGAGAGTGAGGTTGAAAATTTTAATAAAAATAAGTATTATGATAATAGTAATGATTGGAAGGAGAAAAGGTTTTATGCTTAAAAGATATGTTATCGCTCAGTAGTCTGAGCTTAAAATAAAAAGAATAGTTGAGCTCGGATGAATCCATGTAAATAATAGGAGGATTATAATGAGCTACGTTAGAGCAGAAAATGTTCTGCCCAAAGAATTGATAGAGGCTATTCAGGAATATGTAAGTGGAAAAAGTATTTATATTCCGTGTAAAGAGAAGAAAGACTGGGGAAGCCAGACAAAAACAAGGGAGTATTATATTATTCGTAATCAGGAAATATGTACAAAATATAAAAACGGAGTACCATTAAATAAACTTGCAAGTGAGTATTCTTTATCAAAAAAGAGTGTACAAAGAATCATAAGAAGAAATGAGGATAAAATGAGTGAGTATCGCAATATCACATTAAGGGAAGCTCCAACCTTAAAGGATTCAGCGGCAGAATGGTTCCATAGTAAATGGGGTGTGCCAAAAGAAGCATACTTAGAATGTATGAATGATTACCTGAAGAAAGAAACAGAGTATGGTTGGTATTTGTGCCTGGACGGTGAGAAAATTGTTGCCGGAATGGGAGTTATTGAAAATGATTTCCATGACAGAAAAGACCTTACGCCGAATGTATGTGCTGTTTATACAGAAGAAGAGTATCGCTGTAAAGGGATTGCCGGAAATTTATTAAATATGGTGGTAGATGATTTAAAGAGTAAAGGAGTAACACCAGTCTATTTAGTAACAGACCATACAGGTTTTTATGAACGATATGGATGGGAATTTTTATGTATGGTGCAGGGAGATGGTGAACCGGAAATGACAAGGATGTATATTCACAGATAGTGTTAAACTTGGAGGAAACATTAAAAGAATAGGGATAAGTAGAGTATCCATCCATTGTAAAATTAATGGACGGATACTTTTCTTATTTTTATAGAAAGTTTTTTATGAGAAAGTATACTATAATTATAGTATGTGTATGTGAAAACATTTCTTGTGTTAATTTATGATTTGGTTGAATTAGCGGAGTGTAAATAATAATCATCAAAATATTTTTCTATAATGGCAAATGGTGCGGAACCGATGTCCAGTAAAGCCTGGTGAAAAGCGACTTCGTTAAATTCAGAGCCGTATTTTTCTATGGCACTTTCTTTTAAATCTAGGAATTCTAAATATCCTACGTAATACTGTAAATAATTTCCCGGTTCGCCAACAATGTATTCGTAAATTTGTTTTACTACAGAATCATTTTCGATGCCATAATCTTTCCAGAATGTGATGGTATCATCTAATGCCCAGCCATCGTAATGAATCCCTAAATCAGTAGAGGCGTAGAGGCTAAGCATGGCGGACTGGTCTTTTTGCATGACGAAAGCTACGTTAGGGTCGATGTCAGCATACTGATAAGAAAGCATTTCTACATAGGTCGCCCAGCCTTCTACATAACCGCTACAGTTTGTAAGACATCTTGCGGGATTTTGCCCGGATTCGTAGGACATGACGGTTTGATAGAGATGTCCCGGAAAACCTTCGTGGGCTAACGTAGTAAAATAGTCGAGACTGGTAGTATCGTAGTCAGCACTGATATGAATAGAATTTCTGGAATAATCATCAATGGGTGCGGTGATATAATAGGCGGGTGCTACATAGTCTGCGATACATTCGTCGATAAGATTTACGGTATATGTAGTGTAGGGAGCAGCAGGAAAATCAAGCAGCATATCTTTTTGAAGTTCTTCCAAAGTGTCCGCAGGGCTTTTGGGTTCTAAAAGAGCTTCGTCATAGTAATCCCAAAAATTTTCATTTTTATAGATAATTTCTGCGGCTGCAAGTAAGTCTTGCTCTCGTTGCTGGCTGATAGCTTGCTGAATATCCGGGATATCGTCGGAACATCCGGTAGAGTAATATACTAAAAGTTCATAATAATCTTTGCCATCAGGAAAATAACATAAACCCTGTTCATTTGTGCCACTTCCTAATAATTTTGACATCTCTGTAGCGAGGAATTGATAAGCCTTTACTAATTCGATTTTTACTAATTGTTCGTTTTGATAGATATATGCCTCGCGTTCTTCTTCTGATAAATCAGGAAAATTCTCTATACGTGAATTAAAAGTTTGGATTAAAAAATGTTCATCCGCACCAACAATAAAGTCCCTACATTGGTCAATAACTGACTGACAGGCGTAATCCGGCATGAAAAGTCCGGCAGCAGCCTTGCGTTTTTCAAAATCCATAATTTGAGCAAAGTAGTCATCTACCTGAGCCAAAAGTTGTAAATAATCTTTGATATCTCTTTCATCATAAAAAATATATTCTTCAAATAGGAGAGGCAGTTGTGCGTGAACACCGCCGGATGGTGAAAGTGGTTCTTCGTAAATCGAAAAAGGCGCCAGTTCCAGTTGGAGTTCGAAATAATCACTCAGAACATCACAGGATAGTTGTTGTTCTAAAGATAAGTCTGTCTCGGAAAACTGTTGTAAAGTTGAAAGGTAATTTTCTATGCGGGCATTACTGTCAGCCTTTGCAGTGTCAGAAAAATCTCCTAATGTCACATCGTAATTCATAATACCGGCATCACTGGGATGAGCTAGTGTAAAATGCAGGTTAATCGTATTTTGAGCAATTTCCTGTTGAAAGATTTTTTCTAAAAATTTATCAAAGGCAGCAGGAGAACGATTGGAATGTATGGATTTTGAATTATCACAGCCGCAAAAGAAAAGAAGCAGAAAGAGTGTAATGGAAAAGAACTTTTTTCTCATATTTTTGCATGTATCCTGATTTTGTTAAGATATTTTATGAAGAAAAAGAGTGTTTTATGAATAGCAGAGAATGGGCGTACATAGAATGTGAAGATGATTTGAAAATGTAGATTGATTAGCGAGGGAGGAGAGACGTGAATTATTTGTGGGCGGGAATGATTTTAGTAGGCGTAGTGTATGCAGCGTTTACCGGACGATTACCGGATGTGACTACCGCAGCACTTGATTCTGCGAAAGAAGCGGTTACACTATGTATTACGATGTTGGGAGTGATGTCTTTTTGGATGGGACTGATGAAGATTGCTGAAAATGCAGGAGTGATTAAAGGACTTACTCATAGATTAAGACCGGTTTTACGCTTTCTGTTTCCGCGGCTTCCGAAAGATCATATCGTAAACGAATATCTCGCTACAAATATAATTGCTAATATTTTTGGACTTGGTTGGGCAGCGACTCCGGCAGGTTTAAAAGCGATGGAAGAACTGCAAAAAATAAACAAGGAAAATTGTAAATGCTATGGTGAAAATCAATATCGTGGTACTGATATAGCAACCAAAGAAATGTGCGATTTTTTGATTATAAATATTTCGTCTCTGCAATTGGTTCCTATAAATATTATTGCCTACCGTGCGCAGTATGGAAGTGCGACACCGACAGATATTATGGGAGCAGCAATTGCGGCAACGACGGTGGGGACGATTGTGGCAATTATTTTTTGTAAGTTAATGCCGGATAGAGGAAGAGTATCGGGATAGGATATATTGAAAAATTATAATTGGGTGATATGGGGTAGTTTGTATGCAGTTTCTATTATTTTTGTCAGAAACAATTATTCCAATTTTTATTCTTTGGATTATCTTCTATGGGCTTGTGAGTCATCGACCTGTATATGAGGATTTTACTGCTGGGGCAAAGGACGGTTTTGCGACGGTTCTTGGAATTCTTCCTACTTTAATTGGTCTTATGGTTGCAGTGGGAGTGTTGCGGGCGTCGGGTTTTTTGGATATGCTTGGCGGTGTATTATCTGCATTGATTCCGGATTGGATTTTCCCGACGGAACTGTTGCCTCTATCTCTTATAAAGATGTTCTCGTCATCGGCATCCACAGGGTTGTTACTGGATATTTTTAGAGAGCATGGACCGGACTCATTACTTGGAAGAACGGCAGCGATTATGATGAGCAGTACAGAGACGATTTTTTATACGCTTTCGGTTTACTTTATGTCGGTCAATATCAAAAAAAGCCGTTATACAGTGTCGGGAGCGTTAGTCTGTACGATTGCAGGACTTTTTGCGAGCATTTATTTTGCGAGATTTGTATAATATGGGAATAAAAAATTGGTATAAAGTGAAAAAAATTGCATATAATATATTATAAACAAAGTAGTAACAATCAAATAACGCGGGATGGAGCAGTCTGGAAGCTCGTTGGGCTCATAACCCAAAGGTCATAGGTTCAAATCCTATTCCCGCAATTAAAACCACCGGATTTCCTAAGAGATTCGGTGGTTTTTTATTGTCTGACAAATAAATTATCGTAGCATTTTGCGTGTCGCAAGATATTCATTTAAAGCTTTAATCGCCTGTCCACTCATAGGGAGAATAACAATAATATTAAAAATAGTCATAAGACCAATTCCAATATCACCCAAATCCCAGACAAGTGTATTGTCTGCAAGACCTCCGATAAAAAGCATTACAAGTGCAAAAACTTTGTAAAGGGTCTGAGACCACCAGTTATTTCCGCACAGGTAAGCTACGTTAGAACGTGCGTAATATAAAATACCGATAAAAGTAGAAAAACTGAAAAACCACAAAGTAATTGCGGTAAATACCACACCCGCGTAACCGAAATGGTGGTACATTGCAGCTTGTAAAAGCGGCATGCCGGAGAACTGTTCCATCAATTGGGCAGGAGCCAACAATAAAATCATAGCAGTACAGCTACAGATTACAATCGTATCAATAAATACGCCAAATGCCTGAAAAAGACCTGCTTTTGCAGGATGCGATACATTAGAAGCTGCCGCTGCACAAGGAGCAGAACCGGAGCCTGCTTCGTTAGAAAATAAACCACGTTTTACACCGTTCATCAAAGCAGCACCGAAACCACCGGCCGCTATCTGGCGAATCCCGAATGCTTCTTCAAAAATTCGTGTAAATACTTCCGGCAATAATCTAAAATTTTTAATAATTACAAACACAGCAATCACAAAATAGAACGCTGCCATAACCGGAACTAAAATGTCCAAAACTTTAACGGATGCATTTTTTTTCAGAACGACAATCGCAGCCAGTGCTACTAAAATCACGGTAGATACAATCGGCGGAATATCAAACGCATTGTAGAGAGAGGAAGACACTGAATTGCTGATAACCTGGCTGACGCCACCCCAACAGAGCAGTCCCGACAATGCAAATAATATCGCAATGATACTGTAGCGTTTTATTTTTCCATTTGTAAAAAAGTTGTGAATGTAGTAAGCCGGACCGCCGCGATAACCTCCGTATAATGGGTCTTCCTGTTTGTGAATCTGTGCTAAGGTAGCTTCTACATATGCGGTGGAAGAACCGATAAGTGCCATCACCCACATCCAGAATACGGCACCTGCGCCACCGGTAGAAATAGCAGCTACAACACCGACCATATTACCCATACCGACGCGGGTTGCCGTGGAGACAATCAAAGCCTGCATACCGGAAATCGCATCTGTTTTTCCTCCTGCTTGTCGTTCGATGGAGATGCGCAGCATTTCCGGAAAACAACGAAATGGCAGGAATTTTGTGCGAATTGTAAAAAAAATACCGGCAGGAATTAAAATCATGACTAGCAGGGAAAGTCCTATGGACGACCCATCCGGAAGGGGAATGGTAATTAAATCTCCCCATAACAAGTGATAAAAAAATGTAATTATCTTCATATAAAAATAGTCCTTCATATTCTAAATCAAAATATTATAGCCGGAAAATCATATCATAAAAAAGTTTATTTGTCTAATGGTTTGACGCGTTAAAGTGGCAAATATGATTGTATAACGGAACATTTTCCGCTATAATCAAGGGTAACAGGTTTTAGGAAAGACTTGGCAGATGAGGCGGTGGAGGCTATGAAAACAGAGATAGAGAAATTTTTACAGATGATACAAGAATCAGACAATATTGTGTTTTTTGGCGGTGCAGGTGTATCGACAGAAAGCGGTATACCGGATTTTCGCAGTGTGGATGGACTTTATAATCAGAAGTATGATTTTCCACCGGAAACGATTTTGAGCCATTCTTTCTATATGAGACATACGGAAGAATTTTATCGTTTTTATAAGGATAAAATGATTTGCCTTGATGTAAAACCGAATGTGACGCATTTAAAACTGGCAGAGCTGGAGGCAGCAGGAAAGTTGAAAGCAGTTATTACACAGAATATTGATGGATTGCATCAGATGGCAGGTAGTAAGCGTGTCTTAGAGCTTCATGGAAGTACGCATCGTAATTATTGCCGTAAGTGTGGAAAAGGTTTTGATGCAGCATATATTCAGAGTGCGGATGGTGTCCCGACCTGCGATGCCTGTGGTGGCCAGATTAAGCCGGATGTGGTATTGTACGAAGAAGGGTTGGACCAGCTGACCTTGGATGATGCAGTTTTTTATATCAGTCATGCAGATATGCTGATTATCGGCGGCACATCGTTAGCGGTATATCCGGCGGCGGGGTTAATCAATTATTATAGAGGAAATAAGCTGGTGCTGATTAATAAATCGACTACACCGATGGATGGTAAGGCAGATTTGCTTTTACAGTGTGGATTAGGTGAAGTTTTTAGTAGGATTAATTAGGAGTCCTTTGAAGAAGGAACAGACAATAATAAAAAATATGAGGAGAATGAGAAAATGTTTGAAGCAATTTATTATATAGTAGCAAGTATTGATGGTGATTACGCCAATTTGAGAAAAGAAGAAGAACCAAACGGCGATTTGAAATTAGTGGCACGTGCACTGCTTCCAGCAGAAATCATGGAAGGCACTCGTTTGAAATATGAAATGATGCAGTATGAAATCGTAAATTAATTGTAGTACTGTGAAAAAGAGACTTTTGCCAAAAGTATAGAAGCAGGCAGAAAAGATGGGAGTGGCGTTATGAACCAGTATAATTATGAAGTGGGCGATATCGTTCGTTTGAAAAAAGGACATCCTTGTGGCAGCAGCGAATGGGAGATTTTGCGTGTTGGAGCAGATTTTCGTTTGAAGTGTATGGGGTGCGGACATCAAATTATGATTGCCCGTAAATTAGTAGAAAAAAATACTAAAGAATTACAAAAAAAGGCTTGAAATCATCTATAAACCATGTTACAATATGAAATTGTGATATATTATAATTGATAACGATAGCATGTTCGAAAAACGAACACTATTCAATATCCTTGCTCACTTTCTTGAGAGTGGGCCAGAGACCAAAAGGAGGAAAAATCGCATGAATAAGTATGAATTAGCACTCGTTGTAAGTGCAAAGATTGAAGATGATGCGAGAACAGCTACAGTAGAAAAAGCAAAAGAGTACATCACTCGTGCTGGCGGTACTGTAACAGAAGTAGAGGAGACAGGTAAGAAGAAATTAGCTTACGAAATCCAGAAAATGAGCGAAGGCTACTACTACTTCATCCAGTTCGAAGCTGCAACAACAACACCAGCTGCAGTTGAACAGGACGTTCGTATCATGGACAACGTACTTCGTTTCTTAGTTGTTAAGAAAGAAGCTTAATTCGTTGTTCTTTGAACTGACAACGGTTCGATAGAAGAGAGGAAATCGTATATGAATAAAGTTATTCTCATGGGACGATTGACCAAAGACCCTGATGTGCGTTATTCGCAGGGGGAACAGGCAACAGCAATCGCAAGATATACCATCGCAGTAGACCGTAGATTTAAGAGAGATGGCGACCAGCAGACAGCGGATTTTATCAACTGTGTTGCATTTGGTAAGCTCGGTGAGTTTGCAGAGAGATATCTCCGCAAAGGAACAAAGATTGCCATCACAGGACGTATTCAGACAGGTAGTTATACAAAACCGGACGGTACAAAGGTATATACAACAGATGTTGTTGTAGAAGAGTGTGAATTTGCAGAAAGCAAAAGTGCAAGTGATAATCACACAAGCAGTTTCACACCAATTGACAGACCAGCTCCAAGCAGTGCAGCTGGCGATGGCTTCATGAATATTCCGGATGGAATTGATGAAGAGTTACCATTTAATTAAACCTAACAGGAGGTAATAATCATGGCTTTCAATAAAGCAGCAGATAAAGATGGCGCTCCAATGAAGAGACGTCCAATGCATAGAAGAAAAAAAGTTTGTGTATTCTGTGGTAAAGATAACGTAATCGATTACAAGGATACAAACAAGTTAAAGAGATACATCTCTGAAAGAGGTAAAATTCTTCCTCGTCGTATCACAGGCAACTGTGCAAAACATCAGAGAGCTCTTACAGTAGCAATCAAGAGAGCACGTCACGTAGCTCTTATGCCATACGTTTGTGACTAAGTAGAAGTTTATACCAGTTATCCTTAATACGGGATAGCTGGTATTTTTTTACCCTATTAACAAACATACATTCGGAGTGGGGTAAAATGCGTATAGCATAATTATATAATTATGGCTTGGCTATGAGATATGGGCAGAAAGAAGGTACATAGCATGATAGAAGTTAAACACGTATCAAAAGAATTTGTTTCACCGAAGAAGTATCCGGGGTTAAAGGGTGCTATCAAAGGTCTTTTTTCTACCGAAAAAGTAGTGAAAAAGGCGGTTGATGATATTTCTTTTACCATTCGGGATGGTGAAATTGTAGGATATATCGGAAGTAATGGTGCTGGTAAGTCTACAACTATTAAAATGATGACAGGTATTATGATGCCAACAAGCGGTGAGTGTCTGGTAAACGGAGTGAATCCTAGCAAACAGCGCAAAGAAAATGCTAAGGAAATAGGTGTTGTCTTTGGGCAGCGGACACAGCTATGGTGGGATTTGCCGTTAAGTGAGTCATTTACGATTTTAAAAGAGATTTATAATGTGTCAGACGAAGATTACGAACAGCGGATGGAGTTTTTGAATAAGGTACTTGAATTGCATGAGTTTTTTGACAGGCCGGTACGTACCTTGTCGTTAGGGCAACGAATGAGGGCAGATTTGGGAGCTGCACTTTTACATAATCCGAAGGTTTTGTATCTAGATGAGCCGACGATTGGTTTGGATATTGTAGTAAAGGATAATATTCGTGCGGCTATCAAGGAGATTAACGAAAAATATCAGACGACCGTTATCTTAACGACACATGATATGGGAGATATTGAGGAACTTTGCAGTCGTATCATTGTCATTGATGAAGGTAAGAAGATTTATGATGGAACTCTACCGGAGTTAAAAGATACCTATGGAAAAACACGCACTGTTTCTATGGAGATTAAACATAAAAAGGATATAGAGGGGCTTGAGCTGGCAAAGAAGTTTGGCGTGTCGGACAGTGAGTGTGTGATGTCATTTGACGAAGAACGAAAAGTACTTTCTGTATGTTTTGACAAGCATAAAGTACAGGTTCCGCAGGTGTTAAATGCGGTAATGGAAGTGACGGAAGTTAGTGATATTCAGATTCAGGAGACGCAGTTATCAGAAATCGTAAAAGCGATTTATAATCATGATTTGAAGCAGGAATCGGCATAGCGGAGGTGGTCGTATGAAGAAAAAATTTCAAATTTACCTCCCGTTTGCCCTAAATGAATTGAAGACATCATTGTCTTATAAAGGTGCATTTTATTTGTTTATTTTTATCAGTACATTCAGTTCCTTTATTTCGTACTTTTTATGGATGGCGATTTACGGAAGTTCTGATAGGTCAATGCTCGGAGGTCTTACGAAGGAAGAAATGGTTATGTATATTTTTATGACATATGTAACCAGTTCGATAGTAATGATTTCGATTGCCGACTGGGTAAGTGATGACGTGGTAAAAGGTACAGTTGCCATGAATCTGATAAAGCCGATTGATTACCGGATGAGTCTGATTACAAGAGCGATGGGAACGATGGTATATCGGTTTTTATCTCCGGCAGTCTTTATCTGGATTGGTTTGGAAATGTATAAAGTGTTCGTGCTTGGCGGACAAGTAACGAGTATAAAAAATATTGTTCTTTACATAATCAGTTCCATTATGAGCTTTTTTATTTTTGTATTATTTGATTTTTGTGTGGGAATGATTGCGTTTTTTACAAATTATGTATTTGGACTTTTGATGGTAAAGGACGCATTGTTGCGGTTTTTGACAGGGCAGTTGATACCGCTTAGTTTCTTTCCGACAGCAGTACAGCGGGTATTTGATTTTTTACCATTCTCATCTATGATTTATACACCAGTAATGATTTACCTTGGAAAATATGAAGATGCCGAGTTAATGTTTGTGTTGTTGAGACAGGCTGTGTGGGTAATTTTGTTGTATGCGTTCGGCAGTTTTATTTGGCAGAGAGTTACCAGACGTTTAGAAGTACTTGGCGGTTAATGGAGGTGAAATCATGGCGAAAATAAAACGATATATGCGTTTATATAAAGTATTTATAGCGCAGTTTTTTAAAGTAATTATGCAGTCTAAGGTGGATTTTCTGATGGGATTGTTTGGATTCTTTTTCACACAGATTGCAGGTATTTTGTTCTTATATCTCGTGTTTGAACAGATTCCTTCTTTACAGGGCTGGAGTCTGGAACAGATGATATTTATTTATGGTTTTGCACAGATTCCGCGAGGTCTTGACCATTTGTTTACGGATAATATTTGGATGATTGCGTGGAGATGGGTCATCAACGGTGATTTTGACCGCTATATGCTGCGTCCGATGAATGTGTTTTTTCAAGTAGTGGCGGAGAAGTTACAGCCAGACGCTTTGGGAGAACTTTTGGTAGGGACAATTCTGGTGGCTTATTCCTGTCAGAAAGGTGTAGCAGAGATTACACCGTTGAATATCTTACTTTTTACGGTATCTATTTTTGCGGGAGCATTGATATATACATCCATAAAGTTGTTCTTTGCATCACTGGCATTTTGGATAAAACGAAGCGGACCATTTCTGCAGGTGGCCTATGAAATGGCAGACTTTGCAAAATATCCAACAGAGATGTACGCAAAAGGAATTCGATTCCTGATTACCTGGGTAATTCCGTTCGCGTTTGTGGCATACCTGCCGGCAAGTTATTTCCTCGGAAAAGGTGGATTTTTTGGGTCGGGCAGCAGTAATGTAGGAGTTATTGGAGTGGAATGTCTGATAGCGATTGTATTTTGGTGTATTGCTTATGCGACATTTCAGAAGGGATTAAGTGTATACGAGAGTGCAGGGAATTAATTTATAATGTGTAAAATAATATAGGCGGTTACAAAATGAATTTACATTTTGTAACCGCCTGATTTGTTATTTAAGAAAATATGTAACTATTCAGTACAGGTCAAAACACTTGCTGTTTTGACCGTAAGAACATGATGCGAGAGTACAAAAATCCCATTGCGAAGCAATTTTAAATGGATTTTTGTATCGTAACTGTGAAGGTACTGAACAGTTACGATAATATTTACTTTCTTTCACTCTTATTCAAAATCTTATTAAACTGACTAAAGAATGCGATGGTTGTAATTGTTGCTGCAACGATATCACTGACCGGTTCTGCGAGGAATACGGCGAATACCTTGTCCTGGAAGAAAATTGGTAAAATGAAAATCAATGGTATCAATAAGATAATTTTACGTAAGCATGCGAGCAGTAAGCTGATTTTTGCCTGTCCGAGTGCCATAAAGCTCTGCTGGCAGCTGTTCTGGAAGCCCATTGCAAAAATACCTGCTAAGTAAATACGCATTGCCCAAACGGTATATTCCACAAGTGCAGGATCGTTTGTGAAAATCTGTGCAAAAATCTGTGGCATGAACATGCAGACAGCCCAGAATAAAATTGCATAACCTGCACAGATAAAAAATTCCAAATAAAAGGTTTTCTTTACACGGTCATTTTTACCGGCACCGAAGTTAAAACTGATAATTGGCTGAGCACCCTGACAGATACCCTGCATCGGCATGGTAACTAACTGAGTAACACTAGTAAGGATAGTCATAGCACCAACTGCAAGATCGCCGCCGTAACGGGAAAGGCTGCTGTTAAAGCTGATGGAAAGTAAACTTTCGGTGGCAACCATAACAAAGGTTGCAATACCAAGACCAAGACAGGATTTTACAATGTCAGCTTCTAATTTCATGTTTTCTTTACGTAAGCGGAGCGTTGGTTTGTCACTTACTAAAAAGCGAAGAACCCAAATAGCGCCTACCGCCTGACTTAATACAGTCGCTAAGGCAGCACCTTTTACACCCATATTTAATCCAAAAATGAAAACCGGGTCTAAAACAATATTGATGATTGCACCAATAACAGTTGTCATCATACTGATTTTTGCAAATCCCTGTGTAGTAACAAAGGAGTTCATACCCATAACAGCTAATACAAAAACACTTCCTAAAGTGTAAATGCGTGCATAATCTAATGCATATGGAAGGGTTGCGTCACTGGCACCGAACAAACGGAGAAGAGTCGGAGCGGTGAAGTAAAAAAATCCAGTTAAAATTACTGCTAAAATAAGTAATAAGGTAAAGCTGTTACCGATAATTTTTTCGGCACGTTTGGTTTCACCTTTTCCCATTGCAATGGCAGTTAATGGAGCACCACCGGTACCTACCATCATCGCAAAGGCAGTGATAAGCATCAAGATAGGTGTAAATAAGCCAACACCAGTAAGAGCAGCAGCGCCGACTTCTGGGATGTGACCTATGTAAATTCGGTCTACAATGTTATAAAGCAGATTGACAACCTGAGCTACAATTGCAGGAATTGCTAACTGGGCTAAAAGCTTTGGAATACTTCCGGAACCCATGTCCTGTGTTTTTGCTGTTTCTTTTGTTTTCATGTTTGTTTCCTTTCTAATCATAATTTCGTGTATGTTTTTCTTTTACTTTATAGTAAACCCTATTATAATAATAGAGTCAATAGGAAAGGAGGACAAAAATGAAAAATTATTTTTTGATTAGTGAGTTTGCAAAACTAAGAGGGATAAATATAAATTCATTGCGGTATTATGAGAAGCTTGGGATATTAAAACCGGCATACATTGACGAAAAAACAAATTATCGTTATTATTCAGCGGACCAGCTCACATTGCTAAACAAAATTATTTTGTGTATACAGTTAGGTATTTCGTTAAAGGAAATGGCAACTTATATTGACGAGGAGGGAAATCTTCAGACACAGAAATTATTAGAGCAGGGTAGAATCGTTGCACAGCAGCGTATTGAGGAGATGCAGAATAATTTAAAGTACATAGAAACTTCATTAAAGAATATAGAAGCAAATAAGGAATTCATAAATAATCAGGGGAAATATTATCGTAACCTAGAGGAACGAAAAGTGATTGTGACGGATGTTTATCGTGGAGTAAGAGATATAAAAAAAGTCATTTCAGATATATCTGAAATATATAATCTTGCACAAAATAAGGGTTTTTATCCGGTTCTTCCGGCAGGACAGATACTTGAGCTAAATAAAGAAGGAGAATTTTCTATGAGACTTTTTATAGAGGTTTTAAGCTGTCAGGAAGACAATTTCCAAGTTCAAACGCTTCCGAAAGGGGAGTATTCCTGTATTCAGGCCGAACTGACGCCGGAGATCGATATAGAAAAATTAATTCGTGAAAGCTGGCCGGAAGAAGAGGATATTACGATAGTGGTAGATAATATTATGTTAGAGAAATATAGTTTTAATGACCGTCCGAGTGAACTGCGAAAATTAGAAAGAAAGGATAGTGTTGAAAAATAGGACTTTCCCTTGTAAGGGGGAAATGGTATAATCAAATATATGTACCCTAAACTGTGAAAATATTTTTTTAAAATAAGGGAGGGTACGAGTAAATATTGGAGGTGTACGGGATGAAGTCTTCAATAAAAATCAAAGGAAAACTTAGAAAATATATTTATATGCCAATGATGCTGACGATATTATTAGTCATGTTCAATGGTGCTCTTTATATAAAAGATTTGAGCGTAGGAGCAATGTTTTCGGTTTTTATTATATTTTACGTAGTAGTGCTTTTATTGTTCTATAGAAAATATAGGCCAAAGCTTGCACAGGAGATGGTTAATTTTGCTACGCAATATGGCACGGTACAGAAAAAGCTTTTGAGTGAATTTGAGATACCTTATGCACTGCTAGACTATAATGCAAAAATCATGTGGTGCAATGAGCAATTCATGAAAGTAACCGGAATTAACAAAGATTATCACAAATCGATTTCTGCTATTCTGCCGAGTCTGACAAAAGAGATTATTCAAAAGACTACGCCGGTCGATTCTATGAATATGACATTAGAGGAGAGGAACTATCGTGTGTCTATGCGCCGTCTTTATTTTGAAGAATTGACAGAGGGCAGTGGTATATTAGATGGTTCTGAAAGTTCAGAATATTTAACAGCGGTGTATTTATTTGATGAAACAGAGATTAACCGTTACATTAAGGAAAACAGAGAACAGAAGTTAGTTGCTGGTTTGGTATATATTGATAACTATGAGGAAGCATTAGATAGTATCGAAGATGTAAAACGTTCTCTTTTGGTGGCGCTTATTGACCGAAAAGTAAACAAATATTTTTCGGAAATTGATGCACTTGTCCGCAAAATTGAAAAAGATAAATATTTTGTGGTTTTCCGTTATAAGTATTTGGAACAGTTAAAGGCTGATAAATTCAGTCTGATTGAAGATGTTAAGACTGTAAAAGTCGGTAACGAAATGGCGGTTACGCTAAGTATCGGTCTTGGTGCGGAAGGTACGGGATATAATCAGAATTACGAATATGCCCGTATGTCTATTGACCTTGCGCTTGGACGAGGCGGTGACCAGGTTGTATTAAAAGAAGGAGAAGAAGTATCTTACTATGGTGGTAAGACACAGCAGGTAGAGAAGAATACCCGAGTAAAAGCTCGTGTAAAGGCACATGCATTACGAGAAATCATTGAAAGCCGTGAGCATGTTGTGATTATGGGTCATAATATTAGTGACGTGGACTCTTTAGGAGCAGCCATTGGTGTATATTGTGCAGCGAGAGAACTTGGCAAGAAGGCACAGATTGTATTGAATGAAGTAACAGCATCTTTGCGTCCATTGGTAGAGTGTTTTTCTCAGGAAAAAGGATATCCGGCGGATTTATTTATCAATAGTGAAGAAGCATTATTGATTACAAATAAGAATACGTTAGTTATGGTCGTAGATACGAACCGTCCAAGTTATACTGAGTGTCCGGATTTATTAAAGCGTTCGAATACGATTTGTGTATTTGACCACCATAGACAGGGCAGCGAGGTTATTGAGAATCCAGTATTGTCTTATATTGAACCATATGCATCAAGTGCATGCGAGATGATAGCGGAAGTGTTGCAGTATTTTGGTCAGAATATTCAGCTTGAGTCAGCGGAAGCAGATTGTATTTATGCCGGCATTTTAATTGATACGAATAATTTTAATACAAAGACCGGTGTACGTACATTTGAGGCAGCAGCATATTTAAGAAGAGCCGGAGCGGATATGACACGTGTACGTAAGATGCTCCGTGAAGATATGAGTGCATACAAAGCAAGAGCAGAAGCTGTTCGTCATGCAGAAGTGTACAAAGGTATTTTTGCGATTTCTATTTGCCCGGCAGAAGGATTAGAAAGTCCGACTGTTGTAGGCGCTCAGGCAGCGAATGAATTGTTGAATATCGTAGGTGTAAAAGCATCTTTTGTAATTACAGAATACAATGGCAAAATATATGTTAGTGCCCGCTCGATTGATGAAATCAATGTTCAGGTGATTATGGAAAAAATGGGTGGCGGCGGTCACTTAAATGTTGCCGGATGTCAATTTAAGGACTGTACAGTAATGCAGGCTAAGAATATGATTCAGGATACATTAAGCAGAATGATAAGTGAAGGAGATATAGATTTATAATGAAGGTAATTTTATTAGCAGATGTAAAAGCTTTAGGAAAAAAGGGACAAATTGTTGATGTAAACGACGGTTATGCCAGAAATGCACTTTTTCCTAAGAAATTAGCAGTAGAAGCGAATGCAAAAAATATGAATGATTTGAAATTACAGAATCAGCATGCGGACAAGGTGGCACAGGAGAATTATGAAGCTGCTCTTGCGTTAGCAAAAGAATTAGAAGATAAAAAAGTTGTTGTGAAGATGAAAGGTGGAGAAGGTGGCAGAACGTTCGGTTCTGTATCTACTAAAGAAATCGCGGCAGCAGCAAAGGCTCAGCTTGGTTTAGAGTTGGACAAAAAGAAAATGCAGCTTGCAGACCCGATTCGTTCTTTTGGAATGACAGAAGTGCCGATTAAGCTTCATCCAAAGGTTACAGGTAAATTTACCGTGCATGTAGTAGAAGCATAGTTTTACAATTGTTGTAGCAACGAAGGATATTACACCCGCACCAATTTGGTGCGGGTAATTATGTAAGGAGGATTCTCATGGAAGAGGCGCTCATTAAGCGGATTATGCCACACAGTCTCGAAGCAGAACAGTCTGTGATTGGTTCCATGATTATGGATAAGGATGCGATTACGACCGCCAATGAAATCCTTATTAGTGAAGATTTCTATCATCAGCAGTATGGAGTATTATTTGATACGATGATAGAACTTTATAATACAGGACTTCCGGTTGATTTAGTTACACTACAGAATAAATTAAAAGAGAAAAATGCTCCACCGGAAATAGCAAGTCTGGATTATGTACGTGATTTGATTACAGCCGTTCCTACATCTGCTAATGTGAAATATTATGCTAAAATCGTAAAGGATCATGCTGTCCGTAGGAAATTAATCAAATTAAATCAGGAACTTGAAAATATATGTTACGATGCACAGGAGTCTGTAGACCGTGTAATGGATGTTACCGAGAAAAAGGTATTTGATTTGATACAGTCTCGAGGTGGCGGTGGTGATTATGTGCCAATTCGTCAGGTTGTAATGAATGCCTTGGAGAAAATCGAAAATGCCGCAAAGAATGATGGTAATGTAACCGGTATTCCTACCGGATTTACAGATTTGGATTATCGTACCGCAGGTTTGCAGCCATCGGATTTGATTTTGATTGCAGCACGTCCGTCCATGGGTAAGACAGCGTTTGTGTTAAATATTGCACAGCATGTGGCGTTTCGTGAAGATTTTTGTACCGCTATTTTTTCATTGGAAATGTCAAAGGAACAGTTGGTAAACCGTATGTTTTCTTTAGAGTCTCATGTAGATGCGCAGGCTCTTAGAACGGGTAATCTTTCTGATTCTGATTGGGAAAAGCTGATTGAAGGTGCGGGAATAATTGGTAATTCTAAATTGATTATCGATGATACACCGGGTATTTCTATCTCAGAGTTACGAAGCAAATGTCGTAAATATAAGTTAGAACACGATTTGAAATTAATTATCATCGACTACTTACAGTTGATGTCCGGTTCCGGAAAAGGTTCTGAGTCCCGTCAGCAGGAGATTTCAGATATTTCACGTTCATTAAAAGGGTTAGCACGAGAACTTTCTGTTCCGGTAATTGCGTTGTCGCAGTTGTCACGAGCAGTAGAGCAGCGTCCAGACCACCGGCCGATGCTTTCCGACCTTCGTGAGTCGGGTGCCATCGAGCAGGATGCCGACGTAGTAATGTTTATTTATCGTGATGATTACTATAATCATGATTCCGAGGAAAAAGGTGTTTCTGAGATTATTATCGCAAAACAGAGAAACGGTCCTATCGGTACGGTAAAACTGGCTTGGTTGGCACAGTACACCAAGTTCGGCAATTTGGAACGTCAGAGAACAGATTCATAGTGAAAGTAAAACAAACGGTCGATTCCTGTCAAAAGGAGTCGACCGATTTTTATTGTATCTAAGGTGCAGGAAAGTTATAATGTGTTTGAAAGTACAGGGGCGACTGCAGAGGTAAAACAGTTGCAAAAAGACAATTTAACAGGAGGACAAGCAATGGAAAAAGTACGTTACATGATATCCGATGCAGCTACGCTGGTAAATGTGGAGTCTCATGTATTACGTTACTGGGAAGAGGAACTCGAGCTCAACATTCCACGCAATGAAATGGGGCATCGATACTATACGAAAGAAAATATTGACGATTTCATGAAAATCAAGGAGTTAAAAGAGAAGGGCTATCAGTTAAAGGCCATTCGTATGATTATACATAACGGAAGTCAGGATTTGCTTTTGACGGAAGAAAATCTGGAACATCCACAGGTACTTTACCGAGGACCGATTATGATGTCGTCGAAGGAAGAAGATAAAAGTATTTTAGATAATACAGATCGAATGGCACAATTTACGGAGCTTATGACAGAAATTGTGGGAAAGGCGATTGCGGCAAATAACGAGGCATTAAGCCGTCATATTAGCGAGGAAGTCGGTGAGCAGGTAATAAAGGAAATGAATTATCTGATGAGAGAACGCGAAGAAGCAGAAGAAGAACGTTTTCGGAAGCTGGATGAGGCGATTCGTGGTAATTTAAAAAAACCAAAACGTTTAGGATTTGCTGGAGGCTCCCGAAAAAAGTGAAATATAGTAAGAATGCAAAAAACGGGAATCCATTTCGGATTCCCGTTTTGCTCTTATTTTACTTTTGTGAAAATTATTCAGCAGAGATTGCTCCTGTTGGGCAAACACCTTCACATGTACCGCAGCTTACACAAGCGTCAGCATCGATAACGTACTGACCATCACCCTGGCTGATAGCGCCTACTGGACATTCACCTTCACATGTACCACAGCTTACACAAGCATCAGAAATTACGTATGCCATAATTAAGTTCCTCCTTGTAAAATAAAATTAGAAATCATTTCGCTATACAACGATAGCTTTTAATCATTTTAATACAAAAAAAGGAGTATGACAAGTAAAATTAAATAAAAAAATGTATAAAAGATAATACATCGAGAAAAAAATGCATAAAAAATCTGACAGATTGTAAAATTATGCTAAATAATCCACAGTCTGTCAGAAAAAATTTAGATATTAGAAAAATGATATAACGTCTTACTTCTGAATGGTTCGCCGGCTTTTAATACGACACTTGGAAAATTATCGTGATTAATAGAATCCGGGAAGTGTTGTGTCTCTAAACATACACTTGCATGAACAGGATAGTGTTCGCCATATTTTCCTATATAATCAGATTCTTTTGCTGCTACATAAATCTGGATGCCAGGCTGGTCTGTAAAACATGTAACGCGGATACCGCTGTCTTTAGACTGTAATACGGCTGCTTCTCTTAATCCGGTACCATTAATTACAAAGTTATGGTCGTAAGTACCACAGTCTGCAAACTGAGGATAATCAGAATCCATGAATTTACCAATGGTATGCAGTGTTCTGAAATCGAAAGGAGTTCCTTCTACCGGAAGAAGTTCACCTGTTGGAATCAAATTATGGTTCACAGGGGTAATTGCATCTGCATCAATGAACATTTCATGATTTAAGATATTCGTATTGCCTTCACCATTTAAATTAAAATAGGTGTGATTCGTTACATTCAAAAGAGTATCCTTATCACAGGACGCTTCGTATAAAATACCGATTTCATTATCTTCTGACCAGGAGTAAGTAACGTTTAATGTCAGATTACCAGGGTAATTTTCTTCTCCATCAGGTGATTCCATAGTAAGAATCAATTTATCGTCTTTTATTGCAGATTTCCATATTTTATGGCTGTAACCAACTGCGCCTCCATGTAAATGGTTCGGACCATTATTAATTGCTAATTGGTAGTTTTCGCCATTTAAAGTAAACCTGCCATTGCAAATGCGATTGGCTACACGACCGCAGACAGAACCATAATATGCACGTTCTACTTCATAGTCTTCCATGGTCGCAACGCTTAGACATACGTCTGTCAATTCACCGTTCTTATTTGGAACGACAAGCTTATGAATACGTGCACCGAAATCAAGAACTTCGATATAAGCACCTGAGTTATTCTCCATGTGGAATAAACTGACGATTTCACCTGTACTGGTTACGCCAAATTCAGATTTTATAATTTTCATAATAAATAACCTTTACCTTTTTTTATAAGTTTACCACTATTCTATATATTATACGTTTTTTTGTAAAACATGGCAAGTATGTTGCCTAAATTTTGGAATTGTGCGATAATTATAGTTGTAGTAATTTAAAATATAGGAGTAATTATGCAGACAAAGTTAATTCGGATTGATTCTGAAGAGATAGATATAGGAAAAATGAGTGAGGCGGCAGAACTAATTCGTCAAGGAGAATTGGTGGCGTTTCCGACAGAGACAGTATATGGTCTGGGTGCGGATGCATTAAGACCGGAAGCATCTGCAAAAATATATGAGGCAAAGGGAAGACCTTCGGATAACCCTCTGATTGTTCATGTTTGCAGATTTGAAGAGTTAGAACGGATTGCAAGAGACGTTCCAGAAGAAGCAAAGAAGCTGGCAGAAGCTTTTTGGCCAGGGCCACTTACTATGGTGGTTTGGAAAAATGAAAGTGTACCATATACGACAACCGGAGGTATGGACACGGTAGCGGTTCGTATGCCGAATCATCCGGTAGCGTTGTCCTTAATCTCAGAAAGCGGATGTTTAATCGCGGCACCGAGTGCGAATACTTCCGGTAAGCCAAGTCCGACAGAGGCACGCCATGTGGCTGAAGATATGGATGGCCGCATACCGATGATTTTAGATGGTGGTGCTGTGGGAATCGGTATTGAATCTACGATTATTGATTTGACAGAAGATGTGCCTATGATTTTGCGGCCGGGTTACATTACAAAAGAGATGTTAGAAGAAGTACTCGGAAAAGAAGTACAGATCGACCCGGGAATTTTAGCAACTGATACAACGGATCCATCAAAAGCAGGTCAGAAGCCAAAGGCACCGGGGATGCGATATAAACATTATGCACCGAAGGCAGATTTAGTGCTAGTGGAGGGAGATACCGACAAAGTTGTTGCAGAGATTAATTCTTTGGTGAAAGCTGCGCAGGAAAAGGAATGCCGTGTAGGTGTGATTGCGACAGATGAGACAATGGAGCGCTATGTAGCTGATGTGGTATTTAGCATCGGTGCCAGAGATGACGAGGATGCGATTGCCCAGCATTTGTACAAAATTTTGAGAGATTTTGACGAACAGGAAGTGGATTGTATCTATTCTGAGAGTTTTGCAACGCCACGAATTGGACAGGCGATTATGAATCGTTTGTTAAAAGCGGCAGGATATCAGGTGTTATATGTATAGGAGCATCACAGAGTGATGAGTGAGGGAAATGGACCAATATAATCGAATATTATTTGTATGTGAAAGCGGCACCGCAAGGTCGCCGATGGCAGTAGGGATTTTAAAGGATTTTGAATTAAAGCATCCGGTGGATATTGAATCAAGAGGAATGGTAGTGTTGTTTCCGGAACCGATGAATCAAAAAGTAGAAGCGGTACTTATCAGCAACGGAGTAGCTACGAATGATTTTATGTCAGTTCAGCTGACGGAAGAGGATTTTACTACGGACACGTTGATTCTTACCATGGAGTACATACAGAGAGAAAAGATTTTAGAGAAATATGAAAATGTAATTCCGGAGAATATACATGTTCTCACGGAACTTGTAGGTGATGAATTGGAAATTTTAGACCCGTATGGCGGCACATTACAGGCCTATGGTTTGTGTTATGAAACTATGCGGAAAAGTATACAAAAATTAGTGAATTTATTGAATGAAGACTAGGAGGTAAAATATGTCAAAAGTAGTAGTTATGGATCACCCATTAATTCAGCACAAGATTGGTATTATCAGAAGAACGGATACAGGTTCGAAGGATTTCCGTACGTTAATCGGAGAGATTGCAATGTTAGAGTGTTATGAAGCAACCAGAAATCTTGCATTGGCAGATGTAGAAATTGAGACACCTATTTGCAAAGCAACAGTAAAAGAATTAAAAGGTAAAAAATTAGCAGTAGTACCTATTTTGCGAGCAGGTCTTGGTATGGTAGATGGTGTGCTTTCTATGATTCCGGCTGCAAAGGTTGGACATATCGGCTTATATCGTGATGAAGAAACATTAGAGCCGGTAGAATATTTCTGTAAATTGCCACAGGACTGCGCAAATCGTGAGGTATTCGTAGTAGACCCGATGCTTGCAACAGGTGGTTCTGCTATTGCTGCAATTCAGCTTTTGAAAAATAAGGGTGTTAAGAATATTCATTTTATGTGTGTAATTGCTGCACCGGAAGGTGTGAAAAAAATGCAGGAAGCACATCCGGATGTAGATATCATCATTGGCGCATTGGATGATCATTTAAATGAAAAAGGTTATATTGTTCCAGGTCTTGGCGATGCAGGAGATAGAATTTTTGGCACAAAATAAATACTGTTAAGGTTCGAAAGAGGGTGAACTATGGCAGAAATGGGAGGTTATCATGAGCGATAAGAGAACAGATTATATCAGTTGGGACGAATATTTTATGGGAGTAGCCATGTTGGCAGGTATGCGTTCTAAGGACCCTAATACACAGGTAGGAGCCTGTATTGTAAGCCCTGACCATAAAATTTTATCAATTGGTTATAATGGTCTTCCAATTGGCTGTTCAGATGATGAGTTTCCATGGTGCAGAGAGGGCGACCCGTTAGAGAATAAGTATTTTTATACGACACATAGCGAACTGAATGCGATTTTGAATTATCGCGGTGGAAGTTTGGAAGGCGCGACCATTTATGTAACGTTATTCCCTTGTAATGAGTGTGCGAAGGCAATTATCCAGTCCGGTATCAAGCACGTGGTATATGACAGTGACAAATATGCTAAGGAGAAGTTCATGATTGCATCCAGACGTATGTTAAATGCAGCAGGTGTAGAACTGGTGCATTATGAGAGAACCGGACGTGAAGTGAATTTTACCCTCTGATTAAGCCGGTGGAAGAATGTTATAAAAAACTAGAATTTTCAGAATAATTATAAAACTGAAACGATTAGACAGTTTTCCTATTTTGTCTAATTATTAAATAATGAATATTTCGTAGACAAATCGACGAAAAATGGTATAATAGAGAGTGATACTTAGTAAAAAAGTATCACTCTTTTAAATTTTATGCAATTTAAATGAGGTTTAGGTGGTAAGTAATGAAAGAACAAAAAAAAGTATTTCGAGCATTTACTTTGATTTTACAGTTTACACTAAATATGTTGGTGCCAATCGCCATGTGTACAGCATTGGGGATTTGGCTGGATGATAAATATGATATGCCATGGGTGATTATCGTGCTCTTTTTTGTAGGTGCTTTTGCTGGCTTTACTAGTATTTTTAAAATGGCAAAACCATTTATGAAGAATGACAGAGGTAGAAAAAGCGATGATTTCAGTAAAATGGTATAGAGGAAGTTTTTAGGAAGTATCAGATGTTAAGAAGACTTAATGATGCATTGCCGGGACTGGTTCTTGGGATTGTAATATATGGAATTGCGGTAGAGCTAGTGGGCGTCTGGTTTGTAGAGGACAAGTTGAGGTATTCTACCGGACTTTTAATAGGAATTGTGGTAGCAATAGGACTGGCGATTAATATCGCGCAAGTTATTCGTGACGCGGTAGAGATTTACGGTGCAGACGGAGCTCGTAACAGGCTTATTATTAAGTCGGTGCTGCGTTATCTGGTAGTGGTAGTCGTATTTTTTGTCATGATGAAGTTTAATCTTGGCAATCTGGTGACTGCATTTATAGGGGTGTTAGGCTTAAAGGTATCAGCGTACCTGCAGCCATTTACACATAAAGTTATTTTAAAAATCCAAGGAAGAGGTGATAATTCTTTAGAAGAGGAATAGTGACGAGTCAGAATAGTGATAGTCTGAAACGTTGCGAGTAAAATTTATAAGGAGGTGAAATTGTGAGTAACGCAATTTTGATGTCATCCGGCTCAGATATCGATTTTATGATACATGGATTATTTCCGGTTAATTTTTTCGGTAATGAAGTCTGGATTACAACATCACATGTCTGCATCTTGATTGTAATGCTTTTAATGTTAGCACTTGGCGTTGTTGCCAATATCAAAATGAGACATGCAACAGAAGTACCGGATATGCTGCAGAACCTTTTGGAACTGTTAGTAGAGAAGCTTGATGGAATAGTTTTTGGTACGATGGGTAAAATCGCTGCTCCGATCTATCGGAACTATATTTTGACCATTTTCATGTTTATTTTCATAAGCAACATCTCCGGTTTGTTTGGATTAAGACCGCCAACAGCCGATTATGGTACGACATTATCAATGGGTCTTATCACATTCACATTAATCCATGTTGCTCAGTTTAGAAATTTACCGCTGAAGCAGATTTGGACGGATATGTGTTCGCCGTTACCACCATGGTTGCCAATCTGGCTCCCAATTAACTTAATCAGTGAGATTGCGGTGCCGATTTCCCTGTCATTACGTTTGTTTGCCAACGTATTATCAGGAACGGTTATTATGGCACTTGTTTACGGCTTGATTGGAAAGCTGGCACTTGTTTGGCCGGCAGCACTTCATGCTTATCTGGATTTGTTCTCTGGAGCAATTCAGACTTATGTATTCTGTATGCTGACTATGACATATATCAGCCAGAATTACGAAATGGAATAAAGAACGAATCGCAAAGCGTTTCGTCCCGGAGAATGCAAAGCATTCTTCTAAATATTTATTTTTAGGAGGACTTATATTATGAATATCACAGGACATGATTTAATTATGGCATGCTCAGCAATCGGTGCAGGTTTAGCAGTTATCGCAGGTATCGGACCTGGTATTGGTCAGGGTATCGCAGCAGGACACGGTGCAGCAGCAGTAGGACGTAACCCAGGCGCAAAAGGTGACATCATGTCAACAATGTTATTAGGACAGGCCGTTGCCGAAACAACAGGTCTTTACGGTTTAGTAATTGCTTTACTTTTACTCTTCGTTCAGCCATTAGGCTAAGCCGACACTATCAATTAGCAGATGTAAGTGAAAGTTGATTGCTTAGCAATGCTTTCACCATAAAATTTGAGAAGGGAGGCCAGGGAAACAATATGGAATTTCTTTTTGGTCTTGACGCGCAGCTTTTGTTTAATACATTGCTTATGATTGTGTCAATCTTCTTCCTTTTCTTAGCGATGTCTTATTTGTTATTTAATCCTGTTCGTAAAATGTTAGAAGACAGACAGGCAAAAATAGCTTCTGATATCGATACTGCAATTGCAGACAAGGAAGAGGCTGCGAAGTTAAAAGCAGAGTATGAAGCAAAGCTTAAAGACATAGACAAAGAAGCTGAGCAGATTTTAAGTGAAGCACGTAGAAAAGCGCTCAAAAATGAAGCGAAAATTATCGACGATGCAAAACAGGAAGCTGCGAGCATTATGCGCAGAGCGAATGAGGAAGCAGAGCTTTCTAAGAAGCGCGCAATGGATGAAGTAAAACAGGAAATGGTAGCGATTGCATCTATGATGGCGGCAAAAGTGGTTGCAGCCAACATCGACACTACTATTCAGGATAAGCTGGTAGAAGAAACATTGAAAGAAATGGGTGAATCAACATGGCAAAGCTAGTATCAAAAACATACGGTGATGCATTGTTTGAAGTAGCCTTAGAAAAAAACCAGTTGGATGCGTTTTTAGAAGAGGTAAAAGCGGCAAAAGCTGCATTAGAAGCAAATGACGAACTCTTCAAACTAATGAGTCATCCGAAAATCGTAAAAGAAGAAAAAGTTAAAGTCGTAACAGAAATTTTTTCCGGAAAGGTTTCGGAAGAACTTGTTGGACTGCTTCGTATGATTGTAGACAAAGGTCATTTTGCTGAAGTAATGAGTGTTTTGGATTATTTCATTGAACAGACTAAAGAATACAAGAATATCGGAACTGCATATGTAACTTCTGCGTTGGAATTAACCAATGCCCAGAAAGCAGCAGTAGAGAAGCGGTTATTAGACACTACAAAATATGTAGAATTTGAAATGCATTATAATGTCGACGCCAGTTTAATTGGCGGCATGGTAATTCGTATCGGCGATCGAGTAGTAGACGGAAGTATTAAGAATAAACTTTTCGATTTAACTCGTGAATTATCAAAAATACAGTTGAAAGCAGGTGAATGCGCTCCATGAATTTAAAACCAGAAGAAATAAGTTCAGTAATCAAAGAGCAGATTAAACGATATGCAGCGCAGTTAGAAGTAGCTGACGTTGGTACTGTTATTCAGGTAGCAGATGGTATCGCTCGTATTCACGGTTTGGAAAACGCAATGCAGGGTGAATTATTAGAATTCCCTGGCGACGTATACGGAATGGTATTAAACTTAGAAGAAGATAACGTAGGTGCCGTATTATTAGGCTCTCAGAAGAATATCAACGAAGGTGATACCGTTAAAACTACAGGACGTGTAGTAGAAGTTCCGGTAGGCGACGCATTGTTAGGCCGTGTTGTTAATGCGTTAGGTCAGCCAATCGATGGCAAAGGACCTATCGAAACAGATAAATATCGTCAGATTGAACGTGTAGCAAGTGGTGTTATTTCCAGAAAATCAGTAGACACACCATTACAGACAGGTATCAAGGCGATTGACTCCATGATTCCAATTGGACGTGGACAGCGTGAATTAATCATCGGTGACAGACAGACAGGTAAAACTGCTATTGCCATCGATACAATCATTAACCAGAAGCATGAGAACGTAAAATGTATTTACGTTGCAATCGGTCAGAAAGCATCTACCGTAGCTTCTATCGTTAAAACATTAGAAGAGTTTGGTGCTATGTCTTACACAACTGTAGTTGCAGCTACAGCTAGTGAGCTTGCTCCATTACAGTATATTGCTCCATACTCAGGATGTGCAATCGGTGAGGAATGGATGGAAAACGGACAGGACGTATTGGTTATCTACGATGATTTAAGTAAGCATGCAGCAGCATACCGTACCCTTTCCTTGTTATTAAAGAGACCACCAGGACGTGAAGCTTATCCGGGTGACGTATTCTACTTACACTCAAGATTATTAGAGCGTGCAGCTCGTCTTTCTGATAAATTGGGCGGCGGTTCTTTAACTGCTTTACCTATCATCGAGACACAGGCTGGTGACGTTTCTGCGTATATTCCTACCAACGTAATTTCTATTACAGATGGTCAGATTTATCTTGAAACAGAAATGTTCAACGCAGGTTTCAGACCGGCTATTAACGCAGGTCTTTCCGTATCGCGAGTAGGTGGTTCTGCACAGATTAAAGCGATGAAGAAAATCGCGGCTCCTATCCGTACAGAGTTAGCACAGTATCGTGAATTGGCAGCTTTCGCTCAGTTTGGTTCTGAATTAGATGCAGATACAGCCGAGAAGTTAGCACAGGGTGAAAGAATTAAGAAGATTCTTGTTCAGCCACAGTATCAGCCAATGCCTGTTGAAAAACAGATTATTATCATTTATGCAGCGACAAGAAAATATCTCATGGATTTACCTGTAGATGATATTCTTCCATTTGAAAAAGCTTTATTCGAGTACATCGATACAAAATATCCTGAAATTCTGGAAGCTATCCGTACAGAAAAAGTTATGAATGAAGAAGTTGAACAGAAATTAATCGCAGCAATCAATGAATGTAAGAAAGAATATTTGAAATAAGTTAATCATGGCAAATAAAGGAGGTTTTTCCTTATGGCTTCAATGAGAGACATAAAGAGAAGAAAAAGCAGCATACAGAGTACGCAGCAAATCACAAAAGCCATGAAGCTTGTTTCGACTGTTAAATTGCAGAAGGCAAAAACCAGAGCAGAGCAGACCACTCCGTATACCAATCATATGTATCAGACGGTTAGCTCTATGTTGGCAAAATCCGGAAATGTGAATCATCCATACCTGGTTTCCGGAGAATCTACCAAAAAAGCAGTAGTTGCCATTACATCTAACAGAGGTCTTGCAGGCGGTTACAACTCCAATATTGTGAAGCTTGTAATGAATAGTGACCTTCCAAAGGAAGATGTAGAGATTTATGCAATCGGTAACAAAGGCTTGGATGCATTTACGAGAAAAGGATTTAATGTGAAATACACAGATAGTGAGTTGATTGAATCCCCATCCTACACAGATGCAGCAGCTCTTTGTCGAGAGGTTTTAAAGGATTATACGAATGGTGAGATTGGTGAAATCTACCTTGCATATACACACTTTAAAAATACCGTTGTGCATGAACCAACCTTAATCAAACTGCTCCCGGTAGAAATTGATGCCGCAGAAAATACACAGTCAGAAGGTGCAACAGCCCAGATGATTTATGAGCCAAGCGAAGAAGAAGCACTTGATATGATTATTCCGAAATATATCACAAGTTTATTCTATGGAGCATTGGTAGAAGCGGTAGCCAGTGAAAATGGTGCCAGAATGCAGGCGATGGATTCTGCAACAAGTAACGCAGAAGAAATCATCAGTGATTTGACGCTGAAGTACAACAGAGCGCGTCAGGGCGCAATTACTCAGGAATTAACCGAGATTATTGCCGGCGCATCTGCCATCTCATCATAAGCAGGATGTATCTGTTTTCTATGAGTATAAAATATTTAGAAATTAACAAGGAGAAATAAAGCAATGGCAAACAATATCGGTAAAATAACCCAGATTATTAGTGCCGTTCTGGATATTAAGTTTACAGAAGGCAATTTGCCAGAGATTAACGAAGCAATTAAGATTCCGCTCAAAAATGGCGGTGAATTAGTTGTTGAAGTTGCTCAGCATCTGGGTGATGATACAGTTAAATGTATCGCCATGGGACCAACAGACGGACTCGTTCGTGGAATGGATGCAATTGCTACAGGTGCTGCAATCAGTGTACCTGTAGGTGAAAATACATTAGGACGTATGTTTAATGTATTAGGCGAGCCAATTGATAATAAGCCGGTTCCAGAAGGCGTAGGCTTCGAACCGATTCATAGACCTGCTCCTGAGTTCAAGGAACAGGCAACAGAAACTGAATTACTTGAAACAGGTATCAAGGTAGTAGACCTTCTATGTCCTTATCAGAAGGGTGG